>CAVZSD010000032.1:0-102064 GCA_963777615.1 uncultured Bacteroidota bacterium | reverse complement strand
AAAAAGCTTGAATTGATTTTAAAGCGTCAGGAAAGTGTTGAAGAGCTATCAACGAATAAATCTTCAAGAAATAGAATTGTTACTCATTTAAAAGAAATTGGAGACCTTGAAAGATTAATTTCCAAGGTTTGTACCGGCAGAGCAAATCCGAGAGAAATAATTGCAGTTAAAACTTCACTAAAGAAAATTCCGTTAATCAAAGATGAATTAAAAAATTTTCAGGTTAAAACTTTAGCTCAGCTTGGTGAAAGTTTATCATCTTTGGATAAACTGGTTGATAAGATTCAAACATCAATTGTAGATCATCCGCCGTTAAGTGTAGCCGACGGCGGAATTATTAAAAGCGGATTTAGTGTTGAGCTTGATGAACTGAGAGATATTTCTCTTCACGGAAAAGATTGGATTGCTAATCTTCAAAAGACCGAAAGAGAAAAAACAAACATTTCTACACTCAAAGTTAATTTTAATAAAGTTTTCGGTTATTATATTGAAGTAAGCAATGGGCAAAAAGATAAAGTCCCGGATACTTATATTAGAAAACAAACGCTGGTAAACTCTGAAAGGTTTATCACTCCGGCATTAAAAGAATATGAAGATAAAATTCTTAATGCTGAAGAAAAAATTTATGAACTTGAATCACAGTTATTTAATGAAGTAAGATTAATGGTTGCTGCTGAATCAGAAAGTATTCAATTGAATGCCAGAATGATTGCAACACTTGATTGTTTAATTTCATTTTCTGAATCTGCCGAACAGTATAATTATGTGAAGCCCATATTAAGTGATAATACTAAAATTGAAATTATGGAAGGAAGACATCCTGTTGTGGAAAGAATTCTGCCACCAGGAGAAAAGTTTACTTCAAACAATTGTCAGCTGGATAATGAAGAAAATCAAATAATAATTTTAACAGGTCCAAATATGGCAGGTAAATCCGTATATCTTCGCCAAATTGGACTTATAATTTTACTTGCGCAAATCGGTTCATTTGTTCCAGCTAAAGAAGCACACATTGGTTTAGTTGATAGAATTTTTACTCGAGTTGGAGCAAGCGATAATATTTCTGCCGGTGAAAGTACATTTCTGGTTGAAATGCAAGAAGCTGCAAATATTCTAAATAATGCAACTGATAAAAGCCTAATTTTACTTGATGAAATCGGAAGGGGCACCAGTACTTTTGATGGGATTTCTATCGCCTGGGCTATTACCGAATTTCTGCATGAAAATCCTGAAGTTTCTGCTAAAACTTTATTTGCTACTCATTACCATGAACTAAATGAAATGGCAGAAATTTTTCCACGAATCAGAAATTATAAAGTAGATGTACGTGAATATGATGACAAAGTAATTTTTCTTCACAAGGTAACTCCCGGCGGTGCCGATCATAGTTATGGAATACAAGTTGCACAAATGGCAGGACTTCCCAAGATTTGTAACTAACAGGGCAAAGGAAATTCTTCAAAACTTGGAAGGAAAGGAATTAACGCCTTATGAAGAGAAGAAAGAAAAATTAAAGAAAATAAAAGCAGCGGATGAAAATCAAATCAGTATGTTTGAAATTCAAGATGATAAAATAAGAAAAGAGATTGATGATATTGAAATTAATAATTTAACTCCGGTTGAAGCATTAAATAAATTAAATGAGTTAAAAAAGCGAGTGAAAGAGAAGACCTAATTCAAAATTCAAACGTCAAATTGCAACATTAAATTAACAGAAATTAAAGTAACAATTATGAAATCAATTTTAATCTATTTATTGGCAGCAATAGTAATCTTTAGTTTTTTTTCATGTGGGAAGAATTCATCCCAGGAAGATAAAAATTACATTTCCCAAATTGAAAAGTCCAGGAAAGAAAAAGATGATTATATGAAAAACAATCCATCTTCACCATTTAATCATGATCCCGAGGCGCATTTCGCACCATTAAAATATTACAAAGTTGATCCTGATTTTGTATTTAGAAGTAAATTAAACGAAAACGTAAATAAGGATACCGTAAAAATTTACGGAACCAAAGGTGAAGAAAGAAAAGTTGTAAAGTTTGGTTATGTAATTTGGAATTTTAAAAATGAAGACCACAAAATAAATGTGTACAAAGGTGTAACAAGAAATGGCCAAGAATATTACAGCATCTGGTTTACAGATAAAACAACCGGGAAAGAAACATATGGCGTTGGCAGGTATTTGGATTTTGAAATGATGACTGATCCTAATTATACTTACACTATTGATTTCAATTTAGCTTACAGTCCTTATTGTTCTTACAGTACAAAATATTCCTGTGCAATCCCGGCAAAAGAAGATTATATTGATGTTGCTATTAAAGCCGGAGAAAAAAGTTTTCATTAATTATTTATATTGTCACACTGAGCTTGTCGAAGTGTGAATTTATTATTGTTTGTCAGTCTTCGACAAGCTCAGCCTGACAGGCTAATATTATTTCAGGAGTAAAAAGTGGTAGTTGTTCTTCATAAAAATGCTTCAGATAAGCAGATCGAGAATGTAATTAAACATCTTGAAGATTACGGTTTCGCTATTCATAAATCTACCGGTGTTGAACAAATAGTGGTTGGGGCAATTGGAGTAAAACCGGATTTTGATATCCGGAAAGTAAAAATACTTGATGGTGTTGCAGAAGTCTATCGCATTACAGAGCCATTTAAATTAGCAAGCCGTACATTTCAAAAAGAAGATACAGAGATCAAAATAAAAGACGTTATTGTAGGCAGTAATGAAGTTATAATGATGGCAGGCCCCTGCTCAATTGAAAATGAAGACCAAATAATGACCATTGCTGAAATTGTGTCAAAGAGCGGAGCCAAAATACTAAGAGGTGGTGCCTTTAAGCCGCGTACTTCTCCTTATGCTTTTCAAGGGCTTGGCGAAGAAGGATTAAAACTAATTAGGAAAGCTGCCGACAAATATAATCTTTTAGTTATAACAGAGGTAATGGAAACAAGCCAAATCGAATTGATTCAAGAGTACACTGATATTTTTCAAGTTGGCGCAAGAAATATGCAGAACTTTCCATTGCTTCGAGACTTGGGAAAAGCTACAAAACCGATCATGTTAAAGAGAGGCCTGGCCGCTACGGTTGAAGATTTGCTTATGTCTGCAGAATATATTTTATCAAGTGGTAATAAAGAAGTGATGCTTTGTGAAAGAGGTATTAGGACTTTTGAAACCTATACCCGAAACACTTTTGATCTTTCTGCAATACCTGTCATTCATAATCGTAGTCATTTGCCGGTTGTGGCTGATCCATCGCATGCTACTGGATTGCGTGATAAAGTTATACCAATGGCTCGTGCTGCTGTTGCTGCTGGTGCAGATGCAATAATGGTTGAAGTCCATAATGATCCGGAAAAAGCTTTGTCTGACGGCCCGCAGGCATTATTGCCGGAGCAGTTTGAAGATCTTATGAAACAGGTTAAATTGATTGCTGAAGTTATTGGAAGAAGAATGAATTAAAAGATTAAAAGTCAAAAATCAATAAAAGCGTCATCTAATTCTTCATTGAAAAATAATTCTATTTCATATCATAATTTTTACGATTTAAATTCTTGGAAACAAAAAACATATCTATAATCGGACTTGGCTTAATTGGCGGATCAATCGCCAAAGGATTAAAAAATTCCGATTACCAAATTTCTATCAGCGCGTTTGATAAACCTGATGTTTTAAAGAGCGCATTCAAAGAAAATATTATCAATTTTAAATTGAGAAAAATCGAAGAAGCAAAAGATTCCGATATAATATTTTTATGCCTTCCTACCGAAGCTTCGATAGAAGCATTTGAGAAATTAGCTCCAGTTATAAGTGATGAAACCATAATGACAGATGTTTGCGGTGTGAAATCTGTTTTTGAAGATAAGTGGAGACTAATAAAAGAAAAAGGTGAATATATTGGCGGACACCCAATGACAGGAAAAGAAAAAGGTGGTTATGACAATTCTGATCCTCTTCTATTTGAAAACGCTGTATATATTTTAACAGATAAAAAAATTGATTCTGAAAATTATAAACTTCTTTTGGAGATAATTACAATTCTTGGATCAAGAATTAAATTTTTAAATCCATATTTACATGATGAAATAGTTGCAAAAGTAAGCCACTTGCCTCAATTGCTTGCTGTGGCGTTAGTAAACACCGTCAGCCGTGAAAATAAAGACATTAATTATCTAGATTTTGCTGCCGGTGGATTTAGGGATATGACTAGAATTGCATCAAGTGATTTTAGTATTTGGGAACCGGTAATAAAGCATAACAAAGATGCGATAGTAAAATCATTGATAAATTTTCTCTCGGAGTTTACGGAAATTGACAGTCTAGTGATGAAAAAAGATTTGACTTCACTGGAAAAAATATTTGAAACTGCGCGTGTTAAACGGGATGAAATTCCTAAAAACACAAAAGGATTTATAAATCCACTTTATGATCTTTTTGTTTTTGTTAAAGACGAACCCGGAGTTTTAAGCAAACTCACCTCAGTACTTTTTGAAAATTCAATTAACATCAAAGATTTAGAATTACTGAAAATCAGAGAAGGAACCGGGGGTACATTCAGGCTTTCATTCGAATCAAAAAGCGACGCTGAAAAAGCAAAGCCGCTTATTGAAAAAATAGGATTTCACACTAAATAATATCTTCTTCCAGCTTAATAAAAATCAAAATTTTTATACTATTTTGAATCATCGATAAAGAAATTGACTCAGAATAGATTTTTTAAATACCCAATATTTCAAATAATTGCTTCTAACAAACATTTTAATTGGCACATTCATTGACCTTTATTTCCTTGATTACATTTTAAATAAACTATTTTCACTTAATTTTCCAAAATACTTTTTATTTATTGTATATATAGAATTAACATGGAAAAGTTTATTTAAGTAAATGGATACGCTTTTTTCAGTAATAATTTTCTTTCTTTTTAACCCTCCAAAAAAAGTAGAAAATTTTATTAAGGGATTAAACAGGCGAGCGGGGTAATAATTTTTAGCTCATTTGATCACCCCCTTAATATTTTCTAAAACTTAATAATAATTATAAATAATACAGTATTTCAAAGAATAATAATACTGTTTTCAATTTCTTCAAAACATTTTTTAGAGAGATTTTAATAGAATGATTTTGCGGGCAATAAGTTTTATTTATAAAAATTTTCAGGATCCATCTAATAAAACTGGATTGAAAATTAATCTTACAAATAATAAAATTTTTGTTATATGCTTAGGGGCAATTTTATTTTTTAACCAGAATATTAATGCGCAAAATAAGAGTCAATCGAATTTGGCTAACCAAATTAAAATGATAATTCTGTCTCAAATAGATTCTCTTCATAATGAATTTGTAAGAATGGAAAATGACTCATCTCAAAATAATCGTGTAGATTTTCACCAACTAATTGGCGCCAGCGATAGTGAAATTAATATTTTTAAAAATTCATTAAATGAATTAGATAAACAGATTAGTGGTAGAGAAGGTAAAAAAGAAGCGCTGCAATTAAAGCTTAACTCATTAAAATTAAAAAAGATAAGTGCTTTACCTGAATTTTATAACAGAGTGCATATTTCGTTGCAAAAAAAAATAGACAAATGGAAAGACCAAAAAAACTTAACCGATAAAAAAATATTGGAACCATATTTGAATAAAAATAAAAATATTAGTGGAAATGTTCAGAATAGAATAGTTGAAGACACATTAAAGGGGAATTCACCTCCTTTACAGACAAACAATGAATTTAAAGATATTGAAATAAAAGGGCTGGTAGTTGATGAAACTCAAACAAAGCTTGGACATGATTTTTATGATTTGTTCTATCAAAAGTGGGATAGCCCGCAATTACCGAATGACTTTACAATTGTGATTTCAGAAAAGCCTATTCCAAGTTTAGGGACACAGATTTCAGTAAAAATAAATGATACACAAATTTTTGAAAACAGATTGCAAACGAGATACGAACTTATTGAAGAACTGGCTGATTATGCAGTGCAGCTTTCGATGAATTATTTGCAGAACTATGAAGAAATTCAAAAAGAGTTGAACGGCGATGAAATGAAAGGAAGCGGCATTTTTTAGAACTTAAAATTTGAGGGAGCAATGCAAAAACTATTTTTCTATTTTCTTTTTTTCTTGGGGATAATTTTATTTATCCCTAACAAATCCTTAGCTCAAGAGTTAGTTTACTATCCAATTAACCCATCTTTCGTTGGAGGGAACCCTTACAATGCTTCATGGATGTTCAACGAAGCACAAGCCCAAAACACTTTTACTGAAAGCAGCAGTGCAAGCAGTTCATATAATTCCAATCCGTTAGCTGATTTTCAGCAAAGCTTGAATAGGCAAATTCTTAGTCAGCTTTCACGGCAGCTTGTTCAGTCTGCATTCGGAGATAATGCTTTAACAGAGGGCCATTATGAACTTGGAGATTATATAATTGATGTTTCACCATCAAACGAGGGCATTATAGTTAATATTTTAGATTCAACGAACGGCAGTGAAACAAATATTGTTGTACCTTATTATTGAGAAACAAATATGCAAACGATTAAAAATTTAATTTACATAATTACTGGTTTAATAATTTTACTGCTTATCGAGGGCTGTTCACAAATGATCCCAACTATGGAAACAACTCGCGCTAAGTTGGGCCCTTTAACTCCAATTAATAAAGAGTTAAAATCATTGCCGGCTGCAAAAGATAAAATTGTAGCGGCTGTCTATAAATTTCGTGATCAAACCGGGCAATATAAAGCAACCGCAAATGGGACTAGTTGGTCAACTGCTGTTACCCAGGGTGCTACATCAATCTTATTAAAAGCACTTGAAGAGTCTGGGTGGTTTATCCCGATTGAAAGAGAAGGGCTTTCAAATCTTTTAAATGAAAGAAAGATAATACGTTCCAGCCGTGCTGAATACTTGAATAAAAATAATCAGCAGGATCAGCTTCTGCCGCCGTTACTATTTGCAGGAGTAATTCTTGAAGGCGGTATAATTTCTTACGACACAAATATTCTAACAGGCGGTGCAGGAATAAAATATTTTGGAATTAGTTCTTCCGGCCAATATAGACAAGATAGAGTTACTATTTATCTTCGCGCGATCTCAACCCAGAATGGGAGAATTCTTAAAACGGTTTACACATCTAAAACAATACTTTCACAGTTAGTTGATGTAGGATTTTTCAGATATGTATCTTTTAAAAGACTACTTGAAGCTGAGACAGGTTACAGCTACAATGAACCTCCAGAAATGTGTGTTACCGAAGCAATCGAAAAAGCAGTTGAAAGTCTTGTTATTGAAGGCTTAAAAGAAGGGTTATGGGAATTAAAGAATCCGAAAGATATTAATTCAGCAGTAATTAAAGATTATGAAAAAGAAAAAATTGTGGACGAAAAAACTGATGTCTATGGAAGAAACCTAACAGCAATGAGGGCAAAATGGGGAGTAGGAATTAATCTAGGCACTCAAACTTATTCCGGTGATTATGCAAATCCTTTAACAAGAGCAGCGGGAGAGTTGGAAATCCAAGCAGAATTAACAAGCAATTTATCATTAAATCTTAATGTCGGCAGATGGCAATTGTATACAGAAAATTATCTGCAAAAAACTTTTAATAATGCTGAACTTCAAGCTAAATATTATTTGAATCCATTTAATGAATTTACTCCATATGTTTTTATAGGTGCTGGAATATCCATTGAAGACCAGTCATTCTTGAAATTCAGTAATAATTTATACCCATTTTTAATAAGCGGTGTTGGAGCAGAATATATGATCTCCAATAGGGTAGGATTAAATATTTTATTCAGCAATCACTACATGCTTAATGATAAAATTGACGGCACGAAGCACGGTGATTTAAATGATTATTTCTGGGGAACCAGAGTTGGATTTTGTTTCTATTTAGGTAAATAAAAATATCGTTTAATTAATATCTGTTTTTAAAGGAGGTGTTGGTAGAAAAAATATGAAAATGAAAACAGTCCTGGCAGACTGTATAAATAAGGCAGCGCTAGAGAGGCTCTCTTTATCCCGATATATCGGGACAAAGACGATCCGTTGCAAACTCTAACGCCACCAAACTTCTAACTCCGGTGTAAATTTAATTGAAATTTGCATTGGAGTAAACGGCAAACAATTCTATGCCAGAGGATTGTTAACAATAAAGAGGATACTGCAATGGTATTCTCTTAAGTAGGGCTAACTCGCAAGAGTTAAATAAATAATTGTTAACAAAAAATGGAGAAAAAAAATGCAAAAACTATTTGCTTTTTTCATAATCGTTCTTTTGTGCGGATATACATTTGCACAGAATACTTCAACAGTTAGTGAAACCGGTAATGGAAATACCCATATGGTAGATCAAACTGGATCTAATTCATCGACATATAATGCAAGAAGCACTTACTGGTGCTTCTAAATAATCATGCATTTGTTACCAAGATTGGTGCAGGAAATACTGCTTCACAAATGCAGCATCAACAAGCAGGAATTGCAGCACCTCAAAATGTAACTATTAACCAAACTGGTGATGGTAATACTGCTACTCAAGAACAAGGATTTGGATATACTGGTTATAATGATGCTACAATTACTCAAATAAGCAACGATAATATTGGCTATCAGAAACAAGATGGTTATAACATGACTGCAAATATGACTCAAACTATTGGTGATGGTAATAATGCCTCACAAATGCAATTTGGAAGTCATCAACTTGCTAACTTTACTCAAACAGGTGCTGCAAATATAGGTACTCAAGAACAACATGGAATCAACCATGTTGCTACAATAACCTCAGTAGGTGATGGTAATGAAGCATATCAATTACAAACTGGTGGAACATATAACAGTCCTCCTACTTATCTTAGTGGACATGATGCTACAATTTCTCAAGATGGTGACTTCAATATATGCATTCTCAAAATCAGAGTGGAGTACGAAAATAATAGTGCATCTATCAATCAACAAGGAAGTTCTAATAACTCAACACAAATTCAAAGTGGTTCATCAAATAATGCACAAACAGTGATAGCAGGAAATTCAAATACTACTTCACAGAAACAAGATGGAAATAAGTAACTTCTCATATGCTGCTTCTTCTTATAATACACATAATAATAGTATGACAATATTGCAATCATGGCAACAACAACTATGATAACAGCAGAATTAGAGGGACAGGATCGATGCAAGTGATTTCAATACAATAACTGAAACTCAAACAGGTAATGGAAATAAAGCTTACAATTGGGTAGAAGGAAATTATAATACTATAGTTACTTCTCAAAGCTGGTGATATGAATATTTCTGGTACTGGAAATACATGTTGGAAATTTTGGTGTTTATCAAATTGGTGACTATAATTCAGCAACAGTAACTCAATCAGGTGTAGGAAATAATAGTAGTCAAGTAACTCAGATGGGAAATAATAATACCGGAACAGTTACTCAAAGTAACTAATTCATTTTTCAACGGTGCATGGGAGTTAGTTTAAACTCCCATGCTAATAATTTAAAAGTTGATTTAAAATGAAAAAAATAAAATTTCATAGTGTTTATTCTCTTGTTAGCATCGCAGTTAATTTTTTCTCAAGATGCTAATAATGTTGGATCGCAGATACAGCAGCTTGAAAATCCGGCTTATTTCAATTCTAATATAGATGGGATTGATAAAGCTATTCTACAGCAAGTTGTAAATTTAAATCAATTCACATCATCTAATTTTGATGGGAACTCTGCTTCTGTTACGCAGTTTGGTTCAAACAATACAGCCAATCTCACTCAAAATGGTAATGGTAACAAATCTGTTTCTGTTCAAGTTGGTGACTACAATTCTTATGACCTTGCAATAAATGGGGATGATAATAAATCTATTGTAGGTCAATTCGGGAGAGAAAATGTCGTCAACCAGGAACTAAATGGAGATAATTTGTTCTATGTCGTTCTTCAATTTGGTAATCATAATGAAGTTACTCAGGTTGAAAATGGACAAACTGCAAAGCAGTACGAAGTTCGTCAATATGGAAATGATATGAATATTAAGATTGTAAACGGTCCATTAAATTAAAATACATTTTGCAGCCTGCGATTATAGGCAGGCTGCATTCAATTTATTAGATCCATGGGGAGTTTCAAAAAAAGTTTAATATATAATTGTCTATAGTTTTAATAAGCTTTGGTAGCGTTTTAAATTAGCGCATATAAACGACTTGCTTTAAATAAAGCAATCGAAAAAATCTAAAGAAATAAAGTTGATTTAAGACATTTCGTATCGTTTTTATCAAAATGAAATGGTATTAGCTTAAAATTCACTGATTTTCTAATGGCTTAAAAATTGTAAAAATATGATTAAATATATCTATCGGAGTTCTGAATGTTAATTAAATATATAAATGGATTTGTTATAATTTTACTCTTTGCAATCCTGATGGTATCATGCAAAGAAAATACTGTCGAACCGGTTTTAACAGGAAACATAAACGGAAAAGTTATTGACTCAAAAACAGGATCAGTTTTAGGCAGTTCAAGTATAACTACAAACCCGGCAACAAACGCAATTGTAACTGATAATTCGGGATCATTTAATATAAAGGATATCGCTGTTGGCAGCTATACAATAACAGCAAAGAAAAGTGGTTATAAAACAAGCTCAGTTACTGTTACAGTAAAAGAAAATGTAACAACTCAGGCTATAATTCAGCTTGATTATAATCCGGCAAGCAATACTTTGACAGAACCCAGTAATCCAAGTCCAAAAAACCAGGCAACAGATAATCCACTTAATTTAACTTTAACTTGGTCTTCAAGCACTGCCGGCAATGGTTCAATAACTTACGATGTTTACATGTATAATTCAGAATCATCTACTCCAACAAAGATTGCTTCTGAAATCAGTGATACTTTGGTGGATGTTTCAGGTTTAAAGTACAACAAAACATATTTTTGGCAGGTAATAGTAAACGACACGGCGAATTCAATTAATGGCGATGTATGGAGCTTTACTACAAAACAATTTCCCAACAACCCTTTTACTTTTATAAGAATGATCGATGGTAATTATAAATTATTCACTGCTGATTCATTGGATGAAAATTCTATTCAATTATTAAATACCAGCAATAAAGAAATCTGGCCGCGATTTAATCCGAATAAAACTAAAATTGCTTTTGTTTCGGATGTGAATTTAGAGAATCAGATTTATACAGTTAATGTAGATGGATCTGGATTTCAAAAAATTACAAATTTATCGGTGGCAGGTTATAACAATATTGGCATTGGATTTAGCTGGGCACCGGATGGAGGAAGCTTAATTTATGCACATTACGATAAGTTATATAGGATAAATTCGGATGGTTCGAATTTAAAAGTAGTTGCAACTGCACCCACCAATCGTCATTTTCGAGAATGTGAATTTTCTCCACTTGGTGATAAAATTGTTGTTGAAACTATGGGACCAAATCCATATGATTCTGAAATATATATTATGAATTCTGATGGTTCTAACGTGAAATTAATTGTTGATAATTTACCCGGCATAATTGAACGCCCTTCTTTTTCTACTGACGGTAAAAGTATTATGTATACACATGATGTTTCCGGTTTTGAATCTGCTGATGGAAGGCAATTAAATTCACATATATTTCTTAAATCACTAATTGATTCAACAATTACTGATTTGTCATTCAACAAAATTAACGGCACTAACGATACAAACCCAAGATTCTCACCTGATGGAGGCAGCATAATATTTAACAATTCCAAAAACGATGGTTCAGGAAATGCGGATGTCTGGCTTGTTGATCTAAGCGGAGAGTACAGACATAAAATAATAACAAATGGGTTAATGCCGGATTGGAAAAGATAAAAGAATAATTATTTCTGCGACTGCTTTGTT
This sequence comes from uncultured Bacteroidota bacterium, assembly GCA_963777615.1. GTDB lineage: Bacteria > Bacteroidota > Ignavibacteria > Ignavibacteriales > Ignavibacteriaceae > CAVSWT01. The sequence goes on along the minus strand of CAVZSD010000032.1, from coordinate 90,162 downwards.
ATATTTTTCTAATTCACTTTTCAAAAGCAAAGATCGATAATAATCTCTTAAGAAAAAAAGAATTCTTCACCACAGATTCTCATAGATAAATTTTAATCTGTGTTTAATCTTGCCTTTTCTCTGTGGTAGAAAAATTTCCTTCTCTACGAATTGGGCTAATGTTGATTGCATATTTCTATCAATATGTCGTCCCTATACGTGACTAATTATAAAATGTTGTGTCACACTAACTATAAATACATGCACTTTGTAACAAAAACATAAAAAGTTAGTTCTAATACAAACTTCAAATCAAAAATATTATCAGAGTACTAATTTATTCTCACACTTAGGATTTTCAAAATAGACTTTCATCAAATCAAAAAAAATACTATTTCTCTGAAATTTTCTACGATTTAATAAACAGCTTTTAGTCATTTCTTTATCATTTTCTCTTAACTTAAAATAGTATTAATTTTAGCGCTGAATTTTAAAACTTAATGGGAATTGATGTTTAGATATAAAAGAATTAGTCGTTGTATTAACTGTTGTCTATAATAATGCTGCAAATTTCCTTATTTCCTCAAGATATCAAAAAAGTTGAAGTAAAAAAAACTTATTATCCTGACGGGACAATTAAAACTCAGGGTGATTATTGGAATGATCAGCTTCATGGCAGATATCTTGAATATTATCCCGATGGAAAATTATGGAAGGAATGGAGATTCTTTTATGGAAAAGAAGACGGCATTTCAACCTGGTATTTCCCTGATGGAAAAGTTAGCATAGAATGGAATTATAGAAACGGCAGGAAAGAAGGAACTTCAAAATGGTATTATGAATCCGGTGAGCTATGGTCGGAACAAAATTATTATAATGGAGTTCTTGATGGGCTTACTTATACTTATTATAAAACCGGTGAGAAGCAAGGCGAATGGCTTTTTCAAAATGGCGTGCTGCAAGGAATTTCAAAAACATTTTATAAATCCGGCAAAGTTGAAGTTGAAAGAAATTATGTTGATGGTAAAATGAACGGCATCACAAAAATTTATCATGAGGGAAACGGAAGCTTGCTCTTCAAGCATTTTATATAAACGATAAACTTGAAGGTGAAGTTAAAATATTTGATGAAGCCGGCAACTATAAGAGTAGTTGATGAATATGTAAATGATGAACTCTTAAATAGAATTAGATATGATTATATGGGCAAACAAGAAGCTGTGGAAAAAACAGATAGAAATTATTATAATAATGGCGTGCTAAAGTTGAAATATTTTATATTGATGGGAAGAAGGAAAAAAATTCAAGATTCTATTATGATAACGGATTTCTTAAAGATCAATGGGCTTATAAAAACGATACTTTAAATGGCAAATCATATTCTTACTATGAAGATGGAATTTTACAAAATGAAGCTGATTATGTGAATGGAAAAAGAAAAGGAAACTCAAATGTATATTATCCTACTGGAGAATTAAAATCTGAAAGTATTTATAACAACGATAAAAAGAACGGAATGACAATTTCTTATTATCAAAACGGGATAATGGAATCAGTTTCAAGTTTTAGAAATGATATACTCGATGGCTCCCGGAAAACTTATCATGAAAATGGTCTTTTAAGCTCCGATGCTTATTATATCAAAGGAGTTTTACAAGGAAAAAAAACTTATTATTACGATAACACAGCTATTTTAAAAGAAGAAAATTATCTTGATGGAAAATTAAATGGCTGGGTTCAGAACATATTTTAAAAACGGCAAATTCAAAAGGAAGAATATTATTCAAATGGGAATGTTGAAAAAAGTAAAGAATATAATAAGGACGGGCTGCTTGTTTCAACATTTGGTTATTAAAAACGGCGGGAGAATTAAGAAAATTAATTTTAAATATTTTTTATCAATATTTATTTTTAAGTACAATTCTTTTTGCTCAGGATGGATTGGTAACCATAAATTATCCAAATGGTATTTTACAGAAAGAAGAAAATTATTCTAATGGAATACACTAAATGGTGTTTGTAAATATTATTCGCCTGAAGGAATTATTAAAGAAATTTTAAATTATAATTCGGGAAAGAAAGAAGGCCCCAACTATTTTTATTATGATTCTGGTATTCTTAAAGAAATGATTACTTTTTCAAATGATAAATATAATGGTTTATATAGGAGTTATTATCAATCCGGTTCATTGAAAGAAATTATGAATTATAAAAATGGGAGTTATTGATGGAGAATATAAAAGTTATTATGAAACAGGCGAACTAAAATCAACTTATAATTATGTTAATGGAGCTAGAACAGGAAAGTCGTTTGAATATTATAAAAACGGAACTACGATGGTTGAAGCAAATTATGAATAATGATATGCAGGAGGGTACTACAATTTGGTTTTATGAAGATGGAAAAATTAAAAGTGAATTGAATTATAAGAACGGAAATTTAAATGGGCACGGGATGGAATACTATCAAAATGGAAATGTAAAAGCAAAACAAAATTTTAATTATGGATATTTAAAGGTGAAAATATAAATTATTTTGAAAATGGCAACGTTCAAAATATTGTATATTATGATGAAGAAGGAAAAAAAGATGGAATTGCTAAATCATTTTATGAAAATGGAACTCTTTGGACTGAGCAGAACTATGAAGAAAATAAATTAGAAGGGAGAAACAAAGATTTATAAAAAAGACGGAAGTCTTTGGTATATTGAAACCTATAAAAATGATAAATTAATTAATAGTAAAGAATATTCTGATAAAGGCGAATTGATTTCCGAAAAATCTTTTATTAATCTTCGAAATCATTAATATAAACGATTTTAAATGGAACAACCAAATAAATTTACAGTTGGACTCTTGCAGCTTTCATTCTCAAAAAATCTAATGAGAATTTAGAGAAAGCAATTCATTGGATTGAGAAAGCGGCAAATGAAGGTGCACAGGTAATTTGTTTGCCAGAGTTATTTCGTTCGCAATATTTTTGTCAAAAAGAAGATATTGAAATTTTTAATTTAGCGGAAACAATTCCAGGGCCTTCTACGGAAGCAATTGGAAAAATTGCAAAAGAAAAAAATGTAGTTGTAGTTGCTTCATTATTTGAAAAACGTACTGCTGGAATTTATCATAACACTGCTGCAGTAATAAATGAAGAAGGAAAAGTTGCTGGCATTTACCGAAAGATGCACATTCCTGATGATCCGGCATATTACGAAAAATTTTATTTCACTCCCGGCGATCTCGGATTTAAATCTTTTCAAACAAAATTTGGAAATATTGGAACATTGATATGCTGGGATCAATGGTATCCTGAAGCTGCACGGTTAACAGCATTAAAAGGTGCAAGTGTTTTATTTTATCCAACTGCAATTGGCTGGCATCCTTACGAAAAAGAAGAGCATGGGAAAAATCAATTTGATTCGTGGAGAACTAGTTCAGCGCGGACACGCAATTGCAAATGGAGTTTATGTAGCAGCAGTGAATCGAATTGGTTTAGAAAAAGAAAATGAAAACTCTGCCGGAATTGAATTTTGGGGTTCATCATTTATAGCTGATCCTCAAGGGATTATTATAGCTGAAGCATCAATTGATAAGGAAGAAATTGTATTGGCAGAAATTGATTTGAATAGAATTGAATATATTCGAAGGAATTGGCCTTTCTTGCGTGATCGGAGAATTGATGCGTATGCTGGAATTGATCAAAGATTTATAGATGATGATAAATATTTCATAAACTAATTATAAATCCACTGAACATAGGCTTTAAGTTATCCACTTACATCCAATTCACCTTACTCGCAAAGGAGAAAGTTAGAGTGAAGTTTAGTGAATTATCTTTTCAATTTTTAGATCATAATTGAATAAGCATTAAAATGACATGAGCAATAAAAAAGAAATAACAAATTTACCTTTTGATTTAAGTTATCACATTCCTGCCGAATGGGAAAAACATGAAGCTACCTGGATTGGCTGGCCTCACAATAAAAATGACTGGCCTGGAAAAATTGAACCTATTTATTGGGTTTATGGCGAAATTGTTAAAAAGATTTCTGAGGGTGAAAAAGTAAGGATAATTGTCGAATCAAAGGAAGAAGAAAAGAAAGCAAAAAAAGTTTTAAAATTAGTTCATGCGAATATTAAAAATGTAGAATTCTATCAACTTGAAACTAACCGCGGATGGCTGCGAGATTCCGGCCCGGCTTTCATTAAAAACAAAGAAGGATAAAATTGCAACTGTAAATTTTGAATTCAATGCCTGGGCAAAATATTCCAATTATAAAAAAGACAGGAAAGTTCCGAAGTTTATTTCAGATAAATTAAATCTTGAAAGATTTGTTCCTTTACATAGAAATAATAAAGTAGTGCTTGAAGGCGGAAGCATTGATGTAAATGGAAACGGCACTTTAATTACTACTGAAGAATGTTTGATGGATAATAAAATTCAAGTTCGAAATCCTGGTTTTAGTAAAACGGATTATGAAGAAGTATTTAAAAATTATCTAGGGATTTCAAATGTACTTTGGTTAGGGAAAGGGAATTGCTGGAGATGATACCCATGGGCATGTAGATGATCTTTGCCGATTTGTAAATAAAAATACAGTTAGTAATTGTTCAAGAAGAAAATTCAAAAGATAAAAACTATAAACCTTTAAAAGAAAATAAAGAAAGGCTTGAAGGAATGAAATTGGAAGACGGTTCGAAAATAAATGTCGTTGATTTGCCAATGCCTTCTCCGGTTATTTTTGATGGAGAAAGATTACCGGCAAGTTATGCAAATTTCTATTTTTCAAACTCCTGCTGTTTTAGTTCCTACTTTTAATGATCCTAAAGATCGAATTGCACTTGGAATTTTATCTGAATTAATTACTGACAGGCCTGTTGTTGGAATTCATGCAGTTGATCTTGTTTGGGGATTAGGGACACCTTCATTGCCTCACTCACGAGCAGCCAGCTTAGAAATTTCTTTGGAAAATACATTTTGTGTTTTTATTATTTCGATATTCATTCTTTCAAATAAAATTTAATTGTTTTTTCTCTTAAATGATTGCTTCTAACTCTCATTAAATTTATTCCTTTTGAAATTGCCCATTCTTCGGCTTTGTTTACTAATAAAGATCCAACACCCATATCCACGGATATTTTCATTGACAACTAAACCACCAATCTCTGCAAATGTTTCAGATTCAATTCTTACAGCAATAAAAACATGAATCCAGCCAATAACATTTTTATCTTTATCTTCAGCAACTAAAAACAATATTATCCGGTTTCTGTAAAATAATTTTTAATCTTTCTTTTAATTTTTTCTTCAGTAGTTGGATAACCAAGTTGATCGGAAAGACCTGTTAATGATTTGCAATCTGCAAGTATTGCTTTTCGATAATTGAATTTCATCATTTGTTATACTATTGGAATCCTTATTTATTTTTTATACAATAGAAATTGAGTGTGCTTACAAATATAAAAATTTATTTTTATTTGTTTTTGCGCATAAAACCTTTTAAGTTTTCTTAATAAAATTTATGTGAATTCTTAGAGGAGAATGAAATTGTTAATAGCAGTTCCTAAAGAAATATTACCTGGGGAAAACCGGGTTGCAATTGCTCCTGATGTTACAGCGAAATTATATAAAAGATGGATATCAGGTTAACATTGAAAAAGATGCTGGCTTGAATGCTGGTTTTACAAATGAAGCTTATGAATCTGCCGGGTGCAAAAATAATTGAAAGCACAGAAGAATTATTTGCTTCAGGAGATATAATATTAAAAGTTCAACGTCCGCTTCATAATGAATCTTTGAACAAAGATGAAATTGATCTTATTAAAAAAGATTCTCTGTCTAATAACTTTTCTTTACCCGCTCTACTATTTTGAATTAGCAAAAAAATGTGCTGACAAAGGTATAAATGTTATTTCAATGGATTTTATTCCGCGTACAACTCTCGCTCAGAAAATGGATGCATTAAGTTCTCAGGCAAATCTTGCTGGTTATAAATCAGTGCTGATGGCAGCAAATCAGCTTGGCAAAATATTTCCTTGATGATGACTGCTGCCGGAACAATTTCACCTGCTAGAGTAGTGATTATGGGTGCCGGAGTAGCTGGCTTGCAAGCGTTGGGAACAGCAAAAAGATTAGGTGCAATAGTTGAAGTTTCGGATATTCGCCCCAGTGTTAAAGAAGAAGTGCAAAGTTTGGGTGGAAGATTTATTGAAGTTGAAACAGATGAGAATATGCAGGATGCCGGTGGTTACGCAAAAGAAGCTTCTGCAGAATTTTTGCAAAAAGCAAAAAGATTTAATCTTTAAACATGTGACTGAAGCTGATATTGTTATAACAACTGCTTTAGTTCCCGGTAAAAAAGCTCCGGTTTTAATTACAGAAGAAATGGTTAAAAACATGAAACCCGGCAGTGTTGTATTGGATATGGCAGTTGAGTTTGGCGGAAATTGTGAAGTAAGTGAAAAAGATAAAATTGTGAAAAAATATAACGTTACTATAATAGGGGAATCAAATCTTCCCAGCCTTAGTGCCTACACATGCCAGCGAAATGTATTCAAAAAATATTTTAGGCTTGCTTCAGCATATTGGCAAAGAAGGTAAAGTGGAATTGAATCTTGAAGATGAAATAGTAAAAGGTTCGCTGATAACTTATAATGGGGAAGTAGTTAATCAAAGAATTAAAGAATTATTATAATTAAAAAGGATTATTATGGAAGGTGATTTTTTAATGTTGATTTATGTATTCGTGCTGGCAATTTTTGTCGGTTTCGAATTGATAACTAAAGTTCCTCCAACATTGCATACTCCGCTAATGTCGGGATCAAATGCAATTTCTGGAATTACAATTGTCGGTGCTTTATTAAGTGCCGGGCTGGAGCAATTTACTATAAGCACTATACTTGGTTTAGTTGCTGTGATTTTCGCTATGATAAATGTTGTCGGCGGATTTTTGGTTACTGATAGAATGCTCAAAATGTTCAAAAAGAAGTGAGTAAAAAATGAATGTTATTATAGAAATTTCTTATTTAATCTCATCAATCTTTTTCATATTCGGAATAAAAAAGTTAGGCTCTCCTAAAACTGCGAGAACCGGTAATCTATATGCATCAATCGGTATGGCAATAGCAATTATCGTAACTCTGTTTGATAAAAATGTATTGACTTATGAATGGATAATTATAGGAGTAATTATTGGCTCAGCCGTTGGAGCAATAATGGCAATAAAAATTCCGATGACTGGAATGCCTCAGATGGTTGGTTTACTGAATGGATTTGGAGGAGGCGCTTCGCTATTAGTTGCAATGTCTGAGTTTTATAAACTCACCCTTTTATTGCATGTTGATACCGGGATTGCTATTGTTCTTAGCTTGCTTGATTGGCAGTGTTACTTTTACAGGTTCTATGATTGCATTTGGTAAGCTTCAAGGATTAGTTACCGGTAAAGTTGTTAAATACCCTGGACAGCATCCATTAAATGCATTACTGCTTCTTGCTGTAATTAGTTGCCGGTAGTCATAATTGTCATTACATCCTGACAGTTCACTTTTAATGATAATTGTTACTATAGTTTCACTTATACTCGGTGTTTTATTAGTTCTGCCAATTGGCGGCGCTGATATGCCCGTGGCAATTTCACTGTTAAATTCTTATTCAGGAATTGCTGCTTCAACCACAGGATTTGTTTTAAGGAATAACGAATTAATAATTGCCGGCGCTTTAGTTGGTGCTTCAGGGAATAATTTTAACCTTGATCATGTGCCGCGGTATGAATCGTTCTTTGCTGAATGTATTGGTTGGCGGATGGAGTTCTGCGGGAGGTACAGGAGCAGCAGCAGGCACAGGTGAAGGCCCAAAAGGCGATGTTAAATCTGTGGATGTTGAAGAAGCCGCTATGATTTTTGATGCAGCATCAAGTGTTATAATTGTTCCTGGTTACGGAATGGCTGTTGCTCAGGCACAGCATTCTGTTATGGAATTAATGACACAGCTTGAAAAAAAGAATATTCAAGTACGATTTGCTATTCACCCCGTTGCGGGGAGAATGCCTGGTCATATGAATGTTCTGCTTGCCGAAGCTAATGTTCCTTATGATAAACTTTATGCTCTTGAAGATATCAATGATGATTTTAATAACACGGACGTTGTTTTAATTATCGGTGCAAATGATGTTGTTAATCCGGCAGCAAGAAATAATCCTGCAAGTCCAATTTATGGAATGCCGATTTTAAATGTTGATTATGCAAAAACTGTAATAATAAATAAAAGATCAATGAATCCGGGTTATGCAGGTATTGACAACGAATTATTCTTTTACCCCAATGCTTTGATGTATTTCGGCGATGCTAAAGATGCCATTAATAAACTGTCAAACGAAATAAAAAATCTTTAGCACTTAAAGTTTGATTAAAAAATCCCCTGCTATCAGGGGATTTTTTATGCCCAATTTATAAAATGCTTAATAGATTCTAAACTATTATATTTAGCCTAGCTACAAAATTATTTTCTCATCAAATGAAATATTTATTCGTTTTATTCTTTCTATTTACTAATCTCACAGAATTCATTTTCTCAAGGAACGAATTTTAATATCGGAGATTTTTCTATTTCAAAATTAATAATTCTGATATTAACAGTTTCTAAAAACGATTCTTTGATTTATGAAAAAAAATTTTCTAATCCCTATCTCCAGATTCAGTGGATTTGGATAATGATGGTTTAAACGAATTAGAGAGTAACAGATTCTACCGTGTCAATCGGATCAAGTATTTTATACTATTTATGTGTACTCAACTTTGATTCATTTTTCTTAGCTGATTCAATTTATTCTGGAATTACACAGTCCTTACGAAGCAGAAACTGATGAAGTCCAAGGGAAAATTATTGTAACTGGTAACTCCATTCTTCGATCATTTTAACGACGAAAGTAACACTAAGTTTAGTCCAATAAATTGCTGGAAGTATGAAAGCGGTGAATTGTATGCATGTTAATGATGAAGTATATGATTTATTCATGAATGAAAATGATGCTATTATTGATTATCTTGACACTTATTTTCAATCACATGAAAATGATTGTACAAATAGCAAAGAAGTTCTAGGAGCTATAGCTGCCGGCTATGCAAATTATATCAATGCCGGGGAAGAATCATCGGCAGATCATTTTTTATCTAATTATTATTTCTGCCTGGATAAAGATGCTTTAAAAAAAATTTAGATAGTGAATTAAAAGGTAATAAAATGAAAATGGATTGGAATGAGTTTATAGGGAAAACATTAAATGTAGTTTTGCATGAAAATTATGGAGCAATTGAAGATCCCGGTGGAAGTTCCCCTCTTTATGAAATTGTTTTTAAAACCGGGAAACTTACAAATGTTTATGATGATGGGCTTCTGCTGGAAACAACAAGAGAAAACCATCAAGTTAGAATTTTCATTCCGCATCAATCAATTAAATGTGTTGAGATATTTAATCTTTAATATGAATATTAAATAAGGGAAAATCATTGAAAAATACTTTTGTAATTTATTCTTTATATTATTCTATGTTCAAAGTTTTATTTCCCGCTGATATTGAAATTAAAAGCTTAAAAGCATATACCGATAATAAAACTTCATTGCCAGTTTTAGTAAACGGGGATCAATTAGCAAGTTATTTGAATATTGATTTTGATATTGATGCAGTGACAATTCCGACTTTAAAAATCGTTTTTAGATTTTGTGATAAAAACTGGATCCAACTGACAATGTGTTTTTGTCAAACTATGGACAAAATGTTTCTACCTGAACTAGATGTTTTTAATTTACCAGATAATATTGAAGGCGCCAGATATAGGTATGAAGGAAGTTTCCCGGATGAAAAAGGATTTGTTACGCTTCCTTTTTCAGGCAAATGGAAATTTTTTATTACTGATTCTTATGATACTTCAGTTGTGTATGCTATCAGGAAGATTTTTTGTTATAAATCAGTGAATTAAACTTAGATGTAAATCTTAAAAAACAATTGATGGAAGATAAAGTTTATTTCCCTCAAGATTTGGCAAGAGTTTTTGTATTTAACTGCCAATTTTAACCTTCCTGATGAATTGTTTCCAAATTTTGTTGATCATGTTGAAATTATAGAAAATAAAAAATTTGATTATCCATATCTTGGTAGATCGAAATTTCAATACAACTTACCGCCAATATTATTGGGATGGAAATCAGTAAAGTTTTCTTTTTCTGCAAAAGATATTAGGCCTGGGAATGAATACCGAGAGACAGATTTTAGGAATTCAAATAAGTTCAATTCTAAAAATATTAAAGCTCAATTTGATGGATTAGAATACTTCAAGATTTTTTACAACCGGAAGCAAGGATTTAAACGGAGGTTTCTTGCTAACAAACCCTAATAATGATTTTGCTTCTTATTTAAATGTTACATTTTCAATAAGGCCGCCCGATCCTTCTTTTGGTGATATTTATTTAGTTGGGGCATTTAATAATTGGGATGTTTCTCCGAAATATAAAATGGATAATTCCGGCGGCATTTATTCAAAAACTATTGAACTTAAAAGGGGAATTTATGATTATCAATATGTAACCGCTGATTATATTAATAATGAAATAAAAAATATTGATTGGCTGACTCTTGAAGGAAACAACTGGCAGACAACCAATGAATACTATATATTTCTTTTTTATAATGATCCTAATTACGGTGGATATGATAGAATAATTGCATATAAAAAAATTTTAAGTAAATAATTATGGAAAAAGTAAAAATTGGGGTTATCGGTACCGGACATCTCGGCAAACTTCATATTAAAATGCTAAATCAATTGATAACTGTGAACTAGTTGGAATTTATGATTCTAATAAACTTCAATCTGAATTAGCTTCTAAAGAATTTGATGTTAAAGCTTTTCACAATTTTGATGAACTTCTAAAACAAGTTGAATGCGTTTCAATTGCAGCTACTACCAGTGCTCATTACGAATTAGCAAAGCAATGCTTAAGCAGCGGCATAAATGTTTTTGTTGAAAAGCCTATCACTGCAACTATTGAACAGGCAGAAGAAATTGTAAAAATAGCGGCTGAAAAAAAATTAAATCTTCAGGTTGGGCATATTGAAAGATTTAATCCGGCATTAATTTCACTTGAAGAATATATGACTTGAACCAATGTTTATTCAAACAGACAGACTTGCGCAATTTAATCCCCGCGGAACTGATGTTGCAGTTGTATTAGATTTAATGATTCATGACATTGATATAATTTTAAGTCTAGTTAAAAGCAAAGTAAAAAATGTTGAAGCCAGCGGTGTTGCGGTTGTTTCCGATTCATTGGATATTGCTAATGCAAGAATTCAATTTGAAAATGGAGCAGTTGCGAATGTTACTGCCAGCCGAATTTCTCAAAAGAAAATGAGAAAGATGAGAATATTTCAAAGAGATAATTATATTGCTTTGGATTTTATAACAGGAGTTTCTGAAGTTTATCAGTTTAATCCCTGCCGGTAAAAAAAGTGAATCATCAATTGTATCATTTGGTGAAATTGGGATTGGTGAAAAGAAAAAACAAATAGTATATGAGCAGCCGGAAATTAAAGAAATAAATGCTTTGCAGTATGAACTTCAGCTTTTTGTTAATTCTGTTTTGAAAAAAATACCGCCTGTAGTTTCCGGTGAAGATGGGCTGCGTGCATTAAAAGTTGCTCAAATTATTATGAAAAAAATTGAAGAATCAAAAGTGAACTAATATAATATTCTTTGGAGGAGAATTTTATGAAAAATAAATTTTTAGCTCTCTTAATTTTATTTGCTTTATCAAATATTAGCTGCAGCGTATACAATGCTTTAGTTAATCTTTCTAGATTAAAATTCAAATTAGGAAATGTAAACGGTTTTGCAATTGATGGAATTCCAATTTCTAATAAATCAAAGCTTAGTGATTTTAGTTTAACCGAAGGATTAAAACTTACTTCATCATTTGCGCAAGGCAAACTGCCGGTTTCATTTACATTAAATGTCGAAGCGCAGAATCCAAATGATGGAACCGGCGGAACAAAACAAAGCACAGCTACATTAAAATCATTTCCGTGGAGATTACTAATTAATGATAAAGAAACTATCTCCGGCAATATTGGCGCACCTGTTGTTATACCGGGTACTGGACAAACTTCAGTTATTCCTCTACAAATGAATTTGGATCTATTAACATTTTTTAAAGATAAATCATATAACGATATTATTAATTTGGTTTTGGCTTTAGGAGGGAAAAGGCAGGTCATCTTCCAAATTTACCTTTTTGGCACAGCCGACAGTAACTTCGCCATTGGGAGATATTCAGTATCCTAATGAGTTAAAGATTGTAGATCATCAATTTACAAACTAATACCTACTAATTATTTTTTAAAGTGCATTAGGTAAATTTGTTTGCCTGATGCACTTTTGTTTTATTTGTACGTCTAACTTTAACAATTTTGAAAGGCATCATGTCCAAAATTGAAAAATTTGCAATTGGCGTTGATTTAGGTGGAACAAATATCAAAGTCGGAATAGTCTCTCAAAAGGGGAAGATCATAAAATAAAACAATCACTAAAAACTGAAGCAGATGGCGGCCCCAAAAAAGTTATTTCGCAAATAGCAAAAGGCATAGATGAGCTCTTAAATAAAAATAAATTAAAAATTAAAGGAATTGGAATCGGATCTCCTGGAATTGTATCAATTAAAAAAGGAACCGTTGAAAATCCACCAAACCTGCCTGGCTGGGGAAAAGTTAAGCTTGCTAAAATAATAGAAAAAAATTTAAGCTTCCTGTTTATATTGAAAATGATGCAAACGCTGCTGCAATTGGTGAAATGATATTTGGAGCCGGTAAAAAATATTCTCTTTCATCATGATTACTCTGGGTACCGGTGTTGGGGGAGGAATTATTATGAACAAAAAAATATTTAGAGGCGAAAATGGAGTAGCTGGTGAAATTGGGCATATGACTATAGATTATAAAGGAGATCAATGTAAATGCGGATCAATAGGCTGCATTGAAACTTTTGTAGGAAATAATTATTTAATAAAAAGAATTGAGAAAGAATTGCCTTCGCATAAAGACTCTGTAATATGGAAACTGATTGATGATGATTTTAATAATTTAAATCCTAAAATTAATTCAAACTGCTGCCGAAGAAAATGATGATTATGCAAAATTAATTATTTGTGAAATGGGAACGCAGCTTGGTGCGGCATTAGCTTCGGTTAGTAATTTACTGGATATAAGCACTTTTATTATTGGCGGCGGCATTGCCGGTTTTGGCGCTTCATTGCTTGATTCAACTCAGCAAAGTTTACATACTAGGGTATTGAAAACTTTAAAGAACCGGGTAAAAGTGATGCCGGCAAAACTAAAAAATGATGCAGGAATCCAGGGAGCATCTGCTTTAGTTTTTTATAAGTCTTAGGATTCATTGAGGGTGATAAAAATATTTTGTATGAAATTTTTATTTGCAGTTTTACTTCTATTTATTTTTTCTTTGCAGATTTTCCCACAGGAAACCAATGCAAATATTTTATCATCCGATTCATTAACAACATTTCAACTTCTGATTCATTATCTATTAAAAGATTCAACCGCGCAAAATAAAAATGATGTTGATACTGTTATTTATGCTGCTGCTTCTGACTCCTTAATTTTTTTTGTTCAAGAAAAGAAAATGAATATTTACGGAGATGCTTCATTAAAGTATAAAGATACGGATTTGAAGAGTGCCAATATTGCAGTGGATTTTAAAACTAACAATGTTGATGCATCCGGAGTTCCTTCTGATTCTGTTGCCGGGTAAATTTGTTCATACTCCTGTTCTGTCAGACAAAGGTGAGACATACGAAGGCTTACGTATGAAATATAATTTTAAAACATCAAGAGGCTACATTACCTCTGCAGGAACTGAAAGCGAAGGAGCATATTACACCGGGGAGAAGATTAAAAAAGTAGATAAAAATACTTACTATATTCAAGATGGAATTTACACTACTTGTAAAGCAGGACACTCCTCATTATTATTTCTATGCACCAGAAATGATGATAATTAATAAACAAGAAATGGTTGCAAAATGGATATGGCTTTACTTTGGCGGAGTGCCTTTTCCGATTCCATTACCCTTTGCTGTTTTCCAATTCAATCCGGAAGAAGGTCAGGTATTTTACCACCGGCATTTGGAAATGATGCTACTTATGGATTTTATTTTTCACGATTCGGATATTTTTGGGCAATAAATGATTTTATGGATATTAATTTAACCGCAGATTATTATACGCGCGGCAGCTATAATTTAAACAGCAGGTTCAGATATGCGAAGAGGATATAATTACAGCGGCACTTTTGCAAGGTTCATATTTAAATTTATTCAAGGGTTAAAAAATGATCCTGCAAGATCTGAAAAAATTAGTTGGAGATTAAATTGGACACATAATCAAAATATTACTCCTACATTAAGATTTGAATGCAATTGTTGATTTTGCTTCTGGAAATTAATTTTCAAAGAAATGTTGCTGACTTTAACGAACTTTTAAGAAAGCAAATATGTATCTCCAATGCAACGCTAAATAAAACCTGGGATGAATCCGGCAATAGTTTGTCTTTAAGTTATCAACAGAAATCAGGATTTATCGACAGGCAATATTAGCGAAGTACTTCCAAATCTTAGCATTTAGTATGTCGCAGAAATATCCGTTTAAAAGAAAAAATAGTGTTGGCTCACAAAAATGGTACGAGCTAATTGGATTTAATTACAATTCAAGATTTCAAAATAATAGAAATAAAACAAATGGTGATTTAAAAGTAAGAGGAGGAATACAACATAATTTTTCAACCAGCGCTTCACCTAAAATTGGCTATGTAAGCATTACTCCAAATTTCAATACACTGAAAGGTGGTACAATAAAAGAATTGAAAAGTATTCCACTGGAGTCGATTCCTTAGGAAATGATATAATTGCAACTAATGATGTTAAAGCAAATAAATTTTGTTAGAACTTTCAGTACGGGAGTATCAGCTTCAACAAAATTTTATGGAATTTTTCAGCCGAATCTTTTAGGAATTAGTGCAATTAGTCATACTGTTCAGCCTTCTATTTCATATACATATACACCGGATTTTTCAAAACCAGGATGGGGATATTACGGCACTTATGTTAACTCGAAAGGGCAGACGATTAAATATCAATAAATTTCAAAGAGAAATTTTTGGAGGGGCATCCAGCGGGGAATCCCAATCAATAAATTTTTCATGTATCAAATATTTTTGAAATGAAAACTCAGGTTGATCCGACAGATACCACTGCAAAAGAAAAGAAAATACAACTTTTAAATTTAAGTGCAGGAATGGGGTATAATTTTGCTGCAGACAGCGTAAAATTTTCTGATTTGTCTCTTAGTTATCGAACTCAAGTAGGAGACTGGTTTAGTTTTAATGGAGGTTCACGCTTTACATTGTACGATGTTAATGCAACTACAGTAGACTAGGATTAATAAATTTTTAATAAATGAAGGCAAAGGACTGTTTAGAATGACAAATTTTAATTTTTCAGTTTCAACTTCTCTGTCCGGTGATAAATTAAAATCCAAAGATTCAGATAAAGAAAAAGAAGCATTGAGAATGAAGATCAATTTGTACTGAATCAAGATCAAAATAATTTGTATAGTGGAATTTATTCTGATAAGGAAGCTGATTTTTCTATTCCCTGGGATATTTCTTTAAGTTATAATTATACACGCAGTAGTCCCACACCACTAAGCTCAACAAGTTATTCAAACTTAAATGCATCTTTAAATTTTAATTTAACTCCTCAGTGGAAAATTTCATTTACCGGCAGCTATGATTTTGACAAAAAAGAATTCGCAGCTCCTCAAATCAAAATATCACGCGACCTTGATTGCTGGATAATGAATTTTACCTGGAACCCTATTGGAACTTACAGCGGTTATAGATTTGAAATTAGAGTGAAAGCATCGCAACTTCAAGATTTGAAAATAACCAAACGATCCAGACTTTTATAGCGGGAAATGATTTGTATAAAATGAATTTTACTTTTAAATAAAAATAAAATGCTTCATTATATAATTGACGGAAATAATTTAATTGGAAAGATTAAATATCTTCTCAAATATTCAGAAAAAAGACAAGCAAGCTTCTAGAGAAAAATTAGCATTTTATATTGATAGATATTTCTCTTCAAAGAAAGCCAAATGTAACATTACATTTTGACGGATTTACGAACCAGCCCATCAACTCACAAAAAATAAAAATTATATATTCTGAAAACAAAACTGCTGACCAAAATATTAAACAGCAGATTGAAAATTCAAAATCGCCTAAAAATTTAATTGTAGTTTCATCTGATAATAATATAAAAGAATTTGCACGTGTTTGCAGTGCTAAAACATTAGCAAGTGAAGATTTTGCTGCAGAAATTCAAAAAGAAAAAAATGTAAATGAAGAATCTGAAAGAATAAAATCAATTGATAATGTTGAAGAATTCAAAAGAATTTTTAATGTGAAATGAAGTTCCCTCTTTAGTATTCCACTAATACCTAACACTGAGATGAAGCCTTCAGAAATGCTTTATAAATCTTGTTACAATAACAATATTTCAATAAATAAATTATGTCTTAAAATGTAGTTTGAAAATTCAAAGTTACGCTTAGAGGGAGATCAACATTTTGAGAAACGCCTGCTGATATATTCCAGCTTACATCTTGTGAATTTCTTTTATTATATGCCGAGACTGCTCTTACGGCATTTATCGCACTGGCTATTCTGTTTACAAGCAGCGCACCAACTACAAACCTTAGATTGTTAAATGTTTGCTCACTTGTAACCCACATGCTTCTATAATTTTTTCTTTCCAGGTTTGACTGCCATTCCCAGTTGTAGCTGCTGCTCTTATACATGCTTAGAAAAATCCCGGTTCAATGCCTGGGCAGTATTATATTCATCCACACTTAAATAATCGCCGATAGTTGCAAAGTAAGTTTCATCCTTCCCGGTTAAACTAACACTTGCATTTGCTTGTGCATAAGATTTATATCTATCTCTCTGCCAGTTGCCATATGTGTTCATGCCAATATAAACTGCCCAAAGAGCGCCATCAGCAATTGTAAAATATTTGCCGCTTGAATAAGCATCTGCATATAGTTCCCCCATACCGGGAAGCAGCAGTGAATATAAAATTGCAAGTCCGGTTTTTTTCTTTTTAAGCTCAGTGGTTTGGATAAATTGAACCTCTTTCTGAGAATTATTTAACGAGGTTTTAACTTCATTTTTAAGAGTTAAAAGATTTTTAGTCTCATCATTTTGAGAAAAGACTTGTATGGAACACAGAATAAAGAAGAAGAGAAATTTTTTCATATTTTTGGATTTTAATCTAATCATTAACTGGCTTTTAAATCAATTGAATTTTTTGTCTCTAAAATTTTTGAGCTGCAAATTCCATCTTTATAATCTTTAATTTCAACATCGGTTAATTCATTAATAAACTTTTCTTTATATTCATGTGCAACTCTAATATAATTTGATGAGAATCCTTTCATAGTGCCGTTCTGGTTGGCATGTTCAAACAATACTTCAAGTTTTTCGCCTGCCATGGAATTATAAAATTCATTTTTTTTCTTTTCACTTAAAATTCTCAGCATGTGGTTTCTTTTCTTTCTTTCAAAAACATCAACCTCACCTTCCATGCTTATTGCTTTTGTCCCGGGGCGTTCTGAGTAAGTAAATACATGTAAATAAGAAACCGGCAGTTCTTTTAAAAAATTATAAGTTTGCAAAAAATCTTCGTTAGTTTCTCCCGGAAAACCAACAATCACATCCACTCCAATTCCAGCATTTAGGGATTTTATTTTTAAGTTTTAGAATTAGATTTTGGTAGTACTCAGCTTTATATCTTCTTTGCATCAAACGCAATAATTTAGGACTTCCGCTTTGCAATGGAATGTGAAAGTGTTTGCACAATTTAGGATTGGTTTCAGTAAAATCTATTATCTCATCTGTTAGTAAATTAGGTTCAATTGAACTAATTCTAATTCTAAAATTCCCTTCAACTTCGACCATCTTTTTAAGAACCGCAAATAAATTTATGTTGAATGATTTTCCATAATCTCCAACATTTACTCCAGTGAGGATAATTTCTTTATATCCTTGTTGAACTAATTGCTTAAATTCCGAAATTAAATTATCAGGGTTCATACTTCTACTTTTTCCACGGGCAAGAGGGATTGTACAAAAAGAACAAGTATAATCACATCCATCCTGAATTTTTAAATATGCCCTGGTTCTACTATCGGCATCTGTTGAATGTGCCGGCCCAAAATCATTTAATTCTTCAGTAGGGGAGACATAAATACACGCTAAATCTTTTTTTATGAAATCACTTACTATATCAAAAAGCCGAAACTTTTCATTACTGCCTAAAACTAAATCTACACCTTGAATACCGGAAATTTCTTCAGGCCTAAGCTGTGCATAGCAGCCTGTAACAATTACAAATGCATTAGGGTTTTGCTTTAATGCTCTACGGACAAGTTGGCGGCATTCTTTTTCTGCATTCTCTGTAACTGTACAAGTGTTCAAAACATAAATATCAGATTGCTCTTTGAAATCAACTATCTCAAATCCTCTGTTAAGAAATTGATTTCCAATAGTTGAAGTCTCGGAGAAATTTAGTTTACAGCCTAAAGTATGTAACGCTACTTTGCTATTCATTTATTTCAGTTTAAAAATTAAAGAGCGGGCAAATCGTCCCGCTCTAATATACTAAATTCAAGAATTGAATTATTTTTTATCTGATGAACTATTACGACTATCTTCAGATATTTCAAAGATCGGGAATTCTGAAGTATCAATACTTCCCGTATCCGAAGCAAGAATCTCCTCAACACTCACTCTATCCATTTTGTGCTTATTGAGATATTCTTTTATAACTTCTTCACCTTTTTCTTTTAATGCAGCAATAGCACTTAAAACTATTTTTTTGTTCTCTTTATCGAACTCGATAACTTTCAATGGAATCACATCATCAACAGGGAAGTGATTTGCAATGTTTTTAATCTTAGATGGAGCCAATTGAGTTCCTGGAACAAAACCGTCAACAGATTCAGGCAATTCTGCGATTAATCCTTTTTCGATTATTCTAACAACTTTACCGTCTGTAATGGTTCCAACATGGTATAATTTTTCAAAAGTATCCCATGGATTATCCTGCACTTGTTTGTGTCCAAGAGAAATTTTCCTTTGATCCACATCAACGCCAAGAACAATTACATCAAGCTTTTCACCTTTCTTAACAACTTCGCCGGGATGACGAATTTTCTTTGTCCATGATAAATCCGAAATATGAACCAGGCCATCAACGCCAGGCTCTAATTCAACAAACACACCAAAGTTAGTAAGGTTTCTTGCAATACCATCATGCTGAGATCCGACCGGGTACTTCTGCATCAATGATTGCCATGGATCAGGTTCCAATTGTTTTATTCCAAGTGAGATTTTCTTTTCATCTTTGTCAAGGCTCAAAATCACAGCTTCAATAACCTGCCCCATCGCAACAATTTGAGATGGATGTTTTATATGCTGTGTCCAGCTCATTTCTGAATTGTGGATTAAGCCTTCGATACCTTTTTCAATTTCAATGAAAGCACCGTAGTCAGTAAGAGATACAACACGGCCGGATACTTTGTCTCCGACTTTGTATTTCTCTTCGATTTTTTCCCAGGGGTGAGGTAATAGTTTTTTCAAGCTTAAAGAAATTCGTTTCTTTTCTTCATCAAAATCTGTAACAACAACTTTAATTGTTTCATCAAGCTTAACAACTTCATTAGGATGATTAATTCTTCCCCAGCTGAGATCAGTGATATGAATTAAACCATCAACTCCGCCAAGGTCAACAAAAACACCAAAATCAGTAATAGCCTTAACAGTACCTTCAAGAATTTGGCCCTTCTCCAGGCTGTTAAGTATAGCATCTCGTTGATCGGAAATTTCTTCCTCAACAAGAACTTTATGAGATACTACAACATTTTCAGTAGGTATATTTACTTTAACGACTTTGAAATCCATTGTCTGGCCAACGAAAGCATCAAAATCACGTATTGGGCGAATGTCAATTTGTGAACCTGGAAGAAAAGCTTCCATTCCCATTAAATCTACAACCATTCCACCTTTAATTCTTTTAAGAATTTTACCTTGAATAATTTCACCGGTTTCATGTGCATTAACAACACGCTCCCAAATTCTCAAGAAGTCGGCTCTCTGCTTGCTTAATACTAAGTTGCCTTCCTGGTCTTCAACGCTTTCAAGAACAACTTCAACTTCTTTCCCAACTTTAATTTCTTCATTTTCATAAAATTCGTTTTTGGGGATAGAGCCTTCTGATTTAAATCCAACATCAATAATTACATAATCGCCTTGAACTCTGACGATTCTGCCTTTTATTAATTCACCTTCTTTAAGATCGTTGAATGAATCTGTATAAAGTTTTGCTAATGTTAAAAATTCTTCTTGTGAATATTCATCATTATTAAAATTTTTCTGTGCCTTTTCAAAATCTTCCACAGTTATGGTAATCTTACTCACATCTTTTGTCTCCTGGGACATTAATCCTCCTAAAAAAATAAATCAATCTGTACTTATTGTTTCAGCCATCATAAAAACAATAATACAGAAGTTTTAGTTTAACATTTATATTTATTGACGGCTTAATAAAATTAAATAGGAACTTTTATACCTTTTCTATTAGCAGAAATTCTAATCTGGTTTAAAATTATATTTACCTGCTCTTCAATAGTGACCTTTGAAGTATCAACCTCTATAGCATCACTTGCTTTTATTAATGGACTAACCTCTCTTGTTGAATCAATTTTATCCCGCTGAAGTAAATTATTTTTTATTTCTTCAACTGTTACAACAGTTCCTTTTTCAGCATATTCTTTTGCTCTTCTTTGGGATCTCTGTTCAATAGAAGCGGTTAGAAAAATTTTAACATCAGCTTGCGGGAAAACAACCGTGGAAATATCTCTTCCTTCCATAACCACACCGCGGCCTTTTTTTCCCATTGCCTGCTGCTTTTTTACCAAAGCTTTTCTAACACCTTCAATCTTACTTATTTCACTTACTTTATGGTTAATTGAAATATCTCTGATTTTATCCGTAACATCTTCGCCGTTAATTTTTACATTTGTAATTCCGTTTTCGAATTTAAGCTCTAACTCAGATTCTTCAGCAAGCCTGGTAATTTCATCAATATTAGTAAGAGCATTCTTTTGAACCAAATAAGTTATAGCTCTGTACATTGCCCCTGTATCAATATATAAGTAGCTTAATTTATTCGCCACCAGCTTTGCCGATGTGCTTTTCCCGGAACCTGCCGGACCATCAATAGCTACGATTAATTTTTGGGACATAGTTTACAAAAATAGGGAATATAATTTAAATTTTCAAAGATATTTAGAAGGGTAATTTACCAACAAATTTGAAGCATTTTTATGAGAAATATGTACGTTTTTAGAATAAGTCATGCCAGTTCCTTACCACCTAATTCATTTACTATTGCATTTATTACCGGATCGTCGGACACAATTTCTTTATTTTTTTTTTCAAGCTGAGCAGCAGGTGAATTTTTATTAACTGCAGGTTTTTCTCTCTTAACTTTTTGAGTAGAGGTTCCTTGATTTGTTAGATTTAGAGATATCTTCCTTCCGAAAAATTCCAAAGTTTTTTTATCTATATAATCTTTATGAAGATCAAAAGATTTTATCCCATCTGTATCGTTTAATACTCCTTGTAATTTATTTCCATTTAAGTCGAGTAACTCTATATCACCTATAAAATGTCCAAGTGTAAATCTTTTTTCGTTTGAAACTACATCAATAAATTCCTGCCACTTGGCGACTACTGATTCAAAATTAAAATTTAAGTTTGTCTCAAGTTCTTCTGCTATTTTTGACCCGGAAATTTTGAAATTGTCTTCATTTTCTACAACAGGTTTTTTCTTTGTGGAAATACTAACCTGTTTTATTTCAGGCGGGTAATTATTCGAAGAAGAAGCATATTTAGGATTTTTAGAATCCTTGATTACTTCTGTTTCAGCTTGAGGAACATTATTATCTCCCAGCTTTGAAAATATCTCGCTTATAGTTGATGAACGTTCAAGCCCGACTAGATGACTTAAAATAATTTCTAATTTTAATTTATGATTTTGTGAATACCTTAGTTCTTGCTGTGCCTTATTCAAAAAGTTTAAAAGCCTTAATAAATCGCCTTCACTGAATTGGCCTTTGTATTCCATGTATTTCGATTTATAAACATCTGCTGATTCAACCAGATCAGATTTTTCTGTTACTATCACCGTCATTATATTTCTAAAATGTTCTATCAATCCGTCAATAAAATCAGTAAAGCTCCAGCCGTTTTTGTAAATAATATTTGTAACTTCGAATACCGACTTAAAACTTTTGTTAAGCACAGCATCAGAAATTGAAAAATAAATCTCATCATCAATCAAGTTCAACATTTTTGATACTGTTTCGGAATCGATATTATTACCGCAGAAGGAAATGACTTGATCAAAATAACTTTCCGCATCTCTTAAAGCACCATCGGATTTTTTTGCAATGATGGTTAAAGTTTTATCATCAATTTTAATTTTTTCTTCTTGTGCAATTTCCGAAAGTAATTTTTTTATTTCGTCAAGCTGAATTCTCCTAAAATCAAATCTCTGGCATCTTGAAATAATTGTAAGCGGAACTTTATGAATATCCGTAGTGGCAAATATAAAAATTGTATGTGAAGGCGGCTCTTCCAAAGTTTTAAGGAATGCATTAAACGATTCCTTGGTGAGCATGTGAACTTCATCTATAATATAAACTTTGTATTTACCTTTTGTAGGAGCGTATTTAACCGATTCTCTAAGAGTTCTTATTTCATCAATTCCACGGTTTGAGGCGCCGTCAATTTCAATAATATCCAATGATTGATTGTTCAAAATTGATTTACACATTTCACATTCATTGCATGGTTCATTGTCCTTTGGATTTAGACAATTTAAAGTTTTTGCCAGAATTCTTGCCGTAGTAGTTTTGCCTACTCCACGCGGGCCTGTAAAAATATATGCGTGAGCAATCCTATTATTTTTAATTGCATTTTTTAATGTTAGAGTTATGTGCTCTTGCCCTACAACATCTTCAAATCTTTGCGGGCGCCATTTTAGAGCTGTTACTTTATATGTCGACATAAAAATCTATGAAATGTTTTTCTTATAAAATTATAAAATTTTCGATGAAAGAAAACTGCAAAGTTCTTCTAAATATTTTTTGTCAATCAAATCAAATGAACTCAATTGATTACTATCGAGATCAAGTACTCCGAAAAGTTTTTCTTCTTTTAAAATTGGGATAACAATTTCAGACTTTGAATCAGCGTCACAAGCAATATGCCCTGGAAATTTATCAACGTCCTCAACTATTATGGTTTGTTTTTTTTCTGCCGAAGTCCCACAAACACCTTTTCCAATTTCAATGTTTGTACAAGCAATTTTACCCTGGAAAGGCCCAAGGTAAAGCTTTGATCCGTCAAATAAATAAAAACCAATCCAGCTAATAAATTCAAATGTTTGTTTTAATGCAGCAGTAAAATTTGAAAGATTGGAAAGTACATTATCTTCTTTTATCAGCAGCGATTTTACCTGCTTAACTAATAACTTATATTTTTCTTCTTTACTTAAATCTTTATCAACTAATATAGTTTCTGTCCAAATCTTATCTTTTCCTTCTTGTAATAGGTTTCTTTTTTAGATTTTTTTCGGGAAGTCTTTTTTGAATCAGGAAATACATATTGAATTGCATCTTCGATTTTTTCGATTGGGATAATTTTTAATCCTTCTTGCACTTTTTCTTGAATTTCTTTTAGGTCAATTTCATTTTCTTTTGGAATTAAAACTGTTCCAATTCCATTTCTTTTAGCAGCAATTAATTTTTCATTCAAACCACCAATCGGCAATACATTACCTCTAAGAGTTATTTCTCCTGTCATTGCAATATCGTTAGATGCCGGCTTTCCGCTGATTGCAGAGAGCAAAGCCATCGCCATTGTTATTCCAGCAGAAGGGCCGTCTTTAGGAATCGCACCTTCAGGAAGATGAATATGAACTTCTTTTCCTTTAAAAGAAATCAGGACTAACACCAAGTGATTTTGCATTTGAACGAACATAACTTAATGCAGCTTGAGCTGATTCTTTCATTACATTGCCTAGCTGGCCGGTTAATGAAAGCTTTTCAGCACCATTCATAATTGTAACATCAACGGATAAAATTTCGCCGCCGACACTTGTCCATGCTAAACCTGTTACACTGCCGACTCTCTTTTCTTTACTATGAAAACTATGGCGGTATCTTGGTACTTTTAAGTATTCTTCGATTTTATCTTCATCAACATCGAAACCCGCTTTGGCTTTTTTCTTACCATTGGTTGATTCTTTTAATACAATTTCATGCGCCAACTTACGGCAGACAGATGCTAATTCTCTTTCTAAATTTCGAACACCAGCTTCTCGAGTGTAGTCCGAAATTATTTTTTTAATTGCATTGTCGGTTATTGTAACATGCTTGTTTGTTAAACCGTGAGCTGCCAACTGTTTTGGAATGATATGCCTTTTAGCAATTTCGGTTTTATCATACTCAAGGTAACCTGAAAGTTCAATTATTTCCATTCTGTCCTGCAAAGGAAGAGGAATATTATAACGAACATTTGCAGTTGTAATAAACATTACTTGAGATAAATCGTAATCAACTTCTAAGTAATGATCATTAAAAGTATGGTTTTGTTCCGGGTCTAAAACCTCAAGCATTGCAGAAGAAGGATCGCCGCGGAAATCCATGCTCATTTTATCAATCTCATCCAGTAGCATAACTGGATTTATTGAACCGGCTTTTTTCATTGACTGAATAATCTTTCCCAGGCATTGAACCAATATAAGTTCTTCTATGTCCTCGAATTTCAGCTTCATCACGAACACCGCCAAGGCTAATACGAACAAAATTCCTTCCGAGAGCACGTGCAATTGATTTGCCAAGTGAAGTTTTTCCAACTCCGGGAGGTCCTACAAAACAGAGAATTTGTCCTCGCATTTGCTTAACCAAATTTAAAACGGCTATGTGTTCGATAATTCTTTCTTTAGGTTTTTCAAGCCCAAAATGATCTTCATCTAAAATTTTTTGAACATGAGAGATTTTCAAATTATCTTTTGTCCTTTTTGACCAGGGGACTTCAACCATCCAATCTAAATAATTTCTAATAACTGTAGATTCAGGAGACATTGGCGGAGTTTTCTTCAGCTTATTTAATTCTTCTATTGCCTTGTCTTCAGCATGTTTGGGCATCTTAGCTTTTTTAATCGTATCTCTCATCTTAACGAATTCAGGGGTAGTATCTTCTTCTTCACCAAGTTCATCTTGAAGAATTTTTATTTGTTCCTGGATAATAAATTTTCTCTGAGTTTTGGCAATGTTTTCCTGGACTTTATTATCAATCTCTTTTTCAATTTTTAATATGTCGATTTCAGAATTTAGAATTTTTATCACTTCATAAAATTGATCTTTAAGATTTTCTTTCTGAAGTATTGCCTGCTTAACATCAATAGATTGATTTACGTTTGCAGCAACATAAAATAATTTTCTATCCGGCTCTTCAATATTTTCAAAAGCAGTTAATGCTTCATTAGGAATGTTACGGCTGATCTTCACGTATTCTTTAAATAACTGTGACATTTGTCTTGTCATAGCATTCATTTCATGATCTTGCTTAAACTCAGGAATAATTACTCTTATCTTTCCTTCAAAAAAATCATTCTTGTTTGTGAAGTCTATTATGGCGCCTTGTAAAAGTCCATCGACTAAAATTTTCATTAAGCCGTTAGGCAATTTTAAAATCTGAACAATCTTAGCGATTGTGCCTTCGCGGTAAATGTCATCTTTCTTTGGATCTTCTACATTTGATTTTTTTTGTGCGGCAAGAAAAATATATTTTGTATTTTCTAAAGCATAATTAGCAGCTCGAATCGATTGCTCTCTTCCAACTAAAACCGGGAAAATCATGTATGGGAAAATTACTATATCTCTAAGCGGCAGAATGGGCAAAACGTCCGGTATATTATCAACTATACTTAAATCGTTTGCAGTATTTATCTCTATTTCATTGAATTGACTCAATCAAGTGCTCCTTAAATTTCAATTGTTTTAGGTGACTCGAAATATACCAAAATTCATTTGGGCATTCAAGGAATTGA
This sequence comes from uncultured Bacteroidota bacterium, assembly GCA_963777615.1. Classification (GTDB taxonomy): domain Bacteria; phylum Bacteroidota; class Ignavibacteria; order Ignavibacteriales; family Ignavibacteriaceae; genus CAVSWT01. The sequence continues at coordinate 63,874 of CAVZSD010000032.1, read as the reverse complement.
AGTATAGCTTAAACTGAACGATACGTTATTCAAAATTTACTTATTTTTATGACAGATATTTTAAAATTAATAGCAATAAGGACTTAAAATGATTCAAGATGTAATTAATATTTCCAAACAAGCCGGGGAAATTATTAGAGAAGGTTTTGGGCAAAAATTTAGTATAGAATACAAAACTAACGAAATAAATTTAGTAACTGAAATTGATAAAGCTTCAGAAAAACTTATTACCGATTTCGTCAAGAAAAAATATCCAACTCACAGTATTCTTGCTGAAGAAAGTGGTGAATATAAAAATAATGAATCTGAATTAGGTGGGTGATTGACCCGCTTGACGGCACAACAAATTTTGCTCACGGCTTACCAATTTTTTCAGTTTCGATTGGAGTTACAAAAAGATGGTAAAACTTTTGCCGGTGTAGTTTATGATGTTATGCAGGATATTGTTTATTCAGCAGAAATGGGAAGCGGTGCTTTTGCAAATTCGGAAATAATTAATGTAAGTAAAAAAGATCAGCTTGGACATAGTTTGTTGGTAACCGGCTTTCCATACAATATAGCAGAACGCCCCAAAAATATTTTTGAGTTGTTTGAAGCATTCACTAAAATTGCCAGAGGTGTTAGAAGATTAGGATCGGCAGCTATTGATCTTTGTTATGTTGCAACAGGTGCTTTGGATGGATATTGGGAAAACTCACTTCATCCGTGGGATTTTTGTGCAGGTAAATTAATTCTTGAAGAAGCTGGAGGAATCGTAACAGATTTTAAGGGAAATGATATTGATATTTTTTCAAAACAGATTTTATGTACAAATAAGCTCATTCATCAGCAGATGATGGATTTAATAAAAAAGACGATAAAATAATGCATCTTTTATGCTGAACTTGTTTCAGCAACTTTAGAACTTATCACATTTTGTTAATAAAGTATAATGTACTCTAATCTGGAAATTTAAATTTTTATATTTTTTCATCATCAATATTTTGAATTTATGTTAAATTAAACCTGAGATGCTTAAATAAATTCAGCATTAGATTTTTTTAACACCTGCGTGATATTTCCGTGATAACTGAACTCTATTTTTGTTCATCAATAATTATGAACTAAAAAATTAGAGGATAAAATGAAAAAGTTATTAGCCTTAAGTATATTCTTTCTTTTTCTTTTAGGATGTACCGAAAGTAATTCTTCTGATACATCTAAAATGAATAAAGAGAATAATAAAATATCAGAACCAACTGTTAATACGATTTCCAACAAAGTTGAAACTGCAACTTTTGCCGGCGGTTGTTTTTGGTGTATGGAAGCACCGTTTGAAGGAATAGATGGAGTTATTTCGGTTACGTCTGGTTATGCCGGTGGGATGAGAAAAATCCGACATACAGTGAAGTCTCTAACGGCAGAACAGGCCATCGTGAATCCATTCAAATAAAATATGATCCGGAAGTTATCAGCTATTCGGAACTGCTTGATATTTACTGGCAGCAATTTGACCCAACTGATTCCGGAGGCTCATTTCATGATAGGGCATTGCAATATGACCCTGCTATTTTTTATCATGATGAGCAGCAGAAAGAAGTTGCGGAGAAATCTAAAAGTACGATTAAATAATTCAGGAATATTTCATAAACCAGTAGTCACTAAAATTCTAAAATATACAACTTTTTATCCGGCAGAAGATTATCATCAAGATTATTACAAAAAAAATCCCGAACATTATCATGCATATAAAAAAGGATCAGGAAGAGAAGATTTTATTAAAGATACCTGGGGACTTATTGATAATGGAAAATACATGAAACCTTCGGATGAGGTTTTGAAAAAGAAATTGACAAAGCTTGAGTATTATGTTACGCAGCAAAGCGGAACCGAAAAACCATTTGACAATAAATATTTTGATAATCACAAAGCTGGTATTTATGTCGATATAGTTTCAGGTGAGCCATTGTTCAGTTCGAAAGATAAATTTGAATCTGGTACAGGCTGGCCAAGTTTTACTCAGCCTATTGATCCCAGATATTTGAATAAAGTTGTAGATAATACTTATGGAATGGAAAGAGTTGAAGTAAGAAGCCGTTTTGGTGATTCGCATCTTGGGCATGTTTTTAATGATGGGCCAAAACCAACTCATTTACGTTACTGTATGGATTCTGCTTCATTAACTTTCATTCCTAAAGATGAAATGAAAGCTAAAGGTTATAGCAAATATTTGTGGCTGGTAGAGTAATAATTCAAAAGTCAAAAATCAAAGGTCAAATAATTGAATTCAGTTATTTTTGAATTTTTACTTTTGACCTTTGACTTTTTAAAATTCAATTGCAGCTTTAATAAATCCATCAATAATTGGATGTGTATTGTTATTTAAAGCAGACCTTTCAGGCTGAAAAGCTGTTCCAATAAAAAACGGATGATTTTTTAATTCAATTATTTTTGGTCATCTTCCAAATCAAAACCTGTAATTTCCAAATCACTATTTTCAAATAAAGAAATATATCTTGGATTAAATCCATAGCTGCAATGATATTTCTCAACTACTTTTTCTGTCTTGTAAAGCTTAAATGATTTGGAATTTTTTCTAATTACAATATCTCCAGTCTCTTCAATCAATGAACATTTCATAGCAGCAATTAATGGCATTTCAGTTTCTGGATTTACTTCTGAGTTTCCGGCTTTTTTGAAACCAAGAACATTCCTTGCAAATTCTAAAATAGCGTGCTGATAGCCGCCGCAAGTTCCAAGGAAAGGAATCTTATTTTCTCTTGCATATTTAATTATCTCTAAAGCACCATCTGTATTTTTATAAGGAGAAGCAGGCACACACCAAACTCCACTTACATTTGAAAGAAGAATCTCAGCATTGTTATTAATCTTTTCTGTATCAATCCATTCATAATTAATTTTGCAATCATTATTCTTTGCGTTGATTTCTAATGATTTTGGGATAGCGATGTGTGCAGTTACCGAAGGATTATAATCTCCTATTAATGCTATTTTAATTTCTTTCAATTAAATCTTCTTTTATGAATTTTGACTTTTGAACTTTGACCTTCATTATTAATTTCTTTCAAAGCTTTCATACATTTTTTCGATAAGAAGTTTAAATCTTTCCTCAATAAATTTTCGTTTTACTTTTAAGCTGGGGGTAATTTCTCCGGTTTCTATTGTGAAAGGCTTATCAAGTAATTTAAACTTTCTAACCTTTTCATAATTTGCAAGCTTCTTTTGGAATTGCCCGATTTCAGTATCAAATAGCTTTTCAATTTCCGGACTCTCTAATAAATCATTCATTGAATTGTATTTTATTTTATGTGAATCAGCAAATTCTTTAACTGCCTCGAAATCTGGGACTATTAAAGCTGATAAAAACATTCTTCGGTCGCCAATTAAAACAAACTGGTCAATATACTTGCTGGAAACAAAAAGATTTTCAATTGGTGTTGGAGCTATATATTTTCCAGCAGAAGTCTTGAAAAGATGTTTTTTCCGATCAGTAATTCTTAAAAATCCTTCTTCATCAAATGCTCCAATATCACCTGTATGAAGCCATCCATCTTTAAGTGAAGCTTCTGTTTCTTTTTTATTTCTAAAGTAACCTTGCATTATATTTGGGCCTTTGGCGAGTATTTCGCCGTCGCTTGCAATTTTAATTTGAACACCCGGGAATGCTTTTCCAACGGTACCAAATTTATATTCATCGTAAGGGTTAGCAGCAATTACCGGTGAAGATTCAGTTAAGCCGTAACCTTCGAGAATCCGAATTCCAATCGCATCAAAAAATTCTCCATGTTCAATAGGCAAAGCCGCACCACCTGATACAAAAAATCTTAAATGATTTCCTGTTCTTTCGCGAAGTTTTTGAAAAACTAATTTATCAGCCAATTTATTTTTAGCAGAAAGTATTGGTGAAACAAATCCTTTCCTTTTTGCTTTTCTATACTTCTTTCCGGTTTCAATCGCCCAATAAAATATTTTTTGTTTTGTTGAAGGCTGACTTTCAACATTCTTAATAATTTTTGAATAAATTCTTTCAAACAATCTTGGTACAGTTGTAATAATTGTTGGTTTAACTTCAATTAAATTTTGAGCAACTGCTTCAATGCTTTCAGCATAACAAATTTGTCCACCGGAAGAAAAAGCAGTGTAATATCCTCCCATTCTTTCAAAGATGTGGCAAAGCGGAAGAAATGAAAGGAAGATATCGTTACTGTCTATTGGAAAAGCTTCTAAAGCAGAATTTACATTTGATAAAATATTTTTATGAGTAAGCATCACTCCTTTTGGTTCACCGGTTGTCCCTGAAGTATAAATAATAGTACATAAATCATTTTCATGAACCTTCTTCATACTGTCTGTGAAATGATTAGGATGGTTGTGCTTAAAAATTTCACCCATTTCAATAACTTCTGCAAAAGAATAAAGTCCTTGTGTATCTTTGATAACATCTTTTTCATTCATTAATATAAATGAAGTTCAATTGTTTGCAATTGTCTCTAATCTTTAAAACTTTATTTAAATGAAATTTATTAGAGACGATTATTCCCTTTGCTTCCGAATTATTTAAAATGAATTGAATTGAATCAGCGGTAAGCGAAGGGTAGAGAGGCACATCAACTGCACCAAGCCCGAGAATTGCCATATCGGAATAAACCCATTCAGGCCTGTTTTCAGCGATGATTGCAATCTTGTCATTTCTTTTTATGCCAAGAGCAGCTAAGCCAAAAGCTAAGCTGTCGGTTTCTTCTTTAAATTTTTGATAAGAGATCCCTTTATATTCTTTATCAATTTTAACTTTCATTAATGGACGGGTCATATTTTTCCCGTATTCTTCAGTTAAAAAAATGTAAAGTTCAGGAATGGTTTTGTTTGCTTTTAGAAGTGCCATAAAAAATCTCTCATTTAAACTTAGAGAAAATAGGTTTGTGAAATATCAAATTCAAGTTTTCTTCACAAAATTATTATCGAAAAAAGCAGACGGAACTATAATTGCTTATCAAAGCCAAAAGCCTTAATTTTTCAATTATTTTTTAAGAAGTTATTACTTACAATAACCAATAAAATTGAGGTTTTATAATGTCAAATGCTTTTTTTAAAGTTCCACATCCGGTAAATGAACCAATCAAATCGTATGTACCCGGCAGTCCTGAACGTGAAGAATTAAAGAAGAAATTAACCGAACTTAAATCAAAAAAAATTGAAGCACCATTAATTATTGGCGGCGAAGAAGTTAAAACCGGCAACACAGAAGAAATGATAATTCCGCATAATAAAAGTCATGTTTTAGGAGTTTATCATAAAGCAGGGAAAAAAGAAGTTGAAATGGCAATTGAAGCTGCTCTTGAAGCAAGAAAAGAATGGTCAGAAATGCCATGGGAACAGCGAGCTTCAATCTTTTTAAAGATGGCTGATCTATTATCGACTTCATGGAGATCGACTGTTAATGCCGCTACTATGCTTGGGCAATCGAAAGTTGCTTTTCAAGCTGAGATTGATTCAGCATGTGAGCTTATTGATTTTTGGAGATTTAATGTTTATTTCATGACGCAATTGATGGCTAATCAACCGTATTCTTCCCCAGGCATCTGGAATAGATTGGAATATAGACCTTTGGAAGGATTTGTTTTTGCAGTGTCGCCGTTTAATTTTACTTCCATTGCCGGGAATTTACCAACTGCTCCGGCAATGGTTGGAAATGTTGCTCTATGGAAACCGGCTTCAAGTGCTGTTTATTCAGCTTATCATTTAATGAAATTGTATGAAGCAGCTGGTTTACCCAAAGGTGTAATTAATTTTGTTCCGGGTTCAGGTGGACAAGTTGGGGTACCCGCTATGAGTAGTCCTCATCTTGCCGGAATTCATTTTACAGGTTCAACCGCAGTATTTCAGGGAATGTGGAAATCAGTTTCGGATAATTTAAAAGAACATGAAATACTATCCTAGAATAGTTGGTGAAACCGGCGGTAAAGATTTTATATTTGCTCATAATTCAGGTGATGTTGATTCATTAGTTACGGCAGCAATTAGAGGAGCCTTTGAATATCAAGGACAAAAATGTTCGGCGGCTTCACGTTTGTATGTTCCAAAATCTATTATGGAAAGAATTTAAAGAAAAATATGTAAGTGAAGTTAAAAAAATTAAAATGGGTGATGTTGAAGATTTTACAAATTTCATGTCTGCTGTAATTGATGCTGCGGCATTTAAATCTATTACAGAATATATCACATACGCTAAGGAATCTAAAGAAGCTGAAATATTAACAGGCGGAAATTTTGATGATTCAAAAGGATATTTTATTGAACCGACAACCATTGTAACTACAAATCCTAATTTTAAAACTATGCAGGAAGAAATCTTTGGCCCTGTTTTAACAATATATGTTTATGAAGATGAAAAGCTTGATGTAGCTTTAGATTTATGTGATTCAACTTCTCCTTATGCTTTAACCGGAGCTATTTGGGCAAACGATAGACAAGCCATTACAAAGTTGTCAAACCGACTAAGAAATACTGCAGGTAATTTTTATATAAATGATAAACCTACAGGAGCAGTAGTTGGACAGCAGCCATTTGGCGGTGGAAGAGCATCCGGGACAAATGATAAAGCCGGAAGCGATATTAATATTTTAAGATGGATGACTGCAAGAACAATTAAGGAAACATTTAATCCGCCTAAAGATTGGCGTTATCCTTTTATGAGTGAAACCTAACCCCTACCCCTTCCCAAAGGGAAGGGGAGAAGATGAAAAAAAATTGAGCAAGAGTTGGTATAAAAAAATGAGGTTAATATGAATGACGAAATTAGAAAGCAAATTTTTTCTTTAAGTGTACCTGAAAAAATTCTTTTAGTTGAAGATATTTGGGATAGTATTGCAAATAATGAAGAATCTGTTGAGTTGACAGACGAACAGAAAAATACAGTCAAAAGAAGAAGTAAAGAGCTAAAAGAAAATTCTGCGATTGGAAGAGAATGGCATGAAATAAGAGATGAGTCAATAGGGAAAAAAAGCAAATAATGATATATTCTGTAATTTTCCATCCTGAAGCGGAAGATGAATACAATGAAGCAAAATTGTGGTACACTAAACAGCTAATAGGATTAGATTTAGAATTTATTCGATGCATTGATGAATCAATTCAAAAAATAAAAAGAAATCCTGATTCATATCCATTTGAATTTGATAATTATAGAAGGAAAATAGTTAAAAGATTTCCTTTTAAAATTATTTATGAGGTTTTAGTAGATTCTGTTTTTATTTTAGCAGTATTTCACTTTAGTAGGAACCCGGAAAGATTACGCTCGAGGTCTTAGGTTTATGAATAAAGATCTAAATATTAAAATGGTTGGAAAAAGAGCTGCTAAACTAAAAGTTGATTTGGACTAGTTCAATGATTTTCTAAAATTAGCCAGTGAGCTTAGTCCTAAAAACAGATTCATCACAAAAGTTTTGTTCTTGAAGAAATATAAAAGAAAAAATAATGGATAGAACTTTTAATAAAGCAAAAAATTATAAGGATGCTGAGAAATGGGATATTCAGCAGCAAATTAATTTGACTCCAAAGCAGCGACAGAAATTGCTAATGAATTAAAAAGACGTTTTTTAAGGATAATCCGCCGGACTTAAGTAGTGTTCGAAAATACGTGATTAGCAGTTTACTTAAATTAATAATTGGTTATACTTTTTAAAGAAATAATTTATCAATAAATAAACTTTATAAAAAATCCCAAATAAAATTTTAAGGTCAAAATGAAAATACATGAATATCAAGCCAAAGAAGTTTTGAAGAAATTCAATGTACCTGTTCAAGATGGTATAGCAATAAAAGATCTAAGCGATCTTGATGGTGCTATTGAGCAGCTTCAACAAAGAGGAATAAACCAGTATGTTGTTAAATCACAAATTCATGCTGGTGGAAGAGGAAAGGGAAAATTATACAATCCTTCAAATAGAGAAGAATTAATTCTCGAAGGCGGAGTTAAATTCACAACCTCTGTAGATAAAGTAAAAGAGTATGCAAAGAAAATGCTTGGCAATTTATTAGTTACTCACCAAACCGGGGCAGAAGGTAAGATTGTAAATACACTTTTTATTACAGAAGGATTGGATTATGCAAGAGAATTATATTTAGGAATTTTACTCGACCGTTCCGTTTCCAAAAATGTCATAATGGCATCAACCGAAGGCGGCGTTGAAATTGAAAAAGTTGCTGCTGAAACTCCAGAAAAAATTATTAAAGTGTGGGTTGAGCCTGCTGTTGGTTTACAACCTTATCAAGCGAGAAAACTTGCTTTCTCTTTGGGATTAACAGGAGATGCATTTAAAAACTTTGTAAAATTTATTTCAGCTCTTTACAAAGCATATTCATCGACTGATTCTTCATTGCTCGAAATAAATCCTTTGGTAATTACAAATGATAACAAAGTAGTTGCTTTGGATGCTAAAATGAATTTTGATGATAATGCATTATTCAGGCAAAAGGAAATTGCAGATTACCGCGATCTTTATGAAGAAGATCCTCTTGAAGTTGAAGCATCTAAATTTAATTTAAATTATATAAAATTGGATGGAAATGTGGGCTGTATGGTTAACGGTGCAGGACTTGCAATGGCAACCATGGATATTATTAAATTAGCCGGCGGAGAACCTGCAAACTTTTTAGATGTAGGAGGCGGTGCAAATAAAACAACAGTTGCAAATGGATTTAAAATCATTCTTATCCGATCCAAATGTTAAAGCAATTTTAATTAATATTTTTGGCGGAATCGTCCGTTGTGATCGAGTCGCACAAGGAGTTATTGATGCTGCTACAGAAATGAAGGTTACTGTTCCAATTGTTGTAAGATTGGAAGGAACCAACGCAAAAGAAGCAGGTGAGTTATTGGCAAATTCAGGTTTAAATTTTGAAGTTGCTAAAAGTTTGAAGGATGCAGCAGAAAAAGTTACTTCTGTTTTAAGAAATTAACTTCAATTAAATAAACTTTTTAAATAAGGTTAAATTTATTTGTTTTTCGCCGTATTAGTTAAAAATTAATACGGCATTTTTTTTGTTTGCATATAAAAATAAGAGTTCAAAGTCAATCATAAATCAACTTGATTTTAGCTTTTATTAGTAATAGATTTTTCCATCAAAAAAATTACGTGGAGAATTGATGTCATTTTTTGATTCTGATTTCAGCGGTGAACAAAACTTTTATAACAGTGAAAAAAGTGTCAATAATGAAATTAGCAGATGCAAAGAATCTAATTGAAACAGGAAATATTTATACTTGTATTGAAGCCATCGAAGATATGATTCAGTTTTGTATTGAAAATGAAAAAAATGAAGATGGACTTTATTTTGTTGAAAGTTTATTAGAAATCTCTCCTTATAATTCCGAATACTGGCTTAAGAAAGGAACCTTCTTAAATAACCTTTTAAATTTTGAAGAAGCTTTAGTTTGTTTTAACAAATCCATTTCATTAAATCCCTGTGATACTGAAACATTAATTGAAAAAGCAGTTACCGAAGAAAATTTAGGCTTTTTACAAAGGCAGAAGAATCAATTGAAAAAGCTTTACAGTTTGAACCAAATAATGAAGAAGCATTGTTCAGTCTTAGGTTTAATTTTTCAGCATCAGGAAAATTTTGAAAAAGCAATTCATTATTATAAAAGAACACTTGAGTCAGATCCTGAATTTGAAGAAGCTTATTATGAACTAGGATTTTGTTTTGAAAGTATAGGCGAATATAGTAATGCACTTATAACTTATGATAAATTTTTAGAGCTTGAACCTTATAGTTCAAATGGCTGGTACAATCGTGGTATAGTTTTAACAAAATTACAGCAGCTTGAAAAAGCAATTGACAGTTATGAATTTGCTGTTGCTATTAGAGATGATTTTGCAAGTGCCTGGTTTAATAAAGGAAATGCATTTGCAGATTTGGGAAGACTGCAGCAGGCATTAGAATGCTTTAAAAAAGTTTATGAGATTGATAAAAATGATGAAGCCGCTTGTTATAATATTGCCAATATCTATGAAGAAATGGGCGATTTAACTAATGCAATTAAATATTATACATGCAGCAATTAGAATTAATCGAAATTATTATGAATCATATTTGGCAAGAGGATATTGTTATGATTCAATCGGCAAATATTATCAGGCATTAAAAGATTTTAATAAAGCAATAGAATTATCACAGGATAATGCAGATGCATGGTATGCAAAAGCTGAATTGGAATATTCTCTTGGCAAATTACAGGAAGCTGTAAAGAGTTATTTATCAGCATTAAAAATTGATAAAAATAATTTTGAAGTTTGGTTTAATCTTGCCGAAACTTATCTGGAAATCGGTGATTGGCTGGAAGCATTAAATTGCATTCAACGAATGCATTAAGTTGAATCCCGAACATGCAGCATCATATTACGGGAAAGCAAAAGTTAATTTTATTTTAAGCAGAACTCAGGAAGCAGTTGATTGTTTAAAAGAAGCTTTTGTTATTGATCCTGGAATGAAGACTGATTTTGCTAAAGAATATCCGGAAATTAAATCTTCAAAACTTTTTAAAAAATTGCTCGGCGAGATTTAATTTTAGCATTTCATTTATTAAAACTTTATTTTCTATTTTATTATAACTCCTTTTAATAAATTTATAAACCCGGGTAATATTGTCTTGGAAATGAAAAATACTTTTCATGTAAATACCAGGTTAATTGGGCTTATTGGGCATCCTATTAAACATACTTATTCGCCTTTTATTCATAATGTTACCGTTGAACTAAAAAAAATGGATTATATTTATCTGCCATTTGATGTCCCTCCGGCAAATTTAAAAAATGCAGTAAAAGGAATGGTGGCACTAGGTATAAAAGGCTTTAATGTTACAATTCCTCATAAAGAAAATATAATTCAATTGATGAATAATGTTTCGGAAGAAGCTTCAATTATTGGTTCAGTAAATACAGTAGTAAATGAATTGGGAAAATTGACGGGATATAATACTGATGTAAATGGAATTCTGGAAACATTAAGTCCATATAAAGATCAAATAACCGGACAGGAAATTAGTGTTGTAGGTGCGGGAGGTGCAGCTAGGGCAGTAATATATTGTCTAGTTAGATACTTTAAACCAAAATTAATTCACATGATTAATAGAACTGAACAAAGAGCAGAAGCTTTAAAAAATTATTTTTCAGATAAAATGAAATTTGATTTGTTCAAAGCCCATGAATTGTTTCCGCCTGAACTAGTAGATATTTTTAGCAGTTCAAAATTAATAGTTAATGCAAGTTCTGTTGGAATGTTTCCTGAAAATGATGATGTAATAACCACACTTACAAAATCATTTGTAAAAGATCAAATTGTATTTGATCTTGTTTATAATCCAGCAAGAACCAGGTTTTAGAATTGGCTTCAGCTGAAGGTGCTGTAACTTTAGATGGAATTAAAATGTTAGTTTATCAAGCAGCAAAATCTTTTGAACTTTGGACCGGGAACAAATGCCCGATTGATAGTATCTATAAATCTTTAAAGCTTATTTATATCTGAATAAGTTATAATTATTAACTTAGTTCTAGACATCAGCTTTGGTAATTCTTTCAATTCCTTTTTTAATTTGTTCAAGAGAACAAGCATAAGACATTCTAACGCAATTATCATTTCCAAAAGCGACACCTGGAACTAACCCAACATACTTACTATCCAACAGATAATTACAAAATGATGCTGAATCATTTATTTGTTTTCCATTCACTGATTTCCCATAGTAAGCACTTACATCAAAGAAAACATAAAATGCGCCTTTTGGAGTTGGGACATTTAAAACCTTTAATTTTATTTAATTCACTTACAATATAATCTCTTCTTATTTTAAATTGCTTTAACCATTTCAGCAATCTCATCAGATTCTTCATTCAAAGCAGCAACAGCAGCAGCCTGGGAAATAGATGCCGCATTTGAAGTAGAATGGCTTTGTAAATTTCTTGCAAATTTTATTATACTTGCATCTCCGGCAGCATAACCAATTCTCCAGCCCGTCATAGCATAAGCTTTACTAACTCCATTTACAGTAAAAGTTAGATCTTTTAAATAATCAATTTTTCCAATACTAAAATGTTCTTCACCGTCAAAAATTATTTTTTCATAAATTTCATCACTTATAATAAAAATATTTTTTCCTTTTAAAACTTCTCCTAATGCTAATATTTCATTCTTACTATAAACCGCACCGGTTGGATTTGAAGGTGTATTAAAAATAAAAACTTTACTTTTAGGAGTAATGGCTTTTTCTAATTGTTCAGGAGTTATTTTATAATCTTGTTCTACACCTGCATTGATTACTACTGAAGTTGCCTGAGCAATTTTTGTCATTTCAGGATAACTAACCCAATATGGTGCCTGAAAAATAACTTCATCTCCAGGATTGCAAATAGCCATTAATAAATTATATATTGAATGTTTTGCCCCGTTTGATACAAGAATATTTTTTGGCTTCAAATTCTAAATCATTATCTCTTTTAAATTTTGTAATAATCGCATTTAATTAAATCCGGATAACCTTCATTAGCTGTATACTTTGTAAAATTATTATTAATTGCTTTTATTGCAGCATCTTTAATATAACCAGGCGTAGCAAAATCTGGTTCGCCGGCACTAAATCCTAAAACATCTTTTCCTTCGGCTTTTAGCTTTTTTGATAATGCAGTAATAGCTAAAGTTTTACTTTCTTCTATTGATGAAATTAAGTTTGAATATTTTTGCAATTTGGTGTCCTTTTGTTTTTTAATGATTGAAACAGAAATGAGAATATTTGAGGATTAAAATTATATAAAAGCTGTTATTAAATACTTTAAAAATTTATTCTAAATTAAAATAATTTTTAATTCATGTGAGTTTCAGAAAAAAAATTGAATAAATATTCGTAAAAGAATAAATAAAATTATGTTTTTGATTCGGTTAACTTCTTCACTAATCTGCCAAACTTTTTTGAATCTTCTTCATTGTAAAGATTTTTTATTGAATGGAACAGGTTTACATTCAAAAAAATATTCTCCGCTAATTCTCTTACTTCATTTGATGAAGCCAGATATATTGAAGTTAATGCCCCTTTTTCAGGTGAAATTAATTTACGTTTTACTATATAAGAAAAAGGTGCTTTATCCAATAGTATACATTCCATTGTTTCTGCTGAAATTCGTTGCTACTCCACCAGGATGGAGAGAATTTACAGTTACATTTGTGCCTTCTAATTTTTTTGATAGTTCAATAGTAAAAAGAATGTTTGCCAATTTTGATTGAGCATATGCTTTCTTCCCATCGATAATTTTTTTTGAATTGTATGTCTTCAAAATTAATTTTTTTAGTGTATGCGCTTGACGAAACATTAATAATTCTTGCCGATTCACTTTTCTTAAGCAAATCCAATAGCAAATTAGTGAATAAAAAATAAGCAAGATGATTTAAAGCAAACGTCATCTCAATACCATCAACAGATTCTATCTTTTTATAAATCTTGCTCCGGCATTATTAACTAGAACATCAACATGATTAAATTTGGAATGAATGGCATCTGATAGATTATAAATATCTTTTTGCGAAGATAAATCAGCAACTAAATAGCTTACATTTTTATTAGAAGTCTTTTTAACTATTAAATTTAAAGTTGCTTCACATTTGTTTTTATTTCTTCCAATTAAAAGAACTGTAGCTCCTTTTTCCGCTAAAACTCTTGCTGTAACTTTGCCAATGCCTGATGTAGCTCCGGTTACTATACAAATTTTCCCTATCATTTCATTTTCACTCATAATTCATCTTAAAGATTATTAGGAAGGATAACAATTAAATAGATACCTATAAAAACTTATCTTTTATTAAACTTTAATTTCAAAGCTTCATGTACAACCGGGGGTACAAAATCACTGACATCACTGTACATGCTTGCCAGATTTCTAATTATAGAAGAATTAAGATAAGTATATTTTTCATGAGGCATTAGAAAAATAGTAGCAATGTCTTTTGCCAATTTCCTATTCATAAGCGCCATTTGAAATTCATATTCAAAATCACTTACTGCTCTTAATCCTCTAATAATACCAACTGCACCTACGTTATGTGCATGATCGACAACTAAACCGTCAAATGAATCAACCGTAATATTTTCAAATTCTTTTAAACTCTCTTTTAAAAGTTCCACTCTCTCATTAACAGTGAACAGTGGAGTTTTTCCGGGATTTATTGCGACCGTAACCACAACTGCATCAAATAATTCCTTTGCTCTTCTAATAATATCTATATGGCCATTGGTAACAGGGTCAAATGTACCGGGATATATAACTGTTCTCATAGCTAGAAGTTTAATTATTTTTTGAAAAAGTTATTATTAAAATTGTAATTTTATATAAGGGAAACAAGAAATCCTTAATTATTTTATTGATTTTATACATTTAAACCATATATTTATATCAACAAGAAATAAAAAATATCGGGGAAGTTATGAATCAACAGAATCATTTCTCAAAGCAAATTATTCTTGCTCCATTAATTTTTATTGTTTATCTGTTTACCGGCTGTTCTTCAAGCGATGCTTATTTACAAAACATGAATGTTGAAACAAATCCAATTCGACATTCAATTAGGATAACAGAGAATAGACAGAAAAATGATATTATACTAAGGCCATACTTTAACTTTAATAGTAATAAAACATTAAAAACTAACAACGACCAACATACGAAAGTGAATGATGTTGGAGAATATTTGATTGAAAAATCAGTTGATCAAAATTATTATACTGAAAGCGGCGGCATTAATATTTATGATTTTAGCGGTGAAAATTTATTCTGGAACATCCCCAATTGGCAGGGCGGAGTAGATGTAGATTTTGCAGCTTCAAATACTTTCGCATTAACAGGCGGGTTTAATCTATCAAATATCAACGATAGATATCTCATGGATGAAAATGTAGGAATCGCTTTTTTTAAGGAATCAGAATCATGGGCGTGGCGGTTTGACGCTAATCTAAAATATACTGAAGCGGCAAACACTTACCAGTTTGCTTTGGTGGAAAGTAAAACAATAACAACCGGTGAAACAAGGAAAGTGTACCTGTTGAATGAAAAAACAAAAAATAGTTTCTGGAATTTTGCTTTTCTTTATACTGTTAATTCAAGAAGAAGAGATTGGCCATTAAATTATTTTTTTAATTTTGGCATTGGCTGGCAGACATTTTATGATTTGAATGTTGATACAAAAAGCTGGAATTTGTTTGGATCATATTCAAATAACGATTTAAGCTATAACCTAAATTATTTATCTTTTTCAACCGGTATCTATAAAAATATTCTTGATAGTGGAAGATTAGTGCTTGGAATAAGATTCACAAAATATAATGATATAGACGGCAGGTTATTTATTCCGGATATGATTGTTCAATATGATTTTACTTTGTTTTGATTTTAATTATTGAGACTGTGGAGATAGTATAATAAAAAACGTTATTAAATTTTATCGAATCTCGTATAAACAAGTATCGCCTATAATTTTAAATGGATCAACTGAAAAGTTAAACATATCTTTAGATTTGGTTTGAATTGATCTTTCGATTATCATGAAGTTTTCACCGTCTAAATATTTATTGGATTTTAAATTTTCGACCGTTTCATAAACATCATCTTTGAAGAAAGGCGGGTCGGCAAGTATCAAATCGAATTTTTTTGAAGGCGGCTGTTTGGAAAATGAAACCGCATCACTTTTAATAACGGTACATTTATCTTGAATGGAAAGAGAAGTAATATTCTTTAATAAATTTTGAAATATTAAAAAATCTTTTTCAACAAAATTAACAAAACTAGCTCCGCGGCTTATACATTCAATACCCAAGGATCCGGTACCGGAATAAAAATCTAAAACTGATATTCCTTCAAAATCTATTTTATTATTTAGAATATTAAATAAAGTTTCCCTTACTCTATCTGTTGTAGGCCGAATTAATTCTGATTTGGGAACATCAATAAGCCTTCCCTTAAATTCACCGGAAATGATTCTTAATTTCATAAGAGAAATAATTTATGCTAATCTGAATGCGATGCCCGCAGCGGGGGAAAATGAGTTGTTCTTTTCCGAATAACAATTATTTTCATATAAGTTTGGATTAGGTTTTATTTTCTCAAAAGGATTGAAATAATAAAAATCAATATCCAAAGCTTTTCTTAAAATTTGCACTACGGAATCTGTGATATTGTCTCCCGTAATGAATGCTGTATCAATGGAGTTTCTTGAAATTTTTAAAAGCTGATTTTCAGTAATTTCATTTCTAATTATGGCAGGAATTTCACCTGCCCCTTTCAATGGGAAATTATTAAAGTAAAATGGCTTGCCCTGCATAGAAAAAATTAATGACAGATGTTTATTATTAAAATAGACACTTAAAATTAATCCTTTTTCCATCAGAGAATTGCTTACGGCCAAAGCTCTATCAGAAGCTAGATGAACATTATCAATAAACTTCAAATTCAAATTATTATGTATTGTAAATTCATGAATCATATCAAGATATTTTCTCTGTATTGCGATTACCAGCACAGAACTTTGTTCAAATATGTTATTCTTTTCTATTTCCATGTATTGAATAACGAGGTCGTCAACTTTAATGTGAGGATAAAGTACCGAAAACTCCCATCTAAATTCTTCTATAAGATCTTGATGGAGGAGAGTATTATCATAAGGAATCTGCATAATGTAAAATAAATCGAAGGGAAGTGTAAACGAAACTGAAGTGCTTTTTAATAATTTTTTAATTTGAATTTCATCAAAAGCGCCCTGTAAAAGGGCGCTTATTTTTGTTTCTTTATCTCTTTCAAAATTTATTTGTTCGTTAAAATACGCTTCGTCAACATTTTCTAAAATAAACTGGCTGCCGTTATAAATAACTTCTACTACCTGCAGCTTTGAATCAGTAATAGTAAAGCCGGCATGGTTTTCAAATCCAGTCATAATAATTTTTTATTATTCCCATGAAGCAGTATTCTTCTTAGCATCGTTTTGAAGATCACCTATTGAACCATATCCATCAGGGTCGTTAAGAAAATATTTTGTACCTACTTTTAAATTATTTTCGATACGTTTAATTTTACCTGAAGGTGTAAAGATTGTGTCTATACTTCTTGTTGTATCAACCTGGACTTCATATCTTTGTCCTGATTTTGGAGCTTTGTATAAACTGTCAGGTGTAAATAATCCATTCGTTAATTTGAAGAAAGGATCTGCGGGCTTGTTGGTTAATGAATCAAAAGCATTTCTAATGCTGTCAACAAAAGGGGAGTGTTCAACAAATGATATCAGACTGTCTAAGCTGCCGCTGAATTGGCCATGCTTTTTCTCCCATAAAATCTCAGCTTCACGAAGATTTTTTAATCTTAAACGGGATTCGTTTTTATTATATTTTTCAGCTTCAACAACTTTATTGGGGTCAATTATTGCAACTTTTATTAATAAAAAAGTAAGAATTACAATTACAGTATATAAAATACCGTGAACATACCACGGGTCTTTTTTAGTCATTTTTCCTCCGGAAGGTTAAAATTTTATTTTTCAATAAATAAATACTTTTTAATATTCTTAAATTTTGCTTGGCCAATTCCCTTAACTTTCATTAAATCTTCCAGCTCATTAAAACTGCCTTTTTCTTTTCTAAAATCCAGAATTTTTTGAGCTGTTTTTTCACCTATCCCAGGCAGCGATGTAAGTTTTTTTAAATCTGCCTTATTTATATCGATACTGTTTTCTGCTGGAAGAACTTTCCTCTCACTTCTTTGAAAATTTGTTTTGTTAAAATCTAAAACTTCTTGCTTATAGTCAACATTTTTATGACTTAAAGTATCATTCTTTTCGGGAATATTTTCAGCATTCTTGGTAAGTGTAAATAAGCTGTCCTCTTTAGAATAATCGAAAGTCTTATATTCTTCTGTATCTTCTTTGTTGATGAATGTTTTATATCCAAATCCAATTATTAATGCTGCAATAAGAAAAAAAATTACTTTTATTTCTGTTTCAGTAAATCCTATTTTTTGAGATATTTTTTTGAACATCAATCAAATTCAAATCAGAAAATGACACTATTGTTCCTAAAATATAAACACGCTCAACAATAACATCAACAAACAAATTTATTTTTAATGTTTAAGCTGCCGAAATCACAATTCGTCAATTAACAAAGCAACGTAATAAAATTTAGAATCCGAACTTGCTGAAAAAATTCTTTTCTATTTTCCCTGAAGATTTTATATTCGGCATATCCAATAGCTCCCGCAGCAATTCTCTTTCTTTGGGATTAACCTTTTTAGGAACCTGAATATTTATTCTTACAATCTGATCACCGGCTCCTGAGTGATTTAAGTGCTTAATTCCTTTATCTCTCATCTTCAAAAGCTTGCCTGGTTGAGTACCGGGATCAATTTTTAGTTTTGCTTTACCTGTTAAGGTTGGGACTTCAACTTCTGATCCCAAAGCAGCTTCAGGATAACTAATCAATAAATCATAAATAATATCATCATTATCCCTAATGAAATATTCATGTTCTATTTCATGGAAAACAACAATTATATCTCCTGAATTACCGCCTCGTTTGCCTGAGTTTCCTTCACCTCGAATTGTCATATAGCTGTTTTCATGAACTCCAGCCGGAACTTCTACTTTTAAAGTTGTTTCGTCCTGAATTCTGCCATCACCCATACATTTTTTACAGGGAGTATCTATAACAGTACCTTCACCGTTACAATTATTGCAAGTCGTAATATTTACAAATTGACCGAATACCGATCTGGAAACTGATCTTACTTCTCCTGTCCCGTTACAAACCGGGCAGGTTTTTGTTGATGTTCCCGAATCAGCTCCTGTTCCATTACACTGATCGCAATTTATATATTTTTTAATTTTTATTTTTTTATTTACACCGGTTGCAATTTCTTCAAGAGTTAATTTTAAATTTACCCTTAAATCTGATCCAGGCTGCCCTGAACTTCTTCTTCCTCTTTGTCTTTGTCCTCCGCCAAAAAAATCATCAAATATCGAAGAGCCTCCGAATATGTCTGAGAAATGTGAAAATATATCATTGATGTCAGAAAATCCTTGTGAACCGTATGCACTTCCTCTAACACCCTCATGCCCAAATCTGTCGTACCTTGCTTTTTTTTCATCGTGACTTAAAACTTCATAAGCCTCAGCAGCTTCTTTAAATTTTTCTTCTGCTTCTTTATCATCAGGATTTCTATCCGGATGAAATTGCATTGCTAATTTTCTATATGCTTTTCTAAGCTCTTCTTTTGAAGCATCCTTATCAACCCCTAAGACTTCGTAATAATCCCTTTTAGCCATAAATTCTGAATTTCCTTTTGTTATGAATTATTCTCTTCGCCGGAATTTTTTATTTCTTCCGAAGATTCATCGCTTACAATTACTTTTGAATGCCGTATAACTCTATCCTTATACATATAACCGGTTTCAACATCTTCTAATACAGTATGCGCCGGTACATTTTCGGCTTTTTTCTGAAGCAATGCTTCATGGAATTCAACATCAAATGGATTTCCCACTGCTTCAATTTTGTTTACACCTTGATCAGTAAGCACTTTTATTAATTTATCGTAAACTAATTTGATTCCTTTTTTTATTGCTTCGCTGTCTTTTGCGTTTTCAATATGCAGAAGTGAGCGTTCAAAATCATCAACTACCGGAAGAAGCTTAACAATAAACGACTCTGCTGAATATTTAATTAAATTTAATTGGTCATTTTCAGTTCTTCTTTTGTAATTTTCAAACTCTGCAGCTTTTCTTAAAAGCTGATCTTTTAAACCGGCAATTTCATTTTCAAGCTTTAGTAATTTATCTGAATTCACTTCATAAATTTCATCACCATTTTCTGTTTGCTCCTGATCTGCATCTAATTTTTGCTGATCTTCATTAGATAGATTGTCTTTAAGAACATCATTATCATTTTTTTTACTACTCTTCATAATCAAAGCATCTCCTTATTTTGTATTATCTATTTTTAAAAATTCTGTTAATATTTTTGATATATAATCAACTATGGTTACAACTTTTGAGTATTCCATCCTCTTCGGTCCGATAATTCCTAAAGTTCCGGTTGAATTTCCCATAGAATATTCTTTTGTGATTAGGCTGTAATCTTCTAATTTTTCATCTTCATTTTCGCTGCCTATTGAAATATACACCTGGTTTTGTTTCTGATCACCGGATTTTTCGAGGATGTGAACAATTATATCTTTGTCTTCAATCAGTTCTATTACACTCTGGAACCTTTCCGGGTGTTCAAATTCCGGCTGTTTAATTACATTTTTAGCACCGGTAATAAATAGGCTGTCAGATTGTTTAACTTCATTAAAAATTTTATCCATCGAATCAACAAATAATCTAATTATACCTGCGTGGTCTTTATGAATATCTTTAAATCTTTCAGTAAATGTAGAACGAATTTCTTTAAATGTTAATCCAGTTAATCTTTCATTTAATAAGCTTTGAACAGATTCAATCTGAGTAGATTTAATCTCAGTTGAAATTTCCAGGGTAATTGTTTTTACAAGCCCGGAAGTTATACTTATTACCACCATTATCCGTGATGATGACAGGCTTAAAATTTGTAATTTCTCAAAAATGCCGGAATCAATTTTAGGATAACTTATATATGCAAGTTGGTTTGTAATCCGGCTCAAAAGTTCCGACGTTAGCCTAAATATTTCATCAGTTTCAATTATTTTATTTTCAAAACCTTTTGTGATCAATCCTTTTTCGGCGCTTTTTAATTTTTGCAATTCCATAAGTGAATCGACATAAAATCTATATCCTTTGTCGGTTGGAACTCTTCCTGCCGAAGTATGCGGATGAATAATAAAGCCGGATTCTTCCAGGTCAAACATTATATTTCTTACTGTTGCCGGTGAAACGCCGACATCATATTTCTTAGTTATAAAGCGCGATCCAACAGGGGAAGCAGTTAGAATGAATTGCTGGATAACATAGCGCAATATATTTTTTTCTCGTTCGTTTAAATCGTTGTTAAGCATTTTGGTTGATTTAATTATCTAAAATTCAAAGTAACAAATATATTAAATAATAAGAAAATTTTGAATTCTTGCATAGTGGAAAATTTTGTATCAGTATGCAAAATAGGCAATAAAATGATCAATTATACTCTTTATGGAAAAAATGGTTTCCTTATAAATAAAAAACCCGGTTCCAATTAAGAAACCGGGTTAAGATAAAAGAAGATATTCTGAATATTACTTCATTAAAATCATCTTCTTGGTTTGTCTGAATGTTTGACTTCCATCTATGGAAACAGCTTCCATTGAATAGAAATAAATACCAGAAGATAAGCTCAAACCAGAAGCATTAGTAATAAAGTTAGTTTCATGAGTTCCAGCAGCTTCAGTTGTATTTACTAAAGTATTTACAACTTCGCCAGTTAAATTGTATACAACAATTTTAACTTTACTTTCAAAAGGAACAGAGTATTTAATAACAGTATTCGGGTTGAAAGGATTCGGATAGTTTTGCGATAAGCTGAATTCTTTCGGTGAATTGTTCAATACTACTTCAACTTCTTTTGAGAAGTGAGCTGATCCGTCAAAATCGATTTGTTTTAATCTATAAGTAACAACATCTTCTATACCGGATGGTTTATCTAAATAAGAATAGTTGTTAACATTTGAGGATGTTCCATTACCTTTAATAAACGCTATTCTGTTCCATGATTTACCGGTTCTTCTTTCAACTTCGAAACCATTATTATTTGTTTCTGTAGCAGTCTCCCATTTCAATTGAACCATTCCATTATTTTCAACTGCATTGAAAGAAACTAATTCAACCGGAACAACGCTGCCTAGACCAGCTAAAGCTTTAGAAAGAAGTGCAACGGTATATTTGGTATTATGGACACCCATACTTCTATCTTCTTCAACAAAGTAATAAGTATAAATACCTTTTATAACTTCAGGTTTGTCTTTGACTAATAATGAATCATACATTCTAGAAACAACTACAGTTGGATTTTGTGAGTCTTTTGGTAATAATTCTGCAAGTTTAGCAAGCATACCTTCAACCTCTGTTTGTACTCCTTCAACTGTACCATTTCCATCAAAATCAGAACTTGCTTGAATATCATCAAAAGAAGTAATAGGGCCATGACAATTTACACATGCTGTTACAAGGTCATGGGCTGTGCCGCCAGTAGTATCTATCATATTCCATTGATGACTAGGACTGTTTCCAGTTCCGATATTAGCCATATGACAGGTAATGCATGCATCTTGCATAACTTTACTATGTGTACCTAAACCAGTGATTGAAGCATCATCAAACTGATAACCATTTTGACCTAAGAACATATCTGTCTGAGGACTATGATGAGGATCAAATCTATCAGAAAATCCATAATATGGTGGTGTATCATTGATAACCGTATCGCCATTTTTTCTAGCTTGATGGCAAGTCATACACATTTGACCATTTCCACCAGATGTAATGTCATACCCATTAGCTAATTTAATAGCTGGAGCAATCCTTAATCCAAAGTTATTTAGCATCATGAGGATCATGGCAAACGGCGCATGAAATTGGTGTAGCATCCTCATTAACCCGTCCTGGAGTTGTCGGATTTTTGATGTATTTATAATATGCAGTTCCACCGTGGCATGGGAAACATGATGTTCTTGCTTCTAAATGTGGTAAAGTTGCATGTGCTGAAGTAACATAATATTCACCAATTGTATGATGTGTTGGTGCATCATGACATTGTAAGCACACGCCAGCGTCCATATTTACGCTTATTTTTTTTGTATCACCAAAAGCAGCTGCATGTCCTTCACCAGGTCCATGACAACTTTCGCAGCCAATATTAGCAACAGGTGCAGCATTTTTATATTTAGCATCTGTAGTTAACAAATTCCATGCTGTTAAATCACCTTCAGGGATTAAGTAAGAGTTTCCGGTTTTTGTATATGTTGCGGCCCATGCTGTATCAAATCCGCTATTATGAGCTAAATAACCAAAATTTCCGTTATTAGCTGACTGATCCCAACCGGTTGTATGACATTTTGCACATGAAGCAACTGAGTATATTCCAAAACCGTTTGCTACTTCTAACTCACCTGTTATACCTTCTTTAAATATATTAGCATGACCGGTTGCATTATAGCTTGTATATGTACTTGCATGACAATTGCTGCAATTTGGTGCAGTTCCAGTAACCCCTCTATAAGTACTTACGTAAAACGTATCTTCGTCTGTGCTACCACCATTAACTTGCAATGAAACATAATAGTAACCGGAAGTATCTGGTACGAAGGTTGTATTTTGTGTATTTGTACTACTTAAAGTAGTAGATGTCCCTGTAGGGCCTGTTAGAGCCCAGGTAAAAGTATTAACCCCACCAGTGGTATCAGCTGTTAAGTAAACTAACATATGTTTTGCAACGGTTTTGCTTCCGCTGTAAACAGGATTAGTTCCTGGAGTAACCGTACCCATTGTACGAGGGCTAACCCACTGAGTTTTTATTTTTGCAGTTTGTGCAAGTAATTCCACACTGCAAAAAACAAACAAAATCAAGATAACTTGTGTAATTTTTTTCATCGGCATATCCCCGAAAAATTGTTATTAAATTATGTGACTCCCCGATTCTGCAAAATCCGTTCCGTTAACTTGTTTTGTATTATTGCATTAAGTAAAGAAAATAATTGGTATTTATAAATATAGTTCTCTCTGTCAAGAATGATGAAAATATCATTTTCAATTCTGAGATATTGCATTGTTTCAATTTATATATACTGATATAAAATTATACTAATTGCTGAACATATAGTGAAGTAATAGCTTTGTTTAATGTCTCTTTAAATTGTAAATTTTGAATCAATTTTGAAAAATTAATTTCATAAGGGATAAGGATTGGATACTACCTATAAATCTGCCGGTGTTGATATTGAAGCCGGTGATGAAACAATTACGAAGAATAAAAGGATTTGCAAAATCAACTTTTAATAAAAATGTTTTATCAGATATAGGCTTATTTGGGGCATTCTATGAACTTGATTTATCCGGCTATAAAAACCCGGTTTTAGTTTCAAGTGTTGACGGTGTAGGTACGAAATTAAAAATTGCTTTTGAAATGGATAAGCATAATACTGTTGGACAAGATTTAGTTAATCATTGTGTAAACGATATTGCTGTTTGCGGCGCAAAGCCAATGTACTTTTTGGATTATCTTGCTTTTGGGAAATTAAATCCTGACAAAGCAGAAAAAATAATTGAAGGATTTTCAATTGCCTGTAAAGAAAATGGATGCGCTTTAATTGGCGGTGAAACTGCTGAAATGCCAGGACTATATTCAGGGGAAGAATATGATATGTCTGGAACAATTGTGGGGATGGTTGATAAGCAAAAAGTTATTGACGGCAAAGAAATAAAAAAAGGAGACTTACTTCTTGGGTTTTCATCAAATGGACTTCACACAAACGGATATTCTCTTGCCAGAAAAGTTTTATTGAATAAATATAAAGTAACTGATAAGCCTGAAGGATTTGATAATGAACTTGGGGTAGAACTTTTAAGAATTCATAAGTCATATTTGAAATTGATTTCTCATCTCAAAGAGAACATGAAAATAAAAGGGCTTTCTCATATTACTGGTGGAGGTATAATCGGCAACACAAAAAGAATTCTTCCTGATGGATTATCATTAAAAATTAATTGGGATAGATGGGAGATGCCGTCAATATTTAAGCTGATTCAGCAGACCGGTAAAATTTCCGATGAAGAAATGAGAAATGTTTTTAATCTTGGTATTGGTTTAATAGCAGTAGTTTCTAAAAATGATGAGCAAAAAGCAATTCAACTTTCTAATGACGTTAATGAACATCCAATTGTAATTGGGGAAGTTGTTTAAGTCATACTGAACTGGTTTTTTCAGCATCTTTAATAAATTAGCTGTCCATTTTCCATTTCTCAATTTTCAATTGTAAATAAATAATAACCTATTTATTTTTTCCTTTATGAAAATCTCTTTAATATTTTTATTCGTTTCTCTGTTATTATTAAATAGCTGTGATAAAGGAATTGAACCACTGCCAGGGGAATAGGCTTTAGTGGAACATATAACTTTTATTGGTAATTGGCCAGAAGGAATAACCAGAACTTATTTGGTAGTATTTAAAAATGAATTAAAATCTGCCGCTGATTTTAGTCCGTTAAATATAAAATTCATTAGTAATGAAATTCCTTATGGAGCAACTATCTTTAAATTATAGTTCAGCAGATTCTGCATTTGGTTCTATTAGCCCGGGCAGATATGAATACGTTGTAGTTGCTCAGTCAAAAACACCAACTTTATCTTTAAATCGAATTGATTGGACTGTTGCAGGAGTTTATTATAATAGTTCGGATACAACTAAACCGGGAGTTTTAATTGTTCCAATAATGGTGAAGCTAAAAACATAAATATAAACTGTGATTTTAATAATCCTCCTCCTCAGCCGCCAGGCGGAGCACAACAAGTAAAAAATTATTAATGAAAAATTATCTTTTTAATATTTTTTTATTTTTTAGTGAGTTGTCTTTTGCTCAAACATACTCCATTAAAGGTAAAGTATTACAGATTCTGAATCTGGAGAGCCGTTAATTGGTGCAAATGTGTCTTTAAAATTTACTACGTATGGGGCTGCGACAGATTTAAATGGTAATTATAAGATAAATGAGTTAAAGCCAGGTATTTACAATTTGCAAGTATCTTTTATCGGTTATCAAACTAAAATAATAGATAGTATTAAAATTATTGATAAATCAGTTTCTGTAAATGTTCAATTAAGCCCTGGAAAAGTTTTTATTACGGATAGTCCAGTTGTTTCAGCATCAAAATATGTTCAGCTTATTTCTGATCTTCCTGTTAAAGCTGAAATAATTCCAGCAGCTTTATTTTCAAAAAATGATTTTACAAATCTTGAAGATGCTCTTAGATATGTTCCGGGAATTAATATGACTGATGATCAAATTAGTATTCGCGGTTCAAGCGGATACAGCAGGGGAGCAGGCTCAAGAGTTATGTTAACTTTAGATGGAATTCCTTTTTATACCGGAGATACCGGTGAAACCATTTGGGAAGTAATTCCAACTGCTGTTATTAAAGATGTTGAAATTATTAAAGGTGCTGCAAGTTCTCTTTATGGTTCTTCCGCAATTGGCGGAGTTGTAAATGTATTAACTAAAGATTTTTCTTCAGAACCTGTAACTTATTTTAAAATCCGGGATTGGATTTTATGATAAACCTTCTTATAATGAATGGAATTGGTCAAATCAATATAGAAGCTTTAACAGTTTAACCTATCGGGCATTCGCAACGAATTAATAAATTTAGTTTTGGTTTTTCTTTTTCCCGCCTGGAAGATAACAGCTACCGGCAAAATAATTTTTCAAAAAAATATCTTGGTTTTTTAAAAGCAAAATATGATTTTACAAATTTATCTTCTCTTACTTTTTTATTAAATACGTTTAATAAGAGAAGCGGTAATTTTGTTTACTGGAAAGATTCTCGAAATGCTCTTGTCCCGCCGGATGCTGACCAGGGGCAAAGAGTTTCAACCAACCGGCATTTACTTGGATTGATTTATAAAAATATTTATTCTGATAATTTCTATTACGAAGCAAGGGCAAGCTACTATTACACTAATTGGGATGACGGTTCACAGGCAAATAATAATTCAACAACAAATTTATTTCGAGGTGAATTTCAAACTACAATAAAGCCTTTTGAAGATGCAGTGCTGGTCAGCGGAATTGAAGCTTCAAATGCAAATGTTCATTCAAATATATTTGGAAATAGGTCATCAAATTCATTTGGAGTTTATTCTCAAATGGATTATGATTTTTCAAAATTGTGGAAAGGTACTTTAGGATTGCGTTATGATTATACAAAGATTGATTCGATAAAAAGTAACTCTGCTGTTTCGCCTAAAGCTGGAATAAATTATAAACCGCTTACCAATTTAATTTTAAGAGCATTTGCCGGAACCGGTTTTAGAGCTCCAACTCTTGCTGAAGCTTTTACTTCAACAACTTCAAATGGCGTAACTATTAAACCCAATCCAAAGTTAAAACCGGAAAGCAGTTTTAATGCAGAAGTTGGAGTAAATTATCAATTGAATTCAACTGTGAATTTTGATGCAAGTATTTATCAAAATGAATTATATGATTTTATCGAAGCCGGTGTTGATGCTTCTGATGGAAAAATTACTTTTAATAATGTTACTCGTGCCAGAGTTCAAGGAGTTGAATTTGTTTCCAATCTATTCTTTTTTGAATAACGCTTTGAATTTTAGTTTGAGCTATGATTATTTATGGGCAAGAGATTTGAATATGAATACATTTTTGAAATACCGACCTAGGCACACAGCTTTAATAAAAGCAGATTATAAAGTTGGCCAATTTGAATTTGGCAGTGATTTCAGATATTCAAGCAGTGTTGAACAAATTGATGAAGAATTAATTAATTTAGGAATTGTTAAAGATGGTGATTTAAGAGTTGCCGTGTATGTTTTTGATTTTAATGCAGCCTACGTTTCATTTCACTTCCTTTAAAGCTTCATCTTAATTTTAAAAATATTTTTAATTATAATTATGTAGAGTTAATCGGTAACCTTGAACCACCACGTAATATTTCATTAAGTTTGGAGATGAATTTCTAATTTTTATTTTTTAACATTAATAAAGAATTTTTCAAATGTTTGTTGATACACACGCACATATTTTTCTTCCCAACTTTGAAGGTGAAGTTGATTCAGTTATAAAAAATGCTGTTGACAGCGGAATAGATTATATAATTGTTCCAGCTACTGATATTGAAACTTCAAAGCAAGTTGTCGAATTAACAAAAAAATATGATATGGTTTATGGTGCTGTCGGCGTTCATCCCCATGACAGTAAAGATTGGAGCAATGATTGGATAACGCAAATTGAAGAGTTAGCAAAGAATGAAAAGATTGTCGCCATTGGGGAAATAGGCCTTGATTATTATTATGATTTCTCGCCCAAGGAAAAACAAATTGAAGCATTCAAAGCACAAATTGAATTAGCATTAAAATTAGATTTGCCAGTTGTTATTCATAACCGCGATTCAGATGAAGATATGCTGAAAGTGATTCATGAATACAATGGAAGCGGATTGAGAGCACAGTTTCATTGCTTTAATGGCTCACTGGATGATTCACGTGAACTTATTAAAAAGCATCACTTAATTTCATTCACCGGGAATATTACTTTTAAAAAAGCCGATGAACTTAGAGATGTTGTTTCAAAAACAAGTCTGGAATATATGATGATTGAAACTGATTCTCCGTTTATGACTCCTGTTCCATTTAGAGGAAAAAGAAATGAGCCGGCTTATGTTAAATATGTTGCTGAACAGATTGCTGATATTCATAAAATATCTGTTGAAGATGTTGGAAGAATAACTTCATATAATGCATTCAAATTTTTTGGGGTCGGCAGCAAACCTAAAACCAGCTTCACTTATAAATTAAAAAATAATTTGTACATCAATATTACTAACCGCTGCAATGCTGATTGTGTATTTTGTGATAGAAAAGGTGAAGCTGTTCTGCATGGGTACAATTTAAAGATGAATAAAAGTGAAGAACCTCCAGCAGAAGTTTATATAAATGAAATCGGCGACCCGAAGAATTATAATGAAATAGTTTTTTGCGGTTACGGCGAACCAACTACAAGATGGGATGTTGTAAAACAAGTTGCCAAATTTGTAAAAGAAAATGGCGGCAAAACGAGGCTTGATACAAATGGCCACGGAAGCTTTATAAATAAAAGAGACATTACTCCTGAACTGAAAAATTTAATTGATATTGTTTCAATCAGTTTGAATGCAACCAATGCTCATCAATATGCGGAAATAATGAGACTTGAACCAAGCATGTTTAATGAAATGATTAACTTTGCAAAGAATGCTAAATCTTATGCCGGGCAAGTTGTAATGTCGGTTGTTTCTATTGAAGGATTAGATATTGAAAAAGCAAGAGATATAGTTGAAAATAAAGTTGGAGCTGAGTTTAGAGTTCGGCAATATTTTTAAATATAAGAATAGTATATAATTTTAATCCCGAATGTCATTTCGACGGAAGCATGGACCGAGAAATCTATTTCATTAAAAGATTTCTCCCTCCTATTGAAATGACGATATCATAAACTCTTTCAGTTATAAAATTTGATTCACTAACCTCCGATATTTTTAAAACTTCGGAGGTTTTAATTGCAAATAATACATACTTTATCATAAACAAAATTCATTACTAATGAAAAATATCATACTACTTATCTTCGTTTTCTCAACTTTAATTTTCTCTCAAGATAAACAAACTTTAAAATCCAGAATTGACAGCTCTGCTTAATGATGATTACTTCAAATCAACAGATATTTCTATTGAAGCTTATGATTTAACAACCAATGATACTCTTATACCAGCTTCACTATAATTTACTGATGCACCCGGCATCAAACATGAAAATGCTTACTACGGCTGCCGGATTAGTTTTTCTTGGGCCAAAATATAATTTTACTACTTCACTTTATTACACTGGCTTTATTGCAGATAGTATTCTTTACGGTGATTTATATGCGGTCGGCGGTTTAGATCCGGACTTCACCACCAAAGATTTAGATTCAATGGTTGTGCTATTAAAGAATCTTGGAGTGAAAGAAATATTGGGAAATATTTACGGTGATGTTTCAATGTGTGATTCACTTTTCTGGGGTAACGGATGGATGTGGGATGATGATCCTTCTACGGATGCACCTTATATGACCGCTCTAAATATTAATACCAATGCAATTCAAGTTAAAGTGAATTATAGAAATAAAATACCGGAAGTTACCTTAATTCCAGACTACAAAATATGTTGATGTTAAATTTATTTCATTTGCCGGCGATACAGATAATAATAAGCCGGTTATGATTGATAGAGATTGGATAAACCGCAAGAATACAATTTTAATTAAACGGGATACAACCATTAACATTCCGGATGATTATGAAACTTCTGAAATCATAAATGTATGGCAGCCGGAATTTTATTTCTTAACATTGTTAAAAGAATCTTTAATTAGGCATGGAATAATATTTAACGGATAAAGCAAATTAAAACACTTCCGGAAAATTCAATCAAAGCCTGCAGCCATCAATGGGAATATGATTCTGTAATTGTAAACTTAAATAAAGTCAGCTATAACCTTGGTGCTGAAATGACACTTCGTGCTATGGGTGAAAAATATTTCGGCAAACCAGCTTCAGCAAAAAAGGATTAAAATTGATTGATTCTTTAATTACTCTCTGCAATTGGATCCAAAATTTATAGGATAGTAGACGGCTCCGGGAGTTTCGCATTACAATTTAGTTACAGCTCATTGCTTCTTTCAGTGCTGAAATACATGTACTATCAGTATCCTGATTTATATAAAATTTTATATTATTCTTTTCCAATAGGCGGCGCAGATGGAACTCTTGATACAAGGATGATTGATACCAAACGCACAAAATAATGTTCATGCAAAAACCGGTTCGTTAAGCGGAGTTTCAACTTTGTCAGGATATCTGACTGCTAAGAATGGACATAAAATTGTATTTTCAATTATGGATGCAGAATTTTGTAGGTAAAGCAAAACCGGCAAGAGATTATCAGGATAAGATTTGTGAGATTTTGACCGAGTATTAGTTTTTTGCAATTGTCATTTCGAATGAGTCTTCGAGTGAGAAATCTAAATAATTATTTAAAAGATTTCTCCCTTACGGTCGAAATGACAATTTCAATAATACAATTCTTTTTCCATTTAGAAATAGTTTCAAAAAATCTTAACTTTAACCGCTCAATTTTTATCAACTAACAGAAACATTTTGATGTACAGAAAATATAGTTTTCTCACTATTGTATTTATTACTGCTACTTAATTTTATTTTTCTTTCTTGTAATAAAAGTACTGAAGAACAGCCTTCAAAGCCATTATACGAACTTTCAGCTCCTGATTCAATTCCAGCTTTCAATGCACAAAATGCATATCAATATACTGATGCTCAAACTTTAGTTGGGCCGCGGAACCCTGGCTCAACCGGGCATGATAAGATGTTAGTCTATCTGCAAAGTGAGTTAAGAAATTATGCGGATGAAGTGGAACTTGAAGCATTTAATTATACCGGTTATGACAATGAAGCATTACATCTAACAAATATTATCGGCAAGTTTAATCCTCAAAATAAAAATAGAATTTTATTGTGTGCTCATTGGGACACTCGCCCGCGTGCTGAACACGCAACAGTCGATGCTTAAAAAAGTCAACCCATACTTGGAGCAAACGATGGTGCCAGCGGAGTTGGAGTTCTTCTCGAAATTGCTCAATTATTAAAGCAGAAAAAAATTAGTTACGGTGTTGATATTGTTTTACTTGATGGTGAAGATTACGGCAAAGAAAATGATTTAACTTTATTTTGTATCGGCTCAAAATATCTTGCAGCTAATTATTATAAAGATAATTATCCCGCATTCGGAATTTTATTGGATATGGTTGGAGATAAAGAAGCATCGTTTCCAAAAGAACAAAACTCAATTCAGTATGCGCCTGATATAGTGAATATGATTTGGAATATTGCTTCCTTAAAAAGTGCTTCTGATTTCAGCCAGGTGGAAGGCGGTGCAATTTATGACGATCACATACCAATGAATCAAGCCGGCATCCGTACTGTCGATATTATTGATGCAGATTTAATTGGCGCCGACACTCCCAACAAAAGAAGAAATTACTGGCATTCTGAAAATGACACTATGGAAAATATTAGTGAAGAAACTTTGCAGCAGGTTGGTGATGTTTTAACTTATTTGCTTTACTCGTTAAAGTTTAATTATTAAAAGTTATGCAAACTCGATAAACTAAGGATTGTCATTTCGAAGGAGTCATCGACTGAGAAATCTTTTATTAAAATAATATGAATGATAAAAAATATTTTATATACATTTTAGCTAATTGGAATAATGGAGATGTTTTGTGAAAAAGCAAAAACAGAGAGCAAATATTAATTTATATATTGAACCTCCACGGGGTTCCGGTTTTGTGGCTTTTGTTATTTCTACAAATATATCTCTCCCCAGGAGAGAAGATAAGAATGAGATAACTCCGTTAGGAGTTAAATATTTGTAGAATTAGAATTATCTTAAACATCAGAACCCCATAGGGGCTCAATACTTTGTAAAATGAATTAATAAAAATGAAACGTTTTAAAGAATTTATAATAACCGCCAAACCCTTCAACGCAGAAATTTTATCCGGTATTTTATGGACCTGGATATTGACGGCATTACCGAAGAAGAAAATTGCCTTAAAGTTTATGCAGATAAAAAGAAAGATGTTGACGACCTTGAAATTGTATATGCTCTGCAGCAGCTTGTTGAAAATAAAATGCTTCTCGAATTTAAAGTTGAAGAGCATTTAGTCGAACAAAAAAACTGGAACAAAGAATGGGAGAAGGGAATAAATATAATTCATGTTTCTGATAAATTTGTTATTAAACCAACCTTCAAAAAATATAAAGCACAGCCCGGAGAAATTGTAATTACCATTGATCCTAAAATGTCGTTTGGAACCGGCGAGCATCAAACCACAAAATTAGTTTTGAATGAACTGGAAAAAGAAATTAAAGGCGGCGAAAAAGTTTTGGATGTCGGCAGCGGAACCGCAATTTTATCTATTGCAGCTATAAAACTTGGAGCAGAACAAGCAATAGCAATTGATAATGACGAATGGTGCTATGACAACGCCTGGGAAAATGCAGAACTAAATGAGGTTGTAAATAAGATTGATATCAAAACCGGCGAGATTAAAGAAGTTGAAGAAAATGATTTTGATTTAATAATTGCCAACATACAAAAGAATGTTTTGCTGGAAATTGCAGATAACATAAGCAAACAAGTAAAGCCAAACGGTAAAATTATATTATCCGGTTTATTAGAAACAGACCAGAAAGACATAAAAGAAAAATATGAACACCTAGGTTTTGAATTAACTAACAAAAATCAAATGGATGAGTGGATAGCGTTAGTGTTTAAGAAAAAATAAAATAATTATTTTAATGAGTTCGTCTTTTTGGTAAAACGTTGAAACGGTTTGTAGATGCAACCTTAAGGGTTAATCCTGAGATTAAAGCTTTATTTTTAAAGCATGTTTTTATAAAATTGATAGAATCTTAATGGTAATGACATAATCGCAAATCCGCACATTAAAAGAAATTCGTTAAAAAATTATACTGAATGAGATTACTGAAAAAAAAAGGATAACACAAAAAGAAAAATGTGCCTGCCCCGAAGAAGTAGGGGTTTGAAGGAGCGGAGCGACTGAGTTATTTTTCTTTACATGTAAAGATAGAATAAAACAAGTGAAGTAAAATTTTAGAATTTATTTTAAAGTGCATGTTTCTTTCACATTGTGATGGCTATGCCATTCGTTCTTTTCTTGCGTCAAGAAAAGGACAAATAGACTTAGTTAAAAAGCGCCAACCCTTTAACCAGCCTGGATTTGATCAACCCATAAAAATTAAACTTTCCGGAATATTTCCATCCCAGGTGAAGTCCGCACCGGCTGCATACTGCAAAAGTCCATAAATGATTTTTAAACCAGGTAAATTCTAAAGTTGGAATCCCTTCTTCGCGGCAGCCGACAGCAGTACGAAAAGTTATTATATCGAAAACATATCCGTCCGGATTTCTAAATTGAAATTCAGTTTGACCATCATACGCGAACCGTTCTTTATCCTCAGTAATTTTTTTATTGCAGGCAAGACAAAGCCAGTCATCCGGCTTAAGTTCTGTTTGAACTTTAACTTTACTCTCCGGTTCTGCTATGGTTACATTATTCTGATTTTGATTTTCTTTTGTGGGCATTTTATCTCTATGGTCACTGTATTTAAAATATAAAATTTACTATAATTTTTCAGCGTAAATTCGGGCATCCTGCACGATGCCTTTGAGCAGTTTGCCAATTATTATACAAAGGTATTCAGCAGTGAACATATTGCAGTGTGAAATTATATTCATTGCTGTAGGAATTTGATTTATCAAATTCTTTTTATGTTGAATTTAATCCCGAAAAATATTCTGGTAGATTTATTAATTTTTAGATAATAGTTGTAATAATAGAAC
This sequence comes from uncultured Bacteroidota bacterium, assembly GCA_963777615.1. Classification (GTDB taxonomy): domain Bacteria; phylum Bacteroidota; class Ignavibacteria; order Ignavibacteriales; family Ignavibacteriaceae; genus CAVSWT01. The sequence goes on along the minus strand of CAVZSD010000032.1, from coordinate 29,653 downwards.
ATCATAAATGATGTTCCTACATTTCATGAAGGGAAAGTACATCAGCTTTCCCTTTTTTTTATTCTTCACATCTTTTTTCAACTGCACCAATTATATTCTGATTTTCCGAAAGAGATAAATTTCTTGATATAATATGTTATATAAATTAAGTTTGGTTTTGATAACTATTTAACTCCCCATTTGATTCCAAATCGAAAGGGTAAATGCTATGAAGCTTTGCGTATGCGATTCATATTTTACTACTTCTATAAATATTTAGCATAATAAAATTATGTTATAATTTATCTGTGTATAATAAATAATAAGGTTACTATATGTTTTTATCAAAAATTGAAATACAAGGATTTAGAAATTTTCCTTTACAAAAAGATAGTGACGGTATTGAATCAGGTTGTATTGTAGAATTTGTAGATGGAGTTAATGTAATAATTGGACATAATAACTCTGGGAAATCTAATTTATTAAAAGCTTTGACTTAGTTTTAAATTTTGGTGGAAGTAAAAAGCTAGATATTGATGATTTTAATAAAAATACTACAATTGAAAAATTTATAAAAGAACCTCCCAAGGTCAAAATTAGTGTAACATTTTCAGAATCAGAAGGACGAAGATGAATTCTCTGATGATTTAGTAACTGCTTCAACATGGTTAACTAAATTAGATTCTCCATATTCTGCTCAACTAACATACATATTTTATCTTCCAAAGAAAGAACATGAAGACTATTTAAAATGAGATGGATTTGTTAAGTCAGAAGTATTGAAGACTATTGGCAAGCAATTAGAACATCAATTTTTAAGAAAATACACAAGTAAAATTTACTGTGGAAATCCAGATTATAAAAATATAGTGGATCCAGATACAATTAAAAAAATTGACTTTCAATTTCTTGACGCAATTAGGGATGTAAATAGAGACTTATTTACAGGACGAAATACTCTTTTAAGAGAAGTAATAGATTTTTTTATTGACTATGATATAAAGAATAATAAAAGTATTGATAAAAAGGAGCAGCAAAAACAAATAGCCAAAAAAAGAAAAGACTTTTCAAAATCAGCAACGAAATTAATCGAGCAGTTAAAAGAAAGAATGAAATCTGGTCAAATCGTAATGCTTTCTTATGCATCGGGAACCGGAGCTTCTTCTGAAAATGATGGACCTGATTTTGAAGGACATATTCTAGATACAGAATTATATTCTGCTCTTAAATTAATAGTAAAACACGAAACTGGAATAACAATTCCTGCTACCTACAATGGACTTGGATATAACAATTTAATTTTCATTTCACTTTTACTAGCAAAAATGCAAAAGGATGCTTCTGGGGATTATTTAGGAAGTAACTCAAAAACTTTCCCAATTCTTGCCATTGAAGAACCGGAAGCACATTTGCATCCAGCAATGCAGTACAAATTCCTAAAGTTCTTATATAATAACCAAAAAGAAAAAGCAAAGCAGATATTTATTACGACACATTCTCCCAGTATCACCGCAGCAGTAGAATTAGATAATATTATTTGTCTTAATAGAGATGAAAAAGGAGTATTGAATGTTGCTTATTTGGGAAAAGTGTTTTCAGAAGATGAACAAGATTCAAAAAAATATGTTCAAAGATTCTTAGATGCTACAAAATCTGATATGTTATTCTCGAAAAAAGTAGATTCTTGTTGAAGGAATATCTGAGCAATTATTATTGCCAATATTTGCAAATTATGAAAAGCAAAGTCTTGAAGATGAACATGTTTCTATAATTAATATAGGGGGGAGATATTTTAAACATTTCTTAAAATTATTTGATTCGGAAAAATCAAATACCATTAATAAAAAGGTAGCATGTATTACCGATTTAGACCCATATTTATACAATTGATGAATGATACTAAAAATGAAAAATGTTATCCTTTTGAAAAAAGTGACTGATTTAATTGAATTTACGGATTGTTCAAATTCAATTGTAGATGATTATGATGAAGGAAAACATAAGAATATTAGAAGCTTTTCTCAAACAAAAGGAATAGGAAAAACTTTTGAATATGCAATTGCTTACGAGAATCCTCAAACGATATATCTTTATTGGAGATTCTATATCAAATAATAGAAGAGCTAAAAAAATTAATCAAAGCTTATAATGAAGATAAGAGCATAGATGAATTAATTGCTCTGTATAGTAGAAAAGGAAAAGAAAATCAAAGAGTACTTGAATGCCATAAAAAAATCAAGCTTTAGGTGATGAAGAAAAGAAAAAGCATCTAATAGCTTCAAGATATTTAAATTCAATATCAAAAGGGGAAAATGCATATGAATTAGCTCAAATCTTAAAATCAAACTTTGTGGATGGGAATACTGAAAAATTTAAAACTACCTGATTATATAAAGAAAGCAATTGATTGGTTATGCAAATAATTACAGCAGATTCTAATATCAATATTGAGACAACATTTTAAAGTTGTTGCATGGACCAGGGGCTGGTAAAACAAGATTCCTTGTTAATCATGTTAAAAATGTGTTAACAAACTCTAACAGATTCTCAAGAAATAAAAAGATTGCTTGTATTACTTATACAAATGTTGGTGTTGATACACTTGTCAGTAGAATTGAGGATGAAAAAGACCATTTAGAAATTAGTACAATACATAGTTTCCTTTTTACTCATGTTGTTAAACCTTATCTTTTTCTATTAAAGATAAGTATAGTATTGACCCTGCAAAATTCGATAATCCCTTCGAACATATATTTTCGGAAGGCTTTTTTAATCGAACTGATTTACCAAGAAGATATGTTTCTGAAAATGATATGAGGAAAAAAATATATTGGGAAATTTCTGGCAAGGAGTGTGTTCTAAGAATTAAAGATAAAAATAATATTTATCATAAAAGTTTATTGAAATATAAAACATTTTTTTGGGAAAAAGGAATTATGCATTATGATGATATATTAGCTTTTGCATGGGAGATATTAAATGCTAGACTCAAATGTTGAAAGAGTATTAAGAGCAAAGTTTCCTTATTTCTTCTTAGATGAATTTCAAGATACGAGTCCAATTCAGTCAGAAATTATTAAGAAAATTTCTATTAAAGAAACAATTGTCGGTGTAATTGGAGACAAAGCTCAATCTATTTTTAGTTTCCAAGGTGCAAGTATGCAGCAATTTATAGATTTTACGCTACCCTCAATTGAAAATTTTGAAATTCAAGATAATTGGCGAAGTACAAATCAAATAATTTCAGTATTAAATAAGATTAGAACGGATTTGAATCAAAAAAGTCCTGATAATAAAGAAGGCAATGTACCTAAAATAATTATTGGAAATAGTATAAGAGCACTTGAAAAATGTGATGAATTTTTTGGAAAAGATAAAGTAGTGACTCTATCTTATATGGTCACTAGCGCAAATGCAATGAAAAAAAGAATTGATATAGATAATACTGCTAATTTATTAATTGAAGAACAATTCAATATTGATAATAACCATAAAAGAAAAAGATTTATAATTTCAGTGATTAAATCAATTGAGTATGCAAAACAGGCACAATATAGTGATGCAATTAAAGAATTAAGCTATCATTTTAGAGATATTAGATGAATTCAAAGGTCAAAAGTCTGCCCTTACACTAATTAAAAAGATATTAAATGATTATAGCTATTATTCAAACATGAATCTATGGGACTTTTTTAAATATTTGACTGCTATTTCGCCTGTAACAATCTCTAAAATTCAAGAATATAAAAAGGGAGAAATAACTCCAATAGCCGATTTTTACAAGAATACTACTTACAAAGAAGTAGCACTTTCGATTAGACTTATTAAAGATGAAAGTATTCATCGAACAATTCATAAATCTAAAGGAGATGAATTTGATAATGTTTTAATCATTATAAAAGGTAAATATAGCAAGAAGTACAATGAAGAAAGAGACTTAGCATTTCTTCTAAACACAAATTTAATTGAAAATGAAGATCATCGAGTTTATTATGTTGCTTGTAGTCGAGCTAAAGAAAACCTAATGATTAATGTTCCTGAGATGTCAACATCAGTAAGGGAAAGACTTCAAAATGATTTTGAAATAATAGAAATATAAATTTTATAAAAATTGATAAGAGCAATGTAAAATGAAAAATCAAACAAAAATAACATGTCCGAAATGTGGAACAATAATAGATGTGCAAGATATTATTTCACATCAATTGGAAGAAGATTATAAAAAAGAATTAAATGCTAAACTTGCTGAGGAAAAGAAAAAGTTTGAAAATCAAATCGAAACCTTACATAAAGAGAAAGAAGAATTTGAAAAACAAAAAGAAAAAGAAAGTGAACTTTTTAATAAAAAGTTAGCTGAAAAAATAAAAGAAGAAAAAGGAAAAATTTCTGCTGAAGTAAAGAAAAAAGTAGTTGAAGAACAATTAGAACAATTTGCAGAACTTCAAAAAGAGTTAAATGAAAAGTCTGAACAAATTAAAGAACTCAATAAAAGTAAAGCAGAAATTGAAAGGTTAAAAAGAGAAAAAGAAGAACTTAAAGAAAGCATTGAAGCTGAATCTCAAAAAACACTGAGCAAAAAGCTAAATGAAGAAAAGGAAAAAATTAGAAAAAGTGAAGCCGATAAAGTTGAATTAAAACTAAGAGAATATGAAAAGCAGATTGAAGACCAGAAAAAACTCGTTGAGGAAATGAAGAGAAAACAAGAACAAGGTTCTATGCAAATGCAAGGAGAAGTTCAAGAATTGGCAATAGAAGAATGGCTAACAAGTAATTTCCCATTAGATACAATTGATGAAATTAAAAAAGGTACACGTGGAGCTGATTGTCTGCAAATTGTCAACATCAGAACAAAACAGAATTGCGGCACTATTTATTATGAAAGTAAAAGGACGAAGGAATTTCAAAAAGGTTGGATTGAAAAATTCAAAGAAGATATTAGAGAAAAAAGCGCAAATATTGGTGTGTTGGTAACTGATGTAATGCCACCAGATATGGAAAGAATGGGAATGAGAGAAGGTATCTGGATTTGCTCATTTGAAGAATTTAAAGGACTGTGTTTTGTATTAAGAGAATCACTAGTTCAAATAAGCAGCGCTTTAGCTTCCCAAGAAAATAAAGGTGATAAAATGAATATGCTTTATGATTTTCTTACAAGTAGCGAATTTAGAATGCAGATTGAGGCAATAGTTGAAGGATTTACTCAAATGAAGAATAGCCTTGAAAGTGAAAAAAGAGCTATGCAAAGAATATGGAGCACAAGAGAAAAGCAAATTGATAAGGTTGTAATAAATACAGTTAATATGTATGGTTCAATTAAAGGAATTGCCGGTGCCGCAATTGGTTCAGTTAAAGCTTTAGAATTGCCGGAAGGTGAGAATAAATAATATAAGACCTTAGAAAGATAGATCATAAATCATTATAATAGAGTCTGTGAGTCTGTAAAATTAGTTGCTGATTAGAAATGCCTTTAACATAACTTAAAATTGGAATTACCTCTTCAATAGAATCAAATATTTCTTGTTATAGCATAATTATTTTATCATCTCCATAAATTTCGAATCATTATAAACTCTCTTTAGATCAAGGTAACCAGCAGTCTTATCCCCAATTTTTCATAATCTCACCGAAACATTCCATACCGTTTTTGAGAGTACCGCAATAAACATTGCTGGGTTTTGTCCATTCATTTATTACAAATATCAACCCACCCCTCGCCCCTCCTAAGGAGGGGACAATAGGCCTATCTTAGTCATTAACAATAACTTTAAGGTAATAGCTAAAATAAAATTCTTATCTTTTTATCTATACATTAATTAATAGAATTATTAATGTAAAGAAAAAATGATAATAAAGTCTCCTCCTTGGAGGAGATAAAGAGGTGGGTATTTAATTAATAATATTTTCCTTCCCCGGTATGTAAATAAAAACCTGTAAACAGTAACCTTTTTTTTATTTTGCAGTCTAATATTATAATGCAGCACTAAACTACGGGAGGAGTAAAATGCTTAAAAATACAATTATCTTATCTATCATAATCTTAACAGCGGCATGGGTTAATACTTACAGTGAAAATCTGGATGTAATTAAAGAGAAAACTTTCCAGATACAGCCCGGGAAAAATCTGAAGGTTGATGCATCAAGCGGGGGAGTATCAATTACTTCCTGGGATAAAAATGAAGTTAATATTAAGATATTGGGAAATGAAAAAACAAAAGACAAAATGGAATTTAAATTTAAGAATGACGATGATGAAGTTGAAGTAATTGCAAAAAAGAAAAATTGGCTCTCAGATTGGTTCTCAAATGGAATTAAGCTGAGGATTGAAATTACAGTACCTAAAAACTTTAATACAAAAGTAGAAACCAGCGGCGGCGGTATAAACATTCAAGATGTTTCCGGGAATTTATATTTGTCAACATCAGGCGGAGGAATAACATTTAAAGATGTCAGCGGTGAATTCAATGTATCCACGTCTGGCGGCGGTATAACAGGCATTAATTTTCATGGCGACCTTGATGCTTCTACTTCAGGAGGAGGCATTAGCTTAAACGGCCGAGATTCTAAAATTAAAGCAGAAACTTCCGGCGGAAGTATCTCCCTTGATTATGATGGAGTTAATAAGGGAATTTATTTAAGCACATCGGGCGGAGGAATACAAATAAATCTCCCGGAAGATTTTAATGCATCTGCAAAATTATCTACATCCGGCGGCAGAGTTAATTGTAATTTAAAAGCTAACAACGCTGAGAAAATTTCTTCTACAAAATTTATTGCAGATCTAAATAAAGGGGGAAATCCTCTTTATGCAGAAACTTCGGGAGGCGGCATTACTGTTTCAAAGAAGTAAAGATAATTTGTGGTGGGTAGTATTCCATACACTTATTTAGTTAAACCCACCCCTCGCCCCTCCAGGGGAGGGGACAATACCTTTCTTTGAGAAATTAACTATACCATTAAAGATAGAACTTAAGATAATATTCTTATCCTAATATCTATACATAAATAGAAGAATTATAAATGTGAAAAAATAAATGACAACAAAGTCCCCTCCAAAGAGTGGGTAATACGTTTCTTTAAGGAATTAATAGTACCATTAAAGATAGAACTTAAGATAATATTCTTATCCTAATATCTATACATAAATAGATAGAATTATAAATGTAAAGAAATAAATGACAACAAAGTCCCCTCCAAAGAGTGGGTAATACGTTTCTTTAAGGAATTAATAGTACCATTAAAGATAGAACTTAAGATAATATTCTTATCCTAATATCTATACATAAATAGATAGAATTATAAATGTAAAGAAATAAATGACAACAAAGTCCCCTCCACTGGAGGGGATTAAGGGGAGGGTTGTTAACTAAAAATGTTTTCCCCGGTTTTTCAAAATCTCACCAAAACATTCCAAACCGCTGTAGAGAACACCTCCGTAACTATGTCCTAGCTTTGTCCAGACACCGGATAAATAAAGATTTTTTACAGTTGCCGATTGGACAGGTACGTACAGCGAACCGAATTTTAGTTCCTTTATTAAGATTTATTATTTAAATTTGTTTGTTTATTATAGGTACAAAATCTTAATGAAATTAATTTAAGGATAGAAATGACAAAGCCATTAATTACTCTACCAGCGCATTATGACGGCAGTTCAATCGTGCTTGATACGGATTTTAATTTACAGCCAAACGATAAATTATTAATTACCGTACTGCAATATGAAACTGATATGGATGAGAAAAAGGAGTGGACTGCTTCATCTTTATCTCAATTAAACAAATTATATGCTGAAGATGAACCCGAATATCCTGTTTCACTTATTAAAGAACCAAACCCCGGATATAAAAAATGAAGGAAGGTGATGTTGTACTTGCTGCCTTACCTCAAGCAGATGGTAAAACAAAACTGAGGCCTGTTCTTCTTCTTCGCAAGCTTCCGGCTCCTTATAATGATTTTCTTGTTTGCGGAATAAGTTCCCAGCTTCACCAGATGATTGATAATTTCGATGATTCCATTTTAGTAAAAGATGAAGATTATAAGAAAAGCGGGGTTATTAAAGAATCAATTATTCGTTTGAGTTTTTTAGCTGTTGCAACTTATAAAGATATTGCCGGAACAATAGGTGAAATTTCTGAAAAGCGGCATCAAATATTATTAAAAAGATTAAGCGATTATCTAATAAAAAAATAAATAAATATAATAAGGCTTTCTTGTAATAGTTGTCTTGCGCTTCTTAGTAACAGAGCAAAAGTTTTGCGAATAAACAATTCATCAAGCAATTGATAACTTCCATCTTTCCGAACTCAGTCCCCGGTTTTTCATAATCTCATCAAAGCAGCATACTTTTTTAATTTAGGAGTAATACATTTAGTTCATTTAGTCAATTCAGGTTCCGCAATCGAGATGATTACGGGGATTACTTCTTTAACAATGTTTTGCTCTTCTTCATTCAGTTTGCTAAACTTTTCACCATACTTTGATTTTGCATATTAATCTCTTGATTCATTATAAGCCAGCTTAACCTGGTCAAGCAGGGCAATGTAATTTCCATATTTTGTTTTTCGGTCGGTCTTTATAGATACAATCAACTTTTTATTTTTTGGCAGATCATTTTTAGATATTATTCTTTTCTTTAATTCATCCTTTAATCTTGATAAAGTAATCATTGCATTATCAAGAGAGATTTCATTGTTTGCGTTGATAAGTATAGCTGCAAATCTATATTTCCCGACATGATCATATGTCTTAGTATTATATTCCGGTAAAGTTAATCCTAACCCGGAATCGACATCTATAACTGTTGCAACAAAAAAGAAAATTAAAAGAAGAAATGCTAAATCTGCCATTGATGATGTTGGAATATCGGAATCTCTGCTTTTTCCCCGGGAGTACATTGGCCACCTCTTATAAAATGTTAATGTCTCTTACTTTTACAGAATAATAAAGTTCCAGTTAGAATTCATGATAAAATATATTGATTGCAGGTGAGCTATTATATTCACACAGTGTTAAGAATTATTTCTTAGCATTCACAAATACTTATTAAGTTACTCAGATTGACCGCCTCATTGAAATGGGCTAAAGCCCGTGGTGTTTTTAGAATTTTTCTTCTCCCGGCCTGAAGGGGCTGTATGAAAATCATATTTTGATTTATAAATATTTACAAAATTGAATATGGCAATTTCTGTTTAATGAGCAATTAATATTGAACTCCTATGGAGTTCGGGGTTGTTTTTGTATTTCTTTTTCTACAAATATATCGCTCCAACGGAGCGAAAACAGATTGTGAATTAACTCCATAGGAGTTTCACAAAGTGATTGCTTTGCCAAAATATTTGTAGGAAAAATATTACCCCAAAATACTCGAACCCCATAGGGGTTCAATAAACAATTGAATATTTATTTATTGGTTTTTAATTTTCACACAGCCTTTGAAGATCGGGGCTATATTGCCACGCCCTTTAGAACGTGGATAAAGAAAAAGCCCAGTTTTTAAGGGGTTTTTAACCCCCTAACCATGAAGGGTCAACTTAAGTTAATTTAATATTCTATACTTAGCGGGGGACAGGCCGGTTTTGTTTTTAAAAAGTTTTCCAAATGACTGCGGGTATTCAAATCCTAAATCATAGGCAATTTCACTAACTGTATTTTCGGAATTAAGTAATGTTGTTTTTGCTTTTTCAATTACAAAGAAATGTATATGGTCAAGTGCATTTCTACCGGTTTCCTTCTTTAATAAATCGCTTAAATAATTTGAGGAATGATTTAGCCGCTCAGCACAATATTTAACTGTGGGAACGCCTCTTTCAAGCTGCAAACCTGCATCATAATAATCAGCGAGAAGCTTTTCAAATTTGGCTACAACGTCTTTGTTCATATTTGTACGAGTATAAAACTGGCGGTCATAGAATCTTGCACAATAATTCAAAAGAAGCTCTATATTGGAAATAATCAAAGTCTGGCTGTGCTTATCAATATTTTGTGATATTTCTTTTTCAATTTTATTAATACAATCCGTTAAGGATTCTTTTTCATCTTCCGAAAGGTGCAATGCTTCATTCGCTTCGTAAGAGAAGAAATGATAATTACCAATTCGATTTCCCAAATCGGATTTTCGTATAAGGTCGGGGTGAAATAAAAGCATCCAGCCATTATACGTTTCGCCATTTTCTATACTATCGTGCATAACTAATTGTCCGGGGCCAAGAAATATCAAAGTTCCTTCATGAAAATCATAAGTGCTTCTTCCATATCTAAAGGAATTTATGTTGCCTTCCTTTATTGCAATGCTGTATAAACCAAGAACAAATTTTTCATCTTGAAATTTGAGCAGCCGCTTAGACTTATCAAAGTGCAAAATTGAAACTAGAGGATGTTTTGGCTTTTCAATTCCAAATTTTAGATGCGCTTCTGTTATTGAATTTAATTTAATTAAATTTTTCATAGTTGTTTTTATGTTTAAGGTTCAATAAATATAATCCTTGTAGTTTTTAATATTTAGATTATAAATCTTAATTGCAATAAATATTTTAGTTAGCGGGTGACTTTAGCACCAGATACAAAAGATAAAATTAACCCGGTACTTTTGTTGAACCTCTATGAGGTTCCTTGTTTTGTTTATTTCATTTTTAGTTACAAACATTAAATCCCCACGGGATTTGATTTTAGAATTCCTATGGGAATTTCACATTGTGATGGCTATGCTACAATATTTGTAAAAAAAAATCAGATTCTAATATAGAACACCATTGGTGTTCAATAAGATTACAGAAATATGTTTTATTAATTATAATAGTAACTTTGAATAATTTCAGCTAAAACTAAAGTGCATATTGAGCCATTAAACTTTTACTAAATTCTTCGTCGTCAGCATTTTTTCTGGCTGCTAAAATTTCTTTTGCATCTTCGCCGGCAGTATAGCGAAGTGTATTTGTTCCATCTGTTGCAGCCTCATAAATAACTTCTGCTACAAGTTCCGGATCGGATGCATTCTGCACTGCATTTCCAAGTGCTTTTAAAATCATTTCTATTGATTCCTGGTATTCTACTAAAGACTTGTCGTTGCTAAAATCAAATGATCTGCCGGCGAAGTCGGTTTTAATAGCACCGGGTTCAATTATTTTTACCTTACAGCCAATTTGCTCCATTTCATAATTAAGCGATTCGGAAATTCCTTCAACGGCAAATTTCGTCCCATGATATAATGAGCCGAAAGGAAAGGTAATCTTGCCGCCGACGGAAGATACATTAATCAAAATGCCGTTTTTGTTTTTTCTAAAATGAGGTAAAATTTCTCTGGTTACATCCAGCAACCCGATTACATTTGTGTTGAATTGGCGGATTATGTTTTCCCTTGGAAAAGATTCCAAAGGCCCGTAAGCTCCGTAGCCGGCATTGTTAACAACTACATCAATTTTACCAAACTTTTCTATACCTTGCTTTATTGCCTGTTTAATTGAAGCCGAGATCAAGAACATCAAGTTTTGTGACAAGCACGTTTTCTAAATTTGTTAATTCATTTTCCTTTTCCGGGGTTCTCATAGTTGCAATAACATTCCATCCTTTTTCTTGAAAAAATTTTGCAGTTGCTTTTCCTATCCCTGTTGAGCTTCCGGTTATTAAAATTGTATTGTTTCATGACCTATTTCCTTTTCTTAGTTAATTGAATTATCGCTGTCAAAAATACTTTATCCATTAAGCCGTTACTTAAAGCATATTACTGATTGTTTAATCCATTTTACTGATTTGAGGAAAAGTGAAAAGGGGAGAAGAGTTTCTTAAAAGATTTAAGGAGTTAGATTGTTGAGGATGCAGATCTGCATCCCCTACATATCACAAATCCGCAAAATATTTAATCGTAAATAATATTTATTAATGTAATAAATTTTAAATTTGATTTCGGGAATATTAATCCATAACCAAACAATCATAAAAAAGCATAGTAACATGACAAATCAAACAAATGAAATTAAACAAGTTAATTTTCTCAGAGGCGTTCCTGCCGATGAAGCACTGGCACATTTACTTCCTTTAGTATCAGAGAGCTATAAAAAGGTAATACAAAAATATGGTACCGGGGTGCTTCAATACGGGCATTTCACCGGCTTTAAACCGTTGCGAGATTTGATATCAAAATGGCACAATGTTAACTCAGATAGAGTAATTGCAGGAAACGGGGGACTTGAAGTTATTTCATTATTCTTTAAATCTCTCCCCCTGCAAAGCAACATTGTTATTGAAGAGGCAAGCTATGACAGGGTATTGCTCGATGCGAAACGCTATGGACACAATTTAATTGGAGTAAAGCTAACGAAAGAAGGAGTTGATGTTAATCAACTTGAAGAGATAATAAAAAAGAATAAAATAACTGCCTTCTATGGAATTCCTTTTCATCAAAACCCAACTGGTATAAATTATTCAACAGAAAATATTAAAGCAGTTGAAAGTCTGTGTAAAGAAAATAATATTTATTGTGTCTGGGACATTTGTTACAAAGACCTTCGTTATGATGGTAAATTAAATAATGCAATTGAGGTTTCTGATTGGGGCCCGATTTTAACAAGTTCGTTTACAAAAACAATTTCTCCCGGTACAAAATGCGGCTACATGATTGTACCGGAAAATTATGTCGAATATTTTACTAAGATCATTGCTAATTCACGCATAAATCCGAATCTACCAACACAAGCATTTATTGCTGATTTTATTGAATCTGGAGAATATGAAAAGTATTTAAAATACTTACGCGATTTATATAAACCCAGAATGGATGCTCTCAATTCTTCAATCAAAACTCATTTGCCGGAAGCAAGCCAGGTTGAAATAACCGGAGGCTTTTTTGCTACACTTACTTTTGATAAAATTTCAGATAAAAATGAAAAAGCATTTCTTGAATCAGTAAAAAATTTAGGGGTGAATATTTCCCCGGCATGGGATACTATTGCACCTAATTTTAAAGATGAAAAGAAAGAGAAAGGATTTTTTACAAGATTAACTTTCCCTGCATTTAAGCCGGATGAAATTGAATATGGGATTATGAAACTAAAAGAAGCGTCGGAAAAGTTTTGATATTGTAGGGGATGCAGATCTGCATCCCCCTATAAGCAAAGAAAAATAAATTAATCTTTATTTCTTTTGTAAATAATATTTCCGTCAAAAACAGTCATATCAACTTTCACATCTTTAATCTTTACCGGGTTGATGATTAAAATGTTTTCATCCAAAACAACAAGATCAGCGAGTTTCCCTTTTTCAATACTTCCTTTTTTATTTTCTTCGAAAGCCGCATAAGCATTATTTAAGGTGTAACATTTTATTGCTTCTTCCACACTAATCTTTTGTTCAGGAACCCAGCCGTTAGGGTTTTTATTATCTAAAGTTCTTCTAGTAACAGCGGCATAAATTCCAAGCAAAGGATTGATGGGAGCTACTGTCCAATCACTGCCGAAGCAGAGAGTTATTCCGTGATCAATAAAATCTCTAAATCTATACATATCATGTATTCTTTTTGAACCGATTCTTTTTTCAGCCCAAACACCATCATCAATGGCGTGGTACGGCTGGCATGAAGCAATTGTATTTGTTCCTTTAAATAATGAAATATCCTGTTGCCGTATATGCTGCGCATGCTCAATTCTAAAACGTCTATCCCATTTAGGATTTTGTTCAGCAACTTCTTTATACATATTCAAAATATAACTGTTTGCTCTATCTCCAATTGCATGTGTGCTTATTTGAAGTTTGTGCTTATCCGCATCTAAAGCCCATTTCTGTAATCTTCCATCACTAACAATATCATTCGGCAAACCAAAATTAGTTGAATCGTGTTCATAAGGTTCAAAAAACCATGCTGTGCTTGAACCAAGTGAACCATCAGAAAAAGCTTTAAGCGAACCTAAAACTAATTTGTCAGAACCATGTGCATATTCAATTCCTTTATCAATTAAATCTTTATAAAGTGCAACGGGGTAACGTGTGTAGATTCTACAAGTAAGCTTATCTTCTTTTTCTAATCTTTGAAATGTTTTTAAATCTTCAGGCAAAGTAATATCTTGAATGCTAGTTACACCTAATGGAATTATATGTTTCATTGCAGTTAAAGCAGCTTCATAATATTCATCTTCGGAAGGGTCTGGAATAATGGAATAAATTAATGACATTGCATTATCTTTAAGAATTCCGGTTGGTTCACCGGTTTTAGGGTCTTTAACAATCAGACCGCCATCAGGGCTTGGAGTATCTTTTGTTATTCCCGCAAGTTTGAGTGCATAAGAATTTGCAAGAGCCATGTGCCCGTCGAATCTATCAATAAATACAGGAGTGTTTGGAGTAAAATCATCAATCATTTCTTTTGAAGGAAGGTTTTTAACTTCCCATGCTTCATGATCCCAATTGCCGCCGGTTACCCATTTCCCTTTATGAGTCGATACGTATTCTTTTAAAATATTTTCAAACTCAATTGTTGATTTAGCCGGACGAAGATTTATTCCTTGCAGATAAAATCCTCCGCTGATAAAGTGAGTGTGGTCATCAATAAAACCGGGGAGCATCAGCTTACCTTTTAAATCAATTACTTCTGTTGAACCTGTAATTAATTTTTTTGCGGCTTCATTTGAGCCGACGAATATAATTTTATTGCCGTCAATAACAACAGCTTCGGCAGAAGGCTGTTTGACATCTACTGTATAAATAATTCCATTTATAAAAGCTTTCATGTTACTCTGCCCATAATTTGAATTAAAAAAAATTGCTGAAATTAATAATAAAATTGTATAAATAGATTTCATTCAAAACTCCTAAAGTTAGATTAATAAAATCAATAAAAACTTCATTTCATCTGAATGATGTAAAATAATTTTATCGCGTTTTGGTTTAATTAAATTAAACATTAATCAGTTAAGAATAAACAAATGAGAATTTATTTAACCTTTTGTTGGGAATCATATTAAAAAATAATTAAGTTCGAATGCAACATTTTAAAATAAAATACAAAATATATGACTCTTGATGTTTTAATCTTTGCAGCACATCCGGACGACGCCGAACTTTCAATGGGGGGGACAATCGCAAAATTTTCTCACAATGATTTGAAAGTTGGAATTATCGATTTCACCAGGGGCGAACTTGGTACACGCGGAACCCCTGAAACTCGGCAGAAGGAAGCTTTTCAAGCAGCAGCAACTCTGAAAATTTCTATGAGAGAAAATTTAATGATTCCCGACGGAGGAATTGAACACAGCAAAGAAAACTTAATGAAAGTAATTATGGCGATTAGAAAATATAAGCCGAAAATTATTTTCGCTCCGTATTTTAACGACCGTCATCCGGATCATATTGATGTTAGCAATATTGTCAAGCGAGCTATGTTTTCATGCGGTTTGATTAAAGTAAAAACTTTTGATAAAGAAGTTCCGCAGAATGCTTACCGTCCTCAAAAACTTTATTACTATATGCAGACTTACACTTTTGAGCCTTCATTTATAGTTGACATAAGTGAATGTTTTGAAACGAAGATGAAAGCAGTAAATACTTACGGTTCACAGTTTCATAATCCCAAAAGCGTAGAACCTGAAACATTTATTAGCAAGCCCGGATTTATTAAATTATATAAAATCACGAGCTGAGTTTTATGGTTTTCAAATTGGGAAACATTACGGGGAACCATTCTACTGTGAAGAAGCGGTTGAGTTGGATTTGGTAGGATTACTTAAAAAGTAGTTATGGCTGATAAATAAAAAAAGGAGTGATATTCCATTCACTCCCTTTAAATAATCTTAAATCACTTGCTTATTTCTCAGCAACATTTACTTTTTGATCATCTGTTCTGAATGCAACCAAATTGTGCCCAATCATTTTAACTTCATAAGTTTTGTCATTTGTCATCAGCATTATTTTACCGTCAACTTTTTTCTCTTCAATTAATTTTCCATCCGGCATAACCAGCATGGTTTTATTGCCAACTTCTTTTACTGGCCAAAAATTTCCATCAGGCATTTTCATACCTTTTGTCTTTGAACCATCCATTTTAAATGTAGATCCTTCACTTGCGCTTCTTGTTAATAGTATTGCATCACTATCAAAACTGCCGTCGTACATTTTGGCTTCCGCTAATATATTTTGATCTTTAGTGCTGACACCAGGCAGAACATTATTGGAGTTGTCTTTTTTAGTTGAAATCTGTGCCGTCTGGTTTGAGTTATTTTTGCTCGTCTTTTCAGTAGTTTGATCATTCTTATTTTGGCCACATCCAACGATAAGAAATGCCAAAATTGTGAAAATTAAAAATAGCTTTTTCATTTTATCCTCATCTTTTATTTCAAATATACAGTAAGAAGATACAGCTATTGTTTATCGAACTAAATCTCACAGCGCACAGTATTGAAATAAATAGTGTAGAATAAATGATAAAAGAAGTGTTTACGATAAATATGTACTAATAGATTGTCTATTTAATCTTAGCTCTCCTCAATCTCAGCGAATTAGAGACAACACTAACAGAACTCATTGCCATTGCTGCTGCCGCAAACATTGGGTTTAATAATCCCAATGCAGAAATTGGAATTCCAATTACGTTATAAATAAATGCCCAGAAGAGATTCTGCTTTAATCGTTCCAATTGTTTTGTGAGATAGATTTATGGCGTGCACAACTCCTCTCAAATCACCGCTGATTAAAGTTATATCAGCTGCTTCAATTGCGATGTCTGTTCCGGTACCAATTGCAATTCCAACATCCGCCTGTGCAAGGGCAGGGGAGTCATTTATTCCGTCGCCAACCATTGCAACAATCTTTCCTTGTGCTTGAAGCTCTTTAACCTTATTCGCTTTATCCTGCGGAAAAACTTCTGCAATAACATTATCTATTCCAGCTTCTTTTGCAATTGCTCTTGCAGTTTGTTCATTGTCGCCGGTAATCATTAAAACTTCAATATTCTTTTTCTTTAATTGTGCTATCGCTTCTTTTGCATTTGAATTTAAAGTATCTGCAATTGCAATTATTCCGGTTAACTTATTATTAATTGAAATATAAATTGGAGTCTTTCCTTCCATAGCAAGCTGCATTGATTTTTCTTCATAAGTATTATCTGTGGATGAAGAATATTTTTTTATAAAAGATAAATTACCGATTGCAATTTCTTCCCCGGAAATTCTTGCTGTAATTCCTGAACCTGTAGTAGAAAGAAAATCTTCAACTTCACTTAAACTGACTGAATTATTCTTCGCATATTCCACTATTGATTTTCCTAATGGATGTTCAGATTTATTTTCAACCGAAGCTGCTTTTTGAATTATCTCATTTTTATCAAATCCATTCAAAGGAATTATATCTGTAACAACTGGCTTTCCGGTTGTAACAGTTCCAGTTTTATCAAGAACCACAGTTGTAATTTTATTTGCACGTTCAAGACTTTCAGCATTTTTAATCAATATACCATTTGAAGCTCCTACTCCCGAACCAACCATAATTGCTGTAGGAGTTGCCAAACCAAGTGCACATGGACAAGCAATAATCATTACAGCAATAAAGTTTATCATTGCCTGGTTAAAAGGAATTCCTACTGCAAAAAACCAAACTAAAAAAGTAATTGTGGCAATACCAATTACTGTTGGAACAAACACTGCGGCTATTTTATCAGCCAAACTTTGTATAGGTGCTTTTGAGCCTTGAGCATCTTCCACCAATTTTATTATTTGTGAAATTACTGTTTCTTTTCCAACAGCTGTTGCTTTGTATTCTATGCTGCCGTTGTTGTTAATTGTTCCGCCTATAACTTTATTGTTTACTGTTTTATCCACGGGAATACTTTCGCCTGTAATCATTGATTCATCAATTGAAGTTGAGCCTTTTGTAATTATTCCATCCACCGGAATTTTTTCACCAGGCCTAACAATAATTAATATCATCTTTTTGAACATCATTTATACTGATATCAATTTCATTTCCGTTTCTTATTATTCTTGCAGTTTTTGGCTGGAGTCCAATTAACTTTTTTAATTGCAGAAGAGGTTTTTGATTTTGCACGAGCTTCAAGTAATCTACCCATTAAAATTAAAGTGACAATTGTTACAGCAGTATCAAAATAAATATGCTGGCCGGCATCAGTTATAGATAATAACGTTGGAAATAAAACTGCAATGGTGCTGTAAACATAAGCTGTGCCTGTACCGACAGCAACAAGCGTATTCATATCCGCAGAAAAATGTTTAACAAGCTGCCAGGCAATTGAAAAAAATCTTTTGCCGGAAATAAACATTACAAAAGTTGTGGCAAGAAAAAGCAGCCTATTAATATAAACTTGAGAAATAGGAACAATTTGATTAAACCAATCCGTCATGCTTAACATGCTGATTAACATTATTGGAACAGTAAGCACAGCACTAAAAATAAATTCACGTTTAAGCTTTTTATAGCTTTCTTTTTCTTCCAAACTGTCCGGAATTTCATTCGCTTCAGTATCTTTATTATCTGATGAAGAAATATCAAGCTTATAACCAGCATCGTTCACCATTTGTGCTAAAGCCGCTAAATCAGTTTTTGATTCATCAAATTCAAGGCTTACTTTTTCAGTGGCAAGATTTACATTAACGGTTCCAACGCCTTCGACTTTTTTTAATGTCTTTTCAACTCTTGCCACACAGCTTGCGCAAGTCATTCCTTCAACAGGTAAAGTCAATGATTTTATTTTTCCAGTTTCCAGTATTTTAATTTAATTTTACCTTAATTTAGAATGACTTACTTATATATCCTGCTTCTTCAATTGCATCTATAATTTTTTGATTATCAATTTGATTTTCATCAAACTCAACTTTTGCAGAACCAATTTCTACATTATCTATCTTTAAGTTTTCTATTTTTTGTAATTCTTTTTTAACTGCCATTACACAGTGTCCGCAAGACATTCCTTCAATCTTAAATTCTTTCTGTGTCATTTTAATTTTTCCTTCAATATTGTTAAGAATAATTTTTTATACGAACAAAATAATATATTCAAATAATGGAAGCGTTACACAATTTTAATAAAGTGTTATATAATTTTTAGTTGATAAAGATACTGGCTTTAAGGAAGTATTTTATCGATTGGTTTTCTTTCCTGGTTTGTAAGCTCTTTAAATTGGCTGGCTGTTAATCCTGTAACTTTTTTAAATTGATTTGAAAGGTGCTGAACGCTGCTGTAGCCAAGCTGGTATGCAATTTCGCTTAAAGTTAATTCTCCGTATTTAAGAAGCTCTTTAGCACGTTCAATTTTTTGAAGGATAAAATAATGCTCGATAGTAATATTTTCTATTGAAGAAAACAAGTGAACTTAAATAATTATAATCGTAACCTGTATTTTCAACCAACACTTTTGAAATATTTTTATCCTTATCTTTTTCAGAATCATTATAAATATGTTCAATGACTATAATTTTAATTTGCTCAATGGTTTTTGCTTTTTTGTCTTCAATTAGTTCAAAACCGTTTTCTAGTTAAAACATTTTTTATTTCAGTCATAGGCAAATCTTTTTCTTCACCGCTTACAACTGCTTCACCAAGAATTATGCTTCTAACATCTAAATTTAATTTTTCTAATTCTTCTTTTACCACTTTTATACATCGGTTGCAAACCATGTTCTTAATAGTTAAAGTAGTTGAAGAATGATCATTTTCTAATTCGATTTTATTCATCACAATATAAAATTAATTATTATGTTTTAATTAAGTGAAGTATAAATTAATATTCAAGTTAAAGAAATGTATAAATAAAAAAAGCATACCAGGCAAATACATGCCCGATACGCTTTTTATGATGGAGATATAAATATTTATAAAATATTTCTATTCTTTAAAATATTAATATGTGTCTTTAGATTTCTGTTCAGTGGAGGCGTACTAACTTTAGAATCTACTGTAGTCCAAAAATCAGCTTTTGTATTTTCCCAATTCGTTTTCTGATCATCTGTTAAGTAAATCTTCAATTGCAGCATTAGCAGTTGTTTTTTCTGCTTGATAAATCTGTCTTACCACTTTGAACAGCACCTTGAACATCATCCTGATAAGAAACTAAATATATTTTTTAATTGTTTTGTTTGATCATCAGTTAAGCTTAATTTATCCTGCTAAATCTTGTGATAAATCCGAAGCAATTTGGGCTTTAGGATTATCTTGAGTTTGCATTGCTTCACTTTGCTGCTGCCTCCTTGATCTTGAGCTTTAATCAAAACAGTAGATAAAAACAAAAATGACAGAAACAATTAGTGAATTAAAAACTTTTGCGCTCATCTTAAACATATTAACCTCTCATAAATTTTTGTAAATAATATTTATAATTGTTTGTATTACATGAACAGTTTAAATAGGCAATTTGAATGCCAGTGAAAATAGGATTTTGTAAGCTTAAGCCTGTATGATTTTAAAAATTTGCAAATAGAAATTGTGTGATACGTATCTACCGAATATTTTTCAGAGTATTGAATAAAATTCATGAATGTAAATCACATTAGAGTTTTTGCTAATCTTAAAATATTAATCAAATATCAATTTCTTTTTAACAAAATATTTTTAATTAAATTTAACTGATCTAAAATCCCAAAAAAATTAAAACAAGATTCTTAATGAAGTTTGATCGAAAAAACTTTTCGGATGAATTATTAATTAATTTATATATAGAAATTCTCCTTCCAAGATTAATAGAAGAAAAAAAACTTAAACTATTACGGCAAGGGAAAATTACTAAATGGTTTTCAGGTATGGGACAGGAAGCAATTGCAGTTGGTTCTGCTTTAGCAATGAATGATGATGAATATATTTTACCAATGCATAGAAATTTAGGAGTTTTCACTTCAAGAAAAATTTGGCTTCACAAATTATTTACTCAATTCCAGGGAAAAGCAAATGGTTTACAAAGGGAAGAGACCGTTCTTTTCACTTTGGTTCTAATGAACATCATATTGTCGGAATGATTTCACATTTGGCCCGCAGCTTGGAGTAGCAGATGGAATTGCATTATGGCATTCAATTAAAAAAGAAAAAAAATGTGTTTGTTTTTACAGGAGAAGGCGGAACAAGTGAAGGTGATTTTCATGAAGCATTAAATGTTGCAGCAGTTTGGAATCTACCTGTAATCTTTATGATTGAAAATAATGCTTACGGTTTATCAACACCAACAAATGAACAATATAAATGTAAAGCTTTAATTGATAAAGGAATTGGCTATGGAATTGAAGCCGTACAAATTGATGGAAATAATATTTTAGAAGTTTATTCAACTGTTAAAAAATATGCTGAAGAAATAAGAGAAAACCACCGGCCAATTTTAATTGAAGCAATTACATTTAGAATGCGAGGGCATGAAGAAGCTTCAGGGACAAAATATGTCCCTAAAAATTTAATAGAAGAATGGGCAAAAAAAGATCCGATTAATAATTATGAAAACTTTTTGAAATCAATTGGATTTAATTGATGATAATTTTATTTCAGAAACAAGAAATAATTTCAAGGTGCTGATTAGACAAAGAATGGGAATTGGCACAAACTGAGAATCAGAAATTATTCCCAATGACAGAAATTGAATTAAATGATGTTTATGCACCATTTGATCAAAAAGTTATTTCAACTGCATATAAAAAAGTATTCGAATAAAAAATTTATTAATGCAATTTCTGATGCTTTAAATCAAAGTATGGAAAAGTATCCGGAATCTAATTATTATGGGACAGGATGTTGCTGAATATGGAGGAGTTTTTAAAGTAACAGAAGGTTTCTTAAAAAAATTTGGGAAAGAAAGAATTAGAAATACTCCTTTGTGCGAATCTGCAATATTAGGAGCCGGACTTGGATATTCAATTAAAGGAGGGAAATCAGTTATTGAAATGCAGTTTGCAGATTTTGTTTCCAGCGGATTTACACAAGTTGTAAATAATCTTGCTAAAACTCATTATAGATGGGGACAAAATGCTGATGTTGTGATTCGGATGCCGACTGGTGCCGGGGTAGCTGCAGGGCCATTTCATTCGCAGTCAAATGAAGCCTGGTTTTTTCATACACCAGGATTAAAGATTGTTTATCCTTCAACACCTTTTGATGCAAAAGGATTATTAAATGCTGCAATTGAAGATCCAAATCCTGTCATGTACTTTGAACATAAAGCTATTGTATAGATCAATTTCGGAAGAAATTCCTGATGATTATTATACTATTGAAATTGGAAAAGCAAAACTAATAAATGAAGGCAAAGATTTATCAATCATTACTTATGGAATGGGAGTTCATTGGGCTAAGGAAATGTTAATTGAATTTCCTGAAGTTTCTATTCGATCTTCTTGATTTAAGAAGTTTGATCCCCTGGGATAAAAATGCAGTCAAAAAATCAGTAATTAAAACCGGAAAAGTTTTAATTCTTCATGAAGATACTTTAACTGGCGGAATCGGAGGAGAAATATCAGCATGGATTTCAGAAAATTGTTTTGAATATTTAGATGCACCAATTTTAAGATGTGCAAGTCTTGATACGCCAGTTCCTTTTAATTCAAATCTTGAAAATAATTTTTTAGCAAAAGCGAGATTAAAGGAAAAAGTTTTTCAGCTATTGAATTATTAGCAAATCAATTTATTTTATAGACTACTAAACAACAATCTATATAATTAGTTAAAGTTTAGGCTATTTGTCGCTATTTAAAAAGAATCATTTTTTAAATTAGCTTATCGATCCCATTTGAAGTTTACAAATGTATGTTCCGCTTACAAGATTAACTGCATCAAATTAAATAGAATGTTCTCCTGCTCCTAGTCTTTCATCATTAATTAAAACAGCTACTTCCTGTCCAATCATATTAAAAATTTTTAATGATACATTTTCATCAGTTTGTAAATTAAATTCTATCATAGTAGTTGGGTTAAATGGATTAGTATCATTACTAACTGATAATTCTTCATGTCTGTGCCTTGATCTTATTGTAATTTGAACTGGAGATGATGATCCTACCCCCAAATTGTAGACAAATAGAAAAGCAACTATATTAGTAAAAAAGATATAGGAGCAAACATGTCAGAAAAAAGAAAAACCTATGACAAAGAATTCAAACTATCAGCAGTGAAAATGATAGTAGAAGGAGGAATGAGTTTATCACGAGTTTCAAGAGATCTTGGAATAAATGAAAATTCATTGCATAAATGGAAAAAGGATTATCTCTCAGATCAACAGAATGCATTTCCTGGAAAAGGCAGATTGAAACCCGAAGAAGAAGAGCTAAGGAAGTTAAAAAAACAACTTAGCCGGGTTACAATGGAAAGGGACATTTTAAAAAAAGCCATCGGATACTTCACAAAGCTAGAGGAGTAAGATATATGTTTATCAAAAGCATAGAAATCAATATCCCTTAAGTCTGGTCTGTGAAGTACTGCATGTAAGCCCGTCAGGCTATCATAAGTGGCTAAGAAGAAAGCTCAGCTTTAGAAGAATTGAAAACCAAAGAATACTTGAGATTATTCGATATCATTACAACCAGAGTAAAGGCACATACGGTTTACCCAGAATATTTGCGGCAATGAGAAAACAAGGATTAATTGTAAACAAAAAAAGAATAGCCAGATTGGTGAGAGTAAATAATATCAAAGCAAAAACCAAGAGAAGATTTAAGCATACTACTGTTCAAAGTTCAAAAGCTGCTGCAAGTGAAAATATCTTGAATCAGAATTTTAACTCTACTTCAGAAATTAAAATCTGGACTGGTGATATAACTTATTTATCTACAAAACAAGGCTGGCTTTACCTTGCAGTTGTAATGGATATTTACTCAAGAAAAATAGTTGGCTGGTCAATAGACAGCAGTTTATCAACAGAGCTTGTTATAAGAACTTTAATGATGGCTATAGTCCGTAGAAATCCTCCAAGAGGGATTATCTTTCACTCTGACAGAGGATGCCAGTATACCAGCAGCAGATTCAGAAACATATTAAAAAGCTATGGGATAATTCAGTCGATGAGTTCCAAAGTAAACTGTTATGACAATGCAATTACCGAATCATTTTATATTGCAATAATTTTTGAACCGGGTAATCTAATGTTTTACTGAATCCTTTAGAGTTTTTTTGAATCGAAAATAACGTTTTAAAAATAAATTTTCTTCTACTGATTTTTAGCGATTAAGAATTTCATAGAAATAAAAAGTATTAAATAAATTTATGGAGTTTGTTTTTAAGAATTAAAAATAGGAGGGAATTAAGGTCTATAAGAATTAGTTATACTATCAACTACATCTCTATGATAAATGTAAGTTTTAAAATCTACCTCATGAACATTGAATTTGGCTGAAGCCCTGGTCAAGAATTCACTATCCTCACTGTATTCTAAATTCTTAAATCCATTTAACTCAATAAAGACTTTTCTTTTCCCGAAAAATGTTGCACCAACAATACATTTTGACAAATGAATAAACTTTGTCGGATTATCTTTATCCCTCACATATTCGTCACCAATAACTTCAACTCCGCCATAAATTAAATCTATGTTGGGATTTTTTTCAATGAATGATATTCTTTTAGAGAGATGGTCTTTCTCATATTGATCATCACTATCAAGAAACGTTATGTATTTGCCATTAGAAAGTCTAATTCCTCTATTTCTGCTTAATGGTAGTTTCATATTTGGTTGTGTAATGACAGTTATTTTTTCAGAATTTATTTCATACTCTTTTAAGATTGCAAGCGAATTATCCGTACTGCCGTCATCAATTGCAATAAGCTCCCAGTCATCAAGCGATTGTTTTAAAACTGAATCAAGACAGCGTTGTAGATATGCGGCTCTATTGTAAACAGTAAGAATAATTGAAACTGCCGGCAATGAATTTAATTTTTGTTTCAAAAATTTCCTTGCAATTTAAATTTGATAAAAATGTAAAATTATTTTTATCAAAAACGTTTTAATAAACAGAAACAGACATCACTTTAATATTTTAAGATAGTCAAATTAATATACGATTCAATCTTATTAAATCTTCGCTGCGCTACCATAACTTTTTACCCACTGCTTGGTCTACTTCGTATGCATTTAAAACATTATTATAAAGTATTCGAATGTATTGCAATTCAGCTTCGGATAATGAAGTTTCTGCATCAATTAGATCAAGATTGGTTATAACGCCATCTCGATAACTTATTTCAGCTCTTTGTACAGCTTGCTTAGCTTGTTCAACTTGCATCATAGTTGTTCTAAATTTTCTGAGATTTGAATTATAATCAGCAACTGATTGCTGTACATCTGTTTTAATGTTTCTTTCAATCTCAAGAATTTTAGCCGAAGCTGTTTTTAAATTTGCATCAGCTTCCTCTATTTTATTGTCTTTCAAATTGCCATTGAAAATTGGAATTTTTGCATTTACTCCGGCTGCCCAATTGCCTCTTAATACTTCGATATTAGGTTCATAACCATTTTTAAAACCATAGTTGGCAAATAAACCTAAATTTGGGCGGTCAGATAACGAGATCTAGCTGTTTGCTCAAACCGGCACTTTTTTCAGCGTCCATGGCTAAAATCATTTCAGGCCTCTTGTTATAAGCTTCTGTTAACAATGAATCTGAATTAAAGGAAGTTGAGTCAGCATTAAAATCCCCTGAAATATTAATTTCTTTTCCATCTTTCAAGCCCATTAAACTGCTAAGATATATTTTGGTTTTTGTTAAAGCATTCTGCAAATCAATTTTTTGATTCTGCGCTGAAGCTAATTTTACTTTTGTTATTAGAATATCATAATCCGTTGCACTTCCGCTTTGAACTTTTTTGGTAGTTATATCAATGTGTGCATTAAGATTTTTTATTTGTTCATCTTTAACATCAATACTTTTTTCAAGAAATAAAACAGAATAAAATGCTTTTGTGGTTTGATAAGCAAGATTGTTTTTTATTAATGTAATTTTGTCTTCTGAAGAAAGTTTATAGCTTTTAGCTATTTCAACAAGCGCATCTCTTTTACCGAAATCATAAAGAAGCTCTTTAGCTGAAACATGAAAATCATAATTATTATTAGGAGCTAAATATAGATTTTCTCCACTGAAACTAAAAGCCGGAATAGGTCCAATCCTCGTATAAGATATGTCGCCTTCAACTTCAGGATAGTAATAAGTTTTTTGCTGATTTATTTTTGCTTCTGCTGCATTGATTTGTTCTTCAGCCTGCATAAGCAAAGGTTGATTGGTTAACGCGTTTTGGATTGCTTCTTTAAAGTTAATGAGTTTTCTATTATTTTGCTGTGCAACAATATTTAAATCAAATATGCTGATTGCAATAATTAATAAAATTAAAGTTTTGATTTTCATAAAATTTGCTCCGTTAATAAAAATCGCATTAGTCCATAAGTTCAACTTTTTCTCCAATTTTCTTTTTATGATAGCGGAGAAATACAAGAGGAATAAATATAAAAAGAGTGATTATTGCGCCTGCAATAAAATCGTCGTTTATTCCTTGAACAAAAGCCTGCCCAACTACATTCTGAAGAATTAATGCTTTGGCTTTTATTATTAAATCATTTCCTGTACCGCCGACAGATTGCTGAATAAAATGTCTCATTCCGTAAATTGTATGCTTAAATATATCAGAGTTTGGGTCAACTGCTTGTCCGAATGTTTGGGTATGAAATATTACACGGCGAGTTAACAAAGTTCCTAAAATTGCCACTCCGAAACTTCCGCCAACCTGTCTAATTGTATTAAATAATCCCGTTGCTTGAGCCATCTTTTGTTTTGGAATATCATTCAAAGCAATTGTGCTTAAGGGAATAAACATAAATCCAAGTCCAAATCCTCTTATAATTAAAGGCAGCATAATTGCATCGTGTTCAGTTGTTAAAGACAAGTCTTTATACAAATACATACTTAAAAATGTTAACACAATTCCGATGAAAATTGGAATTTTAGGATTTAATTTATCAGTCATCCATCCGGCAATAGGAGACATGATTGCTTGTATAATTCCCACTGGGAAAAACACGAGCCCAGCTTGCAATGCGGTGTAGTTAAGTGAGTTCTGCAAGTAAAGAGGAAGAAGAAATGAATTTCCAAAAAATGCTAACCCAAAAATAAACAGCATTATATTTGCCATACCAAAATTTCTATTCTTCAAAATTCGAAGATCGATTATCGGATGCTTAACTGTAAGTTCGGCAGTCATAAAAATTACAAAGCTGATAAACGATATTGCAAAGCAAGATAAAATGAAAATTGATGTCCAGCCGCCTGTATTCCACGCAGCATTACCATCAGATAACGCGAGCAAAAGAAAAACTAAAAACAATGTCATCGAAATAAAGCCGACAAAATCAAATGACCTGGCATGTTCAGTTTTGTATTCTCGTAAAATAATTAACGTTGCGATAAGTGCGAGAATTCCAATCGGAACGTTAACATCAAATATCGCATGCCAGCTAAAGCTATCGATTAAATATCCTCCGACCATAGGCCCAAGAGAAATTGAAGCAGCAGCGGCAACTCCCCAAAAACCTAATGCCATTCCTCGTTGCTCCGGTGGAAATTCTCTTGTGACTATTGCCATGCCCACCGGCATGATAAACCCTGCACCTGCTCCTTGAATTACGCGCATAATAATAAGAACATTTTCATTTGGAGATAAACTGCAAAGCAGTGAACCAAGTGTAAATAAAAATAAACCTAAAAAGTAAGAACGCTTATAACCAAAGTGATCAGCAACCCACCCTGAAGAAGGAAGAACTACAGCGAATACTAATAAATAGGCAGTAAGCACCCATTCGATTTTATCTACACTTGTTCCAAAACCTGCCATCATTTTTGATAATCCGACATTAACAATTGTAGCATCTAGTACGGCCATAAAAGTCCCTACCATCACAACAGAAAGCACCCACCACTTATATGTTGGATGTGAATGCAGATTATTAATATTTAAGCCATTACCTATTATTTGAATTCTTTGCCATTAATTATTTTACCTTTATGCTAATTTCAACAGACATTCCTGGAAGCAAATTTATATTTTTATTTGGGTCTGGTTTTCCAGTTTGAGTTATAGGTTCAATTGTAATTTTAATCGGAATTCTTTGTGTAACTTTTGTAAAATTGCCGGAAGCATTTGATGGAGGAATTAATGAAAACTGAGATGCTGTATTTGAGCCAAGCTGATAAATTTTTCCTTCAAAATTTTGTTCAGGATATGCGTCGACAGAAATTTCAGCTTTATCACCAATTTTTATAGAGGATAATTTTGTTTCTTCAAGATCAGCAATAACCCAAACATTTTTTATATCATAAATTGTAAAAATAGGCTGGCCAGGAGAAACAACATCGCCTGTTAGCGTCCAGCTTTTTGCAACAACTCCATCCATAGGTGAATAAATAGAAGTATTTTTTAAGTTGAGTTTGTATAACATTTAATTGAGCTTGTGCCGTACCAATTTTTGTTTTTGAAATATTTAATTGAGCTTTTGCAGATTCAAGCGCATTCTGCATGTGATCAAATTGTTCTTTAGGAATTATTTTATCTTTATATTGTGTTTCCGCTCTGTTATAATCATCCTGTGCTTTATTCAAGTTTACTTGGGCAAGAGAAACACTTTCTTTGTCAAGTTCCAGCATTGCTTTTGCCTGTTGTGCTTGTGCAATTAAGATCAGTTGAATCAAGCTGAACAAGCAATTGTCCTTTTTAAACTGTATCTGCTTCATCTACTTTTAATTCTGTTATTCTTCCTAAAATTTTTGAACTAATGATAGTTTATTCCCATCAATATAAGCATCATCGGTGGTAACATAGCTAGCTGCCCAATATACCAGTAAATCCTGCTGCTGCAGCAATTAAAATTATAAAGAATGGGATTATTATTTTCCCTTTTCTATATAATGGTACTTCATCAATTTTTTCATTACCACTTATTTTCTCTGAATTATTGTTATTTTTATTTTGAACATTTATCTCTTCAGTATTTGCCATGAATATTTTTCCTTTAAATAAAAATTCTTTTTGCTATCTTTTTTTTATTCCATTTATGAAAATATCTGTAGCCAGATTCATTTCTTTTTGCAATTCTTTTCGTTCATTTTCATCTATTCCCTGGCCATTTGATTTTTTTAATACTCTGCATCTAAGCCCTTGAATAATATGAAGAAAAACAACTGCTGTATCATTACTCAATTTCTTGTCAAACTCTTTATTCTTTTTCCCTTCATCAAATATTTTTCTTAATAACCCCAGTTCGACCTTTTCAAAATCAATGAATAATTTTTTAAAAATTGATTTTGGATCGATATATGAATGAACGCTTAACGTACCAAGGTTTAGCAGTATTTGAAAAAACTTCATTCTTTGTTCAACATATTCGTGAAGTTTTTTTGTGCAGTTTCCGATTCTTTAAGAATAACTTCAATATTTTTTTTAAGCTCATTCATTTCTTGAATTAGTACAGCCCTGAATAAATCTTCTTTTGTGGGAAAGTAATAATATAGTGAAGCTTTTCCCATTTCCACATCAGTAGCTATCTCATCCATAGTAACTTTTGAAAACCCATAATGTGCAAAACGTTTTCTTGCAGCTTCAGTAATCATTAATTCTTTTTCTTTAATATTTTCTTCTTGTGACATATCCTCAACTTTTCGACTAATTAACTTGAATGGTCGAAATATAAAATATTCATAATATTTTACCAATTAAATTTTTATTATTAATCCGGTTCTGTGA
>CAVZSD010000031.1:0-129184 GCA_963777615.1 uncultured Bacteroidota bacterium | reverse complement strand
CACCATCATTATCAGGATTAACGATTTTTAATTCAACTCCCGGAAGCGGAAGTCCAGCGGCTTCATCTTTAAAATTATCAAGCTGATTTAAAGCAAGTATTGGAGATGTTTCAGTTAAACCATAACCTTGAATAAAAGTAAATCCAAAATCTCTTAGTCCTTTTGCAATTTGCGGGTCAGGGGCAGCGCCACCGGCAATAAATAATCTTATCGAACCGCCAAATCTCTCATGTAATTCTGAAAAGAGTTTTCTTTTTATCTTTTTAATACCCAATCTTTCCAAAGTTCCGCTTAGTTTAATTAACGGAGGAACGATACGCGATTTTACTTTATCCTCGCTTATTGTTTTTGTAATTCGTTTATACATTTTTTCATATAAAAGAGGAACACCCAGCAAAATTGTTGCTTTAACTTTTTGAAGGTCGTCTACAACCGTTTTTAATGAACGCGCATAGTGAACAGATGAACCGCTGAAAATCGGGCACAAAAATCCGCAGGTGCATTCGTAAGTATGATGAATTGGAAGCACGGACAAAAATCTGTCATCCTGTGTAATTGAAATCATCTTTGTCATGCTCATCAAATTTGCTGCAATATTTTTTTGAGTGAGCATAACTCCTTTTGCTCTCCCTAAAGCTCCGGATGTAAAAATAATTTCAGACATTTCTTCTGGATTAATTTTAGGTATTTTATTTTTTGCAAGGGGCTGATTATTTTTAATTATTTCAGACATAGAATAAAATGAATCTTTTTTTTGCAGTAGATCCATGCCAACAAAACATTTTAACTTTTTTAAGGATGGATGCTTCTCTTCAAAAAGTGAATTGAAGGAATCCGAGAAAACAACAGCATCAGCTTCCGACTCATATAGGATATTAATTACTTCATTATCATTTAAATTTTTATCTATAGGAACGACCACATAATTAAAAACAGCGCAGGTTAAATATGTAATTCCCCACTGCACCCGGTTCTCGCTTATCACTGCAATGTGTGATCTTTCTTGTAAACCAAGTTGAACTAAACCATTCCCAAATTTTAAGACATTTTGTAGCAGCTCGCTATAAGTTGCTTTTGAAATTTGTGTTTTGGTAAGATCTTCAAGAGCAAGCTTGTTTGAAAATTTTTCTGCTGATATAAACAGCATATCGCTGATAGATTCAATTTGAGGAACGTCAAAAAGTTTAATAGGGGTTTTCATAATTATGTTGAGGTTTATTAAGCGAAATGTAATTAGCTATATTGATGTTATGAAGCATAGCAAGCTCTCAATAAAAAATAGATAAGTAAACCCAGTTTCATTTAGAAACTGGGCTTGTATCAAAATGAATAAACTTTATTGATAATTAAATTATCTCTAAACATTTATCAAGATCCATCAAAATATCATCAACATTTTCAAGGCCTGCGGCTATTCTAATTCCACCAGGATTTATTCCAAATTCAATTAATTTTTCCGGCGGAACCATTGAGTGTGTCATCGAAGCTGGATGTTCGATTAATGTTCTGGTGTGTCCAAGGCTAACAGCAAGTGTCATTGTGTAGGCATTCTTTGCTGCATAATTCATTAATCGCCTTCCGTTTTCTTTTTGCTCGAGGCCGTCTTTACCTTTTAGAACAAAATAGCTTAAGCTGCCCGGAGCAAAGTTGCCGTTGAAATCAATCATCTGCTTTTTAGCTAACTCATGAAATTTGTAATTTGGAAGTCCGGGATAATTTACAAACTCAACTTTTGGATGGCTATTCAAATACTCAGCTATTCTTGTAGCAGTTTTTATTTGCTGGCTGACCCTTAAATGCAAAGTTGGAAGTCCGTAAGTTAATACAGTCCATGCTGCTTTTGTATTTAATGCTGCGCCGAAATCTTTTCTCACCAAAAGAACCAGGTCATGAAATTTTTCAGGGCCGATTACAACTCCGCCCATATCTGTTCCGAATCCGCCAATGCCTTTTGTAAGTGAATTGACTGAAAAATCCGCCCCAAGTGTAATAGGACGCTGACAGTATGGAGTTGCGAAAGTGTTATCAACAACTATGTAGATTTTTTCATTCTCTTCCCTATGCTGATTTACTTCATCAACAATTTTTCTGATAGAACCGATATCGATTATATCAAGGTTTGGATTTGAAGGTGATTCAAAATAAACAACTTTGGTTTGATCTGTAATACTGTTTCTTAAATTCTCAACATCCGTTAGATCAATTGGCGTATATTTAATTTGATAACGAGGATACCAATTTTGAAGAAGTGAAAATGTGCATCCGTATAAAGTATTGTGTGCTATAATTTCATCCCCGGTTTTCAAAAGAACTCCGAGAATACCGGCAATAGCGCCCATTCCTGTTGCAAAGGTTACGGCCATTTCTCCTTTTTCAACATAGGCAAGATTTTCTTCAAGCAAATCTTTATTAGGTTCACCAAGGCGGTCGTAAATATAAATAGGAACAGATTTTTCACCGAGCACATTGCTGTTAGCAAAATCTTTGAAACCTTCGGCTCCTCTTTCAACAGAATCCAATCTGAAAATAACTGATGAAGAAAGCGGTGTGACTACATGATGAGAATAATCCCACTTTTTTGATTCATTTTTTCCATAGATGAGATGTGTTTGCATTGAGTATTTCGTATCGTCAACTGATTCAACGATGCTGTTATTTATTATTTTGGTAGGCATAAATTCCCCGATATTTTATAAAAAATTACTTTATCAAAAGTAGCTAATTAAAAGGTAATAATCATTAGAAAAGATATGGGAAATATGGGAGAATTAGTAGTTTTCTTTAAATTTTTGAACAATTTTGGGAAGGATTTTCCCGGCTTCACCGAAGAATGATTTATCGGCATAACTGGTTATTTCGGTTTCTTCAATATTGATTTCAACAATATAAGCCCCGGATTTTTTTGCAGTAAAAATAATTCCTGCTGCAGGATAAACAATTCCGCTTGTACCCACTACAAAAAATATATCTGATTTCATTGCTGCTTCTTCGGATGATATAAATTGTATTTCAGGAAGATATTCGCCAAACCAAACTACATCCGGACGAATTAAACCGCCGCAGTCACAGGTAGGTGCTTTGCCGATAAAGTTTAATTCATCATTATACTGCTTCCCACATTTGATACAATAATTTCTTTCTATGTTTCCATGTAGTTCATAAATAATTTTACTGCCGGCACGGCGATGGAGATTGTCAATATTTTGCGTAACCACTGTAACGCTGGAAATATAATTTTGCATTTCCGCCATTGCCAAATGACCGGCGTTTGGCTTTGATTCATGGATTATCTTTTTGCGGTGATTATACCATTCCCACACCATCTCCGGGTTTCTTAAAAAAGCATCAAAGTTTGCAAGTTCTTCGGGTTTTAACTTGTTCCATATCCCATCCTTTCCCCTGAAAGTTGGGATACCGCTTTCGGCAGATATGCCTGCCCCGGTAAAGAATACAAGCGATTTAGCTTTTTTTAATTTCTCAATTAATTCATTCATAAACTTTTAACAACAACATTTTCAAATCATTCAATTATTCATCCTTTATAGCTTCCATCAAATTTTTTGCTTCAGCTAAATTATCATCATCACTTTGATCTACTTTGGGGCTGTCAATAACACTTTGCAATGCTTCCCGCCTGCGGATATTCATCTTCACGTATATATGCTTTTGCCAGATCAAGATAAAACATTCTGAAATTTGGCCTAAGCTTAATAGCTCTATTATACTCTACAATCGCAGTATCAATATCTGCCCAGCCTAATCCTAACACAGATCTTGCAGGCGCCCATTTTTCACTTACCTTTGCATGTGTTCGAGCTAAAACATAATGGGCTAATGACTGAAAATAATTTCCCCCGTTACCAAGCTTAATTGCCTTTTCGCAGTCGTCCCTAACTTTATTTACCACACCGGCAACTGAAAAAACACCTTTAAATAAAGCAATCTTTCCGTTGGCAATTGCTCTTCGTAAATAGTTGATCGATTGGTTTGGAGCAAGCTTTACTGCTTTGTCTGCATAATCATAAGCTGTTTGATACTTTTCAAGCTGTGCATCTTCCTGTTCGCTATTGTTATTAGGCATTTCATCAGCAATATCCACATAAGCTTTACTTATACGCCAGTAAACATTCCAGTCATTTGGTTTTATTTTATCAGCTTGTAAATATTTTTCAAGAGCTTTTTTATGATCAAATACTTTTACTAAAGAGTCCCCGTCAGTAATAATTTGTTCCGCCGATTGAGCAAATAATAAGTTTGAAAATAAAATTGTAATAATGAAAAATAACCCGGCAACCGCCGGACTAATTTTCAGCACTTTTGATTTCATTTTTAAATCCTTTCGCATAGTGATCAATTCTGAAAAAATTAATCGAATAAAGTTTTATTTATTTCTTCTTCGGCTTCCGGAGTTAAACCATGATTATATAATTCTGTTGAGATGAGAGAAATGTATTTTGTCCATTTGCTGTCTCCCCTTGAATCGGAAACAATTGCATTTTTATATGCATTAACTTTAGCGCTCAGTTCATCAGCTTGGTAAAGTGTTATTGCTTCGAGTGTTTTGGGAACTACCGGGGAAGCATATTCCAGCTTGCCCTGGTGGCTTAGTATTATATGAATCAATAAATTTTTTAATTCTTCAGGAAAATCTTTTATCTCTTTTGATTTTTCATTTACCAGCATTGCCGAGATTACTATATGTCCTAACAATTTTCCTTTATCAGTGTAATCAAAATTCTTTTCAAAATTTAATTCTTCTGTTTTACCGAAGTCATGCATCATAGCACCGCTGATGAGCAAGTCGCGATTTATTTCAGGATGAATATCACACATCAAGTCACAAATTCTAATTATCTCTAAAGTATGTTCAAGTAAGCCGTGAACATAGGAATGATGCCATGATTTTCCTGCTGGAACTTTGGAATATTTTTCAAAATTTTCATCTGTAAAAATTAATTTAAGAAGTGATTTTAGATATTCGTTGGATATTTTATTTAATCTATCTTCAAACTCCTTTTTCATTACCGCAATTTCACGCTTTGAATGAGGAAGAAAATCGGTTGGAGAAATACCTTCTTCTTCTGTTACAATTTTAATTGAGGATATACGAATTTGTAAGTTCCCTTGAAATTCTTCTATGCTGCCTTTTACTTTTACAACATCGCCCGATTTAATAATGGAAAATATCGAATCTGTATTATCCCAAACATTACTGGAAATACTGCCGGAGGTATCACCAAGCTCAAGAGATAAAAATTCCTTGTTGGATTTTGTTAAGCGGATGTCTGCTTTTCTTACCAACAAATAATGATCGACAGAATCATTTTTAACTAATTGTGTAATTTCTTTTTGATTAAGCATAGCCTGAATTAATTGTGTAATTCAAACTTAAGAAAATGAATTGAAAAATGTGTAATACTAGTTGAAAAACGAAATTAGCTTTTTTTATTTCTTCACAACCTCAAAGCTGCTTTCGGCCGGTAGGTGAGCTATTATTGAACGATTCAAAAGATCAATGCTGACTGCGATTGATTTGCCTTCATCAAATTCCTGTACGGTTCCAATTACTCCTTCAAAAGGGCCGTCAATCATTCTAACTTTTGTTCCCCTGGTAATTCCTTCATGTACAAAAAATTCTGAATCGGTGTTCAGCATTTTCATTAAATTTTCCATCTGCCATGCTGGAATTTTAGCTGGGCGCCCAGCTTCAAAAACACATCTTACAACTGCCTGCTGCTCTAATGAAATCAATCTTTCTTTTTCATGGGCATAAATGAAAATGTAGCCGCGTATAACAGGTTCAGTTATTTTTTTCTTTCTATCACTCCACTGCCTTACTTTAGCAATTGTTGGAAGATAGTAATCAACTCCAACCGAATTAATCTGCTCTGCTGCTTTAAATTCGCTGCGCGGCCTGGTATAAAGTGCAAACCATGATTTCTCAACCGTAGTTATTTTTTTATCAGCATTGTTAATATCGGACAATAACATTTACAATCTCTCCCAGGAGTATAAGGCCTTCAAATTTATTTATGAGTTATGGATTTTCTTCCAACTGAATAATATGAAAACTTTAACTCATCCATTTTTTCAATGTCATAAAGATTTCTACCGTCAAATATTATGGGTGATTTTAAACTTTCTCTTATTTTTTTGAAATCCGGGTTTCTAAACTCGTTCCATTCAGTTACAATTATTAGTGCGTCGGAATTTGTTAAAGAATCATAAGACTGTTTTGCATATTCAATTTTATTTCCAAGAACTGCCTTTGTTGTTTCAATTGCTTCAGGGTCATAAGCTGAGATAGAAGCTCCTTTTTCCAAGAGTTTCTTTATTAAATTAATAGACGGGGCTTCGCGAACATCATCCGTATTAGGCTTGAATGCAAGTCCCCATACAGCAAACTTTTTACCCTTAAGGTCACCCTTATAGTGGTCAAAAATTTTGTTATAAAAAACTTCAACCTGTTTTTTATTTATGTCATAAACAGATTTCAAAATTTGAAAATCGTACTTATGCTCATTAGCGGTATTAATTAAAGCAATCACGTCTTTCGGAAAACATGAGCCTCCGTAACCAATCCCCGGGAATAAAAATCTTTTCCCGATTCTTGAATCAGCACCCATAGCTCTTCTAACTTTGTCAACTTCTGCGCCGGTTAACTCGCACAGATTAGCGATTTCATTCATAAAGGAAATTTTTGCGGCAAGGAATGAATTTGAAGCGTACTTTGTCATTTCCGCCGACTTTTCATCCATGAAAAAAATCGGGTTACCGCTTCGAACAAATGGTTCGTATAATTCATCAAGCACGGCTTTTGTTCTGAAATTGCTTGTTCCGATAACAACGCGTTCAGGTTTCATAAAATCTTCAACAGCCATGCCTTCGCGTAAAAATTCAGGATTTGAAGCTACGTCAAAATCAAAATCGGGGGCGTGCTTTTTAACAGCATTTCTTACTTTTTCACTTGTACCAACAGGCACGGTACTTTTATCTACCAGCACCTTAAAGCCGATTTTAGGTTCTTCTTTGAAAAATTTTCCAAGGTCATCTGCTACACCCAAAATATATTTTAAATCTGCACTGCCGTCTTCACCTTGAGGAGTGGGAAGGCATAAAAATATTACATGAGCATCTCTTACTGCTTCATGTAGATGAGTCGTAAAAGTTAATCTTTCGTCTTTTATGTTTCTTTCAAAAAGAAGTTCAAGCCCAGGCTCAAATATGGGCATTAATCCTTTTCTTAATTTTTTTACTTTTACTTCATCAATATCAACACAGGTAACATCATTACCGGTTTCAGCAAAGCAAGTTCCAGTAACTAGACCAACATACCCTGTCCCAACAACAGCAAGTTTCAAATTTTCCTCCTAATTTTTTTTAAATGAATATTGGAAATATAATCATACAATAACAAAAATTGAATCAAAGTTATTACATTAACTGAATTTATCAGTCAATTGTCTAATGCTGTTAACTAATGTACTTTCATCCACGGGCTTTTGAATTATATTTTTTATGCCCAGTTCCTTAAATTTTTGAATGTTATCTTCAGTAAAATTCTCAAGAAACAAAATAATATGAGTACTTATATACTTGTCTTCCTTCAATAAGTATTGAATAAAATAAGATCCGTTCATCAACGGAAGGTTATCATCAAGAATAATTAAAGACGGCGGAGTATTAGTTATAAATTCGATACATTCAAAAGCGTTTTCAATGGAAGTCAACTTCAAATTTTAAAATTTTTCTCTATCAGATTTTCAATCTTCTTGTCTTTACCATTATTTCCACTAACTAAAAGAATGGAATTATGAGAATAAGGGACAGTAAAATGGAATTCACTTCCGCTGTTTTTTGCTGAGTAAAACCAGATCTCGCCGTTATGCTTATTTATAATTTCCTTAACTAAAGGAAGCCCGGCGCCTGTTCCTTTTTCTCCTTTGGTGCCTTCAGTGGAAAACAAATCTTCAATGGTGAATATTTTGTCTTTATTTTTATCGGGAATGCCAATGCCCTGATCTTTGACAATAAATTCAACCATGTTGTAATTAAATATGTCTGCAACTATCTCAATAGATTTGTATTCGTTTGAATATTTTATTGCATTACTTATTAAATTAATTATTACCTGGTTAAATAATTTTTCATCTGCTAAAATGAAAAGTGATTC
This sequence comes from uncultured Bacteroidota bacterium, assembly GCA_963777615.1. Classification (GTDB taxonomy): domain Bacteria; phylum Bacteroidota; class Ignavibacteria; order Ignavibacteriales; family Ignavibacteriaceae; genus CAVSWT01. Next base: position 121,011 of record CAVZSD010000031.1, on the reverse strand, counting down.
GTCAATGTTTACTTTCACTTCTATGTTTTTTCTAACTGCTTCATGAGTCAGGGATGCTACGCAATTATAGACTGCATTAACTGCCCTAAGCCGTATAGGCTGATAATTAATTCGCCCGGTTTTAATTCTCGACCAATCAAGCAGGCAATTAATAAATCTTAACTGCCTTTCGGCAGAAGTGTGAATGTAATTCAAATATTCAAGCCGATCTGTGCTGCTTAACCCAGGCTCGCTCATAAGAATTTCAACAAAGCCCAAGATACTTGTATATGGCGACCGTAAATCATGGGAGAGCTTTGAAATGAATTTATCTTTAGATGCATTAAGCAATTCCAATTCAATTATTTTATTATTAAAGTATTCCTCTGAATGTTTAACATCTGTTATGTCGCTGACAATCCCTTTTATTTTTTTAAGAGAACCGTCTTTAGCATTTCTTTCAATTACTATTTTTTCCTTTACCCACTTAACTTCTTTGTTGTTTGTTAAAATATGATAAGAAATAGAAATGCTTTTTTTATCGATAATATTGATAAAGTTTAATAATTTAGAATTTATAGATTCTTTGTCTTCTTCAACAATTAAATGAAAATGCCCGTTCGGCAATCCGGCAGCATCAGTATTATTATAACCTGAGACATTAATAATATTTTCAGAATAAACTACGTTTTTCAAAGGATACGATTCAGCCTGCCAGGCGAAGCAATCGCCAATTTCCTTAAGTATATTTAAAGGAAACGTTTCGGAAATGCCGCCGTTAACTCTTTTAATTGCATCAGCTTTTGAATTAATTTTTGCAGAATTATTCTTTGATTTGTTCGTCGACGACTGACTCTTTTTTGTAACCTTGCTTTCCTTTCTTGCCATAAAGGTAAATTTATTAAAACTTATTCTTGTTTTTTTATCGAGGGCAAATATAATGATTTATATATACAAAAAAGGTGAAATATCTTAGTGAAAATCATCATTATAAAAAAATAATTTTGTTGTTTCTTAAATCAAATTAATTTATTTTGAAACCAATTCACACTTGATTCATCATACTCATCAATCATTTTTTAATTTATATTTAGGACAGGACATGAATATTAAACAAATTCGTTCCGTGGATGGAACAGGTACACTTTCTTACATAGTTTATGATGAAAAAACTAAAGTGGGTGCGATTATAGATCCTAATATTGAAGATGTTCAGAAAATAAGCTACGCAATTGATGAGCTTGAAATTAATGTAACTCATATTTTTGATACACACACCCATGCAGACCATGTAAGCGGAGCAGCAAGTTTAAAGCAATATTTTAGTGATGCGAAAATCCTAATGCACGAAGCGACAAAAAATAAATTTGAAGTCTTAAAGCATGCGGCAAAATTTGGTATTGAAGATATTCTTGAAGCTAATGCTAAAATCGAAATTGATCAATATTTAAATGATGGTGATGAAATAAAAACCGGGCACTTATTTTTTAAAATCTTCACACTCCCGGGCATACCGATAATCATATATCTATCTTAGTCAACGATGCGTTATTTACGGGAGATTTATTATTAATCGGACAAGCAGGCAGAAGTGATTTGCCAGGAGGTAATCCTGAAGAGCAATATGATAGTCTATTTAATAAAATCACAACACTTCCAAAGGAAACAAAAATTTATCCGGGACATGATTACGAAGATAAAGAATATTCATTGTTAAAAGATGAATTAAAAAATAATCCATTTTTAGAAAATAGAACCAAAAAGCAATATGTTGAATTCGTAAAAGACTTTTTTCCCACCAGCAGCAGAAGCTGTTGCCGCCGGCGGGAAAATGACATTGCAATGTGGCACAAAAAGAGTAGTCGAAGATAAAAATGAATTTAAATCAATTTCATCTGCACAACTTGCAAATATGCTAAAAGAAAATAAAAGCCTTTTTCTGCTGGATGTAAGAGAATCTTTTGAGTTATTATCCTTAGGAAAAATAAATGGAGTTTCGAATATACCTATAAGCGAAATAACATCACGGATTGACGAAATTCCAAATGATAATTCAACTGGCATAGTTTGCATTTGTGCAAGCGGCAACCGTTCCTATGAGGTTGCTCATTATCTGGTAAAAAACGGTTACAAAAATGTTATGAATCTTGAAGGCGGAACTTATGGATGGGTAATTGGCGGATATGAAGCCGCAAGAGCTTAATAAAATTAATGGAACAGTTTATAATAATTTTTCTAATTTCCCTTTGTGTGTCAATCATATCCGGAATACTTGGGTTGGGAGGGGCGGTAATTTTAATCCCGGCCTATCTATATTTACCCCAGTTTTTTGGAGCAGATCCATTAGACATTAAAACAATTTCAGGGTTAACAAGCGTTCAAGTTTTTGCTTCCTCTTTGCTTGGAGTTTTAATTCATAAAAAGCACGGCAGTGTTGAAAAAAGTTTGCTGTATACAATTGGAATTCCCATGGCAGCAGCAGCTTTACTAGGAGCCGTCTTTTCAAAATTTGTCAGATGGAAATATTATAATTTTAGTTTTTGCAATCATGGCAGTTGCCGGTGCAGTTTTAATGTTTACAAAAACCAAAACAAATTTGATGATAATAATCCCGGAGAAGTTAATTTTAATAAAAGTCTGGCTTTAATAATTTCGATTATAGTTGGTTTGTTTGGAGGAATGGTTGGGGCACCAGGAGCTTTTCTACTGGCGCCTCTTAATGATTACAGTTTTAAAAATTCCTGTTAGAATTACAATCGGGTCGACTTTAGGAATTGTTTTGTTTACATCTTTTACCGCAAGTGTTGGAAAAATAATTGCAGGGCAAGTTGATTTTCTAATTACTTTTACGCAGTTTTAGGTTCATTGGTTGGGGTTTCAATCGGAAGTAACCTGAGTCATAAAATTCATCCAAAATTTTTACGATATTCTCTTGCCGTTATTATTGCAGGAATTGCTGTTGAAATGTTTATTAAAGTTTTATAATTTAAGAACAAACTCAATTTCTTTAGAAATTGGGTTTGTGCTCAAGCCTTAATGTACTCATCATAATTATTATCCATCCATCAAAATTTTCTACCAGCCCGCAAATAAATATATTTATTTTTCTTCTCATTTTTAAATTAGGAGAAATAGATGAAAAATTTTATCTCACTTAGTTTGCTGTTTCTTTTTGCAGCAAGCTTGAACTTTGCTTCTGAAAGATAAAACTCGAAGCAAAAAACAATCCGGCAAATCCTCTCATGTTAAAATTCAACCAGTTAATTGATTTTTCAAATTTAACTAAAGAAAATATTAAAGAAGCTACCGATGCTATTATTGAAAAAGCTAAAAATGATTTACACAAAAATTTACGATAGTAAAAAAAGAAGACCGTAATTTTAATAATACCATGCTTGCCCTTGATGATGTTTATAATGAAGTAAGAAGTGAATTTGGGGTTATCTATTTAATGGGAAATGTTTTAGTTGATGATGAAGTAAGAAATCAGGCAAATGAAAGCATATCAACTTTTCGAAAAATTCTTAACCGATGTTAGTCTTGATGAAAATCTATATAATGCTGTAAAAGATTATTCACAGACCAATGAAGCAAAAAATTTAACAGGATATAAAAAGAAATTTGTTGATGAAACTGTGCGCGAATTTGAAAGAAATGGTTTTGCATTATCAAAAGAAAAAAGAGATGAATTAAAAGTAATACAAAATAAAATTTCCGATTTTCATTAGCTTTTCAAAAAAATATTGCGGAATATAAAGATTCATTAATGGTGATGAAAATGAAATTGACGGCTTGCCGGATGATTATAAAAATGAACATAGAACCTCAAACGGAATTATAAAATCGATCTTTCCTATCCTTCATATTATCCTTTTATGAAATATGCTAATCAGAAAAAGCAAGAAAAGAATTATATATTAAGTATACAAATAGAGCTGCAGATAAAAATCTTGATTTATTAAAAGATGTCTTAATCGAAAGAAAGAAAATGGCTGCGCTGCTTGGCTATGATTCTTATGCCCAATATAGAGTTGCAGATAGGATGGCTAAAACTCCGGAAGCTGTTTGGAATTTTGAAAATAGTCTTATCGATAAAGTAAAAGAAAAAGCAAAAAAAGATTATGACGAATTACTTGAAAGTAAAAAGAAATTATTTAAATGATAATTCTGTTTCAGTTATTGAACCATGGGAAGCATCATTTTATAACAATCTTCTTTTAAAGCAAAAGTATGATTTGGACCAGAATAAATTAAAAGAATATTTTGAAATAGAATAATGTGATTGATGGTTTATTTCAAATATCACAGCATCTTTATGGGGTTAAGTTTGAAGAAATTAAAGATGCCCCGGTTTGGCAGAAAGATGTAAGAGCATTTAATGTTATTCAAGATGGCAAAGTAATTTCAAGATTTTATTTGGATTTATATCCACGCGCAAATAAATTTTCACATGCAGCAAGCTTCCCGATGATTAGCGGCAAAGAAACTATAAACGGATATCAAATGCCGGTAGCCGCTTTAGTTTGTAACTTTCCCAAACCAACTGCAGATGAACCTTCGTTAATGCCTCATGGCGATGTTGAAACTTTCTTTCATGAATTCGGGCATGTACTACATAGTGTATTAACACAATCAAAATTATCTTCTTTTGCCGGAACTTCTGTAGCAAGAGATTTTGTTGAAGCGCCGTCACAGCTTTTTGAAAATTGGGTTTGGAATTATGATGCATTAAAGTTGTTTGCCAAACATTATAAAACCGGCGAAGTAATGCCGAAAGAATTATTTGATAAAATGTATGCTGCTAAAAATGTTGGTTCAGGCTTAGCAACTCTTCAGCAAATATTTTATGGCACACTTGATTTCACTTATCATGATAAATATAATCCTGAAGGAAATGAGTCCACAACAGATGTTGTAAAAAGACTACAAAACAAAATTACTCTTTATCCTTATTTGGAAGGGACACATTTCCAAGCTGCATTTGGACATTTAATGGGTTATTCTGCGGCTTATTACGGATACTTATGGTCATAGGTTTATGCCCAAGATATGTTTTCAGTTTTTGAGAAAAATGGAATTATGAATGCAGAAACAGGCAAAAAGTACAGACAAGATATTCTTTCGAAAGGCGGAAGTGAAAAAGAAATTGATATGGTTAAAGAATTTTTAGGCAGGGAGCCAAATGAAGAAGCATTTTTGAAATCGTTAGGATTATAATTTCTTCTTCTAAATTTAAAAATAAAACCCGGCTTCTTTTTGAAACCGGGTTTTTTATTTAACTATTCGTATTGCTAATTCTTGTCATCGTGTTTCATCATATCATCCATTTCTTCTTTTCCCATCCATGGATTCATATCTGAATTCCATGTGTCGGCTTTTATTTTTAAGGAGCCATCATCCTGTTTTTCATAGACATTAATATATTTTCCATGATCATTGATGGGATCATCCATACCTTTCATCTCCATCGTTAATTCATAAGTTCCAACTTCTACAATCATATCTCCGCTTCCCATAACATCAGTAACGGTTAATTTAAATTCCGTCATCTTATTTCCTGATTGAGAATCCATATCCATTGCTTTTTTAATAGCCTCTTTACCTTTCATCATTGGACTATAGCTAGGCATGGAGATGGCATCGTCAGCATACATATCCAGCATCTTAGAATTGTCCCCGGCTATCATGTCTTCAGAAAATTTGTCCTCCATCTCTTGTATTGTGCTTTTCATTTCAGGCATATTTTTTATTTGAGCCATGCTAATACCGGATAGCAGTAAAAATGTGATCAATATAATTTGAAAGAATTTCATAAAGCCTCCTAAAAATGGTTTTTTAATTTATTAATTAATGAATCATAAAAAAGGACATTCACTTTTATAGAACATTTCAGAGTGAAAAAGATGCGATAGTAAAATCAAACAGAAATGTGTAGTAAACATATTAGTATTTTTATCAGGCAGTGTGATATAAAGCAACTCTTAAGGCGTATTCTATCTTAAAATATTACAATTTGATAATTCTCCAGTATTGAACGAAAAGTAAATTTTATGTTACATTTAGTTCCTATTTTATTCATTAAAATAAACAGTATAGCATATGACCAAAAGCATATTAAAAATGTCAAAACATAAGAAGATTGCGCTAATTGCTCATGACAATAGAAAAATAGACTTGCTGGAATGGGCAAAATTTAACCGCGATCTTTTGTCAAAGCATAAGCTATTTGGAACCGGGACTACAGGCGGACTTATATCACAAGAATTGAATTTAGATGTACATCGATTTAAGAGCGGTCCGCTTGGCGGCGATCAGCAAGTAGGAGCGAAAATTTCCGAAGGAGAAATTGATTTCCTTATTTTCTTTTGGGACCCGCTTGAACCATTACCTCACGATCCCGATATTAAAGCGCTTTTAAGAATAGCTGTTGTTTATAATATTCCGGTTGCCTGCAACAGAGCGTCCGCAGATTTTATTATATCTTCAAATTTAATGGAAACCGAATACCCTCGTGAATTGATTGATTATAAAGAAAGGATGCTTCATTTAAGCGATTTTAAAAATTAAATTTTATTAATCTTTCATTAAGGCTACTTTAATAATAGCTGGATATGTTTACTATTGTTAATTGACAAATTTAATAAATACAACAAATAAACTTTTATAAAGGAGTTTTTTAAATGAAGGCAAGAATTTATTATTTCGCTACAATAGCTTTTATTGTTCTTGGCTTTAGTATTAATTCCGCTTTTGCTCAAAGCACAGTACAATCTTCCACAAAAGATAAAGTAAAAAAAACAGAAGCGACTGTTAAGAATAAGACCACTGATGTCAAAACAACAGCTAATGTGAATATGAAGAGTGAATCTTCCAAAGTAAAAAGTGACGAAAATGCTAATGAGAAAAAAACAACTAACGTTGCAGCAACTACTAAAAGTGATGTAAAAGCTAAGACACATAAAATGCATAAACACATGAAGAAGATGAAAAAAGAATCTAGCAAACAAAAAGCGGAAAAATAAAGTTTCCTTTATGTGTCAATCTTGGAGGAGAGTTTATTAACTCTCCTCCTTTTTTTTAAATTACAGTATGCGAATTTTAATTATTGAAGACGAAAAAAAAGTTTCTTCATTCATCAAAAAAGGAATGGAGGAAGAGTATTATACAGTTGATACAGCCCTTGACGGCAAGGAAGGGTTGAGACTTGCTTCAAATGAGGATTATGATTTAATAATTATGGATGTGATGATTCCTTTTATCGATGGAAATACAGTTACAAAAGAATTAAGAAAAAGAAATATTAACACCCCGATTCTAATGTTAACTGTTAATGATAGCGTCAAAGATAAAGTAAGCGGATTAGATGCCGGGGCAGACGATTATTTAACCAAGCCATTCGCTTTTGAAGAGCTGCTTGCAAGGGTTAGAGCCTTGCTTAGAAGAAATGAAAAATCAAAATCAACAAAGCTGTTTGCCGGCAATATCATGCTGGATTTGGAATCTCATCGCGTCTTAAAGGATAACAAAGAAATAATTTTAACTCCAAAAGAATATGCCATACTTGAATACTTAATAAAAAATAAAAATAAAGTTGTTTCCAGAACCAGATTAATAGAACACACTTACGACTATCACTTTGACACTGAAACAAATATAATCGACGTCTATATAAATAAAGTTCGAAATAAAATTGTTGACGATAGTGATAAGCCGATAATTAAAACAATAAGAGGTATCGGTTATATAATAAAAGACGAATGACTTCCCCATCACCCATCTATTATTTTCTAACCAGGTAAAGCAGAATGCCTTATAAGATTAAATATCTTTTTTCTTCTTCAAGAATTAAAATCACAATCTGGTATTCAATTATTTTTCTAACGCTTGAAATTCTTTTAGGAATTTTATTATACTTTTCGTTGTACAAAAGCCTGGAAGGCAACTTAGAAAATTCATTGAAATTTGAAGCCGATATTATTAACCAGGTATTAACACAAAATAAAATTAATTTAGAAACATTTACCGCTGACTCGGTATATACAAATTCAGAAGATTTGCTGTGGGATATTATTTATTCGGAATTATTGAATAGGCCAAGAAATAATTTTATTCAGGTAAAATATAAAGACAAAATTATTTTCAAATCTGTTAACCTGAAGAATGAAATTTTCTCAATAAATAATCCATCTGCCGAATCAAAAATAATTAAATACAATAATTCGAAGTTATCCTCAAAGGATTTGATTGCTGCGGTTCAGCATAAAGATGATTATCAAATAATTGTAGCTTCCAACCGGGATTATATTACCCAATCTTTAAACAGCTTGCTGAACATATATGCTTACCTCGCCCCTATTTTCTTTATTATTTCAATTGTTGGCGGGATTTTTTTATCAGCAAAATCTCTTTCAAGAATAGATTCCATTATAAAGGAAACAGAGGAAATAACCGCACACAATCTTTCGAAGAAAATTGAAGGGGAACAATTCAACGATGAATACGGGAGATTAGTTAAGAAGATGAACGAAATGACAAGAAGAATAAAAACCTCTATGGATTTTATGAATCAGTTTTCCGTTTCAGCAGCGCACGAATTAAAAACTCCCTTAACAATTTTAAGGGGAGAAACAGAAATTGCACTAAAATCTAACAAGACACCAAATCAGTATAGAGAAGTTTTATCCAGCAATTATGAGGAGATTCTTCGTTTAATAAAAATAGTTGACAATTTATTTTTCATTTCTAAAATGGATAACTCTTTAATTGTTATCGACAAAGTTGAAGTAGGACTGGACGATTATCTAAATAATTTGGGAAACAGCTTAAAAATACTTGGCGCAGAGAAAAACATAAACATAATTGTAAAATCAAATACAAACGCGAAAGTTGAAATAGATAAAGAGTTGTTAAAACAAGCCATCTCTAATTTAGTTGATAATGCTGTTAAGTATGGACATGAAAATGAAAATGTAATAATTAAAGGGGATTCAGATAGTCTTTCTATAAGCATAAGCGTAATAAATAAGGGGGAAGGAATACCTAAAGATTCCCAATTAAAAATATTCGATAATTTTTACAGGGTGGAATCATCGCGGAATAGAAAACTTGGCGGTGCCGGCTTGGGGCTTGCTGTTGTCAAAGCAATTGTAAAATGGCATGATGCAAAAATAACTGTGAATTCAGAACACGAAACGCAAACAGAATTTAAAATAATTTTTCAAAAGAACACTGTGTAAATTATTCTTTTTCAAAATCGTGAAAGGTTTTTCGGGTTAAATCTGCCAGTGAAATTTTATAATCTATTAAGGCATTAAGACTGCTTATTTTTACATCCGTCAATCTTAACTGCATTTGTGAAAGATCGAAGCTAGTAATTGTTCCTGCCTCAAATCTTTTTAATGTAATATCATAACTTTTTTGAGCCAGCTCAACACTTTTGCTTAGTACATCAACCCGTGCTTTCGCCGATTTAATTTTATTTACTAGTGCAATTATATCTTTCCTAACTACTTCTTTTTGATTTTCATAGGATAATGACACTTGCTTATGTTGAGCTTCTGCTGCTTCAACTTCTCTTTTATTTTTACCCCAATCAAAAACCGGGACACTTAAAGTAAACACAACGCTGCGGTCTTCTGAAAAATCATGAAATATTTCTTCAAACTTTTTATCAACTTTGTTCACTCCAAAATTAGCAGAAAGTAATCCGGAAATATTTCCTTTGGAATCTACTTCATCAATATTCATATTGCTCAATTCAACATCGGCATCCATATTATAAAGGTCGGTATTATTCTTTAATGCAAAATCAACTGCTGCATTTTCATCGATGTCAACCGGTTTATATTCAAGTATTGCCGAAACATCAATATCTTCAACCAGCGTTAATCCTATTAAAATTTTAAAATTATCTTTTATTTCGTTATAGCTTTGTTGAGCGTTTAGTAAATCATTTTTGCTTGAAGCAAGGTCAACTTCTAGCTGCAATGCTTCAACTTCTGCAATTAAACCGGCTTTGTATTTATTCATTGCCGTGTTGTAAGAGACTTCTGTCTGTTTAACTTTCTCCTCTGCTATTTCAACATTTTTCATTGCTTGAAACAGCCTGTAGAATGAGGAGGTTACATTATAGACAATATCCTTGGAAGCTTTTGTATAATTTCTTTCTGATTTTTCAAGATTAATTTCAGCTCTCTTTAAGCTTGCTTTTTGATTATTAAAAGTAAACAACGGTTGATTCAATCTTAAGCTTATATTTGAATAATAGTCAATCGGTTCAACCGGGGCAGTAAATTGATTTCTTTTCCATAATGAACCAACCAAAGAAAATGTCCCGTTCGAAAAAATTATAGGCTGGTTAAAGAAAACCCTTCCTTCAAAAGTTGTAAAGCCTAATTTGTAAAATTGTTCGGTTCCGGTTTGAGTATCAAATTGATTGGAAAGCGTCTGCGAGTAATTCGGCAAATCAAACTCAAGATTAACGCTGCTTAATAAGCCGCGTTGTGCCGCTTCAAGAGTTTTTTGAGAACTTTCAAGCGAGTATTCTGCTGATTTAATGCTGTAGCTTTTACTTAGAGCAATTGATAGCGCTTCATCCAAAGTTAAAATTTTCTGAGCGTTTATAAAACTATTTAATGAAAGCAGTAATAAAACTACTTTAATAAAATTTTTCATTTTTATCTTTTAATAATTTTGAAATGGATTTATTATTCATAACGAAGAGATTCAATTGGGTTTTTATCAGCAGCTTGTTTTGCCGGGTAAATCCCAAATATTAATCCCGTTGCAACGGAAACAAAGAAAGCAAGAAAAACAGAAAAAGGTGAAATAATTGTTTTCCATTCAGCGTATGTTGTTATCAATGAAGTTAAAATAAATCCCAGTATGATTCCGATAATTCCGCCAATAACACTAATTGTTAAAGCCTCATAAACAAACTGCGAGAGTATGTCCATCCTGGTAGCGCCAACGGCACGCCGTACACCAATTTCTCTTGTTCGTTCCATAATGTTTGCAAGCATAATGTTCATTATTCCGATTCCGCCAACAAGAAGAGAAATACCGGCAATAGCACCCATTACTATGTTAAATATTCTCTGGGTTTTTTGTTTTTGCTGAAGAAGTTGTTCAGGAAGAATTATTTCATAATCCCTAACTCCATAATGCCTTCTTTGTAATATTCTTGAAATTAAATTTGCCGCTTCTCTAAGCTCATCGGGCTTTTTAACTTTAACTGTAAATTGACTAACTGAATTTCTATCAATTACTTCTGCATTTCCATTATTTTGAAAAGGATTAAGATTTTGCTGATTGTTAGATGTTTCCGTAATTCCTATTTTATACATCATGGTCGAAAAAGGAATATATATATCTTCATTAAAATCGCGTAAAGTTATTCCCTGCGAGCCTGTGGTTGAAACATTTTTAGATGCTGCTGCTCCAATAATTTCAAACCAAAGATCACCTATTTTAATTTTTTTCCCGATAGGATTTTCAAATCTGAACAACTGCTCTTTTATTCCCGAACCTATAACACAAACATTAGAATAATTTTCAGAATGATATTCATTAAATATATTGCCTAATTCCATTTTAGTATTGAATGTTTTGAAATAATCTATTGTTGTTCCTATCAAAGTTGTTTGCAGAATTTGTGATTTATAAGTTACCGGAACTTTAATTTCAAGCTGTGGCGTTATAAAATCTACAAGAGGATTAAGCTCTTTTATTGCTTTTGCATCATTCAAATTTAGTCCCGGAGAAAAGGACTTTTTTTTACCGGTTGAATTTTCTGCAACTGTTACTTTAGTGATAATTATATTATTTGTTCCCATTAACTCAATTTGCTGCAATGCCTCCTGTCTTGCGCCTTCTCCTATCGACAGCATTGCTATAACGGCAGCAACGCCAAACACAATGCCTAGCATTGTAAGCAAAGCACGGAGCTTATTGGATTGGAGCCCTTTTAAACCAATTTTGAATGATTCGAAATTATTCATTAGTTATTTGTTGATGGAATGGCAGGAGAAGTTTCCCCACTTTGTTCACTAATGTTTTCATTCATTTTTATTGTCGGGTCTCTTAATGCTACAACGTCATTTTTTGAAATGCCTTTATTAATTACAATATAATCCTCACTTTTATCTCCTGTCTCCACATCTTGTTCTTCAAAGCCTGAACCGTTTTTAATATAAACAACTTTCTTCCCCTCTTTTTCAAAAACAGATTCCTGCGGGACAAATAATACATTAGAGATTTCATTAATTATCATCTTATTGCTAGTGGTCATTCCCGGCTTTAATATTTCAGATTGCGAATTTATGCTTACAGCAATTTCAAAAACTTTTATGGTGGAGTTGTTATTTTTCGTTTTCCCCAGTGCAGCTACAGATGTAATTTCTCCTTCGAAAGTGCTGTCCTGAAAAGCATCAAGTTTTACAATAACCTTTAAGCCTTTTTTAACTCTGCTGACATCCACTTCATTTACATAAGTGAAACTTTCCATAGTCGAAAGATCGGGAAGGCTTATTAATGTCATTCCAGGCCAAGGAGTATCCCCAATTGTAATTTTTCTTCCAGTACCCCAATTAATTTCATAAACAACTAGTCCTTCGGTAGGAGCGGTTAAGGTAAGCATTTCAAGGTCTCTTTTTGCACGTTCCAGGTCAGATTTTTTTTGACGAACATCAATTTCAACTTTATTAAATTCGGATTGGTCCACAATTTTCTGCGACTCTAAATCCTGCTTTGCTTTTTTATAGCTTAGCTCATTTCTTTCATGCTCTAATTTTGCTTCCTGTTGTTTTATTTCAGCTTCAAATTTTATTTGTTCAAGCTTAAGCTTTGATAATTCAAATGACAGTTCAGCACTTTTTAAATCTGATTCAAGCCTGGTCATTTGAGATTTTTGATTAGCCGCTAATTTTTCTTTTTCAGAAAGAGAAATTTCTAATTTTGACTCTGCTTCCTTTAAATTATTCATCGCTTCGGTAGGATCAAATTTAGCTACAACATCTCCGGCTTTAACATAGTTTCCTTCAGGCTCTAAAAAAATTATTTTCAAACTTCCCCTAATTCTTGGAGTTGAAACCGAAATAGAATTTTTTGCACGCAGCTCCCCGCTTTCTGTTATAGAAACCAGGAACTTATCATTCTTTACTGTATATGTTGGTATGTTTGTTTCAACTGTTCTTAGCGATGTGAAGAAAAGAATTACAATTAAAACGACAACAACTAATAAGCTGTAAGCAATTTTTTTATTTTTTAAAAAAGACGGAAACTTTGAAGCCTGATCTTTATTAGAAAAGATAGTTTTGAATTTTGAAAAAATATTTTTAAAAGAACTTCTTTTAAAATTAACTCCCGATGTTTCTTTATTCATTTATTTCACTTTCGTGATTATGCAGTGAAATTCCCCGTTACCATTCCAATTATATATAATTAACCGCAAAAATAAAATGCAAAATAAAAATTTAATTTTACATGAAAAATGAAATTGTATAAATAAATTGTTGGCGAGGCAGTAATATGAAAAATCAGTATTAATAACATGAGTTATTAATACTGATTTTTAAGAGGTAAATTCTTACTTTAATAAAACCATCTTTTTTATTTCAGAAAAATTAGGAGTTGAAACTCTGTAATAATAAATTCCTGAAGCAAGGTTATTGGCATTAAAAGTAATGTTGTGAGTTCCGCTGCTCATAAATTCGTTTAGTAAAGATTCTACTTGATCTCCAATTGCATTATAAACTATCAGCTTTACATTTTCAGATTGTGGAAGACTAAAGCTAATATTGGTAGTTGGATTAAACGGATTTGGATAATTTTGATCAAGTTTATAATTGCTTACAATATTTCCATCCTGAACCCCGGTAACATCTCTAATTACGATGGTTTTGTTGGGGGCGAAATTCCATGCATCGCCTGTATTAAAACCATTAAGGTTAACGCTATTCCCATTTGCGTATAGCGTTTGATTATTTGCCGTCGCAGGGGCAGTATATGTAAAGTTGAAAGTAACAATTCCGCCAACGGGCTCTTTTGGGGTTATATGAGTAATTTCCTGGGATTCTATTCTTAAACCGTCCCCCGGAGTTAAAACACCGCCGGATGCCGCTATATTTGTTCCTGCTGCAGTCAAAGGCCCGCCTGAAATTGTCACAGAATAGTTCCCGGTTTCATTCACATTTAATGTATCAGGGCCAACTATTGTCACAATTACGCTGGTAGTTGGATTAAGTCCATGACAGGTACAGCCTGTACCATTTTTCAACGTTACACCAACTATCCCTGTGGGATAAGCAAATAATAAAATAGAACAGGAAACAATAATTAAAATAATTGTATATAATGTTTTTTTCTTAATGAAATTAAGATGCATAAAAGTCCTCCATAAATATAGTTCCAACACTGTTATTTGAATTATAAAAAGATTAGCCTATGAAACATAGTGTTGAATAAAATAATTTAGGGACTGTTTGAATGAATATTTTTATAGAATGGAAAAATGTGCGAAAATTGTTTTAAATAATAGAAAAAGCCTGCGGAAAGAGAATGTTGCATCAGAATTGATCGCAATGCGAGAAGTTGTTGTTTGTCCCCGATTAGTGGATCGAAGACTGACATTACAGAACAAATTCAAAACACTTGACGGTGGGCAAACTTCGGCAAACTCAGTTATGTAATAATTAAATTAATACTGTAACACTCTCTTGAAAGGCAGGCTTAAATACCATAATATCAATATTAGTGATGGTGTCCACCCGCTCCATGAACATGTCCATGTGATTTTTCTTCCTGAGTAGCATCTCTTATATCTAACAATTCAAGATCGAAGGTTAAGGTTTTACCTGCTAATGGATGATTAAAATCAATTTTAATATCTTCTTCAGTAATTTCTCTAACAACAAACGGCATTTGATGTCCATCAGGGCTATTTGCAACAAAGCTCATTCCTTCTTTTAAATCAGTACCTTCAGGAAATTCTTTTCTTTGAACAGATTGAATTGCTGCTTCCTGGTATTCGCCATAGCCTTCTGCCGGTTGAAGTGTAATTAAATTTTTTCCGCCAATCAGCATAGTGCCAATTTTTTCTTCAAGTTTGGGAAGTATCTGTTCACCACCGCTGATAAAGGCAAATGGATTTTCACGTGTAGCTGAATCCAGTAAAGCACCGCTTTCGTCGGTTAATTTATATGCAATGGTTACAACTTGGTCTGGTTTTAAGGGCATCATTTATCCTTTCTGAGATTAAATTATTTTGATGAATATATATAATAAAATAGAAGTTAAATACAACCTTTTTATATTTGATAAATTACTTAGTACAAATTATATTTGATTATTTTATTTAGGCTCCCAGTCAACTCCGTTACATGGTATAAAATTCATTGATGGATGTTTATCATATTTCATACATAAAACAGCAGACTTATCATAATGCCTGCAGCTTGCACATAGTGAATTTTCGTTTATATCCTTATTCTTATCCACAAATTTTTTATAACCAATTATTGCCGGATGAATTATTATTAAATATAAAGCAGTAATGCTTATTATCCACCAAAATTTATAGTCAAAAAAGTCTTTAGAAATCCAGATAACCGGGATAAGAATCAGAATTCTAATTAACGTCCAAAAAACAATTTCGCCCATAATTTATAATTATTAATAATTATTGAGCAGCAATAATTGCAGACCAGCACAATTATTAGGGCATCTTGGTAAAAATCATATAAAAAATAATTGACTAGCGAAATTCAAGATTACTTGCTGTTATTTATTTATTATATTAATATTAACGAAATAATATTTAAAATTTTTCGGTCGGGCCTCAGGGGAAATAAAAAACCCCAGAAAAACCGGGGCTAAAAAATTTCTGGAAGGAACGTGAGCGCGGGTGGGCTCGAACCACCGACCCTCTGCTTAAAAGGCAGATGCTCTACCCCTGAGCTACGCGCCCTAAAATTTTAAGAGCTACAAATATAATTATTCGCTCATTTTATTCCAAATAATAGCGATTATCACTTTACATTAAATCTATTATGCAGCAAAATCTAAAAATACTAGTTTGTGATGATGACGAAACTCTTTGTTATCTATTAAAAGAACAATTGCTGGAAGAAGGCTTTTCCGTCGATACAGTATATGATGGTAAATACGCTATTGAATCTATAAAAAATAAGAATTATGATATTGTCCTTCTAGATTTAAATATGCGCGAAGTCCAGGGTGAAGAAGTATTAAAGTTTGCAGTAGATTACAATCCTTCAATTGAAGTAATAGTTTTAACCGCTCAATCAGAAGTTAGAAAAGCAATAGAATGCATAAAACTTGGTGCTTACGACTTTATTTCCAAGCCTTATAATTTTGATGAGTTGCTGGTAACAATCAACAGGGCATTGCAGCATAAAAAACTTGTAGTTAAAACAGAAGTTCTTAGCAGGCAGATAAACAATAAGTATTCAGATAAGATTATTGGCGAAAGCATTGAACTTAAAAAGGTTTTAAACTTAGCTAATAAGTCGGCTGTATCCGATTCAAATGTTTTAATTGAAGGTGAAACCGGAACAGGGAAAGAACTATTAGCGGAGTATATTCACAAGCATTCTGACCGTCATGAAAATCCTTTTGTGGTGATCAACTGTGCTTCATTGCCAGACCAGCTTATTGAAAGCGAATTGTTTGGTCATGAGAAAGGCGCATTCACAGATGCAAAATCAGCCAAACAAGGATTAGTGGAAATTGCTCATGGAGGTACATTATTTTTAGATGAAATTGGTGAACTAAGCCTTACACTTCAACCTAAACTTTTAAGATTTTTGGAAAATGGGGAATACAGAAGAATTGGCGGAGTAACAAATTTAAATTCCGATGTTAGAGTTATCGGCGCAACAAATAGAAATTTATTGGAAGAAGCAGACAATAAAAATTTTAGGAGAGATTTACTTTTTAGATTAAATGTTATTACCCTGACAATTCCACCTTTACGTGAAAGAAAAATAGACATCCTGCTTCTAGCCAATTATTTTCTGGATATGAAGTCTTCCATTAAAGCCAGAAAAAAATTGTCTGCTGCCTCGGAAGAGTTTTTATTGAATTATGATTTTCCTGGAAACATAAGAGAGCTGGACCATATAATTGAGCGGGCTATTATTTTTGCAGAAAAGGATGAAATTCTTCCTGAAGATTTAAAATCTTCCCAGTACAAAAATTAGAAACTTACCAACTAATTTAGTGAATGAAGATAACGGTGCTGACGAAAATGTAGTTTTAAGTATGGATGAAATAGAAAAATGGCATATCGCAAAAGCATTAAGAATTAATCGGTGGGATAGAACTCAAACTGCGAACCAACTTGGAATTAGCCCTAAAACACTATACACTAAAATTAAGAAATACGAAATAAAACAAGATTAAAATTTTAATGTCCCCAAAACTTATTCCTAAATTTCCAGTAAATGAGCTTTTAGAAATTGACGATTTAGCGTTAGCTATTACTGATAATGAGTTTGTGATTGTATGGTATAACAAGGAATTTAAAGACCTTGCCAGTCAGAGCAAGATAAAGGGTACATCAATTTTAAATATCTTTCCTGAACTCAAAGAAAAGCAGTTAACCAATATTAAAAATGATCAATTCAGAATTCCGATAGCTGAAAATGATTTGACCATTATCTTTAAACCTCTAAAACCGGAAAATAAAAAAAACGGTTTTTTAATAAACCTAAAAAAGAACTCTCAGCTTAATATAATTGATAAAGATGATGCGGAAATCTTTCAACGCAATTTGAAGTTTCAATATGAGTTTAATAATATTTTAACATTATTGGTTAAAGAAAATTCTCTCGATATCTTATCAGATGAAATATTAAAGAAATGTGTTTCAATAACTAAAAGCGATTTTGGTTTTATTGTTTTTCATGAAGAAAAGAAAAAATATAATTACCATTTTTATGAACCAAAAGAGAGTTTGAAAAATAAAGATGAGATTAAAAAAGAAATTGAATCCAGCTTTAGCTTTGTAGATAAATGGCTGGTTGTAAACAAACGCCCACTTGTAATTCTAAATACTCCAAATAATATTGGTTATAATATAACTCAATCACTTCAGAGTAAAACTGCTGTTATTGCGCCCTGCTTTTTTGATAGCAATCTATTAGCTACTATTGTTGTTGCGAAAAAGCAAAAGGAATTTTCTACATATGAAGCAACCCATATGGAACAATTTGCTTCATTACTTTCTTTTGCCATAAGCAGCATTAAAACAAGGGAATTAAACACTACCTTAGAAAACCGATTACAACAGGCTCAAAAGCTTGAAACAATAGGTAAGCTGACAAGCGGAATGGCACATGATTTCAGTAACCTTCTATCCAGTATTTTTGGAAGCTTAAATTTACTTAAAAGAAAAGTGCAGCAGAATGACGATGTGTTCAGACTTCTCGACAATATTGAAAACTGTTCGGTTCGAGCTAAAGATCTTACTCAGGGATTATTATCATTCGGCAAGCCGACACCAAAAAGAAAAGAATTGATTAAACCCAATCTTCTTCTTTCTGAAATTTCGAAGGTTGTTAATCAGACTTTTCCGAAGGCTATGAAATTTGAAACGGAAATTGACAGCAGCTTACACGATATGCTTGGAAACGGAACCGAGATTTATCAGGTTCTATTAAATCTTTGCGTTAATGCAAAAGAAGCTATAACAGGTAAAGGAAATATAAAACTAATTGCTCACAACTTAATGATCGATGAAAAAAATAGGATGAAATACCCATTACTGGATCCAGGAAACTATGTCCACATTTCCGTTAGCGACTCAGGCAGTGGTATTGAGGAAGAACATTTACAAAAAATATTTGATCCTTATTTTTCTACTAAAGTTAAGGTAACCGGAGGTGGGCTTGGACTTTATGTTACTTATGGAATTATAAAAGCTCATAATGGGCATGTTGAAGTTTCTAGTGAAATTGGTGCGGGCACAACCTTCGATGTTTTTTTCCCAAGCTTTGAACCTACCAGGGTCGTAAATAATAAGGATAAAGAAAAAATAATCTTGTTAGCTGATGATGAGGTTATGCTACGAGATTTACTTGCTGAGCTTCTTGAATCAAACGGATACAATGTTGTGAAGGTTTCGTCGGGAGATGAAGTCTTAAAAGTTTTGACTGAAGAAATTAAGGCCGATTTGATTATAATTGATTATAATATGCCCGGTATAAATGGATTAGATTGTATTAAGCAAATTAGGGATTTGAAATTTGAAATGCCGGTTATTCTTTCCTCGGGAAGTCTTTCTTTTGCAGAAAATCTAGATTATAAAAAAATTGGGATTAACAGCTTGCTTGCAAAACCTTACGAGTTTGATTCAATGCTTTCACTTATAAAAAAATTAATCTGATTTCGCTCCTTTATTATTTTTATCTATATCAATCATTTTAATGTTTTTTACATAATTAGAAAATTCTGGAGTTTTTATTGAACTTAGTTCATTCAAAACGTCACTAATTTCTTTAATACCGCCTTCAATAAAGCTTAAGCGGTTTAAAATATTTTCCCTAACAACCTCTTCCTTCTGTAATTCTCTTTTTATTGCAGCAGAAGATAAGCTAATTAGTGTTAGCGGCTGCTTAATTTTATGATTCGCTGTGACCATCGTTGCTGAAAAAGTACTTTTTTGTTCAGCTAACAATAATTTTTTTTGCATATCCGCAAACTTTAGCGCTGAGTTAACTCTAGCTATTAGTTCTATTCTATTAAAAGGTTTTTTAATATAATCAAATGCGCCTGCCTCCAACCCTTCTTTTGTATCTTCAGCTGTTGACTTTGCGGTCACTAAAATGATGGGTATGGCTGCGGTTGCAGGGTTATTTACCAGATGATTGCAAACTTCAAACCCGGAAATTTCAGGCATCATAACATCTAACAAAACCAAATCCGGTTTTTCATTTATACATTTTTCTATCCCATTTTGTCCATCATACGCAGTTATAACTTCAAAGCCTTCATGCTCAAGCCTATCCTGGATAAGAAAGACATTTTCAGGTAGATCATCAATTACTAATATTTTTTTCATATTAAACTGCTTTTAATTTATTATATACTTCTTCAATTTTTGTCAATAAGATAGATTGTTCAACAGGTTTTGAAATGTAATCATCAAATCCATGTTTAAAAATTACAACCTTGTCATTAGCCATTGCTTTTGCGGTTACAGCAAAAATTGGAATCCCAGACCATTTCTTGTTCTCTTTAATCTTTTCTATTGTTTGAAATCCATCCATTTCCGGCATCATAATATCTAATAATATCAAATCAGGTGTTTTCTTTTCAAGATACTCCAGGCATTCCAAACCATTTTTCACTAATCGGGTTTTATAATTTTGAGCCCTTAAAATTTCATTTAATGTAAAAAGGGAATCAGGGTCATCATCCACCACAAGTATTTCTCTTGAAGAATCCTGCTGCATAAAATCATCTTCTGCTTCAATCCTATCTTCATCATTTAATTCAATATCATTTTCGTCTTCAACTGTTCTTGCTTCCTGAAGCCTTATTCTATCCCTTACAACTTTTAATACATCAAGCGGATGCCCATTAGTTTTAATAGTTATGTCTTCAACAATGTTTTGAAGAGAATTTATTTCTTCCCTTGTTAAATCTTTTGCTGTGCTTATAATAATCGGAATATGTTTTGTATCGCGATTTATTTTAAGCTTATGCGATAATGTAATACCATCCACAGTAGGCATAATCAGATCAATTATAATTAAATCAGGCTGCATCTCTAAAATTTTATTGAATGCAATTTCGCTGTCTTTTATATAATTGATTTTAATATTTTCATTTTTAAATTCAGCTTTGAATCTGTCGAACTCTAATTCATCGTCGTCAACCAAAACTATCTTTTCTACTTTTCGCTTTGAAATATTTTCCAATTGTTCAAGAATGATATTTAACTTATCAGTTGAAAAAGGCTTGACCATATATTCATAGGCATTCAATCCATAGCCCAGATTTTTATCACCTAAAATAGATATTAAAATGATAGGAATATTTTTAGTATCTTCATGTTCCTTCAACTCCCTTAAAATATTCCAACTATCTTTTTCAGGCATCATTACATCCAGGGTAATTGCAAATGGCTTTAGCTCAATTGCTTTTTGAATACCGGTTTTTCCATCTTCGGCAAATTCTGTATCATAACCTCTGGAGTTTAAATACTGTCCAATAGTATGTCTTACTGATTGCACGTCTTCAATTACTAAAATAGTTTTGTTTACAACCGGGAATAAATCTTGTTTGGCCGATGTATTTATCTGTTTTGATTTTCTAACCTCAATAAAATTGAATGGTATGGTAAAAATAAAAGTTGAGCCTTTACCCGCTTCACTAGTTAATTTCTAGCTTACCATTTAATAAATTCGAAATTTTTTGCGAGATAGATAAACCGAGGCCGGTTCCTCCATATTTTCTAGAATTTGTTCCATCAATTTGTCTGAACTCTTCAAAAATTATTTTTTGATTTTCCTTGGAAATACCGATGCCGGTATCTTTAATCTTAAATGTTAATGTCTCTTCTTCTGCACTAATTTCTAAATCAATTTGCCCTTCATTTGTAAACTTAATTGCATTACTTAATAAGTTCATTATTACCTGGCTTATTTTTACTCTGTCGGACTTAACTACAGTATTTATATCTATCAAACAAGTAGTTTTATATTCTAACTTCTTGGCATTAATTAATGGATACACAAAGGCTTCTATTTCATTAATCAGTTCGTTGATAGGCACTTCGCCTTCATTTACTTCCATCTTGCCAGATTCTATTTTAGACAGATCTAATATTTCGTTGATCAAGTTCATTTAATCTTTTGCCGCTGTTATAAACAACTTCAAGCCTTTCTTTATTATGTTGATTTATAGCGGAATCGTCGAGAATCACTTTAGTAAGACCAAGAATTGAATTCATTGGCGTACGAAGCTCATGCGACATACTTGCCAAAAATTGAGATTTAAGAGTTGTTGCTTCTTCAGCTTTTAACTTTTGAACTTCCAGTTCATCTGCTTTTTCTTGAAGCTTATTATGCAGTTCAACCAGGGCTATATTTTGTTTCTTAATTTGTTCATTCTGCTGCAAATAGTCGTCGTTCAATTTCTTCAATTCAGAAACAAAATTTTCTAGTTGAACAAGTGCAGAAGCATTAACCAATCCAATTGCTAACTGAGGCTTAATTTTTTCTAGGTAATCTTTTGTTTCGCCAGGAAGCTTTTTAACCGAACCGAGCACAAGAATAGAAATTACTTTGCTATTATATAGAACAGGTAGAATCAGTATGTTTTTTATTTCAACATCAATAATTCCGGTAGAAATGATAGGCGACTCATTTTCAATATTAATTTCCAGAAATTCCTTTGATTTAATTACAGTCTCGAAAAATTCATTTTGCTTTTCAAAATGCGAATCACGTTTCCAGCCATAAGAGCTGCCTAATTTTATTTCTTTATCTCCAACATGATAAAGTGCCCCAACTATAAAATTGCCTGCTTTTATAATTTTGGTAAGTGCTGCTTCGGATATCTCTTTTAATAATGGGTTTTGATTAATAAGTGTAATGAAATCTGTATAATCTTTTTCTGCTTTTTGTTTTTTATCAAGTTCATCAACCATGGAGTTAAAAGCATTGGCAAGATCACCCAATTCATCTTTGCTTTGAAAAGTAATTTTATTTTTAAAATTTCCCTCTTTGGTAATTTCAGTAGCCTTGCTCAATTCACGAATATGTTTTCTTATTTTATCAGTAAATAAAAATGTTAATATCAGCGATAATATTAATCCGGCAATACCGGTTATTATAAGTATATATAATAAGCTTGACCTTAAATCTGTCGCTTCGGTTAATGTAGAATAGATAAGAAACTTTAAGTTATTTGATTGTTCAAAATTACCGGAAGGTTTAATTAAAGCAGCAATAACGTCCGCTATGTTGCTTTCATTGATATAAACTTCATAAGGTTTTTTATGAGATAGTTTTTCATAGGTTTCATTTAACAAAAAAAGATATTTTTCATTTGCCAATGGATTAGAAAGCTCGGCAGTTGAATTATTCCAGATTATTGCTATTTCACTCCCGATCTTCTTAGATAAGTCAGACAAGAACTCGCCTGTAATTATTCTCCCATAGTAATATAAATCCCCGGCTTTAGTTTTAAAGCTTTTAACAACTGCCTGAGGATTATATTCTAAAAACTCTTTAAGCCCCAATTTTTTATCTGGAACGTAAACAATGTTTTTGGAAGATATAATTGATAAATAATTTGGAGAATTCTCATCAGCTTTTAAGATGAAATCTATACTTCTTTCAGAAAGCTTTGAATCATTAAAAACGTAATCTTTCTTATTATTAATTAAGAATAAAAAATCATCTTCTGTTTCCTGCATTGCTTGACGGTAAGATGAATTAAAATTGCTTACCGAGTGAAGCAGGCTTTTTGATTGCTGCGAAGCAAGCACGTTATATATTAAAGAGTAAAATGCTATGGCGGAACTAATAAGAATTACCCCGACAATCGCAAAATTGACGATTAAAATTCGATAGCTTATTTTCATTAATTTAATCTTTCTGAAGAACATTCTTGATTGTTAACAAAAGCTCATCCAAATCATAGGGCTTGCTAATAAAATCATTAGCTCCCATACGTGCTGAGTCAATTGCACTTTTAACATCAGTATATGCAGTGAGGACTATTATTTTAGAAGTGATTTTTTTTTGCTGCAGTTCTTGAAGAACTTCAAAGCCGTCTTTCTTCGGCATTTTTAGATCCAATAATATAAGATCTACAGCTTTGCTGGATAAAAATTCTAAGGCGTCATCACCACCAGTAACATATTCTGTGTAGTATCCGACTTCTACCAATTCATCTTTAAGTGCTTTGCATAAATTGATATCATCATCAACTATCAGGATTGATCTCATCACTTTTTTGATTCGCTAGTTTCCGTTTGGTTAAATTGATAATACTTAACTCTGTCTCTATAATTTTTTATCTCCTTTTCAACAGGTGATGATGTTAACTTTGGTGCTTCCAGCCTTTCTTTTAATGTGGGTACTAAATCTGCTTTTAGAAGAATAACAAGTTCTTTTTTGTTTGTATCTGTTTCATCAGAACCGGCTAAATATCTTATTCCGAAAACCCACCATGGCAAGTCTTTTAAGAACGGTATTCCGGTTCTAACTTTTGTATCTTCATTTAAGAACAATCCGCCTATTACAGTTTCTTCACCATTCAATAATAAAACCTGAGTTTTGGCAGTGGTCTTATTTATTATTGTAGTAGTCGGATCAGGCACATAAGAACTTCTTTCCACACTTACATCTAGAAGGATATAGTTAACATCTTCTTCATTATAGATATAAGGTGTAACTTCAATTATTGTGCCCGTGGAAAAGAAATTCTCTATTACGTTTCCGGCAAAATCTCTTTGCTTAACTGATATATCTGAACCTACTTGAATTCTACCTTTAGTGCGGTCTCTGACGGTGATATTTGGGCTGCCTATGATCTCTCCTAAGTTCTCACGTTCAAAGAACTTAAAAATGCCGTAAGCGGTCCCATAGAAGCCTCCAACATTAAATTTTGCATTTGTATTTAATTGGAACTCAGGGCCTAATTGGTCGATATTAGAGCCACTTTGTGCAGCAGCAAGTTTGTTTTGATCTACCCCAATTTTACCGCCCCAATCCAAACCTTCCCTTGAAAGTAAAAATTTCCAATCGAATCCTCTTTGGTTAGCAGCAGTTGTATTTAGTTCAAAAAAAACGGCCGATATTTTTACTTCTCTTGAATCAACAGAAGCATAAGTTTCGGGGGTATGTTTCTCCTGTGCCGGCTCATTCCTTCTTTTAATAACGATAACATCTTCTTTTTCTTCAAAGACTAATCCATTCATCTGAACAATTATGGTTAAAGCTTTATCGTAAGGTATATTCTTTAATTCTATATTGATCGGAGTATTTAAAGATACTGTAGATACTATTCTTTTTCCTGTTAATTTCTCACTCACTTTACTTAATAAATCTATGGCGCTATCAAAGGTTAATGTAGGTGAAAGAGTCACCATTTCGTCAGGATTAGTAAAACCTTTTTTTAAAGATCTTTCAAGGTAATTTTGAGGATATGCATAGATTATAAAAATTAATACAAATGCTAACGATGTAATAATCTTTTTCATTTTAATTTCTCTAATTTATTGTTCTTATTTTTTTCACTTTCTAAATCCAGTTCAACTTTCTCAATAATCCCGCCTTTATTAAGTACAAAACTTACCCTATTATTTTTATAATCTATTTTTGTTAAATAACCAAGATAAACTTCATCGCCTTCCCATAACAAGTAACTGTTACCTTTACTATCAGCAATAAACGCGCCTTCAGGAATAAGCGCAAGAAGTTTTGCCCCCTGAACATCCAACAAGAAATTCGTATTCGGTGGAATTTCATTCCTAATCAAAGGATAAAATATGTCGTATAAAGTTGGAGCACTTAAATTATTTTCAACTCTGCCAGTACTAGCAAATCTATCGTTAGACGAAAAGTAAACATGACTAAGAATAGTGTAATTGACAAGAAAATGAGGGTAGCCTTCTTCATCAGTTGATATTAAATTACCTAAGGTTATTGTCTTAATTTTTTTAAGTTCTTTACTCTGCTCGATGGAATAAACTAATTTATATAAATCATTAAAGTCTGCGCCGCCGGAAAGCCTATATTCATAATAGGAAAATTCTTTATCGGTACCTCTATTCAAAAATTCCGTACTAATTTGGGTATTTGGTGAAAACCTGTTAGAAACATTATTTATGAATGTAAAAAACTTTATTGAAGAAATATTTTGAGGAATATTAAATTTTCTTGAGGCAAGAATAGAATCTAAAGCAGCTGATCTCTTCAATAATTCTTGATATTGAGCTGTTAATTGAGCCGTGTTATAATCATTAACTTTAAGCTTTTTTAATTTTTCATTTTTAGTTTTTAAATCACCACTTTGAAAGATAAATATATAAATTCCTCCTGCAATCAAGATTAAAATTAACAGGCCCAACAGCCCCAATGAATTTTTAATTTTTCTGTTCATCTATTTCTTTTTCGGGTAACTTAATAAGTTAAAAGTTAATATAAACTTATAAATATTCTTATCTCTTAATTCTTCATACATAATATTCTTTAGCTGTGCTGATTGAATTGAATATGCAAAATCAGTTAATACGTTTTTATCTAATGCATATCCTTCAACAGAAACAGCATTTTCTTGATCTTTAACTAACCGGGTTAACCATAAATCTTTTCTTGTGGAAAAGAATTCTGAAAAATCTTTAAGGATTGAGGTCCATACTTCGGAGCCAACCGAGACAGAATCTAAGATTGCTTGAGTTTGATCGAACCCGCTGATCTTTCCTTCCAGACCATTTATTTGATTTAGAATTTCCTGATTCTGCCTTAATAAGATTGTTTGCTGAGTAACTTGCGCGTCCAGTTCATTCATTTGTTTTTTGTTTGACAATATTTTTTGCGTTATAAAAAACGCAGCTACAAACAACAGAATTAATATTACATAACCATGCCAGCTAAACTGAAAAAACTTTTGCTGCTCTTTAACAAACTTAGGAAGCAGCGTCATGCCTTTATGTTCACCCCCTAAATCATCGTAGTAATCCGTAGCTATTGCAAGGGGAACACTATATGAAGAAATTTTCTCTCTAGTCTCCTCATCTAATCCGCTCATATCAACATCATCAAAATCAAGACGAGAAACATTTGCTTCAGGGAAAGTACCATAAAAAGAAAGAACTAAATTTTCTGAATCATCTTCACCACAAACAACAATATTATCTAATGAAGATATTCCGCCATTCTCCATTTCCAACAGTATTTTTGAAAAATACACATCATAGGTATGAAGATTTACGGTACCAATATCAAGCGTTGTTCCTATGTGTTTTAGTTTTCTTCCCTGAAGAAAAACTAGCTTACTATATTCTTTACCAATATACACAATTAAAGAGTTGTCATCCGGGAAGAACTTTTTTCTTTTAGCTACATAATAGGCTAAAGAAATTTCTGCACTTTTTATGGTGGGAATTTTATAATATCTTTTTCCGTTAAACCTGGCGATGGAACTTATTAATTGAAGACAAGGGACATCCCCGCTTAAGAAAGCAGTTAATAAAGTTTTATCGGTCAGTTCAATATAGCCAAGATTTTCCGGATCAATAGATAAATTTTTTGTATCGCGAATATCTTCAATTATATCCTGTGAAACTTTTTTATTTTTCGTCCCTTTGGAACCATCGTAAATATGATAATAAATAGAAGGCTCAGTTAAGCCAGGGATAAATAGATGATTGTTAAGATTTACTCCCTTTAGGAATGAGCTTATTAAACTTTGACTGGAAACCCCTAGATTAGCAGTTTGAGGAGAAACTTTCTCAATATTTTCGAATTCTAATTCTTCGCCCTCAATACTTAAATCAGAAACGCCTTCCTCAAGGTCAAGATGACTCTGAAGCACTTCGAAGGAACCGGCGCGGTAAAGTTTAAGTTTATCTTTTTCTTTGCTTATTACGGCAACTTTACTGTCTCCGCCTTCGCAGTAAAAACAAACTAATGGTTTCAATTAAGCCACCGATAAAATTTGTTGAATTCTTGTTTTATTATTCGCATAAGCAACAGCTGTATCCAGTGAAATTTTCTTTGCAAGGTATAATCGCTTCAAATCTTGTTCCAAGGTTATCATCCCTGCCGGACCGCTTTGATTAATCATCATATAAATTTCACTTGTGTTATTATTCTTAATAGCGGCTCTAACATTAGGATTTACTATTAATACTTCTTTAGCCATAGCGCGTTTACCATCCAAGCTAGGAACCAATTTTTGCGATACAACGGAAATTAATACATCTGCAAGTCTATTTCTTACACGTTCTTGCTCATTGGGGTGCATCTCTGCAATTATTCTATCAATAGATTCTACAGCTGATGATGTATGCAGGGTAGAAAAAACTTTATGACCGGTATCTGTTATTTCAAGTGCTGCCATAATCGTATCCGGATCTCTCATTTCACCAATTACAATTATATCAGGATCTTGCCTTAACGCTTGAACTACACCTTCCTTAAATGTAAGTACATCTCGTCCAACTTCTCTATGGCGTATAATTGCCATCCTTGATTCATGAACATATTCAATTGGAGAAGCTATTATTACAACATGAGCAGGCGAAACATCATTGTGTGCATCAATAATTGAATCGAGTGTAGTAGATTTACCGGAACCGGTAATTCCTGTAACAAGCGATAAACCAAATTTTATATAAGAATGGCTCATTGCTTTAACTGCATTGGGATGGAATTCTAGCGAGCTCAAGGGCCTGATTGTTGCATTAATGGCTCGCATATTTAAACAAAGAGTATCTAAATCATAGTATGTATCGGCTCTAAACCTTACATCTGTATTTTTTCTTTCATATTTGAAGGTATAACTAAAATCGAGGTTCCTTGTTAATGTCAGCATTTTAAGCTGGTTTATATTTAGTAAACTAAGAATAATTACGGTTGCCTCGTCATCTGAGAATTGAGGTAATTCTTTTATGCGTTGTTTCTTACCAAATATTCTTAACCAAATAAAATTTTCATTTCCATGCCCGCCAAGTTCAATATCCGAGGCATCTCTTTCAATCATTTCGGTTAATAATTTATCAACCAATTGCTTTAATACAAGTCTATGTTGAGGGCTTATATTTTTAATATTTTCTGCAAAGAAGGAGATTCTTTCAGAGCCATATATAGATGGGGATGCGGAATTTATGAATTGTGTTAGAATGGTCTTTGCTTCAGTTATCGACACTAAAAACACTTTCTAATATTTTGATAACGTAACTTATTATATGATTACGATAAATACAAGTAAAATATACAAGAAAATTATTTTTTAATAAAGCACTTCCGCAAATTTATGTAAAAAAAAATTAAAAAAAAGAGGTTGGTGCAGATTTTTTACTCCCACCAACTTACAACATGCATCTTCGTAGTCATTGGAAATTGAGGAGGTTTATTATATTTTGCTAATCTTTTATCATAAATGTCTACGCCTTCATATCCATCAACAATTTTTCCAAAGCCATTAAAATGACCTATCGCACCAGTACTTTGTTGGGTCCTACTACCATATATTGTTAATTTACCAGAAACAGGCCATTGTTTAGATTTAGTTTCAGGTTCTATTTCCAAATCATCCCCGGTATAAATGGATGCGGTAATATTACAATCATTTTGATTATCTGAATTATTAGTAATAATAACCTTTTTATCTGCAGCTAGTCCCAAAAATTGAGTGGAATTTGGATTTGTTTGAGGATCATCTTTCACTCCTACGTCTCCATCAATCCATATATTTTTTCCAGAAGTAACTGTAACGCTTCCATCAATTTTACCTTTTACATGAACATCACCATCGGAATATATTAGTCCATTTGGGGCGATTGTGGATAATTGAACGTTGTTATTCCAAGAGCCCCAGCTATGGCCACTATAGAAACGATAACTAACTGTACTATTGTTATTAAATACTATATCCATTTCTTTGTCAGTATAAAACCCCGCTGAAGTTGCTGTGTATTTCATACCATCTAAATTTACAGGCAAACCAGTGATGGCGTCTGTATGCCAACCTTTATCAAATTCTGGATCCGCCGGATCCTTGCCATAAGTTGTTTCAATCTTTGGAGGATCACCGGCTAAACTAACTTCGCCTTTAAAAATAGGTTTACCAGCTAAATTAATAGTAGTATTACAATGAAAAGGCCCATCAATAATTCTTCCGGAAATAAACCATCCGTTCGGATCCCACTGATCTATGAACCATCCCCATCTACAAAAAGGAACCTGACACATATTCACAATTACTGTATCAACAGTATCTGCATAAGTTGCAACTGAGTATACATTAACTTCACCATCCTTCCCTCCGGCAACGTTAACTACATCTAAATTAATTGATCCATTTGAAAATTCTAGATTGTGATAATCAGAATTAGGTCTCCAGCTTTTATCTCTCAATAAATTACTAATAGCTATTTGAGCCCCGGTAGAAGCGATATGCCTTACATTGGAATTAGAATAATATTCGACTATATTATTTACTGTGTCAGTTGCAATGCTATGATTAGTTAATAGGATTCTACCAAGAATCATATAAACCCCAAGCACTACCAATAAAACCATTTTACCCATAATTTCACCATTAAAATTTATTATTTATTCTTCTACTAAATTTTTTGCTTTAACTCTGGTTTGTTTCCAGTAAGCATTTGGATATTCCAATTTTCCTGTTCTAGTATTTTCAATTGGATATGTACATTCTACCTTTAGAGTTATTTCAATTATTGCTATTTCTGCTCTCGAACTTGGCGGATTAAGATCTTGATTATAATATTTTAATTTAAATTCAGTAACACCTAAATTTGTACTATCAGGCCTTTCTCCATTAACAGATCTAAACAACAATCTATCCCTGGGATTTGGAGTTCGGGTAAGTTGAGATGTTGGACCGATATAGTATGATATTGTATCTACCTTTTCATCGCGGTTTATATCTACCATATAAACTATTTTATCAGAATCTGCTACAAGTATAGGTTCGACTGTTGCATCTACTCCATAACCAATTTTATTAAAATCATATTCGATCATTGTGGCTGTAGTTACAAGATTTCTTTGTGCAATTCTTGTTGTATTATAGATGGTTGATTGACTAGTTGAATTTCCCTGTAGATTTAATATATTAGTTAAAAGCATTCCTCCAATTACAATTGAAGTAAGTATATCTAATATTACATTTGTACCCATTTTATTTAAGCTCTATTCATGATTTTAAGTAATTCATTTTAATAAAAAGCTCTAACTTGCTGCATAATAACAGGTGCATCAAGATATGAAGTTGCTACTGATACTGTAATCTTTTTATAATATGTTTTCCCTGCTGCTGCTTTTACCAAATCTAATTCATCAACATAATCAACAGTAATAGCTATATTATATGTCGCTCTCTCTGTAGTTTCATTTGCCTTGTAACCATTAAAATCATCGAAGTCATCAAAATCTGTCAAGGTCGTTTCACCTGCATCTTTATTAAAATCACTTTTAGCTGTTAAATTATTTACTTTTGTTACTTGAGATACAAATTTTTCATCGAAACGCTTTCCCATTGCTCTGTCAATATAAGATTCTGCAATTGATATTGCTTCGATAGAAAAATCACTTTGTATCACAGATTGATCAGTAAGCAAATAAGAGGAATTCATGTTAAAAGTAAGTGCTCCTAACATTGCAATCGCTGCTATTGTTAATAATGTTTGTGCTAAACCCATTTTCTTCTATTAGTTGTTAAGTGATTTATTTTTTCCAATTTTTATTATTATATGACCCATTAAAAGAAATTTCCAGAGCTACATAATCAGAATGAAACATTTATTGATATAAAATCCGTCAATGAGATATGTTTTTATTTAACTCAAAATTTCAATAAGATAGCAAAATATTCTTTTTTTAGTTTTTTATATTTATGCTTGTTATCTATCTTTATATTAGTAATATCTTTCAGTTTTAAGTTAATTTCGAACTTTAATCTTCTGAAGTTGAAGCCAACACTTCTTCAATTGAAGATATTCCCATCCTGACTTTTTCAAATCCAGCTTCTCTTAGGCTTAAAGAACCATCTACTTTTGCTTGCTGTCTAATCCTCTCTTCGTCAACTTCAATGCCAGAACTGACTATTATTTTTCTAATTTCTCTTGTAAAGTATAACGCTTCGTGAATTGCAATTCTTCCCTTAAAGCCTGAGCCACCACATTTATCACAGCCCTTAGCTTTGTATATTGTATAATTTTTCCATTCCTCAATATTCATCCCAGCAGCTTCCATAATTTCTTCATCATATTGTGTAACTTTCTCTTTACAGTTATCACATAGTTTTCTAATCAACCTTTGAGCTACAATTATATTAATTGCATATGCAATTAAAAATGGCTCTATTCCCATTTTATACAACCTTGCAACTGCACTTGGGGCGTCGTTGGTGTGAAGTGTTGAAAAAGTTAAATGCCCTGTATTTGCTAATTTAATTGCAACTTCTGCGGTCTCTTTATCTCTCATCTCACCTACAAGAACAATATCTGGATCATGACGTAAAATTGATCTTATCGCTTGTTCAAAATTCATTCTATAGCCAATCTTTAATTGGCGCGCACCTTCAATGACATACTCAACAGGATCTTCAACCGTAAGCACGTTAACAGTTGGATCAATTACCTGGTATAAAGCTGCAACTAAAGTTGTACTTTTACCGCTACCAGTCGGGCCAGTTAAGATTACCATTCCTTGCGGCTGGTTAATTGCTTTGACAAATGATTTTTGTGCATAGCCGGTTATGCCTAGTTTATCTAAATCGCGAACGACTTTTCTATCGTCTAAAATTCTTATTACAACACTTTCAAATTTATTTTTTAATTCTGTTCCTACCATAGGTAAAACTGAAACCCTATAACGTATTACATGCCCATCAATTTCTCTTTGTATAAAACCATCCTGCGCTCTTTCTCTTTCAAAACGGTCCATTCCTTTGGAACGATCCTTTACAACAGCAACAACTGCTTCAGGTAAAGTTCCCTCCTGCACATGCCATGCTAGTAAGTTTCCATCAACTCTAAAAAGGATATTAGTTTTGTGCCCTGACATGGGGACAAAGTGAATATCGCTCGCTCCTCTTCGAACACCTTCAACTAGTGCACCTTCCACAAGGTTAATGAGAGCACTTTTATTAATTTCCGCATCAAGTTCTTCTTCACTTAATCCACCATCGTTCTGTTCAATCTGGAGTTCAGGATCGGAATCCTCCAGCATTTTCATATATTCATTTTCAGGCGGAAGTATTATTTGGATTAGTCTATCAAAATCTTTTTTCTTTATATAAACTACTTCATACTTGCTGGCATTTAACCCAAATGCTATTTTAGGTATATTCCTATCTGTGGGGTCAATGCTGGCTAAGATTAATTTATCTCTTTGTCTTTCATCATACATGAATGGCAAAATCTTATATTCAAGTATTTGTGTCTTTAATTGTTCGCCGGCATTTTCAATTAATGTTTTTATGGCTTCAATACGTTTATGTGGAATTTCTTCAATTGGTGTATCAAACTCTCTAAAGGCATATAGAGTTGCTACTTCCCTAAAAATAAGATCATGTTCGTACCCAAAATCTTGAACCAGTATCTGGGCTAGATTTCTTTTAATTTTACTTTTGTCATTATTTTTTGCAGTCAATGCTCTTTCAAGCATTACAGAATCAATAATTCCTTTTTTAAATAATAGGTATCCTATTTTATCATTCAGTTCAATACTTGTATCGATCATCCTATGTTTCTCTCAATCATAATAGTATGGTTATAAGAAGTAGACATACCAGGAGTTTTAGGCCTTACTGTTGCTGTTTCAGCCGAAACTAATGTTAATGCAATCATTACAACCATAATAATCATTGCAATAACAACCTGGATTAATTCAATTAAATTTTTAAGCTTATAAACAGTCTCACTTTCATAATAGTTTGCTAACTGTAGAGCTGTGTTTTTTATTGTTCCTGTTTCTTCACCGGAATGTAATCTCGATAAAGCTGTATCAGTAAAAACTCCGCTTGCTTCGAAAGCGTCTGTTACTCCTGTACCTTTTTTAATCATTAAAGGGATAGCAACATTTTTTATTCTTTCTTCAAAGTATGTATTGCCTGTAGCTTCGGCTGCAATTCTAATCGGCTCTATACTTTCTGCAGAACCACTGTATAATGTATAGAATACACGGGCAAACACTTCAAGAACAGTTTTATGAATCAAGGGGCCAATCATGGGGAGCTTAAGAATTGTTTTATCTACAAAGTACCCGCCCTTTTTTGTTTTTGCATACCGCCAGAAAACTATCGGCGGAATGAACATTAGAGCGGAGACCAACATTAGATTCCCCATAAGAAAATTACTTATCTTTAGAGTAAATGCTGTCATTGGAGGTAATTCAATTCCAAATTTTACAAACAGCTTTGCAGTTTCAGGAAATATATATCCTACATAAAATAGAACCGCTAAAAATAGAACAAAAATTGTAACAGCAGGTGTTATTAAAGCGCTCCTCATATTTTTTTTAAATTCCTGGCGTCTTTCAAGAAACTTAGCAGTAGCCTTATAAATCTCTGTCATGTTACCACTTTTAGAAGCAAGACCCAGCATGTATGCAGTAAATTTGCCGAATACAGATTGATACTTAAGAAAAGTTGCTTCACTGTCGGCACCTTTCTTTAAATCATTGTTAATTTCTTTAAGAGTATTTTTTAAGGTTTTATTCTGCGTATCATTGATAAGTAATGTTAGAATTTCACCATATGCCAATTTCTGCTCTAAAAGTTCTGCACTGATTTTAACAAATGTAACTATGTCGGCTGTGGGAGGCCTGGCGTTAAATTCTAGTAAACTTTTATTTACCGAAAGAACCTCATAACCAAGCCGGGATAAAGCCTCCTCAACTTCTTTTTTCGAGTAAGCTTTTTGCTCACCCTTAATAGGTTTGTCGGTTCCCTTTCTTACACGGTACAAAAAAGTAGATTTTTTCTCAATGTTCTTAATCTTCAATTGATTTTTTTCAGCAAGCTTATAAATTTTCTTTTTCCCTTCAGAAGATGATGCTGACGACAATGAACCATTTATTATTTGGCCGCTAACTTTTTCTGCTGTGAATCTTAATTCTATCATTTTATTATCTCTTTATTTTTTTCAAAACCTTCATTTTAAATTATCGGGACCGATTAAAAAAATTTTAATTTATGGGCACTATTGTTTGTTTTTTTCTCAATACTATAAAAAATATTATTAAATCTTTCTGAATTTAGCTACGACAAACCTTTAAATAATAGAGAAAAGATTTTTATAATTCATTCCAAAACTTGTCCATGAGACAATAACTATTTCTTCGATTAAAAGATTCATCTCATTTATCTACCTTACATGCAATAAACATAATCCTGGCATTAAGCCCATAATCTCTATGTAAGGCAAATTGACACATGAATTTTAATACTTTAATCAAATCCTATTCCAGAAATATTTACTTGTTTTTCCCATTTTTTAAGAAATTTTAAATTTTTTCAAGAAAGTTTTACGGAGAGGTATAGGTAATAAGGTCAGGGATTACCTGATATGTTTAATTTGAACAACGGGGAAAAACATTCTTTCATTTGCTATTATATAACTATCTTTTATTATTAGAAACATTCTTTTGTATGTTAGCCACTGAAAAATTTTTCTGAAATTCTTTATTCGATGGGCTTATCATAATAGCTTCTGAAAAATATTTCCTAGCTAAATCAG
This sequence comes from uncultured Bacteroidota bacterium, assembly GCA_963777615.1. Lineage (GTDB taxonomy): Bacteria > Bacteroidota > Ignavibacteria > Ignavibacteriales > Ignavibacteriaceae > CAVSWT01. Next base: position 85,562 of record CAVZSD010000031.1, on the reverse strand, counting down.
TTTTCCCTAATAGATAGTAATAAGCGCCAAGATCATTTAAATAGCTTCCATTTTTAGGCTGGAATCCACTAGCTTTTGTCATTAATTCTATTGATTCTGCGTATTTACCGGAACAACCAAAATAATATGCCGCTGAAGAATATATTTCCCCTTTTTTCTTTTAAATCATCAATTTCAATTTTTTCAAGATCGTTTTTTAATGTAATCGCTTTTTCAAAATCCCTTAGCTTTAAATTGTTTTTTATAAGATTTACTATATTTAAAGGATTATCTTTTTCAAAGGCAAAATTGTAATTAGCATAAACTTCTGGGAAATGGATTTCGATATATTTTGCTTGTTGGTGGGCTAAAACACTAAAGCCCTGAGTTTTACTAATCTCAAAAATAATCATTCGCGAGTATAAGTTTAGTGGATCTATCTCAATGCATTTATTCAAATATTCCATTGCTTTTGCATCATCACCATTGTCGTGATGGAAAGTAGCCATAAATCTGTAGGGTTCCCCAAAGTAGCTCGGAGAACATTCTATTAGTTTATTGAAAGAGCCGTTCAAGCTTTTAAGATTATTCTTGTATTTCATAGAATTAATTTGATTAAGAAAAGTATTGTATAAGTTTACAAATTCGGGAGAATAATTTTTATTAGTCTGTATTATCTCTTTCTTTAAAAGAATATTTTCTTGAGAATATCTTTTGTATGCATTATGAGGCATTCCAATAGTATCTACAAAAATATTATCAACGAAATAACACTGAAAGAAATCTTGATCCGTAAAAAGAGCTCTTTCTGCAAAGGAACTTGGTTTTTCACCAGTAGAAAAAATAATATAATCCGGCTTCTGCTGTAATACATACTTTACATTGTAATTTCGTTCTTTCCAACCAGAATTATAGTCCGAAATTATTTTGATATGAGACGGATTATGAGCTATGTAATTGTCGGTGAGGCCAAGCATGTCTAACACGTTACAATTAGAAAAATATTTCAACGCCCCAATTGTTGAAGCAGCAATCAGTTTTTGTCTCCCGTATTTTTCTTTTTTCTCTTTCATCGTTAAACCTATGCTCTTCATTAAACTCGTGAAGTGTTTTTCCTGTTGGGACATGCTGATGGAGTCTTGATAATTATTTAGATGTAAATTAATGCAGATTGCAAACACAACACTAGCTATAATGCCGCTTCTTATGATATTATTTTTAAGAGTATTATAAATTGAGAAATAGAATTGTAATAAAAAGACAGTAAAGAGAATATAGATAAATGGCATGATAGGAATGAAAAATCTATGCATAGCCAAAACGTCCCCACCAACCATGATTATATATATTATGTAAGCAGAAATTATTGCATAAAACAGCATTACATTCTTTATCAACCTTTTGTTTATGAATAGCAATAACGGTAGAATTACTAATGCTCCATATAATAAATAGTTTTTGAAAAATGTTAAAGTATATTGCATCCCAGCTTTAAGATAAACGTTTGAAGCACCGGTTTTTGCGTAAAAAGTATTCGGGAAAAAATATCCAAAGTAGATAAAACGAAATGATAAAAAAATTAATGTTGGAATAAAAAATATTGACAAGAAAATTATTATTTCGCGAGAAAATATAGATTTAATATTAAACTTGTAATTATATTTTTTTAATTTTTCTAATAATGAGTTCGCCACAAAAATAGCTATTATAATAATAGCCTCTTGTCTTGTTAGAAAAGCAAGTGATAAAAAAAATATTGACAAATAAAAGTATTTTATTTTTACATTTCGTAATAAATAATAGTAAACTCCCAACAAGCATAGAAATGTGTATAATGTTGTTTCCATACCACTTACTGCCCAAAAATAGAATGTACTTGAAAACACTAATAATATAACAGGCAAAAAGTAAAAATAACTATTAGTGTTTATTTCATATTCAAATTTCCGGAATACAGTTTTGGTTAATAGATAAGTTACTATTAAACATAACGCACCAAATGCAATACTAAGCGCTTTAATATATGATTCTGGATTAATTTTAAACAAGTAGGCGGGTGTTATAATTATTACCCAAAGAAAAGATGTAAAGCCTTCAACTCGCTGGCCTGTGTTAAAAACTAACCCATTACCGTTGAAAAAATTTTTAGAATACTGTAAAGAGATGTATGCATCGTCTTGAATAAAACTAACTTTACTGCATAGAAAAATAAATATTCCGAATATAAAAAGGGCAAGTAAAATCTGTATAACTTTTTTTAGAGTAATCACTGCAAACCTCAATAATTGAAATGATGCATTCAGTTTCAGATAATAATAATAATATCATGCAATAATATGTTAATATACTTTAGTAATAAGGTCAATATTTTTTAAAACAAAAAAAGGTGGGTTATAAACCCACCTTTTATTAAAGTTATTATAATTCTTAGTGATCTTTTGTCACTACTATTTGGCCAAGAGAATCAACTACTGCCGTGTGTTGAATAGCCGAGCCATCAAGCATTTCAGTTCCTACTCCCACTATAGTAACTGTAGTTTTTGTAACAGTAGCAGTATATGAACCATTAGCAGTATTTTGTAATGTACTTGGTATATCCCAAGCTGCAGGAGCTTTATTAGCAGTATTAAAGGCTCTTCCGCCGCCGCCCATTGAAACAGGTTTTTTGTAGAACTGAACTGCCATTGCACCAAGGTTATTTAAATCAGAAACTACACCGTCTCTGTTTGCTTCAATAGAACTAGCGTTAAATAAGTTAATACCAACTACTACTGCGATACCAACTACGATAACACCAAGAACGATTAAAAGAAGTTGTTGTTGACCCATTATAGATCTCCTTACATTTATTGATTATTTATGTTAATTAGTTACTGTACTATTTTAATTAAACTACATTATCACTGAAACTCTAAAATTATTTTTTGTAACTGTAGTTTGTACTTTTACATGATCGTACCCACTGACTATTTCATTTCCTATGCCAATGATAATTACGCTATCGCTGTATGCAATGGCAGTAAAAGTTCCATTTTCAGTTGTTGTCAAATATGACGGGACATCCCAGCCTGCAAATGACCTATCATTTCCGCCCATGCTTTTGGGTTTTTTATAGTAACTCATAGCCATAGAAGCCAAATTCAAAGATTGATTAGTAACATTATCACGATTTTGATCAATAGAATTTTGCCTATAAATGGAAAACGACACTAAGAGTGCGATTCCTACTATTATTATGGCAACGGTAATTAAGAGTAACTGCTGCTGACCCAAAAATCTTTACCTTCTAAAAATTATTGTATAAGTGCTGCATTTGTTGAAAGAAGAATTATGCCAATAACATTCTTATACTCCCTAAATTCACCTTAACTTATTATTACACAAGTAACTATGATTGAATTTTCTCACTATAAATCGGGATGTAAATAATGCTTTTGGATGTTGTAATAATTTCAGAAAGCGGTCATTTAGGGATGTAATAGAGGGTAAATTATATAAATATTTTTAACCGACATGGAATTGTAAAAAGTACACTACAAACATTTTTACATTATTACTTCTATGAACAGAAATTCTTACCGGAGAATTTTACAGGCTAAATCATAAAAGATGTGATGCAAGATTTACTAAACTCGAAATCTTTACATGTAATTATTGCGAAAATTAATTTTTAAAGAGTTTTTTGATTAACTCTTCTCCTTTTAGCACTCAAATCTACCTTATAAAATTTGATGATTTTTAAATAGCGGGGAAAATATCTAATCTAAATCACAATTAAAATTAATATAATCTTTATTTTGTGAAAGCTAATTATAACTATATTTGTGGAGTTACTCTCTTTTATTTTGTACCATAAATTAATCAATAAAAGGAATTTTAATATGATAGGCTCTAAGAAGAAAGAAACCACTATAACTTCTTCTTCAATTAATTTTAATAGTAGATTAATTTTTACCCTTATATTTGCAGCTATAATATTTTATGCAGGCTGCCAATCAAAAAAGGAAGAAGCAAAATCACCTGAAGAAAAAACAACTCAGGTAGATACTCAAACAGTTAAAAATCAACCTGTTTTAAAACCGGCAGCGAAAGAAGAAACAAAAATTCCGGATATTACAGGAACATGGACAGGAAAATTTGATTCTAAAGTAACAACACTGAAAATTACTACTCAAGATTCTACTTTATTTAAAGGAAAAATAACTATTCATTATAGAGAAGCAGTTAACCAGGAAGTTAAAGGAACTTTTAGTCCCGATAAATTAACCTTAAATATGAGCGATCAAATTCGTGAAAGATATATGGGGAAATATTCGGCGAATCTTTCAACGGACCTAAAAAAACTAACCGGGACTTTTACAATGAAATATAGATAAGAAAAAATTTAATTTTAATTTAACTAAAAAATAAACCACTTTATGAAAGGGAGATCCCGAATGAAAAAATATCTCATTTTACCATTTATTATTCTTATCGGATTTGTATTGTCATCATGTGACTCTACTACTGACTACAAATCCTCCATCGGTTACAAAAGGAAGCATTTTTGTTCAATCAACGCCTCCAGGTGCAGCAATTGCCATAGGAGGCAACCCCTCTGGGAAAGTGACTCCAGACAGTGTTACTAGCCTGGATGAAGCTACGTACAATGTTACATTAAGTTTAACCAATTATAAAGATACAACTTTCTCTGCTACAGTTACTGCAGGATTTCCAAACCGTAAAGTCGATTACTCTCAACTTCTGATTTAACATACTTAACTTATACTGATACTATTTGGGAAACAACTGGAACGGGAGCAAACCAGCCAAGCGGATTAGATCTTTCAGCTGGAATTGCTATAAGTTCAACGAATGCCGATATAGATATTTATTATTACTCAGTATCTGATTATTCTGTAATCGAAATTAGAAGCGGAGACATTTCTGGAAAGACAAAAGAAAAACTGCATTCTTTGTTTCTCCAACAGGAACAAATTTATTTGATGGAGTTCCATCGCCTCTTGCTACAAATTCGTGGGCAAACACAATGGGTGACCAAGAATCAACACATTATGTTTATCTTATTCGACGCAGATTCACATTATTCAAAATTAAAAATAACAAGTTATGGTGGTGCTACTCGGAGCGTCCTGGTACACATGCATATTTAATTGTTCAATGGATTTATAATTCAAAGGCAAATGATGTAAGGTTCCCTACTCAACCGTAAACGACTAATTGTTTAAATCGAAAAAAGCCGTGACTAAAAATCACGGCTTTTTAATTTTAAATAAATATTCTTTCTTATCTAATCTTTATATGCAGCTCTTTCAATTGTTCCTCAGAAACGGTGGAAGGAGCATCATCCATTATAGAAACAGCGCTTGCTGTTTTGGGGAAAGCAATTACTTCTCTAATTGAATTTTCACCGGCAAATATCATTGCCATTCTATCGAATCCAAATGCAATTCCGCCATGAGGAGGTGCGCCATATTTAAATGCATTCATTAAAAATCCAAATTTGTATTCCGCGTCTTCAACGGAAATTCCAAGTACTTTAAACATTTTTGCCTGCAAGTCAGCATTATGAATCCTAATACTTCCGCCGGCAATTTCACTTCCATTCAAAACAAGATCGTATGCACGGGCTTTAACTCTGCTTGGATCACTTTCCATAAATTCGACATCTTCCAAGTTTGGAGATGTAAATGGATGATGCATAGCATAATATCTTTTTGTTTGCTCGTCCCATTCAAATAATGGAAAGTCTGTAACCCAAAGCAATTGTGCCTTTGAATCCGGTTTAGTTAAATCCAATCGTTTTGCCATTTCCAAACGAAGCTGGCCCATGATAGAAAGTGCTTTTAATCTTTGCCCGGAAAGTATAAAAATTAAATCACCAGGTTTTGCATTTAAGCTTTCTATTAAATTTTTCTTTTCATCATCTGATAAAAATTTTGCAATTGGGGCTTCGAGATCATTTTCTTTAACACGCATCCAGATCAATCCGCCGGCACCAAGCTTTTTAACAAAATCGGTTAATACATCTAATTGATTTCTTGTATAATCACCGCATGCTGGAGCGACCATTCCGCTAATAATTCCGTTGCTGCTGATTTGATCTTTAAAAACTTTAAACTCTGTTTTTGCGAAAACATCATTCAATGTTTTCATTTCAAGATTAAATCTTAAATCAGGTTTGTCACTGCCGTACTTTTCCATTGCTTCGTCAAATGATAACCGCGGAATAGGAAGATTTAATTCCTGTCCCCAAATTTCTTCAAATAAAATTTTCATTAATCCTTCGACCACTTCAAAAATATTTTCCTGGTCGATGAAGGACATTTCAACATCTATCTGCGTAAACTCAGGCTGCCTGTCTGCACGAAGGTCTTCATCTCTAAAACACTTTACGATTTGAAAATATCTATCTAATCCGGAAACCATTAACAACTGCTTATATTGCTGCGGAGATTGCGGCAAAGCATAAAACTTTCCCTTATGCAGTCTGCTTGGAACAAGATAATCGCGCGCGCCTTCCGGAGTGCTTTTCATTAATACAGGTGTTTCAACTTCAACAAAATTATTTTCATCAAAATATTTTCTTGCAACTTGATACATTCTATGGCGCATCAACAAATTCTTTTGAACCGACGGCCTGCGTATATCAAGGTATCTATATTTTAATCTTACATCTTCGCTGGTATCAATTTTTTCTTTGATGGGGAAAGGCGGAGTTTTAGCTTCATTTAAAATTATAAGCTTGTTAACCATTACATCGATGTGCCCCGTTGGAAGTTCAGGATTATCAGTTTCGGACGGCCGCTTTCTAACAATGCCTTCAATAGAAACAACGAATTCACTTCTTAAACTTCCACCTTCTTTATGAGCCTGCTCATTAAATCCTGGTTCAAAAACAATTTGAGTAATTCCATAACGGTCACGGAGATCTATAAAAATTAATCCTCCCAAATCTCTCCGGGTATCAACCCAGCCATTTAGAATTACATTGTTGCCAACATTTTCAATTCTCAATTCACCGCAAGTATGTGTTCTTGTCTTGAAGTACATTTTTTCTTTGCTAACTCCTTAATAAAATTTTACGAGAGCGTAAAAATAATCAATAAAATAAGGTGTTACAAATAATTTAATATGATTAACTTCGGTCGATTTAACTCAAATTATGCATTAGGCTTCAGGCGTTCTATTTCATAACATTTGTAAATAGCATTAACTGGACTGCTAATTAAAGTGTGAAATTCTAAATTAAATCTTGTAGATATTTAATAATTGTAAAAAAGTAATCGCGGTCTAGATTCTGAATTTTTGAAGTGGATGAACAAAGGGTCTTAAAATTCATTAGTGGATGAAGCAGCAAATTAAAAAGGCAAAAATAATTAATGCACTTCCTTTTAAGGTATGGGATGCATTAACAAATCCCGGTTTGATGAAGCAATGGATGGGAGAGCCGGAAATGAAATTAGAGATTTTCACTGACTGGAAAGTTAGAAGCCTAATTATCATTAAAGTATTTCAGCATACAAAGTTTGAAAACAAAGGAACAGTTTTAAGATTTGAACCGAATAGAATTCTGAAGTATAATTATTTAAGTTCAATTTCGCGACTGCCGGACAAACCTGAAAATTATACTGTCATTGAGTTTAAGCTAATGACATTTAAAGAACAAACATAGTTTATATTAACGTTAAGCAATTTTCTAGCTGAAACGATATTAAAGCATGTTGACTTTTACTGGTGCTCAACACTTGAAATATTAAATAGATTGGTAGAAGGGAAAATAAAATCAAGTTTTTGTGAATAAGATTTGAAAAGTTCATTGTAATATCACTATATCAAATTTAATGAATTAGAGTTACAGGGAGATGAAGAAGATTTTGAAGCATTTAAAGAAGATGATGAAGTAAAGATTTCGGTATCTTTTTACTCAAATAAAATTATTCAAATTGAAATAAGTAAAAATAATGTCTGAACCTTAGGGGAAGATAAAATCAATCACAATTAATCTTCAATTAATTTGTTGTTATTATCTTATAAATTCTGATTGAAATTTTGTTTCCAATGTTTCTTATAATTTTTTTAACTTGTATCAGAACTTTTAAAAAACAAATAGTGTTTGAACAAATTAATATTTATATATAAACATATGTCCTAAGTTAGTTTTTCAAATTTTAGTTAATATAAAATAGAAGTATAAGTTCAAGCTTATAACAATTGGGGTAATAATGTCTACTATTGGTAGTGACTTTATCAGTATAACAGTAGGAATTTTGGTTACCTCTGCCGGGTTGCTTGCAACTATTGTTTCTCTTTTCCAGATTAAAAACAAAGACTATACTCTTTTCAGTTTTGGAACTTTCGGAATAATTTTCGGCTTAAGGCGGCTTGTAGAAATACAGACAATGCAGAGTTTGGTGGGTTATCCTTTTACGTCTCCGTATTTTTATAGTCTACTAACTTATTTAGTGGTGATACCTATATCGGCGTTTCTCCTTAATATCTTTGGAAAAGGTATATATAAATCAATGGTCTGGGTATTTCACTCAACTTATATTTATGCAATTGCCGCAACTGCATACGATCTTTTTATTCGAAGTTCATTGTCTGGTATTCCTATCTATCGCCCTTTAGTTGTTGTGTGGTGTATTGTCTGGATTACAAATATTTTGTTTTCCCGGAAAGAGCGAGATATTGAATTGAAAGTTCTTCAGATTACCTTTATATCTACAATAGTTTTTATTGTTATCGATCAACTCATTGGAATTGGAATTTTATCCCCGGGAATTCAATTTGAGCAGCCTGGTTTTATTGTATTATTTAGCGGATTAGGATTCGTTGCCGTACATCATTTTTTTATCAGCGAAAAAAGGCTGCATTCCATAGAAGAGGAAATTGAAATTGCCAGGAAAATTCAATATTCAAATTTGCCAGGCAATTTAAATTCTCCAGCCGGACTCAATATTGTAACAAGATATGTTCCGATGACCACAGTAGCCGGGGACTTTTACGATATTCAATATAAAGAAAATACAGGTGTTGGAATATTGATTGCCGATGTTTCCGGGCATGGTGTTGGTGCGGCGCTCATAGGTTCGATGCTGAAAATTGCTTTTGCATCGCAAGCCGAAAACTTAATGAATCCTGTAAAAATGATGACTGAAATTAATCGTATTCTCCGCGGCAAAATCGAAGATTCATTTGTTACAGCATGTTATGTTCTATTTGATTTAGTCAATCATAAAATAGAATATACAAATGCCGGCCACCCTCCTCCGCTGCTTTTCAAGAAATCAAATAAAGAAATTAAAAAGCTAACAGAGGGTGGAATAATTATAGGCCCGTTTGAAAGTCCTGAATATTCAAGTGAAAGTTTAGACATTGAAAAAGGAGACCGCTTAGTTTTATTCACTGATGGATTTATTGAAACAAAAAACCGTGCAGGTGAACTATTTGAGGATGAACGACTTGAAGAATTTTTTAAAACTCATTTATCCAATTCAGCAGAGAGCACTTCAGATCAATTAATAGAACATCTTTTAAAATGGTCAGGCAGAATGAATAAAAAATCTTATGATGATGATTTAACTTTGATTATAGTTGATGTTGTTTCGGAACTAAACAAAACAAAATAACGTAAAAAATTTTTATTTATAGTATTAGGTTTTTGATTATAAAAACACATAAATAAAAAATAGTCTAATAAAAATATTATTAATTCATGTAACGCAACGTTGAAAGATGACATCTTTTCTAAATAAAATAGGTATTATAGCACTTCGATAAAGATATTGTTTTATTCAATTTCTGTTTGAAAAACAAAGATGTCATCTTCTTACATCTCTTTTTTGCGTAAGGTGAGTTATTAAATTATATTAAAAAAAGTTTTATTTTCATTCAGGTTGAATACTATGATTTTGAGATTATTACATTCATCTTTGATATAATTACCTACTTAATTTTTTTCTGAACGGGTTAATTTAAATAACAATTAATAGATACTCTCTGACTGCTTGATCGGGAAAATCCCTGAGTTAACATATTAATTCAAGATTAATTTCACAATACCGTTAAGCTCTATTAAATCTGGACGGAATGATATTATCATAAAGTCTTAATTACGGAAAGGTTATATTTAAACCTAAAATAAGGAAAATTAAATTTGAGAAAATTAATGTTATTGCTCGCTAATGGATTTGAAGCTTATGAAGCAAGCGTTTTTACAGATGTCTTCGGATGGAACAACGATGAAGTTGGTGAGTATCCGATTGAAGTTGTTACAGTTGGGCTGAGAGAAAAGATTAATTGCACATGGAATTTTACGGTCATTCCTGAGAAATTATATTCCGAAGTTAATCTTGACGACTTTGAAGCATTAGCTATCCCCGGCGGATATGAACAAGCTGGTTTTTATGAAGAAGCCTACAGCGAAGAGTTTCTAAATATAATCCGCCGCTTCAACGAAAAAGAGAAACTGATCGCTTCGATCTGTGTTGGGTCGCTTCCAATTGCAAAAAGCGGCGTGTTAAAAAATAGGCGGGCTATAACCTATCATAAAAGCAAAAGGATAGATCAATTAGCTGAATTAGGAGTTAAAGTTTCGGACGACTTATTGGTGATCGATAAAAATATAATTTCATGTTCGGGGCCCGGCAACGCTATGGATTCGGCATTTGCACTTCTGGAATTAATGACCACAAAAGAGAATATGGGAAAAGTTAAAAAACTTATGTGTTTCTAATTTATACTTGCTCTTGGTGATTTCTTCGTTTCGTTTTACAGGTAAATAAAATCAAAATTAAAAACTTTAATGGGTTTTTGTCATTGTTCTTTTTATGCACTTTAAATTTGATTTTATATCTATTGCATATTTTGGATTAAAAAGTTAGTCGGTTATAATTCATTCCTACATTCAATCATTCAGTCATACGTTCATTCACACGATCATATCTCAATCACCTTCTGTTTTTTCTTCTGTGATAAATGTTCAACTAACATTACCAATGATTTCCTGTTTCAAAGTTTCAAGCATTCTTGTTTTTACAAAATGCCGGTAAGTAACAAGGCTGATTTCACGAACAGGCACCGGCGGCTTGAATTCCCTGATATTATTTTTTTGCTTCACACTTAAATGCTGAACAGCTAATTCCGGAAGAATCGTTATTCCTTCATATTGATCTACCATTTTGATTAGCGAATCGATACTGCCTGCTTCGTATTCAAGATTGCTGTTAGTAATTTCTTTCTTTTTCAGTTCACACAAGTTAACAATTTGCGAACGGAGACAATGTCCTTCTTCCAAGAGCCACAAATGATTAAGATTAATATCTTCTGCTAGTAGATATTTTTTATTCAACACGGTTTCGTCTTTTGAAGCATAAACAAAAAATTCTTCTTTGTATAATGGCTGTTCCAATATAGAAGAATTATTAAGAGGTGTTGCAAGAATTCCGACGTCAAGAATATTTTTCTCAAGTTTTTCGATTATATACTCGGTAGTAAACTCCCAGATTTTTACTTTTATTTCCGGGTATTTCTTCAGAAATTGCTTTAAGAAGATCGGCAAAAGGAATGGAGCTACAGTAGGAATAATTCCAATTCTCAGCTCTCCTTTTAATTCTCCTTTTAATGAATGGGCGATTTCTTTTAAAGCGCCTGCTTCTTTTAAGATTGTTTTTGCCTGCTGAATAATTTCTTTGCCTGCTTCGGTTGGAATTACCGGCTGCTTACTCCTATCGAATATTTTTATACCTAATTCATCTTCGAGTTTTTGGATCATCATACTCAAGGTGGGTTGTGAGACACAGCACTCTTCTGCCGCTTTTACAAAATGACGGTGGGAATCGACTGCTATTAAATATTCCAATTGCTGTAAATTCATATTATAGATTTTATTTATAATATTATAGAAAACATCAATTTGATTGATTCTAAAATAAATAATACTTTTATCTAAACAAAAAATTAAAATGATCATTTATAAACAAAAGGGTTATAACAATGGGAAATGAAAATAATAATGGTGAAAGTAAATGCCCGGTTGTGGGACATGGTGCAGGCGGCGGCACAACAAACCGCGATTGGTGGCCAAATCAGTTAAACTTGAACATATTGCGCCAGCACTCTTCCAAATCTAATCCTATGGGAGAAGAGTTTAATTACGCTGAGGAGTTCAAGAAACTTGATCTGGATGCAGTGAAGAAAGACCTTTTCAAATTGATGACTGATTCTCAAGATTGGTGGCCGGCAGATTTCGGTCATTATGGACCGTTCTTTATTCGTATGGCATGGCATAGCGCAGGCACTTACCGTATTGCCGACGGGCGCGGCGGCGGCGGTACAGGCAGCCAGCGTTTTGAACCGCTCAATAGCTGGCCTGACAATGTTAACCTCGACAAAGCACGCAGGCTGATTTGGCCAATTAAACAAAAATACGGTAAGAAAATTTCATGGGCTGACTTGATAATACTCGCTGGTAACTGCGCTCTCGAGTCAATGGGCTTTAAGACTTTCGGCTTCGGAGGCGGGCGTGAAGATGTTTGGGAACCTTTGGAAGATATCTATTGGGGTTCGGAAGGTGAGTGGCTTGAAGATAAACGCTACAGCGGTGACCGTGATCTCGAGAATCCGCTTGCCGCAGTTCAGATGGGACTTATTTACGTTAACCCTGAAGGGCCTAACGGAAATCCTGATCCAATAGCTGCAGCTCGTGACATTCGCGAAACATTTAGGCGGATGGCTATGAATGATGAAGAAACTGTGGCACTTATTGCAGGCGGACATACATTTGGTAAAGCCCATGGCGCTGCTGATCCAAATAAAAATGTTGGTCCGGTACCAACCGCTGCAGGTATTGAAGATCAGGGACTCGGCTGGAAAAGCAGTTTTGGTTCAGGTCATGGTGATGATACCATTGGCGGCGGCCCTGAAGTTACCTGGACTACAACACCGACAAAGTGGAGCAACAATTTCTTTGAGAATCTTTTCGGATATGAATGGGAATTAACAAAGAGTCCGGCGGGTGCTAAACAATGGGTTGCAAAGAATGGCCCCAATACAGTTCCGTATGCTCAGAATCAGTCAAAGAAACATCCACCAACTATGCTTACTACCGACCTCTCTTTACGGTTTGATCCTGCTTATGAAAAAATTTCAAGACGCTTTTATGAAAACCCCGATGAATTTGCGGATGCATTTGCCCGCGCATGGTTTAAACTAACTCACCGTGATATGGGCCCAATCGCACGCTACCTTGGCCCTGAAGTACCAAAAGAAGAACTTATCTGGCAAGATCCTATCCCGGCTGTTAAACATAAACTAATCGGCAAAAAAGATATCGATGAATTGAAAAGTAAGATACTTGATTCTGGATTGTCCGTTTCTCAGCTTGTATCCACAGCATGGGCATCAGCATCAACGTTCCGCGGCTCCGATAAACGCGGCGGTGCTAATGGTGCACGAATCCAACTTGCACCGCAGAAAGATTGGGAAGTTAACAACCCGGCTCAATTAGCAAAAGTGCTGAAGAAGCTTAAAAGTATACAAAAAGATTTCAACAACGCTCAATCCGGCAAAAGGAAAATTTCACTTGCTGACCTCATCGTTCTAGGCGGATGCGCAGCAGTTGAGAAAGCATCTACGAAAGCTGGTTACGATATAAAAGTGCCTTTCACTCCGGGACGCGCAGATGCAACGCAAGAGCAGACTGATGTAGAAGCATTTGAAGTTCTTGAACCTCGAGCAGACGGGTTCCGCAATTATCTTAAAACCAAATACATGAAATCAACTGAGGAAATGCTGGTTGACCGTGCACAGCTTTTAACACTTACGCCTCCGGAGATGACAGTTCTCATTGGCGGTTTGCGTGTACTTAACACAAACTTTGACGGGTCAAAACACGGCGTGTTTACCAAAAAACCGGGAACACTAACCAATGATTTTTTTGTTAACCTGCTTGATTTAAATACTAAATGGAAGGCAGTTTCCGAAGATGTTTTTGAAGGAAGTGACCGCACAGCGGGCAAAGTTAAATGGACAGGCACACGTGTCGATCTTATTTTCGGTTCGAATTCAGAGCTTCGTGCTCTTGCAGAAGTCTACGCAAGTGAAGACTCTAAAAAGAAATTTGTGAAAGACTTTGTTGCTGCATGGAATAAAGTAATGAATCTTGACCGGTTTGATCTGGATTAATTATAATTCTTAGCAGGAATGGTTGTTTGAAAATAACCCAATCCGTCAGCTGCCGGATTGGGTTTAAACATCCTGTATCAACTTAGGTTAAAGGGTGGTCGGCAACCGACCGCCTTTTTGAATAAATCCCAAGACTTACTATCAGTAAGTAACTTTAAAATTATCACCAGCTGAAACTATAAAATCTATTTGCATTTTTTTTGCAGCACTATTCATTTGATTTGGTACACCTTTTTGATAATAATAGCCGTTGTGTCTTTAATCTCCAACAACTAAATGTTTATTGAATTTTTTAGGGATTCAATTTCTTCCTAGTACTAAAACTCCAAACTCACTTTTACCACCTGGAAGATTTAACATAGTAGATGTATAAATTTTGTGAGTTGTTTCATCAATCTCCATAGTTTTTGCTTTTGGGCGTGTAATTATGTTTTCAACAAACGAATATTTATCTGGTGAATCTTGCTTAATTACACTCATCGTGCCGTCTTTGTTTGAACAGAAAATCAAATCTGTTTGAGGATCAAATCGGCAGGCATCCACTCCAGAACCAATTGGAAAATGTGCGATTAATTTTCCGGAAGATGCATCAACCACACCAAGAGTTTTATTCCTAGCGCCGATAAATAATCTATTGTTTTTTCTATCAATAGCCATGGCACAAAGAGTTTCACATGGCGGGATAAGCCAGGTATTTTCAACCTTTAAAGTCCTGGGATTAAATACATCAATTTCATTTTTCTTTTCAATGTTCACATACATTTTACCATTAAAGTCTGAAACTGAAAATTCCGGAGAACCGCTTAATTGAATCGTACCAACAACTTTATTTGTCTTTGCATCTATTGCTGTTGCAGTTCCGTCATGCCCGTTAAAAGCAAATATTCTTTTAGTAAAAGGGTCGTAAACAATTGCGTCGGGATCTTCTCCAGTGGATTGCACAGTTTCAATTTTATTAAGATTTTTCAAATCAAAAATTACAATTGAATTATCATGGCCATCACTAATAAATCCTTTATTGAATTCTTCCGCGAAAGCAATTCCGTGAGTGCCTTTCATCCCTGTTATCTTTCCGGCAATAGAATTATCATCAAGATTAATTACATCTACTTCTGCTCCGTGGGAAACAAAAAGTTTGTGCTGGGATGGTAGTATGGAAAGATAATCCCATCCGCCTTGCCCTCCGATTTTTACACTGTCAATTATTTTATAACCTGATGTTTGTGAAAATAAAAAAGCAGGTTGAATTAAAAAGAAAACTAAAAAAACAAGATTACTAATAAAGAAATGTCTCTTCATTTTTTTCTCCGGAGTATTGTATATTATTTTGTGTAGTCGCATTGGTCAATTACTTTTAAATTTTTACCCGGTCTGCAGTCAACCGTTTCAAGATGCGCTTTGTTTCCCTCGAAAGTTAAAAACGTAATAGTCGGGAAAGATTTTTCTGAAGGTGTATAAGCAATATGCGAATTCGCATCAACCGGATCTTTCCAGCTTGCACCGCCAGTACCATTAATGATGGTTACAATTCCATTTTTATCATCAATTGATTCGTCTGTTGAAAGTGGTTTTGTTCTAACATAAACATGAGCATGCCCGTTAAAAATAAATTCACTTCTATGCTTGTATAGGCTGTTTATCCACGGTTGGCATGTTTCCAGATAACTGGGTTTGTAAGTTAAATCTCCATAGGAAACATTATGCCATACAGCAACTATCCAATCATTTGGGTCTACTTTTGATAAGTAATCATCCAGCCATTTTTGCATTACTGGCGCATCTGTAAAATAGCCGTCGCAAAAAATGATATCTACATTTCCTTTATGCACAGCATAAAAATGTGTTGTGCTGTCGGCAGAGTTAAACGGCAAAATACCTGCTGTGTGCTTATCCCAATTTTCTTTTGACTCTGCATCTTTTGCATCGTGATTGCTTGTGCATACATAAAACTTTCCTTTAACAAAAATGCTATCCATGCCAGGATAACTTAAGGTTCTTTGCCATGATTCTTCCTTCCCATCATGAGTAAAATCACCTGAATGAACCTGGAAATCCCAGTCGGTGATATTATATAATAATGTATGAGCAATTTCAGTAGTTGCATTGTCGCGGTTTTCACGCGAATCTCCCCACATAGCTATTTTAATTTTTTCTTGAGCATTAAGCCGCAGAGGGAAAAGAGATATTATAAAGATTGCCGTTAGAAACGAAATAAATTTGGTTTTTAATTTCATTGAATTACCTTAAGATTTTTATTTATGAATTTCGTATGAATATAGCTGCTCACCTTTGTCATTTACAAAATTAAATTTCATAGTTTTGTCATCAACAGACACAACACCAAATCCAAGCGAAGAGACACTGTATTTTGTAAAATCTGCATGCCCTGCAGTTCTTGTATCGGAACCTCCGCCGACCCCAAAATAATTGACTGTTGAATTCGCTGGAAGCGAATGCTGCAAGTCATGATCATGACCTGAGAAACAAGCGGCTACATGATATTTTTCAAATAGAGGAACAAAAGTTATCCTGAATTTCTTTTGTGCTGCCATGTTTTGAAGAAGCTGGAATAAGCTGGATGATGGAAGAAAACAAATTTCCATTTCGCATTTGATGAGCTTAGGACGCTGTCACACCAATGAATCTGCAAAGCAGTATCCTGGCCTTTAACATGATGCCCGTCTTTTTTTTGGTTTTGGTATTCTTGAATGAATGGCGAAGAATCTAATACAACAAACAAAGCCGTACTTGAATCAGAAAGCTTTTTTGTGAATGAATAATATCTTGCCGGTTCAGTCCATCTCATGCTCGTTTTTGCATACTCAAGCTCAGCCTCAACATTCCCTTCATTGTCATGATTTCCAAGAGTAATATACCATGGAATCATTAATGCTTTGTCGGTATAAACATTTTCAAAATTTACCTTCCAGAGAGGATCAGTAACATTTGAAACACCTTTGCCATGAAAGTTATCGCCGCAGGTAATAACAAATGAGGTATTAATTTCTTTTGCTGTAATTCCTAATTGCTTTGCAACTTTCAGCTGGCCGGGCGTCTTTTTATTCGTGTCATTAATTCCGTCTCTGCCCCAATCGCTTATGACAAGAAAATTGAGAGGATTATTTTTTGGTAGAAGTTGATTTGTTTTGTCTTTCTCTGATTGAGAATTTATCGTAAACGCTCCAACCAGGATAATTAAAGAAACAACAAAAAAAGAAAATAATATTTGTTTTGATTTCATTAGAGTTCTATAGAAAAAACCTACGATGCAAACTCATTTCAAGTTTGCATCTAGCGAAGATATATGAGACAAAAAATTATTTAAGTAAAATCATTTTACGTGTTTGGATATTATTGCCTTCACGAAGAGCATAAAAATAAATACCGCTGGCAAATTTATCCATATTCAAATTAACATTGTATGTTTGCCCTGCTTGCCTAAATCCCTCATCTAGTAGTCATCACTAATTGCCCGATCATATTATATATTTCAATATTTGTTTGGCCGGATTTCTTCAAAGTGTATGTGATGTTTGTTGTGGGATTAAATGGGTTAGGATAATTCTGGCTTAATCAAATTTATTTGGGGCTAAAGAGTTTTGGTCTTTTACAGCATCTGTACCTTCAACAGCTACAGCGCCCATATTTGCATCGCCCGGCAGAGTCTGAGAACCGTTGCCAAAAAATGGATTGCCCCAGTGATTTTGTGCTGTTGGTGCAGGAGGTGTAAATCCATTACCTACTGCAGAAGAAGTTGAAAGGACATGATAATCATTATCTTGATCAAGCACTGTCCAATCATTATTAAAGAAAGGCTGATATTTTACAAACAGATCATTTGCCTTTACATCAAAAATATCACCGGCTGCAGGCCTGCCAACTCCATCTCCAGGGTAATAACGAGTCATTCCCATCAAGCTGTCTGCAGAATAGAAAAACAAATTGTTTGCATATACTGTTCTCAAAGTATCGGCTTCGATAGTTATTTCTAACTCAGAATACATATCACCAATAATATTATTGTAAACTTCTGCACGTCCACTGGCATCTATCAAGATACCGTAACCAAGCTCTTCAACTCTGCGCCATCCACCTGCAACAATAGTGTTGTTATGAATGCACATATTTGTTATGCGGGGAAGGTCAGTGCTGGCATTAACCTTAATCCCATTACCACCGGAAGCCCAAATATCATTGTAAGCAATTTCTCCGATTGTTCCGGATTTTACATTTATATTATCCCCATCCGGTGCACCACACCATTTAATAGTATTACGAAGAACACTAGCGTTTCCACCATGAAGGCCTATACAATCATCAACAGCGCCTATAACCAAGTTGTCTGTAAAAACAGTTGTAGTAGTATTAGCATAATCTGAGTAGATATCAAAAGTACGGTAAGAATGCCCACCGGCATCATTGCCGCCGGCCCAGGTAATTTCGGAAAATTTAACACTTACATATTTACAAGAGTCACCAACAATACCACCCCATGAACCAGGGCTTTTCATGTTAGGATCCGCAGAAGTTATTTTAATATGATTTGTAGATGTGCCTTCGCAGATAAAAGTACCTAATATATGAATCCAGCAAGCAGCACCTGTATTAACATCATTCTTCATTAAGAGTATATCACCTTCACTAATCCGAAGAGTGTCTCCGGCATTTATAACTAAGCTATCCTGAACAGTGTAAGTATGATTAGGTAAAGTTATCCCTTTTATTGGTCCGGAAAGTATATCAGGCAGTTGAGCATAAGAAACACCTGCTCCTGCCAAAAGTAATGTGAGCAGAACAGTTAAGAACTTTGTCATAGCGACTCCTTAATTTGATTTGAAGATTTAATAATCCTGCTTAAAAAGAGCATTGTACAACTACAAGTTGTCATTTCTAGTTAAGAAATCTTTTGATGATGATATAAAAGTTTTCTCACTCCAGCTTACAAGGCCGGGAGGCCTAGATAACATTTATGCTTGTTATACAACAAACTCAAAGAGCAGACAATTAGAATTTATAGCTGACACCAATTGATCCCCTTATTTTATTAATGTCCCTTAAAATGACAATCGGGTCATGTTTAACAAATTCTCCTGAAACAACCGTAGTTTCAATAGGGGAATTAAACAAATTAATTAACCTTATATTTAGGATAAAATTATATATCAATTTCTGATCGGCTGAAAAATCCACTTCATGTTTACCGCTTTCATAAGTATCATATCCGTCTATACGGGAGACTGCGACTAATCTTTTCCCGGTAAAGTTATAAGATAAGCTGGCGTTTGTTCCCCAATCTTTATTTTCATACCAAACCTTAAGATTTGCAATATTCGGTGATTGAGATGCAAGCGGGTGAGTTTGCTGGTAAAATGTTTGAGTTAAATCTCCGCTGAAAGCATCAACAGTTGTTACCTGCTTTATGCTTATAACTTTTGAATATACATAACTGTAATTTGCAGTTATTCCCAAATGCCCAAAACGCTTTGAAAGAACAGCTTCAAATCCTTCAACAATTGACGGGTCACCATTACCTTTTGCTGTAGATAATACAATACCTACAGATTGAAATTGGTTTTCAATAGGATTCAAAATTTTCTTATAATAAACACCAATAGAGAAAACATCTTCAGGGTTGGGATAAAACTCGTACCTCAAATCAATATTGGTTGATGTAGCCGGCCTTAGATTTGGATTTCCCTTTGATTGACTTGCGTCTGAACGGTCAACTGCCGGAACAAGATCAAAATAGCTTGGCCTGCTCATGCTTTCAGTTAGCGAAAGACGCGCTATATGTTCGGGTGTAATTTCATATCTAAAATGAATACCAGGAAGAAAATTTACCATTTTAACAGTTGATTCTCGGTATGCATCGGATATTGCTGCCATCGTATTATATTTATCTTCTGCCTGTTCCCATCTTAATCCGCCAAGTATTTGAAGCTGGCCAATAATCGAAGTGTATTGAATATAAGATGAAATCAAAAATTCACTTGCTTTATAGTTTTGATATCCGTAAACAGATGAGCCGGAAGTAGTGCCGTATCCAAATACTGTTAGATGTGCACTATCAAGCGATGTAAAAGGCTCCGTGCGCCCGTTTACAATTGCAGGGTTTAATTTATAATCGTCCTGAAAATTTGCTCGTTTAAGCTTCTGAGCAACTATACCTGGCCTGGATAGTATTTGTCCCATCCGAGGTTATATGAAAAACAGCATCTAATTTACCAAGATATTGGTTGTCATCATTTTTTCTCCATGAATGATTGATGCTTCCTAATCCCTGAAAATTTTGGAGATTGCCGTTTACATCATAGTTCTGTAATAAAGAGTATTCCGCTTCATCCGGGCGATCCTGTACAGCATCCGTATAATTTAAGGTCCAACGCAATTTAAAAGGCGAAGTATTAAAATTATTTCCGCTTAATGAAACACTTGAAATATTCTGAGTTCGAAGTGCCGATCTGTGTGTATATGTTAAATCATTTGACCCGCGTGAACCGCTAATATTAATTTGAAGGGCATGGCGGGTTTGATCTTCCTCCTGGTGAACATACATATACATGGCGGTTAATTCATGTTCCTGGCTGCCGATGAAATCCGCTTTTAAAACAGTACCACTGCGAATTTTATTTATATTATATATCTGGTTATTAAAGGTTGATGCATACGGAACAAGATGGCCTTCATCATCTAGTTTATTAATGTTAGAGCCAACAGAATAAATATCGCTTTCAACCCTGTTGTATGTATTTTGGTAGCTGCCTGCCGCCATTAAACCTATTTTTCCATCAAAGAAACGGTCACCGACAAGTCCCGAAAAAAGCCCTTCAGGCCGCACAGCCTTGTCATTGAATTTCAAATTGTTAACAGCAAAATCTGAGGGAGAAGGATTGTATCTTGTTTTAATTTGAGTAGTCGGGTCTGAATCACTTACTGTTCCATGTAGGCGCTCCGGGTCAAGTTGATTAACAGTGCTTTTATCAAAAGAGTTAAAAGAGTTATTTAAGAGCGCTGAACTAACCCCGGTTGCAGCACTAAAAGTAAAAGTAAACTTATCGGGAGCTTCTCTAAGCATTAAGTCTGTTGAACCTCCGATTGCATCGCCGGCTATATCAGGGGTTAATGATTTTACAACTTCAATTCGTCCAAACAGTCCGGAAGGGAAAATATCCATGGGAACAAAACGGTCTTTTGACTCCGGGCTGGGAATTTTAATTCCGTCAACAAGAGTATTGTTATATTGCTGCGATAGCCCGCGCATAACGACATAACGCCCTTCTCCACTGTTATCTCTAATAAGAGACATTCCTGAAACTCTTTGAAGTGCGTCGGCAGCGGTACGGTCAGTAGATTGTTGAATTGTTTGAGCTGAAATTACATTTACAACATTCCCTGCATTTCTTTCAGTTTCCCTGGCTGCTGTTTCAAGCTCACGGTTGGCGCGTGCTTTAATTACAATTTCAGATAAAGTGACGGCTTCTTCATGTAATAAAAAATCCATTTCAATTTTGCTGTTTGAATTTTTAATCGTAACATTTTCAACTTCATTCTTATATCCAATTGCGGCCGCTTTTATTTTATAATCTCCCCCAGGAACATTGTTAATTATGTAGAATCCGAGTGAGTCTGCGCTGGCTCCTAAGTAAGTTCCAAGCAGAATGACATCGGCCCCGGGTATGGGCGAATTATCTTTTTTGTTCGTTATATGGCCCGAAATTGTTCCTGCACTTATAAAACAGCTTAATGAAAATATCAGCCCTATAAAAATAATTTTAAATGATGACACGATGTTTCCCCGCACAATAAAGTTGAAGTTATTATAATCGTTGATTAATTAAAAAAAATAACGATAAATGATGTTCATACGCATAGCATTTTGAATGGCAATACTAATCAAACAATGTTATCATATTATTATCTCAACATTAGAGATATGTTATTTTAAGATGAAAAGATTTTCATGTTGAATAAACCTGTATATCAGGCGCAAATATCTTTTATGTTATTTACTAAAATTGACCGGCTTAATGATAATGGGGTTAAAATCCCCTTAAATATTAGATTATTTCTTTATCCACGCCTTAAAAGGCGTGGCAATTTAGCCCCGACCTTTAGGTCGGGGAAGAGAAAAACTCCCAAAACACTAAGGGCTTTAGCCCATTCCAAAGAGGCGGTCAACTTATGTTATTTATTGAAGTAATGAGGAATAGTTTTTATAAATATTGGATTGTTGCGGCATTGCTACTGACATAGTCACCATTCTGCGGCTCTATGTGGGAAACCTGTAATAATGAATTTTTTATTTACAATTACTGATTGGAAGAAAAACACTAAAAATGGTTTTTTCACCAGGTTCACTTTCAACTTTAATTTCCCCTCTATGCAATTCAACTATTTCTTTTGCAATTGCTAACCCAAGGCCATTCCCACCAATTTTAGCTCTTGTTTTATTTGAGCGATAAAACCTTTTAAAAACATGTTCAATCTCTTTTTTTCAATACCAGGGCCCGCAATTTTCTATTATTACTCTTGCTTTATTTTCGATAGGTTCAAGCAGCATAAAATTAATTTCAAACCTGAGAAAGAATATTTGATTGAATTATCTATGAAATTAAGAAATACACTTCTCAACTTTTCCATTGTCAGCGTTTATTTCAATTGAGTCAAATATTGATAGATTTATTTTCAGATTTTTTATTTGAGCATATTTGTTAATTGTTTGTATACATTCAGCAAGAAGCTCATCTAACCTAACTATCTCTAAATTTAATTTGTATTGGGAGGAATCCAATTTTTCAAGGATAAGCAATGAATTTGTAAGTTTAGTTAGTTTTTCTATCTCGTATATTGCTTCTTCCGCAGTTTCCATGTTATTAGGTTTACTTAAATCTTTTTTTAGGGTTTCTAATTTCATTTGTATAACTGTAAGAGGCGTTTTAATTTCATGTGAAGCATTAGTAATAAAAATCCTTTGGCTTTTAAAAGAATTGTCGAGCCTTTCAATCATTTCATTTAAGGTTTCTGCTAATTTTCTAACCTCGTCTTTTGTTTTTGGCAGCTCAATCCGCATATCAAGGTTTTTAGCTGAAATATGCTCTGCTAAATTTACTATTCTTGTTAGAGGTTTAAATGCAGCTTTGGAAATTAGATACGCTGCTAATCCTGTTATTATTAATCCCGTTGGAATTAGGAGAACAAATAGATAAAATAATCTGTTTAAATCCTCATAGGCTTCATGTATTGAAGCGGCAGTCTCCAATATATAAAGTGAATCATCCATTGTTTCAAACGAAGAAATTAAAATTCTATATGGGTAAGAATCTAATACTTACGTTTATATAGAATGAAGTATCATTGGATAAATCTGTAGAGCTAAATTTAAAACTTTGTGAGATTAGAGAATCGAAAAGAAGTGAATTGCCTTTGGAATCAAGCAGCTGATATTTTGCCCCGGATAAGTTTTGCGGATGAATTGATGCCATTTCCTTCATATCAAATTTATTATTTTCACCTAGTTCCTCTACAATTTCGGTTTGTAGAGAAACAGAGTAACTCTTCAAATTAGCATCAAGCTTATTGAAAATAGCTTCTTTTGAGCTATGGTAAATTATTAAAGCGAAAGATGTAAGCAGTGCACTGAAAATCAACGTATAGGCAAATATTATTTTTGTTTTTATAGAAAACATTAATATTCCCGTTTTGAAAAAATATAGCCGACACCGCGAACAGTATGAATAAGCGGTCTATTGAAATCTTTATCTATTTTACGTCGTAAAAATCTTACAAATGATTCTATTACATTACTTTTAGGATCAAAATGCATATCCCATAAATGCTCGGATATTTTTTCTCTCGATAATATTATATCGGGATTCATCATAAATAGTTCAAGCAATCCGAATTCTTTAGAAGAAAGTTTAATCTCTTTCCCTTCCCTAAAAGCAAGATGAGTATTGAGATTTAATTTAACATCGAACATTTCTATCATCGTGGTACGAGTTTCACTTCGTCTTCTAATTAACGCCCGGATTCTTGCAAGCAGCTCCTTGAAATAGAATGGTTTTGCTAAGTAATCATCAGCACCGGTATCTAAACCTTTTACTTTATCAGAGACATCATCAAGAGCTGTTAACATCAAAATTGGAGTAAGAATTTTTTCTTTTCTTAAATTTGAGCAGGTTTCCCAGCCATCTTGTTTTGGCAATAATATATCAAGAATTATTACATCGTAATCATTAATTATAGCAAGTTTTTCCCCTTGAAGTCCATCTTCGGCTAAATCAACAGCATAACCTTCAGATACTAATTCATTTTTAATACCTTCAGAAATTTTTGTATCGTCTTCGATTATTAACATTCTCATAATTATTCCTATCAGCTTAATGATATTAGATGGAGAGAAAATGAAAATTTATATCTATCATTTAACCCTATTTAATAGGAGACCGCTTATTCCAAAAATATTTTCCGTTAAGACACATTTACCCTCTGATAATTACCGACGGAATAAATTGAATTGAAGACAAAATGACTTTTTACCCAATCCCCTCATGGAAAAAAATTAAAATTCTCTTCACGAAAATAGAAGTTAAATGTTAAGTGAATGTTAAGACAATATGAAAATATTGTTAAATGGATGTTGGACAGAGTACAAATAAATATTTCTAACTTAAAAAAAATAGTGTTTTATGCAGTCTAAATTCTTTTTTAATAGTTAAATAATAAGATGAGATAAGTTTTCTTAAGCAGATTTCTAATATTGAAAAGTATAATTACAGTAGGCAAGTTTTGGTTTACTCAAATAACTTTTTAATTATGAGAGATTTTTGATTATAAAGATTATCAAGATATTTTAATCGTTCTTCTATACATTCAATTCTGTTTTTAGGTTTGACAGAAAAGAATATTTTTTCATTTTCTCTAAAATTCTGTAATGTTTTATTATCTACATCGTTATCTGAAATTCTTATACGATTATTTTTTAAAGTTCTTTTAATTAAAGGTTTAATCGAATTCATATTTTGGTTTTACCTTCTAAAATCAAAACATAAATTACAATCATTGTTAATATGAATCAAATTAATTTTTTTATCATAAATGTTAATTTTGAAAATTTTTTACATTTTTGATTACAAAATGATGAACAACACCTCGCCATAATCAGCATTAGTAAATACAATTTTATTTTCAATCATTTTAACTAAAAAACAGAAATATTAATTCCGTTGATTTGATTAAATATATTTGGAGTAGATATAATGGTATTGAAATCTAAAGGAAATTAATGAACAAATTTTATAATTTATAATAAATCGGCGAGCCAGTTCATAACTACATTTATTTCAAAGGTAGTCTCATACTTAAGATGAAGAACTGGCTCATTTAATAATAATTTTAATTAGGAACTCTGTGGAAGTGCTAATGAAATTGTATCGAAACTTAATCGTAAAAAATATTTTAAGCAACGAATTGCAAGTTAAATTTAAGTTATGAAATTATTATCAACTGAAATTACGCAATTCGGGAGATGTCATTTTTAAGATTAAAAAGATGTTATCTTTTTAAATCCTTTTTGTGTATCCACCGTAAATAATCTAATAATCAAACTCCTACAAGCCCTTCCATATTTTGATAAAATAATTTCAATTCTTAACAAATATTTAACTTTTATTTAATCATGTATTAACACTGTTGATATAAATTTCGCTTCAGACTAACAAATTAAAATAAGATTAACATGAATAACATAATTTTTGTAGGCAATTTGCCTTCAGGCATTGAAGCAAATAAACTGAGATTTTTATTTAGGAACCGTGATAAAATTATTTCTATAAAAGTATTTAATCATCCCGGCCCCGAGTGGAATGGTAGATATAGCTATATAGTGATGAATTCCGAACTGGATGCGAATGATGCCATTATGGAATTAAACGGTTATAGCATAACAGGAAGACGAATAATTGCAGCTCCTTTTTTGGCTGATGAAAATTAATTGTTGATTAACGAATAAACAAATTTCGAAAATTTATTATCCTTTAATAAACTTAACTTAAAATTAACCTTGTAGTTATTGCTAATTTCAAAATATAAAAATTATATTGATCCCTCTCTCTCATAAATTCTCCTAACAATAAACCCCACTTTGGTCTAGGTGGGGTTTTTATTAAACACTTCATCCATAATTCAAATTGTTTTTTTTACATTTGGAGAACTAACTTTAATATGTATATACTCTTTGCTAACTCTTAAAGGTGTATGAATAAATGAAAGCTAGAGAAAGCGGAATGCCAGATGAAAAAATGTGGGAACAGTTTTTTGATGTTGAAAAAATATTTGATGAATTAGAAGTAAATAAAGAAATTGAAAAACTTGTAGATTTTGGTTTTGGGTATGGCACTTTCACAATTCCGGCAAGCAGAAAAATAAAGGGACGGATATATGCGTTTGATATTGAAGATAAGTTAGCCAAAGAACTTGAATCCAAATTAAAAATAAATAATATCAATAATATATTTATAAGCAATAAAGATTTTATTGCTGAAGGAAGCGGGCTGCAAAATAATGAAGTTGATTATGTAATGCTTTTTAATATTCTGCATGCAGAAGAGTCTTCCGATATTTTAAATGAAACTTTTAGAATATTAAAAAAGGGAGGTAAAGTTGGCGTTATTCATTGGAACTATGACTCAAGTACACCGAGGGGCCCAAGCATGTCAATAAGGCCAAAGCCTGGAGATTTAAAAAATCTGCTGCTTAAAAGTGACTTCTCAATAATTAAATATAATGTGAACCTGCCGCCATATCATTATGGAATATTGGCAAATAAATAAAAGAGTTTTTCCAATTATTAATTCAATAATCCTTTCAACTTATACTCCCCATTCATTAACTAAGAAATGACTACAACAATCATAGATTAGGCTACGAAATCAAATCATGGAGGTTATACCTTTGTGCTGTAAGATTTGAAAACAGTAAAGAAAAAGGAGATACTTATGAAAATTGTAGTAACAGGTTCGTCAGGGCATATCAGTAAACCCTTAACTGAAGAGTTGGTGCAAAAAGGATATTCAGTTACGGTTATAAGCAGTAATGCTGAACGACAAAAAGAAATCGAAGCACTAGATGCTGGCGCAGCCATCGGCACAATTGTAGATGTTAATTTTCTTACTACAACTTTTACCGGCGCAGATGCAGCTTATTGCATGATTCCTCCGGGCGGACTTTTTTTTAATCCTAATTTTGATATTATGGCATTCACTCAAAATACAGCAAACAATTATTACCGTAATAAACCAACTTTGGGTAAAGTAAAGATGAAGGATTTTGCAAAGGAATTTGCTCGCGTTTATCAAAGTAATTAAAAACTTAATATAGAATTTAGAAAGAGGTTAAAGAGATGAATAACAAATTAAATACAAAACACAATAAACCCGGCGGCATGGCAGTATTGGCCGGAAATAAGGTAGCCCGCATCGGATATGGCGCTATGCAACTTCCCGGACCGGGTGTTTGGGGGCCTCCACGAGATAGAAATACAGCACTAAGCGTGTTGCGTTGTGCTATAGAATTGGGTATAAATCATATTGATACGGCTCAATTCTATGGAGATGGTGTTTCAAACGAATTGATTCACGCCGCTTTATATCCTTATCCAAAAGATCTGGTAATTGTAAGTAAGGTTGGTGGTGCTCGAGATGAACACGGCGGCTGGATTCCCGCTCAACGTCCCGAACAGCTTCGTTCAGGTGTTGAAGCCAATCTTCACAGCCTTGCTGTTGAACAGATCGATGTGGTCAATCTCCGCGTAATGGATAAATTTAACAACGGTACACCTGTTCCAGCTGAACTTCTAGCAAGCCTGGACGACCAATTAGCGGAAATGGTTAGGCTTCGTGACGAAGGCAAGATCGGCGGTATTGGGCTTAGCAACGTTTCGCTTGAGCAGCTTCGCGAAGCCTTGCCGGCCGGCATTGTGTGTGTGCAGAATGCTTATAGTATTCTTGGCCGCTCCGCCGAACTGCTTCTTAATCTATGTATAGATAATGATATTTCATGGGTACCATTTTTTCCGCTCGGCTCGGCTTTCCCTGGCATACCAAAGGTAACCGAAGCTTCGGAAGTAATTAAGATAGCTTCGAAATTGGGGGCGACACCGGCTCAAGTGGGATTGGCATGGCTGCTTGCTCACTCTCCCAATATTCTACTGATCCCCGGTACTTCGAGCCTTGAACACCTGGCTGAAAACGTCGCTGTGGCGGATCTAAATCTCGATAAGGATTCTATGGATATCTTAAATAGGCTGGCGGAAAGAACCAATTGATGAAGACGATTCTTTGTTGCCAAGTAATTTAAAACACAAAATTTGAAATAAAAAAAGCAGAATTATGAAAACAGTATTAATAACAGGCGCTAATAAAGGTATCGGTTTTGAAATCGTAAGGCAGATGGCTCAGTTGGGTTATTTTGTTTATCTTGGAAGCAGGGATAAGACAGAGGTCTGAATGCCGTAAAGAAGCTTAAAGATGATGGCATCTCAAATGTTGAGATGATTGAAATAGATGTTACTAATATCGATTCTATAAAAAGAGCAAGGCAGGAATTTGAAAACAAAATTGAAGCCCTGGATGTTTTAATTAATAACGCAGGTATTGGTGGAGGTATGCCGCAAAACATTTCTAAAGTTGATATTGCAACATTGCGAAAAGTATTTGAAACTAACTTTTTTGGCGCAGTGCAAACAACGCAGCAATTTATTGATCTATTAAAAAAATCAAATGTCCCGGTTATTGTGAATGTTTCAAGCGGTCTGGGTTCATTAACAATTCAAAACAGTACTCAAAATCCTAATTATAAGATTTATAATGTCTATAGCTGTTCAAAAACAGCTTTAAATGCCTTCACAGTAACGTTGGCAAATGAACTTAAAGACTCAAACTTTAAGATAAATAGTGTTTCACCGGGCTATACCGCAACCGACTTAAACCATTTTAAGGGAACTCAAACAGTAGAGTTGGCAGCAAAAACAATTGTGCAATATGCAACTTTAGAAGGCGGCGGACCAACTGGAAAGTTTTTTTATCAAGAAAAAGGTGAAATACCCTGGTAATCACAAAATAAAAATGACATAATATTTATTTTGTTTTAAATTAATAGAAACAAATAATAATATAAGAGTCAGAAAATGAATAACAAACAACCATATAGAATTAAAACTATCAGCGAGTTCCATCAGGCTAGAGGATTGCCCAAACCGGAACATCCTCTTGTGAGTGTGATAAATCTTGACCAAATAGATCCTTCTCTTATCAATGAAACAAGAACTTGGATTTTGGATTTTTATTCAATTTCCCTGAAAAGATGTTTGAGCGCTAAATTTAAATACGGACAGCAGAGATATGATTTTGACGAAGGCACAATGTTCTTCATCGCTCCCAACCAGGTATTCGGGATAGAATCCGATAATGATAAAGATTCTAAAAAGTCTGGCTGGATACTGCTTATTCATCCGGATTTTTTATGGAATACTCCTCTGGCGAAAAAAATAAAAAAATATGAATACTTTGATTATTCCGTAAACGAAGCATTATTCCTTTCGGAGAAAGAAGAAAATACAATCATCGGTATAATGCGTAATATTCAGAATGAGTATCATTCAAACATAGATAATTTCAGTCAGGATATTATCATTTCTCAGATAGAAGTGCTGCTTAATTATTCAGAGAGATTTTATCATCGTCAATTTATAACCAGGAAAATTACAAACGATAAAATACTTAACCGTTTAGAAGACATTCTCACAAAATATTTCAATAATGATTCAATAATAGAAAAAGGATTGCCTACAGTTAAATTCATTGCAGAAGAGCTTAATGTATCACCTAATTATTTAAGCAGTTTGCTAAAAGTATTAACGGGACAAAGCACACAGCAGCATATTCACAACAAGCTGATTGAAAAAGCAAAAGAAAAATTATCAACTACGGATTTATCGGTAAGTGAAATCGCTTTTGAATTAGGCTTTGAACATTCACAGTCTTTCAGCAAGCTATTTAAAAGCAAAACCAATTTTTCACCGTTGGAATTCAGGCGGTCGTTTAATTAGACATTTTTAATTACATTCTAAAATGAAGTGCTAATTAAATATTTTTATCTAGAAAAGTTAAATAAGCATATACAATCTGTAATCTCTAAAAATTATAAGACAAACTAAACCCTACATCATTTAAATCAATTAAAGGCAGTAAGCTTAATTTGTTTTTTGTTTCTTCTTCGTGCTGGAATGAATTTGAATTAACTCCCGGAGCAATAATATTTCCAAAAGTATATCCAAGAAAAAATCCGGCGGGAAGATCGCTGTACCAATGCATTCCTCTGCTGACTAAGCCGACACTGCATAATGCTATTAAAGAATAGCCAACAGTCCTAATCCATTTTTGTTCCGAAAAATTATTTGTAATTACAGTGATTGAAGCTGTAAGGGTAGTTATATGCCCCGAAGGATAAGAATAATATTTAGGCTGAGAGTCTTGATATTGATCATCCCCCGGAAAGAATGTCCATTCGCCTGTGTTTTCGGAAGCGGCAGCGGGACTCTCGCGGCCAAAAACTCTTTTCAATATTTGTGCACTTATTCCGCTTGCTAACATTACTTCAACAAGATTGCTTGCTGTCTTTAATGAGCGGTGGTCATTGAATGTAATACCGATTGCGGAAAAAAGTCCCGCCATTATCAAATGATATTTTGATTCACCGAATGAAACCCCAATGTCGCTAAGCTTGTGAAAAGTTTTTGATTGATTAAATAAACGCGAATTAAAATTCCAGCCTTTGTTATCTATTAGCATTAACGTACCGGTTCCCACAGCCAGTGATGCAATGAGCGGAATGTTTTTCTTATTAAATGCTTGAGAAGGAAAGCTGCCTATATCATTAGGAACATTAGTAAACATTTGATACCAGGTAAGATTTTTTCTGAATTAAAATTCTTAAAAGAGAAGGTATGCAGCGACATTCGTAAAGAATCGCTTAAACTTTTTGAGCTGATATGCTTAGTCTGCCCTGATATTTTTATTATGCTTAAAAATATGAACGAAGACAAGAATGCATTATTAATTTTCATCTACGCCCTCCAATAATGAAAAAATAATCTCGTTTTTTTGCTTTAAAAGATTTAAGCAAAAATTAAATCGTTAAAACTATGGATAGAAAAAAGTAGAATTATATCTTCATAAAAATTTAGAGGGGTGATAAAAATTTAAAAGTAAGATATTATAAATATTTAAAAAATACCAGTACTGTCCAAAATAAATAAACTTTGAGAAAATTGTTTTGTAAATAATTAGAAAACAAAGTAAATCTACATAAGTATAATATCATCCCTTCGGGATTAAAAGCTATACCGGCTTACAATTTAATTATAATAATATCAGCCCTTCTGGCTTTACAGGGAACACCGAAGGTGTGAAATTATTATAAAAAGAATAGAAGAACAGATCAAAAATCCCGAAGGGATGACATTAAAATATGATTAAAAGTATATTTACATTAACCAACTATTATTTATTTTGGACAGATATGAAAAATACTATGAAATATTTTGCTCCCAAAATCAAGAATTGTAAAATGATTGATTATGGATTATATTATAAAAAATAATTTGAGATAGTTATGACATATACAATTATTTATGAAAAAGTAAACGATGCTTCTTTTCCCGCCGGATACTTTTATGCTCATATACCGGCTTTTGATTTAACTACACATGGATTAGGAATTGAAGGAGCCAAAAAAGCTGCGGAAGAATTACTTAAAATTTGGATAGAAGAAAAAAAAGCAAATGGGGAAAATATTCCGGTGGAGGAAGAATGTTTCTATTCTAAAATAGAAATTAAAGATGCCTTATTCAGCTAAAGAGGTTTTAGCCAAACTTTTAAAGGCGGGATTCATAGAGAAAAGACAATCAGGTTCACACAAGATATTAAGGCATCCTGATGGAAGACAAACTTATGTCGCGATGCATACCAAAGATATACCTGAAGGAACATTTCGAAAGATTTTGAAACAAGCAAATATCAGTTATGAAGAATTTAAAAAACTATAATATTTGTTCCCTTTTCAAATCTTATTTCACTTTTCAATTAACCTAAGCATAGAAGGAAGCACAATTAACAACAGCGGTAAAGCAATAATAAAACCACCAATAATCGCAATTGCCAATGGCTGATGCATCTGTGCGCCTGTTCCAATTCCGAATGCAAGCGGCAGCAACGCAATGATTGCACCAAATGCTGTCATTAGCTTGGGACGCAGCCTGGTTGAAATTGAATAAACAATTGCATCTTCTTTACTGCGGTTTTGTATTTTAAATTCATGATACTGCAAATAAGTGAAGATGGAATTTTCTCCAATAATTCCTACTATCATGATGATCCCTGTATAGCTGCCCACATTTAAGGGCGTACCGGTTATGAATAAAGCAATCAAGCTTCCTGAAATTCCAAGTATTGCTATAAAGATTATGGCTAGTGATACTTTAACATTTCTAAACAAAAACAAAATTACTGTAAACACTAAAAGTATTGCAAGAATTAGTATTGTCATTAATTCGCTAAAAGCTTTTTGCTGTTCAGCGTAAGAGCCGGCATAAACAATTTCATAACCGGCCGGCAGCTTAATTTCTTTTTTAATTCTGGCCTGAATGTCCTTTAGTGTACTTCCTAAATCTCTATTATTTAATCGTGCTGATACATCAAACATCTGCTTCAAGTTTTCTCTGTCAATCTCGGCAACACCTTTTTGAATTTTAATATTTTCAAACTCACTAACCGGTTTAATATTGCCGTCATTTAGAAAAATGAAGCCATGATTTAAATCGTTCATGGTATTATAAAGCTTTCCATCAAACATTCTAATATTGAAAAGCTGGTTTTGCCCCAAAATATCTCCGACAACTTCACCTTTAATTTTTGTATTCATTTGAAACT
This sequence comes from uncultured Bacteroidota bacterium, assembly GCA_963777615.1. Classification (GTDB taxonomy): domain Bacteria; phylum Bacteroidota; class Ignavibacteria; order Ignavibacteriales; family Ignavibacteriaceae; genus CAVSWT01. The sequence continues at coordinate 52,410 of CAVZSD010000031.1, read as the reverse complement.
GTAAATCACTTGGTGTTAAACCATAACGAGCAAGCGCATCATTTCTTGGATTAAAAACAATGCTTGGTCCTGCGACAGTAATTCCATTAAATGAGTCGGCAGTGCCCTCAGTTTTATCAACAATATCTGCAATCTGGTTGGCAATATTTTCAAGAGTGCTCTGATCATCACCAAAAATTTTTATTTCAATTGGCTGTTTGCCGCTTATCAAATCTCCAATCATATCTTCAATAATTTGACCGAAGTCTACTTGAAGTGCAGGCAGCTTCGCTTCAATTTTTTTCCGAATTTCATCGGCAACTTCTTCTGTAGTAAGATCTCTTTTTTCTTCAACTGGATTGTATAATCACCGGTATTGGGTTCAGTAATAAAGAAGCCGTTCTGCGTTCCAATCTGACGCGAAAAGCTTTCAACTTCAGGAGTTTGTTTTAAAATATCGTCAACAACATTGAGCATTTGGTCGGTACCTTCAAGAGAAGTTCCTGACGGGCTTACAAAGTCCAGAATAAGTGAGCCCTCATCCATATCAGGTAAAAATCCCGAAGGCAAAGAAGGAACTATAAACCATGAAGCAGCAATTAATAAAATTACAAACGCAATTGATATGGCAGGTTTATAAATAAAAAAGTAAACCCAGCTTCTTTTCTTTAATTCTTTATGTTCATTTAAAGCAGATTCTTTTTTCGAAAAGAGAAGATAAATTACAGGCAATACAATCCAGGTAACAAAGAAAGAACAAACCAAAGTAATTATCATGGTATTAGTTAACACTTTGAAGTAAGCTCCTGCTACTCCGCTCATTAAAAAGAAAGGGAAGAAAATTACTATAGTGCTTAGAGAAGAACCAATCATTGCCGGGATTAAATATTTAATTGCTTTTATTACCAAAGTATTGCTGGTTTCCTCAGGGTTTTCTTCATGGGTGCGGTGAATTTGTTCAACCACAACTATTGCATCGTCGATAATTAATCCAATTGAAGCGGCAATCGCTCCGATTGTCATTATATTAATTGTATATCCAATTGCGTACAAAACAATAAAGGTGAGTCCAAGTGTTAAGGGGATAGTTACTAAAATAACAGAACTTGCTTTAAACGATTTTAGAAAAAGTATGGTGACAAAAATCGCTAACAATAGGCCAATCCATACTACATCTTTTATACTGCCGATTGCATCCGAAACAAAATTTGCCTGGTCATAAAATGGCCGAAGAATAATTCCTTTAGGTAAAATCCGCTGCAAAGCGGGCAATTCTTGTTTAATTGAATTTTCAACATCAATAAGATTTGCATTAGGCTGTTTTAAAATATTAATCAGCGGAACAACTTTTCCATTAGCTTTTATTTTAACGTATTGCCTTTCAGAACCTATTTCAATTTTCGATATATCTTTTAACCTTATAACTCTTTTTTGATTATTTGTGATAATCAAATTTTCAAGATCACTTTTATTTTTTTGTGTTGCTTCTGTTAAAGTTAAATAAAGTCTGTTGTAGCTGTTTAAATATCCGGTTGAAGAAATAAAATTTGATTCGGAGATTTTATTTGCGACTGCCTGAGGAGAAATTTTTAAGTTGCTTAATTTTGCCGGATCAAGGATTATATGATATTCTTCAACCTCTCCGCCCGCAACTGCTATTTCTGAAATTCCATCAATTCTTGATAAATAAGGTTTGATAGTATATTCAGCTATGTTTCTTAATTCAATTTGGCTGTAGCCTTTGCCCTCTAAAGAAAAACCCATTATTGGGAAAATGGAAGGATTCATTTTCTCAACTGAAATATTTATACCTGCGGGAAGATCTTGTCTTATCTCATTTATCCTAGATTCAATTCTCTGCTGGTCAAGATCAATATCTGAATTCCAATTGAAGAATGCTGAAATTTCACAGCTTCCTCTGCTGGTTGCGCTTCTAACAAGATTTAAATCCTGTACTCGCTTAATTGCATTTTCCAATGGAACGGTAACAGTCACCATCATTTTGTCAACCGGCTGTTCGCCATTGTCTGCAATTATTTTAATTTTGGGAAAAGTTATATCGGGGAATAAGCCGGACTGAATATTTAACAGTGAATATAGTCCGCCTAATAAAATTATTATTAAGATTACTGCAATGGGGCCTTTATAAGTAACATAGAAGTTCTTCATTTTACAATCTCTACTTTTGCAGTATCAGGCAATCCGTAAGCTCCGCTTAAAATAATTTTATCATCAGGCTTTAAATTAGAATTTAAGATTTGAACTACGCTGTCGTTTTCAATTCCCCTTGTAACGTTGATTTTAACAGCGGTTGTATCATTAATTAATTTCATTACCCAAAATGAATCCTGTGTTACATTTGTAACAAGAGAAGATTTAGGCAGAACCAATAGCATCATTTGATTTGTTAAAAGAAATTCTGACGGTAACATTTAAATTTTCGGGAAGTGGATTATATTTAACTAATTTTATATAGTAAGTTTGAGTTTGAGTCGTAGAATCAACGCTTGGAATATTCCTATCAATTATTCCGTTTATAATTTCATTACCTGGAAGCTGAATTTTACATTCGTTTCCGATTTTGATTTTTGAAACATCTTCAAAAGGAACATCTACATCAATCCTAATTGAAGATGGATTTGAAATCACTGCTAATTGTTCGCCGTTAGAAATAAAATCACCTTGATGATAATTTAATTCTGTAAGCACGCCGTTGGATTGGGCTTTCAAATTTACACTTCCGTTAAACTGCTTATTTCCGAAAGAAATATTTAAACTGTCTGCAGCGGCAGATTCCTTTGTTTTTATTTGGAATAAATCTTCTCCTGCTTTTACTGAATCACCAATATTTTTATAAACTTTCTTTATATATCCTTCAAATGTGGCTCTTGCAATTTCTTTTGTTAAGAAAACTGTGCTGCCGTTTAATTCAATGTAATCGCTTATGCTGGTTTTAACCGGATGAGTAATAGTGACTGGCGTACCGGTTGTAACTCGCTTCAGCTGAATTATCACTTTCATTTCCGCAAGAATAAATTAAAAGAGAAAAAAATATTGCAAATCAATATTATTGATTTTATCAATTGTCTGTTGAATTGTGATGCTTGGATATGATTGTCATTTCGAATGAGTCTGCGAATGAGAAATCTTATTGGTGATGAAGATTTCTCCCTCCGGTCGAAATGACATATTAGTAATTTAATTATTATTTTCATTTACCAATTCCAGTAATTGTAATTGCTAATTTCAAGCTGATAATTTATTTCCGTTGAGATATAATTTTTTTGAAGATCAATATAATTTCTTAATTCCGTTAAATATTCAACCATAGATAAATTGCCTTTTTGTAATTGATCTAGGGAGATGCTCAATAATTTTTTATAATCCTCAATTTGGCTTTTATAATCCTCAATATTTTTTCTTAAAGAATTAATTTTATTTTCAGCATCTCTTCTTTGTGTAAATATATTTTTTGCTGCATAATTTTTAAAATCCCCTGTGATCTTTTCAGCCAGCATACTTTGCTGCCTGGTTATATCTTTTTGCCCTCCATCAAGAATCGGCAATAGAAAAATTTATTCCCGCACTTAACCCGAATCTTCTTTGTATATTATCTATCTCAACTGCATTTAAGCCTGTATTAAAAAATAATTTTATCTGCGGAGAATATTTTGATTCAAAAACATTTTGCTCTGCCGCCGTACTAAACTGTCAAGATAAAATTGAGTTAAAAATTTTGATTGTCTGGGAAGTGTTTGTTAAACTTCAAATTAACTGAATCAAGAGTTACAACTTGTGTGTCTGTATTGCCGCAAATGGAATATCAACTGGAAAAGTCCGTTTTTATAATTCTGCCAGGTTTGATTAAGATTTATTTGCTGTGATTTCGTTTCAACTTTTAACAGCAAATAATCCTGAACTTTTGCATTTCCCTGCTGGACTAAATCGCCAGTAATTTTAAGCTGGTTTTCAAGGTTGTCTTGAATTTCTTTTTCAAGATTATAAAGCTCAAGATTTTGAAGTGCAGCTAAGTATTGGTCGGTTACCTGCTTTTTTAAGTTATGTTTTTCTTCTTCCAATTTATTTTCGAAACCTTTGCCCTGAATATTTCTTTGTTCCTGCAGCGCATCGAGCAAAGGCCCGTTAAAAATATTTTTATCAACATTTATTAACGCAGAATATTCTCCGCCGTTAGTAATTCCAACGTCGTAACCAATGGCTTTAGGATCAGGATTAGTTGAAATTAATTTTCCGTTATTGTTGAAATACGGAGAGAATAGATAATCGCCGGTTAAATAAACCTGGAAAGCTGAGTTCTGTGCTTCATCCAGCTTTTTTTGAAGATCGTTTATTAAAAATAAGCTGCTGTAATTTTTAATTTGCGGAGAATTATTTAATGCTTCATTTATGAAATGATCCAGGTTATATTGACTAAAAATCAGTTGGGGGCAAAACAGTATTAAGAATAAGTATTTGTACATTATTAAATAATTTTATTATCACAGAAGTTATTTTGAATGTAGCTTTTTAAATATAGTTCAGAAGCAATTCTTTTTAAAATAATAATGGGTAAAAAGTTTGTTACTATTTAACTGATTTCAAATCGACCAGACTTAATCCGTATCCTCTTCTGCGTTTTTCTTTTCAACTTTTACAACTTTGCCATTTGAATTGAAAACGATTTCAGATTTGCTTTCATTTTCTTCAATTAAAAATTCGTAATTAGTCTTCTTTCCCTCAACAACCTTTTCGGATTTTAATACTTCAGCTTTCGGATAATTTTTCTTAAATGATTTTTTTACTGTATTGGGAACTTCATCAAATGAAATTGTGGTTTCTAATTCAGCCAGTTCTCCGTTTTCCGCATATTTTACGTCCCTATTTACCGAACCATCCACACTTTCAATTTCATAGTAAGTTTTTCCATGCTCCGTTTCTTTTGATGCATTTTTAATCTCTGCTTTCGGATAACTTTTATGAAATGATTCAACTACAGCTTTAGGGAGATCTTTCTTGTCTACTTTTTTCTCTTGCGCGAAGGAAGAAAATGCAAATGTAAAAATAATAGCAATACTAAACATAATTGCGAGAGTCTTTTTTGAATTCATGATTAGCTCCTTTTTTAATTTAAATAATTATTAGTGACAAAATAATTTTTAAACATGAAATAAAGATGAAAAGGAAAACAATGGAAATGCATAAGCCTGGAAAGTGCAGCCTATAACAAAGTGATGAATCTTGAAAGGTTTGATTTGGCTTAGTTTCAGTTTCTTTACAGAAAATGTTGTTTGAAAATAAACCCAATCCGGCAGTTGCCGGATTGGGTTTATAATATGTTCTATCGATTTGGGTTAAAAGGCGGTTTGGAAACAGGCTGCCTTTTTTAATTTACATGCTACTGTTAACTGTGTTACAAATAAGTTTCAAAAATAAATTATTCCTATTTGTTCCCAACCAACAAAAATATTGGATATTCCCCTTGAGGTTTGTAATCAATACTTGCAGGCATAATTTTAAGATTTTTAAAGCCAGCTTCTTTTGCATAATTTAAAACTTCTGTCCTATCAAACCCCAAATGAAATACTCCTGTATCTTCGGTATGAAAACTGCCATCTTCCAAATCTAAGTCGGCAATAGCAATAAACCCATTTTCATTTAACATCGAATAGAAATCAATAAACAAGGCCTGTATGTTTTTAACATGGTGCAATAGTCATTGATGATATAATTCCATCAAACTTTTTATCTAATTTGGTTTTGGTTAAATCCATTTCAATTATTTCAATCTCACAACCTAAGTTTTCTCTTTTAGCATCTAATTCATTGTTCATGGATTTTGAAATATCTACAGCAGTAATTTTGTTTACAAGAGGAGCTATTTCTTCCAACAGCAATCCGGTTCCGGATCCAAAATCCATTATCTGCATAGATTTATCAAACGATATATTCTGCTTAACAGCTTCGGCTATATTTTTTACATTATTAACTCTGTTTTTATCTTTCTCATAATCCTTTGATTTATTTTCAAAATAATCTTTACTCATATTTTTATCCTTTTGAATAACTGCGTTGTAACTTACTTGAGTTTACGCTGTTTGCGGAGAGGCTCACATAGCGGCAATGCCAAAACGAGAATGCCAATCAATTGCAATTACTTTTTATTTTTTAAAAATATTTATTAAAACCACCTACTTTAAAAAGCAACTTTATTTTGTAAACCAATCTAAATAATATTAAATTATTGTACCTTAAATTTCCTAATCAAAAAGACAAAACCAGCTATTACAATTAAAGCCAAAGCTACAAAAACAATCTCGCTTCCTACTGAAAAATTGGGGTCATTATTTATATACATCATAATTCCCATAGCATTTACTGCTAATATCATTGTAATAAAAAATCCGTAAAACATGAATTGAATAGAGTAAGTTGCGTTGGGTTTTGTCCAAAGTAAATAGACGCTTAATAATCCAATAGGTATTGTAAAGCCTAAATCAAAAAATCGTATCGTCCAAAACATTGTTGGTGTTTCAACATAGCCGGGGGCAGTCCCCGTTTGTATAACACTGATTATCTCATTAATCCACATTGAAGAAAAAATCAAAATAAAAAGCACAAAAATAATTGAATATGGAACAAGAAATTTTTTACTGAAACTATTTTCAACTTTTTTAGGAAAAATACTAAGAGCATAAAATAGTGTGAATAACGAGGAGACCATAACAAACAAAAAATAGAAAGCGTACTTTTCACTATTACCGGTATAAATTAAAGAACCCCACTCTAAGCCTATCGTATAGCTTAACACAAAGTAAATTAAATATAATGGTGTAATTATTATTAGATACTTTGAATGCAATTTCCTTAAAGACAATGCAATAGAACTATAAATTAAAATGGGACTTAACACGAACAAATTTATTAAGTCTTGTCCTTTAATCTGGAATATACCTGAAGGTGATGTTTTGTAGTGAATTTGATTCAATAGCAATGGCCCCTCAATCGCTAAATAAATAAGTATCAAACCACAAACAAAAGATAAAAAACAAACTGCATACCTCTCAAATTCACTCCCGAAGTTCCCTTTCAACTGTTGATTCATAACTATGCCTCCTTCTAAAGCATATTCTTTATATTTTCTCTCTTTCCAGGTGAAACGCCTAGCGGCGTGGTTGCTAAAGCACTACTATTAACTTATACAAATATTGAAAGCGAACTCGCTGCCGTCCTGAGCAACTTGATAGCCACTGCTAACTTAATAAATTTTTGGTATTAGCTTTTTTGTCCTCTTCTGATAGTCGGAATATCTAACGCCCATTTGCTCAACCATAAAATTTTCTTCAACTGTAATGCGATTCAAATATCCAACAAGAATCGATAGAAGCATGAGAATTACGGAAAGCCAATTTGATAATGAAATAGAAATGCCGGTGAAAATTATTAATTGGCCTAAATAACCAGGATGCCTAATGAATTTATAAAACCTTTTTTCAATTAGTTCGTGGTTTTCAGCTTTGGCAACAGAATACGTGAAGTATTGTTTAAGTGTTCTAATAGAGATAATCCTAATAATCAACCCAACGATTATTATTAAGATCCCAAATGCAAACATAATATCCCAATTATAAATCCGGCCAATTTTCGTGGCAGCAATAGAAAAAGAAAACAAATAACCAATTGTTATAGAGATAAAAAGCACCCGCAAACTTCCTTTATCACCTTTGCGAACAATTTTAGTTTTTTGTCTTTGCCGAAAACTTAAATAATATTCAAAAAATCCATACAGGTATGCAATAGTAATTATAACAATTATTTTGGGATTCATGTTGATGCCCGATATATTTTTACTGTGGCTATAGGCCTTACGCCTAACTTTAGTTTACCCCGTTAGAGATTGTGTGAAAATATAAAACCTTATCAATTGAAAAACTTTAGTAACAAATATGCGCTTCCGGTGATTTGCTGCTTATCTGCCTTTATCAAGGTGATAACGAAGCGCCATTTTTATGCAAAGCATCAATTGCTTTTTGGGTATTGGTTTTTCAACCGGAAGAACTATTGCCCTGTTACCTTCGAATTTTAAGTCATCTGCAAAAAGCATTCTGAAAGTACTAATTAAAGTTGTACTGCAGCTTACGTACAAACCAATCTGCTCAGGGCTTTTTGGTTTCCAGTCAATTCTAATAGTTGTTCCGCTTTTGGATTTTGATGGCAGATAAGCCGGCTCACCCCATTTTAATGTTTCTTCAAGCTCGCCAACTCCATCAGTTGTTTTTGCAGTTTCGTAAATCAAATTTCGAAGGTTCTCCATCTTAGGCTTGATGTGTTGTGGATATGAATTAAATTTTTGCTTAACAATATTTTTCATAGATGTTTTTGATTTATGGGCCAAGCAATGTTCCTTTCCATAACTTTTTATTTAATTCTTTCCCAGGTTAATGTCCTGATTATGGGCTCCCCCTCTGGGGTGGTTGTATCCAGCTTAATAGTCATTTTATCCCCTTCTACATTTAAGCTCCGGTTTACTGTTAATCCAATGTTTGCCGGATTGATAGAACCAACAAGAGTATGTGCAACTTGATTTGTACCGTCTTGTATCTGATACTTACCAAAATATGCATCGTAACCGCCTATGGCACCGGTATTATTTTGCCCTGCAGCGGTGGCTTGTGTAATTGAATCTATATTGTTTCGATCTCTCTTCATGAACTGGGCAGCAAAATGATTATTGGCATATACAAGTATGGCAACGGGATCAGAACCTAAAACAGGATCAATTCTCTTTTGTCCGTCATTAGTATAATCTTCTCTTGATAATAACCACCATGTTCCTTGTATCTCCTTTTCCAGATTGTCCATTTTATTGGTCCTTATGAATTAAATTGAAAGTTATAAAATTAATTACAGATGACTAACCGGTTTATATTTAACTTGTCCGCTTAAAACAAGAAAGTTATTTTTTTTACTCAAGTTGACCGCCTAAAAATTTGTTTGTAACAAAAACCGTTGAAACGGTTACAAAAATTGCTTTTTGTTTCATTAACCCACGGATTAATCCGTGGGTTAATAAGAAAAAAATATAGAATATTAACCGTTTTAACGGTTTACAACACTAAGCGGTCAACTTGAGTTATTTAATAATAACAAATATGAAAATGGAATCCGGTTGAACTGCTATCATACAAAAATAAAAATAATTTTTAACTTTATTTGCAGATATTATTTATTACAGGCAAAACATTATTATCAAAATATATTTTGTAAACTTCAAATGGTTTATCAACATTAATATCTGAATTAATTTTTTCTTTTTCATCCCGCCAATCAAATTGTGTTCGATCTTGAATATTGTTTTTTACAATTGCATTAATATTTACGGTTCGACTACTCATTGATCGGGTTTGCAAAAGAATTGAATAAAGATTTGCCTGGGCAACTAAAATTCTCCAAAGAACCGGCCGTGTTTTCGGATGAAATTGAAATAGTAAATATTCTATTCTTTTAAATGCAGCATGTAAAGTCGAATTCTCATTTAAATATTCTCTTTCAAATTCAGCAAATGACATTAACCGCCAGGTTTCTTTTGACTCTTTCATAATCATTGAATCAATTGCATTATCTAGAATGCCAATTGGTATTCCCTGCTGGTAATATTTTTCTGGATTTGATGCTCTTTTTTCTTCCGCATCCGGAGAATGAGGATCATACTCAAGCGTAGGCTGACTTAATTTTGCTAATTTAAAATCATGTGCAAACAATTGATAAATAATTTTGGCAATTGAATATTGTATATGTATAAGATGATCCAAAGATAAATCAAGTAAGGTTAAGCGTTTCTGAATGAGATTAACAATTGCCAACGGCTGAAGCAATGTATACCAGGTTGATAGCTTATAATATTTTTTAGATAACCATGTATCCTGCCCTGATAAATTTCCTTCACTTGCAGCCCTAGCCAAATTTGTTATTCTTTTTAAAGCTCTTTCAGAACTCTCCAGTAATAAGAAAAGTAATGGCCCGCATTCATGGTATAATCTTTTTTTAGCTTCATATTCATAATCCCTTAAAGCATCTTTTTCAGATTTACTTTCAGCATATTCTGCTTTTAACTTTTCAAGCTCTCTCTGATTCCTTCTTGAAAAAAAATAACCCAATATTGCAACAAGAAGTGAAGTTAATGCCGCTATTAAAGCAGCCATTATTTTTACATCATTGTCTGACATATTTTTCCCTAAAATTATTTTGTCAATTAAACCTTATCTTCTCTTCAAATAAACTAATCATTTAATCCTTTTCCGCTTAGAATTTGCGGCATATATTTTTCAATTCTAGCGTCCCGGGTTTTAGATTGTTTGGGTTGAGAAAAATAAAGAATGTATGCTCTTTGCCTTCCCGGGGTTAATGTTTTAAATGCAGTTTTTAAGTCAGGGAAATCATCTAATTTATTTTGGAATTCTTTAGGAATTTTGAATTCTGAAGTCTTTTTGAGATTAACTTTTAATCCGGCTTTTTCCACTTCAATGGCTTCATATATATAAGCTTTCAAATTGGATTCTATATTAACTATTTCTTTAACGTTGGTAAATCGAATCTGGCGTGCCGCCTGCACATTCTTTGTTTGCTGAATTAGAATACCCGGTGCATCACTTAATAAAGCACCTTTGAAAAACAAAAGCGCACAGTATTCTTTAAATCCATGTATTAAAACTATGTTGCTTTTCTGCCTGCCCGCTGTGGCGGGAAATGTGTAACAGGGACAACCCCACTTCAATTCTTCGGTCAGTCCGCAGTCAAGAATGATCATTCTCAATTTCTCAAATTCTTTTTTCCACTTCTTTGCTTTACTAAAAAAGAAATCAACCTTAGGATTCATATCATTCATTTATCAAAAGTTGTTTATATAAACCTACCTTCCGCCTGCCTGCTAGTAAGCAGGATATAATGGAGTGATAGCGAAAGGAAAATTATAAAATAAAGTGAAGCATTAACAGGCAAAAATAAAAATTATAATCGTAAAAGCGGAACGAATACAAAAATGTTAACCGATAAATTATCGCAAGATTAAATGAAGCGATGAGTAATCATCCAAAGGTGGACATGTTTACTCAAATGGTAAAATCTGGGAGTCAATAAAAATCGCCTACGAAGGAAGTGAGGTTTGATCTTCTGAATATTGTTTTGGTTCGCTCGATGCGGGCAGGCAAAACTCACAGCCAGGAATTAATTGTCGCTGATTTATTTTAAATCGCGGTAAATGTAAACGAACTACCAGTGCAGAATCGAATGACATTATTTTACTTTCTTTTTCGCAACTATTAAAGTTGTGTTTTGTGAATTTAAGATTTAATTAAATCTTTATGATTTAATTGCAGAAGGATTGAATCCTTTAACAATTAACCAAACACCCAGCGAAAACTCAAATAACGCAACCGGAATTGCAGACAGAGCAGCCAAGGGGGAAATCCGTCCAATAAGACCGAACAGCAAGGCAATGTAACCAATAACGAGTATAGGCGATCCGATAATTCCGATCAAAGCAAGGGCTCGGGGCACCAGGCGCGACTTGTACAGCAGTAATCCCAGCAGCAGATCGCATACTGCCGGCATAAAACTTTGCCCGAGAAGGAAGATGCGGTCATACAAGAGCGGCAAGCGCATGGCTGGTGATTAAAGCATCCGCTCCAGCTCCGGCCTGCCGCAAAGTTACTATAGATAAAATGAACGCCACGCCGACAAAGATGGTGCTGGATTCCAGAATTCGGGCGGCGACGAGGCCTAAAGCGAAACTTTCGTTTTGCTTCTTGAGTACCGGGAAGAGCACGACAGCGGTGCCGATGCCGGCGAGAGCCACGATAATCTCCAGGATACCGCCGATAATTACTGAAGTATCCGGCCCAGAGCCGACAATGTAGTTAGGATCGTGTATCGAACTGTATAGAGCGAGGGTCGGGATTGAGACAAAGGTGAGCAGGTATAGCACTCCCGCCGCCATTGCAATTTTTCTTGGTGAAGTTGCAATTCGTTCATTAGTAGTCATTGTGTTTTCTCCTTTTTTATTTCAGCCTATAGGAACGATAATTCGATTTACCCAAGAACTATTTATTTAATTTTGTTATCGAGTAAAAGAAAGCCCCGCCCCTTTCTTTAGTTTACCAATAATGCAAACAGGTAAAGACCGACGCCAAATGCAGTATGATTCATCAAACTACGAATTCTTGCCTGTGTAGGATTTGGCGTCTTTGATGCTGCAAATCCGAATCCAAATGCAGGCTGCATAATGAAAAATGGGGCCAGGACAGTAGTAATTCCATAGACGATTGCCGGAATCAATGTTGGATGCTGAAGCCAGTTACTGCCCACTAATACAATGAAAATAATGGCGAACGTAATGCCAAATATATAGTGGGCAAGCCATCCTACTGTACATTCTGCGCTCTTAGGTGTAGATGACATAATATTTGAATGCTTAAAGATTCCTTCCGGCATATATAGAAGCCAACGCCCCACCAAACAGATGTTGGATGGAGTAATCTTAAAGGCAAGTTTGAGAAACAGAGCCCAAAGATCAAAAGTTAGCGTTGCACCAAGTCCCATAATGATTGCGCTAATTAAGAATAGCCGCAGATTATTCATACGTCATTTTTTTAGTTGGCGGTGATATATATTTCTTAAACAATCATTTTTTGATTTCATTTTTTTTCGGATACTTCGTTTAAGCAAATAATATTTTTTGTTTTCGTCAATAAATATTTATCTCATTTAATAGTCCCTTTTGCTTCGGGCAAAGAATTAAATACTTTATCAATACTCTGAGATGTTTCATTACTAACTCCATCAACAATAACATATACTACTTCGGCCGCGGCAACACCGGCAAGGATTGTAGGTAATTTATTTTTGGAAGATATTTTTTTGTCAACAGCTACACCAACTGCCCAACCTAATGAAGCACCAAATGCGGATAGAAAAGGCCTGTCGATATCATCCATGTTATTTATCCAGAGACTGTCACCTTTTGCATCAAAAAGTTTAAATTCCATTTTTATTGAATGATTTATAAAAAATACATTGGCATAATCAAATAGTTCACTGAATAGAATCCCGTCAACCTTTAGTATTGAACACAAGTTTTCAGGAGACATATTTTCAACTGCTTTTTCCTTTATGATCTTCTTCACTGATCCCGGCGATAAAACATCATAGCTTTTATCAATAATTTTTTTTGATAATAATTCTTCAATATTCAATAAGCTTTCCTGAGATTGAACTGTATCTTCAACTATATTTCTTTTATCAATCACCGGCATTATCGCAATTGTTTTGATCTGTTTTTGATCATAATCTGCTTTAATAAACGTGGGGCCTGATGAACATCCAACCATAATTAAACTTAAAATAAAAAAAGTAATTGAGTAAACTCCTATTGAATTTCTTGCTCTTCGATAATCGGAATAATATAATGATTTCACAAAGACTCCTTTTTGGTTTTTTCAGTGATTTAACTATTACAAATGCCTAAATATCAGTTTTCGATTCGGCGGTTTTCTAAGAATATTTTTTTAGGATATAGACTTAAAACAAAAACTCATTTTTCACTTTAAGACTTTTAATAATCAACGGGAATAAGGATGAATTCAATAATCCCAAAGAATTAAAAATCGACTAATGCGTTGGAATGAATATTACCCCTAACACGATTTTATCTATTACATTTCTGTTCAATAATGAAATCGGTCAGAATTTTATATTCTTTTTATATTAATTTTTAAGTAGAATAAAGTATCGAACCCGTAATAACATGCTGCTGTTTTTACTCAGATTATTTAAATAACTAATTGTCATTTAAGAAAATTACAGCAGAGCAATTACGATAAGATTTTCCGAACAAATAACACCAAGCACTGTTCAGCACTTAGCCACGCTATTTGTTGGAGAAAGTGAAGGATTCTGAAAGAGAGTGATCTTTGCCAAATATGTGATTAAATCTGGGGTAAACGTACATTAAATTAAGACAAAAGCAAATGTGTAGAATCACTTAAATTCATTTCTTTTTAAGCGCAGACACAATATCAGGTTGTGTAAATTATTTTGGCCAATATTACGTAATGATCTCTCTTTCATTCTGTGCGTTTAGAGGAATCAATAGAAACAGCCGACCTACCTCCAGTAGGGAGAATTCAAACTTTTAGTAAACCGCGGAATCCTCTGGCAGCATAGTAAGAATCTGCTCCGTTATGATATACAAAAACAGTGTCATAACGGCGATCGCAAAAGATGGCGCCACCAAGTTTTCTGATCTCAGAAGGTGTATATATCCAGCTGGAAGTTTTCAAATCGAAACTGCCAAGTTTCTGCAGCTCCCGGTATTGCTCTTCCGTTAAAATCTCAATGCCAATGGATCCGCCATATCAATAGCACTGTTTTGGGGTTTGTTTTCTTTCCTTGATTCCAGCGCTTCACGGTCATAACAAAAACTTCTGCGGCCTTTAGGACTTTCGGCTGAACAATCATAAAAAATGTATTCGCCCGTTTTTTTATCATGGCCAACAACATCCGGTTCACCGCCGGTTGTTTCCATTTCATTGAGTGACCACAGCTTTTCATTATTTGCTTCCAGCTTTGCTTGTACTTTAGCCCATTCAATATCTTTATGCCGACTCATGTTTTTCTCAAAACGGGCCTTTAATGTTCTTAGCAGTTCTTCACATTGTTCTGGCGATAATTCATTTTTGGTGCTCTTAATCTTGCTCATGTTTTTATATTACCTCCATGGAGTTGGTGTATTTAGTTAATAATTGATTAAATATATTTAGAAAGTTTACTCCTCAATATATTAAGTGAATATATTAATTACACATATACAACAAACGAGGTTTTAGAAATTGGACATCTTAATTGATTATTTATACAAACAGCCAATGTACAATAGCCCAAATTGGAATGGGAACAAAAACCATATCGTATTTTATAACATGTCCCAAGTTGACCGCCTCTTTGAAATGGCTAAAGCCCGTGGTGTTTTTAGGGTTTTTCTCCTCCCCGACCTGTCGCATAGCGATGGCTATGCCAAAGGTCGGGGCTATATTGCCAAGCCCTTTAGAGGCTGTGTGAAAATTAAAAACCAATAAATAAATATTCAAATATTTATTGAACCCCTATGGAGTTGGAGTATTTTCGGGTAATATTTGTCCTACAAATATTTTGGCAAAACCATCACTTTGTGAAACTCCTATGGAGTTAATTCACGATCTGTTTTCGCTCCGTTGGAGCGATATATTTATAGAAAAAGAAATACAAAAACAACCCCGAACTCCGTAGGAGTTCAATATTAATTGCTCATTAAATAAAAATTACCATATTCAATTTTGTAAATATTTATAAAACAAAATCTGATTTTCACACAGCCTCTAAATCCCGGAGTTAAACTTTACATCCGATCTCTGAAAGCTAATACCCTGATTTATGGCATTCGTGTAAACTTAAGGCAAAGGAAAAAATATCATTAAGAAAATAAAATATTATAAATTTAGTCAGAATAAAAAGAAAGTTTGTAAAGTCAGAATTAAAAATGCTAAGTTTTTTAATTGTTAATAAGTCTCTCCTTTCGCAAGGGCGAGATTAGAAAAGTTCAAAGGAAAATAGTTCCTTCCAACTCTTCTCTAACTGATAAAAAGACTTTCTATTAATTATTTTTTGATTGCCATCCAAATACTAATCATTTTATTTAACGACTCTTTTGTCTCTATAAACCATTCCATACTTTTTCTCTGTTTGTGCATATTCTTCTTCAGTTCTTACCTTGGCCGTCATCCCAACCGGAGTACCATTTTCTATAAAATATTCTTCGAAACCTGCTGGTGAATACTGAAAAACCATTAGCAGATTTTCATTGCCGGTATTATCTAATCCATGCCATACTCCCCTAGGGACAAATGCGACAGCCCCGGTTTTTACTTTAATAGATTGTTCATCTAAAGTAAGTGTACCTTCTCCTTTATGAATAAAAATAAGTTCATCATTATTGAGATGCTTATGAACACGCATCTTTCTGCCTGGAGTCATATCTTCAATGCAAAATGAAATATTATCTATTCCATCCTTTGCTTTTGAAATTTTGACGGTTATCGGAACTTTACGCCTGGTCAGAATATGAATACCTTCATTTTCGTAAACCACAACTCCATTATTATTTTTTGAAGTTGTTTGAGCAAAATTGATTATTGGGAAGCTTCCAAAAATTGAAGCAGCAACTCCCGTAGCCCCTATTTGTAAAAATTTTCGTCGAGTTTTCATAAATATATTTTTGAATTTTAATTAGTTAACCAATTATGCTTTTAGTATAAGATTCCAGACAATGTAAAACCTTAATAATTCATCATATAAACTTTTATAAACTTTTCCATAGCAATTGGAAAATAATTTCAAGTCTCTTTATTCAGTAGAAGAAACGCATGTTGATACCATCAAGATTGATAAATAAAATATTTTCATAAAATAACCTTTGATTTGCGTTTTGTAATTATAATTTGAATTTATTTAACCAATATCATCTTCCTCGTTTCAACGAAAGAACCGACTTGAATTTTATAGAAATAAATGCCGCTCGATAAATTAATTCCATTGAACTCCGTTACCTGATATCCTGCTTCTTTAAATCCGTTTACTAATGTCGATATTATTTGTCCTATTGAATTATAAACTTCCAGCTTTACATTCCCGGAATTCGGCAAATCATATTCTATTTTAGTGCTTGGATTAAAAGGATTTGGGTAATTCTGATGTAATGCGAATTGTCCGGGAATAAGATGGGAATCTAATTTAACTCCTACAGTAGAATTACAAAAAGTTCCGCTTCCGCTAAAAGTTCCATTAACTGCAATCGTGTCAGCGCATACTTCCGCACTATCACTAATATCAATGGATGTACCTGCATCATACACAATTTTGCTTTGGCTGTAAACTGATGATGAGATTAATATGAGTAATAAATAAATATTTAATTTTTTCATTTCTCACCTAAGCTTACTTTTGTAGATTCATTATTGGTAGTTTTAATCTTTTCAATTTCTGCTGCTAAAATATTTTGCATTTCCTCAAATTTATTTAATCTACCTGTTAACTCAGTATTGGATGCTTTTAATTTGTTATTAACAACTTGTAACTCATTATTTTCTTTCTTCAAATCCTGGATTGCTTTAACTATTATTGGCAGAAGGTTTCCTATTGTAGCTTCCCATTTCTCCGGATTATCTTTTAAAACAAGGTTTAACCATTCTGCATTTTCTATTGTTTGTACGGAATCAAGTTCCTGCGCTATAAACCCTGCTGTAGGCGTTTCCTTCATTTTACTTCCGTCAGATTTATTATTAGCATACCATTCTCTTTTATCCCAGTTGTAAAGTCGGGGTTTTATTTTCATTAAAAAGTCAATTCCTAAATCCAAATCCTTAATATTTTTTTTATCTCTTGCATCGGAAAGAGAAGTAATGGATTGAACATTACAGCGGAGCGAAGTTATGTCTCCATTACCAAGCGTAATTTGATTGTGTACGTCGCCTGATGTTGGCTGAGCATTATAACCAATGCATGTTAAATTTCCACCTACTGTAATGGTAGATCCACTATAATTTCCAATAGCTGTGTTTATATCTCCGTTATTATATAACAATGAATATTCTCCTACCGCAGTATTTGCTCCTCCAGTAGAGTTAGAATTTAATGAATATGCACCTGTCGAAACATTATTATCTCCTGTAGTATTATTAGATAAGGCTTGGTACCCTAATGCAAGGTTATTGACACCTTCGGTATTAGAGCTCAATGATTGATTTCCCAAAGCTGTATTCTGTGCACCAACAGTGTTAGAAGATAAAGAACCATTGCCAATAGCTGTGTTATAATTACCTGACGTGTTGGCATACAATGAACCGATTCCTAATGCAGTGTTTCTCTCACCGGTAGTGTTGGAGAATAAGGACTGGTCCCCCATAGCAGTGTTATATGTGCCTGTCGTAGTAAAATTGCCGGAGTTAATTCCTATGAAAGTATTATTTGCTCCGAAGGTGTGGATAAATCTTTGAGAGCCTTTAAATATAACACCTAAGTCTGGAGTGGTTGTATTTTCAAGTCTCAAATTTCTAAGTATATCCACACGTCCGGTTGCCTGATCAAGAGTAAGAAAAGTACTAGAACCATCTTTAATTATAAACGAACCACTCGTACCAAGCGTATTAGTTATGTTTTGTCCCAACAAAGTTGCTGAGTAAAGACATAGAACAAAATACAAAAACAATTTATTCATTTTAATTTTTCCTTTAATATTTATTTTATCAGCTACTTTGTTTCGTTAAGCGATGTGTATTTAGCATCCTTCAACTCATTTATCTCAAGTTCCAATTTTACCAGTTTTTCACCAATTGATTTTAAAGATTCTACTTCGCTAGATAGGTTTTCGTTTTCATTTTTTAGCATAGCGTTTTCAGTTTTTAAATATTCACATTTCAGATTCAAATCCTGAATTGCTTTAACTATAATCGGCAGAAGATTTCCCGGTGTGGCTTCCCATTTTTCCGGATTATCTTTTAAAACAAGGTTTAACCATTCTGCTTTTTCTATTGTTTGTACGGAATCAAGTTCCTGTGCTATAAAGCCTGCTGTAGGCGTTTCCTTCATTTTACTTCCGTCAGATATATTATTAGTATACCATTCTCTTTTATCCCAGTTGTAAAGTCGGGGTTTTAATTTCATCAAAAAGTCAATTCCTAAATCCAAATACTTAATATTTTTCTTATCTCTTGCGTCTGATAAACTGGTAATAGTTGCAGCATTGCATCGAAGAGAAGTGACATCATTGTTTCCTAAAGTTATTTGGTTGTTAGAACTAGATGAGGTAGGTTGTGAATTATAACCTAAACACGTTAGGTTAGTACCGGTGATAATAATGGAACCAGCCGAATACCCTAAAACAGTGTTCCCAGCGCCCGAGGTGTTGTTTTTTAAAGACTGATATCCTGCAGCTGTGTTATAAAAACCATCAGCATTTAGTGATAAAGAACCATTCCCAATAGCAGTGTTTTTTATGCCTGTGGTGTTGGCAAAAAGCGATTGATATCCAACCCCCGTGTTATCATTTCCAGTGGTGTTTGAAATTAGAGACTCGCTTCCGAATGCTGAATTATTGATGCCTTCCGTATTCGAGTTGAGTGAAATATTACCAACTGCAGTATTGTGACTGCCTGTGGTGTTATTATAAAGTGATCCCTCTCCGATTGCTGAATTACCACTACCCGTAGTGTTTGAGCTAAGCGAATAATCACCAAAAGCTGAATTCCAATATCCTGTCGTCAATGAAGATAAAGAACTAAATCCTACGCCTGTGTTATAACTTGATTCTCCAAAACTTCCATTCATCGAAAAATTACCGGCGTTTATTCCTAAAAAGGTGTTATTACCCACCGTTCCCGGCGCTTGATAGTCATGTAAAAAGCTATATTCACCCTTCAATATTACACCACTATTTAATGTTAGATAGCCAGTTGATTGGTCGATCATAAAAAAAGTATATCCACCATTATTAATTGTGAACTGCCCGCCGGTACCAAGTGTGTTTGTTATGTTTTGTGAAAACGCGGCGACTGAACAAACACAAACAACAAAAGATATAATTAGTTTTTTCATTTTATTTCCTATATGATTTTTAGTTATTTATTCCATATTTCGTATAAATGAAGGGTAGGTGCGTGTCCCGGCTCTAATAGGGCCTTCACTTGCTTTTCCAACTGTGTTGCGCGGATTGTTAACAGTATAATCTTTTGCCCAATGAGTCTGCATTTCATCAACGTCATTTCGCAAAAGCGCATCAACTTGCCCTTGTTCAAGTTGCCTAATCTCTTGCTCAATAGAAACTTTCTGTGTATCTGTCTGGCCATATATGTTGTTTACAAGAAATGATAACAAAAATATGAACGCTGTTATTTTCATAGCTGCCTCTATTGGTTTCATAAATACAAGAATATCAATAAACCTTGGATGGTTCACCGAATTATTCTTGTGCTTTCTCCTGCTTAAAGTTCTTCTGAATTAATAAAAGGAAAGAATTAAATGAATTAGAAATCACTCGCTCAACTAATTTATAAGATGCGGGCTATCCTATAAGGATTGGGATAAATATCTTTTAAGAAAGATGAGTGATAAATAATAGCTAAAGAAAAATGTATAGTCAATCGTCCAAAAGGACTATTTTTAAATGGCACAATGAACTAATATTTTATGATGATTGAATATATTTTTCCAAACTTTCGATCACCAAAGGTTGATGCCCTGATTTATCGCATAGGTGTTAACTTAGCAAAAAAAAATTCGACATAAATAAAAATAATTATTTCGATTTCAGATTAATATAATCTATTTATATGTCATCCCTAAAGGGATTTGGTTTATTTTTTGTTTCATTTTTCTATAAATATTCCATCCTTCCGGGATGATGAACCTAAACCCCTTTAGGGATTAGATATTTATAGAAAATTTATTAAACCAAAGAAATTCAGAATCCCTTTAGGGATGAAATATTGATTAATAAATTGAGATTATTGAACAAGACTATAATTTTATTTCAGAATAAGGTCATGTCTAATAAAATTAAGTTGACGCCTATGCGATTCATCGGGGTGATTGTACAGAGAGCACCAACACCTACAACCGTGTGAAAAAATAAAAAAGATAAATTGTTGAAACAATTAAAGGCAGTTCAGCTTGTTTTCGTATCATGATAATTAATTACGGATTTATCTTTTGCTTTCAGATATTAAAAGAATTTATTTAATCAATATCATCTTCCTCGTTTCAATAAAAGAACCTGCCTGCAGTTTGTAAAAATATACTCCTGATGGTAATAGTGAAGCTTTAAAAATAACCTCATAATTTCCTGCCGGTTTTTCTTCATTAATTAAAGTTGATAGTTCATTTCCAAGTATATCGTATACTTTCAAAGTAACAAAATTTCTAGTAGAAAGTGAATAATTAATAGTTGTAGTTGGATTAAACGGGTTCGGGTAGTTTTGACTAAGTGAGTAATTATTAGGATTCTGAGACTCCGATGAGATTATATCAGTTACCAATCCAAAATGATATTCAACAGGGATGAAAAATTCCAGCAAGAGTGTTGTTTGATTTGCATCCCACATCTGGAATCTTATTTCATCAACTATCACATCACCTGAAGTTATAGTGAAATTACCGCTGCCGTTTCCACTGCCAACAGGGTAAATCGGTGAGCCTGAAGCGGAATAGCTTGGTGTCAGCGATCCGCCGGTAATGGGACGTGCAAAGATTCTTACTCCTGCTGACTCATCGGTTGTATAATCAAATGTTAAATTAACATTCTGATTAAAAGTGAAAAAAGCCGGACTGGGAGGTAAAAGAGTTATATTCGATATCGAATGAGTTGAGAAATGATAGTCAACAGGTACAAAAAATTCCAGTAAAAGTGTTGTTTGATTTGCATCCCACATCTGGAATCTTATCTCATCAACAACTACTTCTCCTGAAGTAATATTAAAATTGCCGCTGCCGCTTCCACTTCCGGCAGGGTAAATTGGCGAACCCGAAGCGGAATAGTTCAGTGTCAGTGATCCGTTGGTAATAGGACGAGCGAAAATTCTTACTCCGCCGGCCTCCTCTGTTGCATAATCAAATGTTACGTTGACATTCGCATTAAAAGCCAGTGAAGCTGGCGAAGAAGGAGATAATTGAATGTTAGATATCGAAAGAGAAGCAAAATGATATTCAACAGGCATGAAAAATTCCAGCAAAAGTGTTGTCTGATTTGCATCCCACATCTGGAATCTTATCTCATCAACTATCACATCACCTGAAGTTATAGAAAAATTACCGCTGCCGTTTCCACTGCCGACAGGGTAAATCGGCGAACCTGAAGCGGAATAGTTTGGTGTCAGTGAATTGTTGGTAACCGGACGGGCAAAGATTCTCACTCCCCCGGCTTCGCTGGTTGTATAGTCAAAAGTGATATTTACATCTTGATTAAAAACTAATGATGACGGCGATAATGGTGCTATACTTATATTAGATATAGAGTGAACAGAATATAAATATTTAACAGGAAGGAAAAATTCCAATAATAGTGTTGTTTGATTTGCATCCCACATCTGGAATCTTATCTCATCAACAACTACTTCTCCTAAAGTAATAGTAAAACTACCGCTGCCGCTTCCACTTCCGGCAGGGTAAATTGGCGAACCCGAAGCGGAATAGTTTGGTGTCAGTGATCCGCTGGTAAAAGGACGCGCAAAGATTCTTACTCCGCCGGCTACATCCGCAGCATAATCAAATGTAATTTCAACATTCTGGTTAAAGGTCAAAGATGATGGTGAAGGTGGGGAGAATTGAATGTTTGAAATGTTATCACTAAAACCTTCGCTTGTGAATAGAAAGATTATAGCGAATATACCAACAATACTAAGTAAGATTTTTTTCATCTAAGACCTCCTTATTGTTAATTGGCAAACAATGATTGATTAAAATTTGGATGTACTAGCAAACTTTGCAAAAACACTCAATTATATACCAATATATATAATGCAAGTGAAATTTAGCTTTATGTGCTTTTTTATACTTCTGAATCATTTTAAAGTAAATAGTACAACAGATTATCAACCTTACAGGTAGTCTCAATTTATGCAAACACTAATATTTTTATTAAAGTTGTAGAAAAAAAATCAAAATGTCAACTTAGCTTTTACGTCGACAATATTTGCCGTTACTTAAAATAAAAATAATCATGCTAGTTAATTATGAAGATTGATTTAATTTATTTTGTGGTTATAGCTCAGCAATAAATTTTGATGTTAGCTCTTTGGTGATAAAGGTTAACGCCCCGATTTAATCGGGGCGAATAACCGCTAGGAGTTGTTATGGCTGAACAAGTATCCTTAATCTATGCGCTTTAATTTGCAGGTGCTGCAGGAGCTGTTTTCTTTGATGCGTTTCTTTGTGCTGCTGTTTTTGTGGTGCGTGCTGTTACTCCTATTTTTTCAAGAAGCTGTTTTTTATCACGCAAAGCTACCTTGGCAATTTTAATATATTGTGCCAGCCAGGCATTCATTGCTTTTATTGCAGTGTCCTGGTCGCGGGTTGCCTGCTGTGCCGCACCTTTTAATGATTCCTGCTGTTTGGTTTGCCGAATCATAAGCAGTTATCTTCTGCCTTTCGGATGCAAGCTTTTCTTCAGTGTAACCGAATGATTCCAACGCAGATTTTATTTCCGGTACATTAACTGCGTTATCAAAAATAGCATAAGCAGCAGCTAATAAAGCCGGCAGTGGATCGGGGCATTGTACCCTGAAAGCCCAAACTGCGCCAGTCTTGCAGAATCGTTTATAAAAACTGCACGTGCAACTTTTGCCAACGCCTGGTATGCATCAAGTGCTGCTGTTTCCGCTGTTTTTAAATTACTGGTTGCCTGAAACTGCGAACCCGCAGCCGCTATCTGTGCATTTACCGCACTTAATGCAGCATCATACAAAGCTTTTCCTTCGTTCAATTTTTCGGGTGTGTAGCCATATTGCGTAACAAGCCCTTGAATTTCCGCATCGGCAAGTGTGTTTGTTACAGCTACCTGTGCAGCAGTTAAGCTGTTCCGAAATGGAGTTTTTTGATTTTTGTGCCATTTTTCTCTCCTTTATATTTATTGATGTTATTGACGATTAAATTTTAAGCCTGGTTTCATGTCAGATGTGTAATGACGCGTTATAAACCCAATTTCTCAGAGAAATTGGGTTTATTAGCAAACTTTACCCAAATATTTTATGATTGACATGACACTAACTATAGTTAGTGAAAGCTTAAAAATTCAACAATTTCTCCCGTTTTCTTAATAAAAAACCCTTCCCTATGCTTCCTCCCTATCACTTAATGGTTCCTCCCGGTCACTTTATCATTGCTGTCCTCCTATCACTTTGTCATTCCTTCCAGTCACTCAATGATTCCTCCCACTCACTTTGTCATTCCTTCCAGTCGCTCAGTGATTCCTACCAGTTACTTTATCATTCCTTCCAGTCGCTCAGTGATTCCTTCCACTCACTTTGTCATTCCTTCCGGATGAAATATGATTGCTTCCATGTATTTGCTCATTCAGCCATTCATTCAATCCACATTTAGGCTTTTGAGATTGTCACGGTACAATGCTTTATTTTTACTGCCGGGTTATTTAATGATTGATTCCCTTATTTTATCTTTTCTTCCCTTTCGTTTACAGCTTAGCAGCTATAATAATTTATGTGTAATGCCAAGCTTTTAAAACTTGGGCACAAAAATAAAACATGGATTTTTATTTGGGTATCAGGGAATGGATGAGATTTGCTTTTTAGTTGCGTTTGACCAATTGAAAATTAATTGCATAGCAAATATTATTCTTTACTTCTATTGGCGTTTACTTAAATATCCTGTTTTTACTGACAGATTAAGTAGGTTAATATAATTCCATTCCTACAATAGTTTCACTGGAATGAGGGAGTATTTTATAAGCGTTAGATCCTTCAAAGGTTACAGCATTTATCTGATTTATTCAGTTATAAAATTCAACGTCATTTTTGAGCAATAAATTAAAATATTCATTCGAAGTAATAAAATCATCGTCTTGAGGAGTTACCCAATTTTTCTTTATAATTTCGTATGCAAATAACCATCGTTCATCCATTAATGATTCATTGGTTAGTTCACTTTTTAATCTGTCCAGCACGAAAATTCTTCTTGCTGTCAAACCAGATAAATATAAATCTGCTAATATGATTTTTGATAAATAATTAGATGAATTTAACACCAAAGAAATAATATTATCGTTCAATATTATGGAAAAACTTTTTGCTAACCATAAGGCCCAGAGAACCTCAAAATGATGTGACTTATTACAATGAATTAATATTCTCTGCTTAAAGAAGATTTTAATTTTGATTTGTCAATAAGTTCTTTATAAGACAAAAATATTTTTAATATTTCTGGGAATATAGATGGTTCACAAATCAGCATTTTTAATAACAGTGATTCAATTATATTCCAATTATCTTTTTGAATTTTTATGGATTCAAATTTTTTAATTCCATATTTAATAACAGAATCCCGTAAATATGTTTTTGCAAATTGAAAACAAAGACTAACATAATTCTTAATATCGGTTAACTGCCCCTTTTACAGTTGTTCTAATTTTAAACGTTGGAACAAGACTTGCCCATTCTTTTTCAAATTCAAATGGGAACTGTTTTATCACTGTTTTTTCTTCATTTATTTCTACTAAATGCTCGCCAAAAATAGATTGTAAATATTTCAATACTTCTTCTGCTTCTGAATAACTACTAAAATAGAGATAGTAATCATCATAAAATCGACCACCTTTTAAATCTGAAAATTTATTAGCAAGCATATAATCAAAATAACATCCTATTACTTCTGATATCACAAGAGATGCATCGGGACCAATTGGGATACCAATCGTTTGACCTGATTGAGCTTTTCTGACTGTTTTATCAATTTTATTCCCTAGAAAGGTGCTATCATTTCTATGGCTTTTTGAAATTTCTTTTGAATGTAATGCCCATGGAATAATATGAGTATATATTGAGGGGTTCTTCCGTAGAAATATCGGTTTTTAATTCATAAAGCATAGCAAAAGATTGTTCAATACACGAATATTTAAAACTTAAAAAAGTATGTTCGTTTGTTAAGGATCGTTATTTTGAACATCATCAATTGGTTTTGAGAAGGACAAATTTGATTTTGTAAAATGCGTTTTTAGTTCTGGCCAATAATCACTTATTATTTTCACTATTTCCCCATAATGCATAGGATTTGGTATTCCCAATAAACGTCGCAAAAATCCTACTTTTGGAATGTTAAAGCGACAAAAATTGCTTTCTCTATATAATTTATTCTCGATTTTCCAATGGAACACCATTCTTCGTCAATATTATAAAATTTATCAGCAAAACTTTTTGTATTGAATGCCGGTGGTAATTCCTTTGGAAAATATCCAAATTTGAGAATCTTATATATGTCCATGATTAATGATTTCTATAAAACGGTTTTTGCCAAAGCTTATAAATATAAAGCAGAATTTAGTAATAATAATTTCTATAATTAAAAAATCTTTCATGGTATTACAACTTTTAACAAAAAGCTAAATACGGAATGACAAATATAAATACTTAAAAAACATCGAACACGTAAAAGTAATCTGCTCGGAATTATGGTCTAACAGGTTATTTCGTTTTTAATATAGCTTTATATGTTTTATAATCTTTTAGTTGATTTGATAAAAAATCTATCCATTGTTTTGTATAAATATATTGTTTGAAAGTTGGATCATAAAAACAATATTCTTTTTTAGTTTTTTCTGGGTTGTTCGTCTTATATCCTTCACGTATTTTAAAATACTTTGCAGATCTTGCGTGATGTGAACTCGCGGTAAATTTCCAATTTGGTCCTTTAATAATTTTTAATCGTTCCATAACTATTTTACAAACATCACCAGCCTTGTAATAATCCCCGGAAACTCTGTTTTCTTTAATTACCAAAATGGCCTTATCTATTTCGGCAGCAACATTAGAGTCATATACATCGTACTTTATATATTCTACTGCCGCCTCAGCTTTGTTTTCCTTTACAATTTTAGGAATCAAATAAATTCTAAAACAGTAACTTTGACTTTTATAAACTTCGGGATCAATATTGTAAAGTTTGTTTTCATAATCTTGTATAAAATCTAAGATTTTGTAACTATATCTATTTCTATATTTTTTTATTGATTCTATTTGATTTTCATTATGTTTTTGGGAGAATTGAAGTGAATACGCAAGTGTATTAGGCAATTGATAGTTTTCGCCAAAGTTTTCCACAGGACATTTTCAAAATTTAATAGACACGATTGGCAATAACCAAAGAGCCTATCATCTATTATCGGATTTTCTCTATGAACTATTTGATCTCTTATTTCAATTAATAACTCCAAATTAGCCTTAATTTCCTTTTTCAGCTTACCTGTATATTTATTGATGCATTTTCTTAGGTCTAAATAATTGTCTTTTCCTTTCTCTTTATATTTTATTTTAAATCCGTTTTTTAGTAAAACTGCATGAAAAATTGCGTTCCATGCGATCATCATCATAACAATAAATCCCTCTGATCTGTAGTTAGCGAGAGGTTTATTATAAATTTCAACAGCCAACAACGCTGATTGGTGGGCTTTATTTATAAAATCAAGATTATAGGGTGATATATAATTTTTAACTTTGCTTAAGTTTGGCCATTCTTTTTAGACCTTCAAGTCTCCTTGAAGCTATTATTTTATTCGATAGTTCTTTATCAGTGTATTTTTTGAAATCTTTGTTTTCTCTTCTTAATTTTTTAAAAAAATCGTGTAGATGATTCTTTTCACTACTATATCTAACATTTGATAGAAATTTGTGATATTCATTATAAAATATTAATTGTTGTTCATTAGATAATAAGCTTTTTGAACTCATAATTTAGTTCCTTTTAAAGTGTATCTATTATCTATTTTATATCGCCGGCCTCTTCCCTTATTATATAGTCTGCGCATGTAAATGCGATTGCGGATTTCTATTTAATAAAACCGAAAAGAATGTAATAAAAAGCATTTTAAAAAACATCGGTATAAGTACGATTAATTATTAACGCCGGAAAAACCTCTTTCCGTGATAAAGTAATAGATTTCTCACTCGATGACTCGTTCGAAATGACAATACAATAAACGATAAAACTGTCGAGTGCGTAATAGCTGTCGCCTTAAGCCACGGGTTATGCCTTGCTGTTTAAATATATTGTAATTTTATTTCCTTAACTTCCTTAAAATCTTTTTCATTAAGTGTAGCCACTGTATTTATGTTATTTGCCAAACCTATACTCAATATTTCAAAGTCATGTATTTTTAATCCGGTTGGTTTATACTTTCGCAATAGACTTTGAAATATCAAAAAAGATTCTTTATCCGGATATAGAATTGTCATTACACTGATAAAATCTTCAACTACAAGTAAGGCATCGTCTAATGATAATGAATTTTTAGGAAGCCTTGTTACAACAGAGAGAAATTCCGATAAGTTTTTTGATGTTGTGTATAATTCGAAATGTTCTGAAAATAAGTTTTGAGATTTATTAAAATATTTTGAGTCTTCATCTATTGAATAAATTAGAATATTCGTATCTATCAATAATTTATTCATACGCTCTTTCTCGAACCTTTACATTATCGAGCTGTCCTTTAAGATTAAATGTATGAATCTTCTTTTTTTGTACAGTCTTTGCTCTTAAAGTAGCAATATATTTATATACCTTTTCTATTGTCTCATCAGGTAATTTATCAATTTCTTTTTTTACTTTTTCTTTAGTTGTCATCTTTTGCCTTTCTAAATAATGCTAACTAATATATAAAATTTGCTCTTAAAATATTCAATGATTTGTTAGAGGCATAGCTATTACTTATACTGCATTATAAATTTCTTGCTTACATATCAACGTTTGCTTCCCGTTATCAAGATGTCTGTGCATGTATACATTTGCGGTTTTCCATTTCATAAAACCGCAAAGAAGGTAATAAAATGTTTTTAAAAAACATCGGCCTCCCTGCACTTTTTTAGTAAATGAGTTTCGGGAGGTAAATACAAGTACGATTAATTATTAACACCGGAAAAATCTTCTCCGTGATGAAATTAATAGATTTCTCACTCGATGACTCGTTCGAAATGACAATCCAATAAACCATAAAATTGTCGAAGCGAAATAGCTGTCGTCTTGAGCAATGAGTTTGGTGTTTTTCTTATCTTAGCAAAATAAATTTCTTTGCGTCAGAAAAACTCCCGGCTTGTATTCTATAAAAATAAACACCGCTGGAAAGATTTTTACCATCAAAATTTATCTCATAATTTCCAGTTGTTTTTTCTTCATTAACTAAAGTCATAATTTCTTTACCAAGCAAATCATAAATTTTCAATGTTACAAAGCATGATTTTGGAATTGAATATTTTATTGTTGTGCCTGGATTAAACGGATTGGGATAATTCTGAGATAAGTAAAATGAGCTTACATTTGGTTTATAATCTTCAATACCTAAAGAAATGTCACTATCTAATAAAAGCTGCTTTTTAGTTGTTTGGTTTGAATCATTAGAAAATACAAAGGTGAGTGTATCCTTTAGAAATCCGTCTGTTTGTTTTTTGCAAACCGGGCATACATCAACACCAGCTATAAAGAATGTTAAAGTATCTTTTGGATTTAGAAGTACGTGGATTGAATCACCTGGTTCATAATGATATATTCTGAAATAATAGATTATATACTCGCTGTCCCTTTTAATGTTATAATAAAATGATGCGGGAGATTTATTATAAATCGAATCCAAATAAACACTCTGATCTGAATTATTAATAATATTACATGAGTCTTGTAAATAATTGCCGGATAAAAAAATACTATCGGGAGATAAGACAATATTCTCTTCCCAACCGGGACGACGGTATTCATACCGAAATGATTTAATAAATTTAACATCTTCATAGAGGCAATCTCTGTAAATATCAATTCGATAATTCCTTCATTTAAATTTATTACTGGTACAACAAAATCATGAAAACCATAACAAGTTGTAGCATCTTCAGCAGTATCTATTTGGGTGATTGTAATAACCGAATCACTTACTTCAACTGCATAATCAAGTTGAAATGCACATTGTTCCCAGGCGTTGTAGTCCCAAACATAAATTGTATCGTGTGAAGTTTTAACAACAATTGAGTCTATTGTTAAGTTTGGCTGAGCTATCAATAATGATGAGAGAAAAAGAAATCCCAAAAATACTTTTGTTTTCATCTCGTACCCCTCTAAGTTTTTTTAAAACACCTATTTACTAATCATGCTGCAAGAAATAATTATTGATTAGTATCTAATTATACACATTTTGCATAATATATTCTCTCGTTTTAACAATTAAGTAATCAATCATTTTAATATTGCATTTATGCTTGCTTCCCTTTTCATCTAATCTGCGCATGTAAATGCGATTGCGGATTTCTATTTTATAAAACCGAGAAGAAGAAAAGAAAAAGTTTTTCGACATAGTGATCTCACATTGTGATCGCTATGCGAGATTCTGATAAAAAACATCGGTATAGTTACTATTAATTTTATTTTGTAAGAGATGTTAACTGTCTACCCCCGGCAGATAAATTAAAACAGCTTAATGATTTGGGAGTTAACTTTATCTCACCGGGATAAATTCCGGAGTTAACCTTTTTGCTATCAGCTATCAAAGGGTTGGCATCCCTTATCCTCACATATGATTTAAAATATATTGTATTCTTTTAATTAACAATTAAACTTTTCTGTGCGCACCATGCTCCAAGTAATTGAATCTGATAAATCCGTTCGATGTTAATATATCCGGCTTGTGACAGCAGTTCTCTAATACGCTCTTCAGACACTAAGGAGTCCTCAACAGTAGCCCGGTGAAGAACATTGTTTTGAGTTTCCTTTGGCAGTCCTTGCAAAGCTAAGAACTCCAGCCACGCATTTAATTTGTTTCTCGCCACAGCAGTTTTAAGGTCTCCATTCAGTCCGGCAATTATTAACCATCCCCCCGGTACAATTCTATTGTAAATACCTTTTAGTAGTTCTAACTTCCTTCCATCGTCTGGTAAGAGATGTTCAACTAAAATGCATGTAGCCAAGTCAAATTTTGAATCATTTGGCAGTGTATTAACTGTTCCATTAATTAATTTTACACGCTTTTCAGCATTTATGGCTTTGAATTTATTAAGGGTATATTTCAACATTGGTTCGGCTGGATCTACACCGATAAGAGACCATTCCGGCTGGTTGGCAGCAAAAGTTACCAGGTTTGTACCTGAGCCGCACCCAACATCAAGGACACTTGCCTTGGAACCAACCATTGTTCGCAGATGTGATAGCAGGACTAATGGAAATTGTTCGTATCCCGGGAATATCTTTGACATCATTGTATCGTACTGATCGATTTCCTCAAATCGCTTCTGAATTTCTTCTTTCATTAACTTCTCCTATGGAAATTTAGCATTACTAAAAATTTCACTTAATTCCGAAATCAAATTAATATTCCCTTGTTGATTGGCGCTTAACAATACCCCTTAAAAAACATCTGCCGAAGTTTTAGTCCCCACTTGTCGAATGATTAATTTCATAGCAAGAACTGTTTACAAGTTTATTAATGAGAACGATTATTTTTGACAAGTAAACCAAAACAGCAGCAGTTTGATTTGCGAGTCATGTGCGACTCAGATATAATAGTTTTAATTCTTTAAATACATATAATTATTATTTTGTTTTTGATCCACCTATCTTTTAATAAAAGCTATCATTTAGGTTCCCATAGTTCAATCTTGTTTCCTTCTGCGTCCATAATATGAACAAATTTTCCAAAGTCATAAGCCGCAATGCTGTCAAGTATGGTTACTCCGTTTTCTTTAAGTTTGTTTACAAGTCCTTCAATATTCTGAACTGTGTAATTAATCATAAAATCTTTTTGGGAGGGGGAAAAATATTCATCTCCTTTTTTGAAAGGTTTCCATTGAAGAGAGTTTATCTCGTCAGGATTGTTAATGTTCCTGGATTCAAAACTTGACGAACCCCAATCATTGAATTCAATTCCTAAATTTTTGATATACCATTCTTTGGTTTCCTTCAGGTTATCTGAATAAAAGAAAATTCCACCAATTCCAGTTACTTTTGGTATCGTGTCATTCATAATTATTCCTTTCTGTTTATTTGTGTTAATAGTATTGTCAATTTTATCACCCGTACTGCAGCTTAATGTTAGTAATGATAAGAGTGCTATTATGGTAACATTTTTCATTTTATTTTCCTTTCAATACATATCAAATAGATTTGAATAATTATGCTGGATAAAACCGCAACGTTAATAATTTAAAATCTGCAACGACGGAATGTTAAGCACGAACACCTTGAGCAAGTTTACTAATAACTTTTTATTACTAAATCGAATTGCAATTTTTTAACTTTGCTGCTTCTATTGACTTTTTACTTATTAAAGGGGTTATACCACATACATATATTTATATGTCATCAATTGGCGGTTCATGGTTAACCCAATTTTGTTCACTATCTTTTAGGAAATAATTTGGCCAGTCTACACTCTTCTCATTGTAGTTTATAAATTCCAAAATTACTTCACAAAATTCATTTACTTTTTTAAGGTTATGATCCTCAAACAATGAATTTATTTTCGCAATCAATTCCGAAGGCTTGTTATCTGTTTTTTCAACAACTTTTAACATCCATTTGTGATACGGAAAAAATAATTTGTTTTCATTAAGAACTATTCTACTAGAGAATAAAACTATTTTCTGTAATGAAAGAAAAATTAAATATTTATTCTCTTTTTTTACAGCTTCACTATAGTACCATTTCCAGGCAAGTAATTGAGATGCAAATCTTCTCCTGCGTTCTTCAATTTCCTTGACCGGATATCTCGAAATATTTTTTAATACATCATTCAAATTGTTTATTCTGGAAAAAAGAATTTTATTATCCATAAAAGCGTATCTTGCCGGATCACTCCCATGTACAGATATCTTTTCTAAAAATTTTAAGTCCACAACTTTACAATCAATATATCCACCTTCATACTCACAAAAATCCCACAAACTAAAAGCTAATTTATTATCAGCTTTTCGTCTATTAAATTCCTCTGAATCTACAACCAAACAAATGTCTATGTCAGAATCTGGTTTTGAAAATCCATGAGCAATTGAACCAGCTAAAAGCACGGCCAAAATTGATTGGTCTTTTTTGTAAATATTTAAAAACTTATCTATAGGTTCTTGATGATGTTTTTCCATAATATTTTTTTTATCTATTTAATTTATACTTATACTCACACAAAATAACCGAAAGAAAATAAATATACGTGCAGCAGCAAATCTCTATTCAATATTTTACGAAATACAGTGTTAACCTTTAATTACACTTTACATAGGAACAGCACATACTTCTCTTTGAAAACAGCTTCGCCACAGTTCTATTACAAAGATGTTCGGCTGAATGCTTGTTAGTTGTTTTTTGTCAAATATTCATTTGACAAATTATTTAAAAGCTCATAGAGCATTTTTGCTTTATCATTTATCTCATTACTTTCAATATTACTAACTGAAAGAATAGAAGCAAATTTTGAATACACTTCTGGTTTATTCAGCCAATTTATAACTTGTTCTTTTATCCATTTGTTATACGCAATTGGATAAATCCTATTAGCAATAAAAAGTGCTTGTAGATATTCTTGAAAAGCTTTAAAGAGTATGTCCAATGCTTGAAAATGTAAACCCCTTCTTATAAAATATGGAATATGTTCTAAATCATATTCACAAGCACTTCGCATCATATCTAATCTTTCCAATCTTAATTCTTCATTATAATATGGCAGCCATTTATTTTTTAGTTCTTCAAAATACGAACCGATATTACTCATCGGCGCAGAGTAACAAATTTGATTTCCTATTTCAATTTCAAAATTGTCTGATTCTGCTCCAACTTCTAATATTGTTGGCGTATATATTCCATCAATGATATCTAAGTGTAAATGAGTAAAACGATTTAATTTTTTATATTCTAAAATTTCTGGTTGATTACTACAATAATTTTCCCAATTAATTTCAATTTCTTTTATTTCCAATTTAGTAGTGCTTGACTTAACTAAAATAGCAACGTCAAGATCGCTTTCTGGAATTGCTTGGCCGCGGGCACAAGAATTTACAATCAAAATAGTATCCACATTTGGTATTGTCAGAAAATAATCTCTAACTAATTCAGCAGTTTTTTGATGCAATTTTGTTGGGAAAGTTGGTTTAAGAATCATTTATAAATTTCCAATTATATCAATAACATAAATTACTTTTTTATTTTCGTAACCCCATTTACCGGCAAAGAAGAAGTGTTTACCTTCCCATATTCAATTGTCGTTCCTTTATAAATATCGTTGTAAAATAATAAGGTTTACCGGTCATGTTAAACTGTTAAAACAGTTAATGCGTTTTCTATCTGTTCTCATCTCACAGCAATGAATTGCTAGGTTATCCTTTAATCACAATTTCCCTAAAAGTTAACACATCTATTTATTGGGGTGACTATACAAAGAGCACTAACGTGAAAATTTCTGCGGAATTTTCAGAGTAATGAATAACATGGATTTCGTATAGTCAATGTTAGCAGCTATACTCATTTGTTCAAACCTATTGCCATTTTATATGCCTTTGCAGCTTCGGGAAACGGTGTTAAGGTATCTAATAAAATATTGTAAGTACCTTTTTCAGTGAGTTCGTCTGCAACTTTTTTAATTAAAGCTAAAGTAGCTTTCATTAAACTTGAACCAAGACTTAAACGGGCAACACCTAAATCCTGCAGTTCACTAACGGATAGGGGTAATCCTGCCCCAATTGTAGGGTTTGAAAGAATATTTATTGGAGCATTAATTTCCTTAACCAATGTTGAAATCGTTTCTTTTTCCCATACAGGCTGTACGAATATGCAGTCGGCACCGGCTTCCCGGTATTTATTGCCGCGCTTAATTGATTCGGATAATTTTTCTTGCGGCGAACCTGACGAAGTATAAAATGAATCCGTTCTTGCATTAATTACTAAATGAAAGCCCAGTGAATCTGATAATGCACGAATGGCTGATATTCTTTCACAAAATTCCATCTCGTCAATTAATATTGGATTTAAATCAATGCTGTCTTCAATGTTAATTCCAACAATTCCTGTTGCAATTATCTTTTTAACAGAATCAATTATTTCATTTAAATTATTTCCATACCCGGCTTCTATATCCACCGATACCGGAACTTTTACTGCGTTTACTATTCCCGTAATAGCTTCAATCATTTCCGACAATTGTATTACCTGGCAGTCAGGATACCCTAAAGAGGCAGCTATTCCCATACTTGTTGTTGCGATTGCTTTATAGCCGCTTGCTTCTATTAATTTAGAGCTTCCGATGTCCCACGAGTTTAACAGAACCAGAATTTCTTTGTCATGATGAAATTTCAAGAACAGTTCGGCTTTTTCTTTTTGAATATTTGAAACCATAATATGTTCCTTTTTTAATGTTTAATATAAATACATCTGACTTTTCACTGAACAGCCGCTAATAGATCTATTGTATTTTGATTATACTTACTCTGATACTAAGCTTATAACTAGTAATTATACTTCACAAGAAATTAATCTAAAGAGCATAGATATGGGCACAGCGGCATAACCATATTTCGGGTTTTACAAAATCTCATAAGATAATACTGTTATAAAATATGATATCGCTAATCTATTATCCAACAAGCCAAATAATGCAATGTGTTTTATAATTTAGGCATTCTCGTAAGTGCCGACTTTATTCAAATATCCTAATTATATAATTGCGATTGGCGATTTCAATTTAAATTAACACGCGCAGAATGTAGTAAAAAGTATTTTAAAAAACATCTGTATAATTTCGATTAATTTTATTTGGGTGAGCTTTTTCTTTTCTGCAAATAGAAAAGAAACACCAAAATGTTAAAAGAAAAAATGTATAAGTAATACCGCCTTTTTGCATACGTGCGTCCTTATTCCAGCAATGTAAATATTTCTAAGAGACGGCATTTCAGTGAGACAAATTTGGAGCAGTGTTTTAATTTGCATAACTGAGTCATGGTTCAACTCCGTTACCATTTCTAATGTAATTAAATCGTCATCCTGAGCGGAGTCGATGGATGAATTATTCGTTAATGATTATGGAAATTAGGACAATATCAAATTTGGAATTATAAAAAAACATTTAGGAATTGAATAACTTTAGATGAAAAAGTTTTACTGTTGATATGAACGGGTTTTTATTTTAGTTCATTTAAGTGGAATGTATTTTACTCCTTTCGTTAGAAACACAAAATAATGTATTGTTCCACCTCAATTTATTGTTTGATAATGTGCGGTATTTTGCCCAAAACTTACTATATTTGTGCAGTATAAAACTCATTATGAAGGAACTGTAACTATGTTTCAAAATAAAACCGTTAATATTGTAAGAGTGCTTGGAGAGAACCTCAGACTTGCTCGTTTGAGAAGAAAATTAAGTACTCAGCAAGTTGCCGAAAGGGCAGGAATTGGCAGAAGAACTTTGTATGAAATTGAAAAAGGAAATCCCGGTGTAAGCCTTGGAAACTTTACACAGGTTTTATCTGTACTGGGCTTGGCGGATGATTTGTTAAATGTTGCGAATGATGATCTCTTAGGTAGAAAATTACAAGATGCAAAATTAGCTGTAAAACACAGAGCACCAAAAAGAAAATCAGAGGATTAAAATATGGCAAAGGCAGATACTAGAAAAAATATATTTGTTTATGCAGATTGGAAAGGAATTAAAGATCCCCCGGCATTACTCGGAATATTACATTCCGAAATTGTAAGGGGTAAAGAAATATTTTCTTTTGAGTATTCGGATGAATGGTTGAAAACAAAATTCGCACAAGTTATTGATCCCGACTTGCAACTTTTCACAGGGCCGCACTATTTGGATAATAACAAAAATAACTTCGGAATTTTTCTTGATTCATCACCGGATCGCTGGGGAAGGGTTTTAATGAAAAAGCGAGAAGCTATACTTGCAAGAAATGAAAGGCGGCAAGCTAAAACACTAATGGAATCCGACTATTTATTGGGGGTTTATGATGAGAACAGGATGGGTGGATTAAGATTTAAATTAACCGAGAATGGAGAATTCGTAAATCAAGACGGATCACTTGCTGTACCACCAATAACATCATTAAGTGAATTACAAACGGCAAGCTTAAGATTAGAAGAAGATGATGATATAACTAATGAAGAGCATATAAAATGGATGAATATGCTCATAGCTCCAGGTTCTTCGCTCGGAGGCGCTCGTCCTAAAGCCAGTATAAAAGATAAGAACGGTGATTTGTGGATTGCAAAATTTCCCAGTGTTAGTGATAGCAAAGATGTTGGAGGCTGGGAAATAGTTGTACATACTTTAGCTGTAAGGTGTGGATTGAACCTCGCAGAAGCTAGGGTTGAACGGTTTGCAAATAAGTACCATACATTTCTTGTAAAAAGATTTGATAGAGAAAAGTCAAAGAGAATTCATTTTGCATCTGCAATGACAATGCTTGGTTATACTGATAACAGGGATTCGCATGCAGGCGCAAGCTACCTTGAATTAGCAGAGTTCTTAA
The DNA here is from genome assembly GCA_963777615.1 of uncultured Bacteroidota bacterium. Classification (GTDB taxonomy): domain Bacteria; phylum Bacteroidota; class Ignavibacteria; order Ignavibacteriales; family Ignavibacteriaceae; genus CAVSWT01. The sequence continues at coordinate 15,139 of CAVZSD010000031.1, read as the reverse complement.
GCAAAAATGGCGCAATGATTAAGGAAGATTTGAAAGAATTATGGAAAAGAATAGTATTCAACATTACCGTTTCGAATACAGATGATCATTTAAGAAATCATGGTTTTATCTTAACAGAAAAAGGCTGGATACTTTCTCCAGCTTTTGATGTTAATCCAAATGAAATGGGTACGGGATTAAGTTTAAATATTTCAGAAAACGATAACTCCCTAAATTTTGAGCTGGCAATAGAAATTGCGGAAGAATTCAGAATAAAAAAAAATGAAGCAAAAAAAATTATTGACGATATTAAGAGTAAAGGTTAGTGATTGGAAAGCTGTGGCGGAGAAATATTCAATTTCAAAATCAGAACAGTTAATGATGGAAAAAGCGTTTAAGGTAAAATGAGAATTATTTGCGGAAACTTTATAATCATCACTTCAGTTAACGTAAAAAGGTATAAATAATTCTTTCTTATTTTTCACCGCCTGTTAAAAAAGTAGTTGGTATAAGTCCAAAGGAATTTAAAAACCAGCTTCTAAGTTAAATTGAACATCTATAATTCAAGCAGCCAATTCTTTCTTCATTGCTTTAATAAATCCGGCTTTATCTTTTTTCACCTCTTTCAACATTGCTTTTCTATCTTCCGGTATAGTAGAAAAATATTTTTCAGCCCATAAATTTATTTCAATCAAAATGGGAAGAAGGTCAATCCCTTTTTGAGTTAACTTATATAACACTTTTGCTTTACTGTCGGGATGTTCTAATCTCTCAATAATCTTATTTTCTTCCAGCACCTGAAGCCTTGAACCTAAAATATTGGTAGCTATTCCTTCCGGCGATTTTAAAAAGTCACCATAGGTACACTTCTTGTCTAACATTAGGTCTCTAATAATCAAAAGCGACCATTTATCTCCCCATATATCGAGGGAGCAGCTAACCGGGCAATCTGACCTTTTCTTGGTTTTATTCATAATCATAAAAATATATTTTTAAATCACTTGCACATTGCAAGTTAATTATTATATTTCCACTTGCAATTTGCAAGCAAATATAAGAAATAAATAGAAAGGAAACAAAATCATGGAATTAAAAGGAAAAACAGTATCTAATCACTGGTGGTTCAGCGCAGGTATCGGGTTGGAAGCAGCAAAGCAATTTTTTGCCAATGGCGCAAAAGTTATAATCACAGGTAGGAATCAGGCCAAACTGGATGCAGCGAAAAAAATATATCCAGATTTAACTACTATCAATAGCGACGTGGCAAATGCTGATGACGCGCAGTTACTTTTAAGCCAAATAAAAGAATTGGGGGGAATAGATATATTATACAATAATGCGGGTGTTTTAGGTACGCCGCTTAATCTGGGAATTGCAAATGCTAAACATTTTGAGGAAGCAGAGTATGAAATGAATATCAATTACCTTGGGGTAATTCGTCTGAACAATCTTTTTATAGATATGTTAAAATCAAGAAAAGATGCGGCAATTATCAATACAACTTCCATACTGAGCTATGTTCCCTCGCTGCTTGAACCAACCTATTCAGCTTCTAAAGTGGCGTTACGCTTTTATACCGAATCACTTAGGAGACACTTGCAGATTTTGAACAGCCACATTAAAGTTTTCGAACTTTTGCCCCCACTTGTTGCAACAGATATGGCCGCCGGTTTCAATACAAAAACGATAACTCCAGAAAAACTGGTCAAAGCGTTGATTGTCGGAATTAAAAAGGATCAGCTTACCATACGTGTCGGTGATACAAAAGTGATTTACATTTTCAGCCGGCTTTTTCCTAAATTAGCATTCGGCTTGGTGAATCCTAAAAAGTGCATTTGCTAGTTATTAATCCGATGAAGAATGCCGTGCATTTGCAATTGCAGTCATAGCACATTACAAGGCCAATAAATGTAGTAACGTAAGTTGAGAATGAGGAAAAGTCGTTGTCAAGGTTAGATAAAAATATACTTGTTGAAGGCACAAATACTATTGTTGAAATTGCATACCGGCTTGGTTTTTCTGCAAAACGATCGCCATGCGAAAGACACGACTTATTTTTTAAGTTTGTTCAAAAAAGAAGTGGGGGTTAGTCCAAAGGAATTTAAGAACCGGGTTATGAATTAGTTCATTCATTTATTTGTTCTATAAGCTAACTTCGATTATTGATTTTGTATTCACCTATTTACATTTCAATATTATCTTGATACTACTTTATAGATTATTTAATTTATACCATAATAAAACAATAGATTCTATTGGACAAGGAAAAACAAATAAAATACTGGCTGACTTCTGATTTGGATTGGGAAACAGCAACCGACATTTTTGAATCAAATAAGAATTTTCATTTTTGTTTATTTATTTGTCATCTGGTTATTGAAAAGTTACTTAAAGCGCTGGTTGTGAAAGAAACAAATCAACATCCTCTAAAAACTCATAATCTTTTAAGATTGGCTGAAATTGCTAAAATAGAACTTAATCCAGATCATCTGCAATTTTTTGAGGAACTAAACCAGTTTTAATTAGATACACGTTATCCCGATGAAAAATTTAGTTTGTACTAATTAGCAACGAAAGAATTCACAGAAGAAAGATTTAATACAACAGAAAAACTGAGATTATGGTTGAAGGCAAAAATTTAGAAATACCAGACTCGATTACAGAATACTTGCAAGCCGTAAAGAAACAGTACAATGTTGAAAAAGTATTTTTATTTGGTTCTTACGCATCAGGAAAGGCTACAAATGAGAGCGACATAGATTTAGCTATTATTTCGTCTTCATTTACTGGAAACAAATTTATTGATAATGTAAATCTTGGCAAACTTACCTGGAAAATAGATACGCGTATAGAACCTATAGCCTTCAGGCCGGAGGATTTTAACCTAAATAATTTAATTGCTAATGAAGTAATAAAAACTGGTTTGGAAATCCCTTTAAACTGAATTGGGTCCATACAAGCCTTTATCCTGAATCATTTATCAAGTGAGAAGGTGGTAATTACAGAAAATAACTGCCTAAAATTTTCAATAGATGATCCAGTTCATTTCATACAATGGGAAAATGAGATTTCCTGAATTTCATACTCTTACTTATGAAACTAGTAAAACTACTCTGGAACTGATCCATCTTTATGTAATCTCCAAAGCAAAAAATTTGTTGGTTGAATGGGGAAAAAGTATTTCTGAAATTGCATACCGGTTTGGTTTTGCCGCAAAGCAATCGCCATGCGAAAGACACGACTTATTTTTTAGGTTTGTTCAAAAAAGAAGTGGGGGGTTAGTCCAAAGGAATTTAAGAATCAGGTTATGAATTAATTAGGTTTACAATCACCACTTAGATATTTCCTCTCTTGAAAATTGTAAGTATATGTGCTATCATTACAATATATGATTTTAACAGTTGATAAAAACGTAATTTTCTCCGCGCTTTATAGTAATAAAGGAGCTTCTCATTTAATTGTTAAAATGATTATTGATGAGAAAATAAAATTAGCTGTTTCTCCACAAGTATATTTTGAATATTATGATGTATTGATGAGAGAAAAAAATCTTCAGCTGTTAAATCTTTCCGTGAAGGAAGTGGAAGATTTTCTGGATTTGTTAGCCTTGTTGGCTCAGAAATATTCTATATATTATTTATTACGTCCTAATCTTCCTGATGAAAACGATAATATTTTTATGGAATGTGCATTTGCAAGTAATAGTGATTATTTAGTTACATCTAATATAAAAGATTTTAAGCAAGGTGAATTAAAAGGTTTTGGATTTAAAGTAGTAACACCGAAAGAATTATATAAAATGTTAGAGGTAAAAAAATGAGTGATACACAAGTTGTAACATTACGATTGCCAAAAGATTTAAAAAGAAGACTTGAGAGAGAAGCCAAATATCAAGGGGTTTCAATAAATCAATTAACTAATTATTTATTAAATTCTCAGTTAACACAATTAGAATCGGTTTCTATTTTGGAATCAAGATTATCAAAAAAGGCTGTTAACACTTTAAAGAAGAAAGTAAAAAAGATAATAGCAAAGGTTCCATCAAGAGAAGTTCCGAATTGGGATAGGATAAATTAGTAAAAACTTAAAGGGGAAGTAAACCTAACCAGTGGCTTAAAGCTACGGCGATTTCGCCCTTGGTATTTTTGGGGTTTTAATGTTTGTCGTTCCACCGAAAGGTCGGGGCAAGCTGTGTTTAGTTTCTTGCCTGCCTACCGACATTTAGGCCTTCGAGAGAGAAATCTATTACTTTATTACTAATATGATTTTCCTCTGTGCGTGTTGATAATTAATCGTACTTATACCGATGGTTTTTATCGGAATCTCGCATAGCGATCACAATGTGAGATCACAATGTGAAAAATCTTTTTCTTACTTTCTTTTCGGTTTTAATTATTTAAATGTCGCAACCAGCCATTAAAATTGACGCATATATCCCTTTCCTTACTTATTATATACATTTAGATTAGAGTTGTTCAATATTAATAATCGAGTTATTAATAAATAATAACTTAGTCACATAAATTTAAATGAAGGAGTCCGGACATGAGAAAAATAATTGTCATATCAATGATTACAATGGATGGGGTAATGCAAGCACCTGGCGGGCCTAAGGAAGATAGATCAGGCGGATTCAAATATGGCGGCTGGACTGCACCTTATGGCGACGAAATTCTTGGTAAGGTTATGCAAAAACAGATGAAACCTGCAGACCTTCTTTTAGGCAGAAAAACATTTGAGATTTTTGCCTCGTACTGGCCTGAACATTCAGACTTTTGGCCGGGCATCAATGATGTCACAAAATACGTGGTGTCAAAAACTATGAAAAAGTCGGATTGGAAAAACTCAGTTTTCCTAAAAAGCGTGGCAGATATCAAAAAGCTTAAAAATCAATCCGCAGGCAAGCGAGGTTCAAAAGGTTCTGATATTAAAGTTTGGGGTAGCGGAAAGCTCATACAAACTTTACTCGCAAATGATTTAGTGGACGAACTCTGGCTTCAAATTCATCCGATAACTCTTGGTAAAGGAAAAAAGATTTTTAGCAATGGGGCAATTCCGGCAGCATTTAAATTAGTAGAAAGTATTGCTACACCAAGCGGAGTTATCGTTGCCGGCTACAAGCGTGCTGGAAAAGTTAAGACAGGAAATGTTGGAGCTTAAGTCAGCAAAAAATATTTTAGAAGTTTGTATACTACTGCTCAGGTGAAATTTAAATCCATTGGAGAATGATTGAATGGATAAATGGTTGATTGAAAGATCATGTTAGCAGTGATAGTTATTTTATAATAAATTATTATAGGAGGTTAAATAAAATTATGGCATTTATTAATCCACACATTAACTTTAATGGAAATGCCGAAGAAGCATTCAATTTTTACAAATCAGTATTTGGCGGAGAGTTTGCAAAAGTTATTCGTTTCAAAGACATTGCAAGCCCCGAATTCCCTGTAGAAAAAAAAGAAGAAAATAAAATCATGCATATTGCTTTGCCTATCGGTAAAAATAATATGCTGATGGCAAATGATGTTCCTGAAAGCATGGGACGAACAAATGAAAATGAAAACAGAAGCAAAATTTTCATTAGTGCAGAAAGTAAAGAAGAAGCAGACAAACTATTTAATGGGCTTTCTGTAGGAGGACAAATAGAAGGAGATATTGGTGATAGTCCTTGGGGTACATATTTTGGAATGTTTAGAGACAAATACGGTATTGAATGGATAGTGGATTTTGACCCAAAATATAATGGGTAAAAGTAACTGATGAAAAACAACAAACGCCTAACACAGGTTTGGCAAAAGAAGGCTGATGAAAGTAATAGAACATTTTACTCCTAGCATCATTTGTGCTTGTTTTAGACTGACAGTTTTCAAATGTCATGACTTCGCCAGGCCAAGAAGCATTTACTAAATTTTTTGAAAGGATTTATTAATGCAAAAATTACGTGTTCAAAGTTTTTCTATTTCAGTGGACGGATTTGGCGCAGGGCCAAATCAAAGCCTGGAAAATTCTTTGGGAGTCGGGGGCCCGGAGCTTCACCAATGGTTTTATCCCACAAAAACTTTTCAGCAAAATGTATTAGGAAAGAGTGACGGCACAACAGGAGTTGATAATGAATTTGCCGAAAACGGATTTAAAAATATAGGCGCCTGGATTTTAGGGCGCAATATGTTTAGTCCATACCGCGGCGCACCTAATGCTGAATGGAAAGGATGGTGGGGAGACACCCGCCGTATCATGTGCCTGTATTTATCTTAACTCATCATAAGCACGAATCAATTGAGATGGAAGGCGGCACCACTTTTCACTTTGTAACGGATGGGATTAACGCAGCTCTTGAAAAAGCTTTTGATTCTGCAAACGGCAAAGACGTAAGGCTTGGCGGAGTGGTTAGTACAATTCGCCAATATCTTAAGGCTCAATTAATAGATGAATTACATTTAGTTCAATCACCTGTAATTTTAGGAAGCGGTGAAAATCTTTTTTTGAATTTGGATCTCAAATCACTGGGCTATAAATGTATTAAAAATGTTTCAATCGAAAAGGCAATGCATTTGGTTATAAAAAAATCAATTAACACTTAATTCGTGCCTCAACCCGAAAGTGCTGCATAACCTTGGATATGTCATTTCGAAGGAGTCTTCCTGAGAAGGCAAGTCTTAGAAAGAGAAATCTATTACTTAATTGCTGAAATTATTTTCCCCCGTTAATAATTAATCGTAATCATACCGATTACCTGTGATGATAAGTTTATAAAACGGAGTAAAAGAGCAAAAGTAGAAGTGCTAAATCCAATAGAATTTTGTATTAAGGAGGAATTAAAATGAGGACAAATGAATATATAAGTGAAGAAGAGCTTTTTAATAAAGCAATAAGATTGTTAACCGAAAAGTTAGGCCCGTTAGAAACCAGTAGGTTCCTTTCTAAATTAAACCAAAAAAGAACGGAATCGGTAAAACGTCATCGGCAATGGCAGTCTAGGCTGGATAAAGAAAAATTGTTTAAAGAAATATTCGGTTAATTGAAAATCATATAAAGGCAATTAAAGCCAAAAGTATTTTATGCCCCGGGGTTTTTAAGTGTTTATTACCAGCCTTTGAATGAGAAATCTATTACTTTATTGCTGAAATGATTTTCCCATGTTAATAATTAATGGTAATTATATTTACCTCCCGAAACGTGTTGGGTCATAATAAAAGGTAACCGAAGGATAATAAAAAAAAGTATTACTAAACAAGGAAAGAATAGAAAAAAATAAGATAGGATTAAAGAAAAGCTTGAAGCTAAGCGGAGTGAGGCGTAGCCGAACGCAGCTTAGCTTCAAGAAAAATTGTATTAATAGAGTTTGAGAATATTTATAATTTTATTTTTCATTATCTTCTCAAGGGTAAACGGGTCAAGAGAGTTGAAGATTTTAGTAAGTTCTTTTTTCTTTGAAGTACTGACCCTCTCAGAAGCTATCAATCTGTGAAAAGGGGTCATGGGAGAAGAAAACTTTTTTATTATCTTAGCTCCTACTCTATTCTTTTCAATTAGCTTAAAAGAAGGAATAAATAAGTTCAAATAAAATCTCCACTCACTTTGGTAAAGATCATTAAGCATATCTACAGTTAGCCTCTTATCAAATCTCTGGTAACCAATAAACTGTTTAACATGAGTCCAGTTCTTCTCCTCGATATGGGCATTATCATTTTTCTTATATTCTCTGGAACGTGTATATTGAACCGGTCTTTTCTTGTTTGTAAAATATTCCAGAGCATGTAATTAAGCAGCTCCCCGCCATTGTCACAGTCAAAACCTAGAATCTTAAAAGGGAGTGCTTTTCTAATGCTCTTAATAGCTTCGAAGACACCGGCTTTACCCTTGCCCCATATGGCTCTCTGCTCTGTCCATCCGGTAGCAATATCAACGACATTCAAAGTATAAGCAAACTGCCCGGATACGGAACTTCCACAATGTGCCACTGTATCAGCCTCTATAAAGCCCGGTATGGATTCATCCCATTGATTTAGTTTAATAGGAACTTGTTTCTTTAATAAGGAACCTGGCTTGATAGTACGAAGGCCAAATTTTTTATATTTTGATTTAACTCTTCGGAGTAAACGTTTAATAGTGCTGGCAGAGATTTCAGATAAAAGTTTAATATCCTTTTCGGTTAAATGATTACTGCTGTGAAATCGATAATAAGGCAGCCACAGATCGATGGCTGCTTTTAATCTTTCAGCACATGCTAAATTAGTTAACACCTAAAGATCTTTTAAGAACAAAGTTATAGCCAGAGATTGATATTTGCGGGGCCTTCCTTTTTTCTTGTTATACAGTTTTTGTTTTTTCGAAATCACCCTGATATCATATTTTCTGTTATAATTACAGACTGTACAAACTTCATCAAGTATATTTGATTTCTCTGTTCGTGCTGCAGAAAAATATCTTTTTCTGATCTCATCAAGATATTCTTTTTTGGCTGAGTTGCTCATAGATAACCTCTCAATATTCTTGGTTACCTATATTATGACCCAACGACCTTTTCACATATCCGCTTCGGTTACCTTATTTTTGGTCCAATGCGTTTACTAAAAAAGTGTAGGGAGGCCGATGTTTTTTTAAAAACTTTTCCTTACCTTCTTTCCGGCTTTATAAAAAAGAAATCCGCAATCGCATTTAGATGCAAAGGCAACGTGATAAGGGGAGCAAACATAATAATTCATAAATTCTATTTACTAATTTAACATGCCGTTTTGTTAGCGGATATTAAATAAAAATTAAAATGTGGTATAGAATAAAATTTTTTGATAAAATATTATTTGGTTTTATAATTGGTGCTGCATTTCCATTTTCCTTCTTTTTAATATCAATACTTCTATGGTTTTTGCTTGATAAAAATGAAAGCAGAGTTCTTATATATGTAATTCCCGGGCTGCTGCTTGAATTATTAATTGATTTGAAGTTTTAAAAAGTTGGATCATCGAAAGATATGAGCTCTATATGGTTTGTTATTTTGATTTATCTTATTTGTAATATTGGTCTATATGTATTTTTTATGGGCTTTCCGGTTTTCAATATAATATTAGGATTAATTGCCAGATACTATTTCGGCAAAAAGATTTCTTTTTTGAATATGAAACCTGAAATGCATTCAAAAATTATAAACCAGGTATCTTTGTTTACAGGACTGATAATGACTTTAATTTGTATCACATCCGGATTTATTGACATTGTCCGGTAACGGTGTTGGGAGTGATATTTAAGGCATGTTAGGATTAGGCTTTGAAGTTACAAAAGAAATGATTCTTGCTGTTGTTATTGTGGGCGGATTGGGTTTGATTACAGCTCAATACTTTATTACAAAACTAACCATGCAAAGGACGATTAAATTAAACAGTAAAGCTGTTTAGCCCTCAACTCTCACTAGTAAGTTAAAAAAATTATTGACTAAAAAGTAATGATACTATGCTTGCCTACCGGCATATGTCTGCCGATTGGTTGAGGGAGACCCATGCAATTTAAAAAGGTTTTAATTACATTCTTTTCAAAAAATTTTCTAATTTGAACAAATATAAAATCCGTAATTAAATTATTGACAGTCTTTAGTAAGCTTATGCTTTATACAAATAATTCAGGCGGATAGTAAAAGTTCTACACCGAGATAAAGGCAATAACATGAAATTAAAGCTCAACATATTCTTATTTATTTTTTTTATTGTAAATATTCAAATCTCATGTTGCCCAGCAAAACAATAAAATATTAATTGTACAGGATGAATTGCCTGCTGTTAAAGCCTTAAGTAATTTTTTAAGTGAAGAGGGAAAATTAAAAATAGAAATAGTTAAGCAAGATTCACTTCCAGCAAAATTTTCTGATTATAAGGCAGTAATATATTATATCCACATGAAGCTGTATGAACACGCCGAAACAGCAATTATTAATTACACCAAAAACGGCGGTAAATTTATTTGTCTGCATCATTCAATCAGCTCCGGCAAAGTAAACAATAAATACTATTTTGATTTTTTGGGCATTCAACTGGATCATGCCGAACTTTCTCCAAACCCTGTTAAACCCTGGAGAAGGTTACGGCTGGTTCCATGACGGTGATAATGGAATTGAATATAGTCTTGTTAATTTAAACCCAAACAATTTTATAACCAGCAACAAAGTAACCTGGGATCAGCAGGTAATGTATAAATCATCCGATGAGCCATCAGTTATGAGAAAATACCCTGCAATTGCACTAAAGAAAACCGAAGCTTATATGAATCATAAATTTACAGACGGCAGGGAAAAAACTGTTTTATGCGGTATAAAGTTTTACGATATAAGAAACAATGAATTATTCATGCAAGACCGGGCTATCTGGTATAAAAGATATGGTAAAGGAACTATTTATTATTTTATGCCCGGCCACAGCGTTTCTGATTATGAAAATAAAAACGTAACTCAAATGATTTTGAATGCAATAAATTTTGATGTTAAATAGGGCTTTTTATTTGCCTGGTAATAATTTTCTTATCGGAATCGATCACTATGTTATAAAACTTTTATTTGCTTTCTTTTCGAGTTTATAAAATTTTAATTTAAAAACGCATTTATAATCAAAGGTTCAAATCTGTCCAAAATAAATAATAATTGGCTATTGTAATTAAACTTTAATAATATCTTAATTTCATCCCTTCGGGATTTTTGTTCTGCTTTTTATCGTTTTTATAATAATTTCACGCTTTCGGTGTTTGATTTATCGTGGTCAGCACTGCATTTATTACCGTTTCAACGGTTTATCAATTATTAATTTTTCAAGCTCATAACTTGAGTTATTAAAAAAATTAAGAATAGCATAACATGAAAATAAACTTCTACATTTTCTTACTAATTTTTTTTATTATAAATATTCAAATCTCATTTGCACAGCAAAACAAATTTAACCATGGTGTTAACATCACAAACTGGTTTCAAGCATCAAGTGCAAAACAAATACAATTTGGTAAATATGATAAACAGGATTTCGAACAATTAAAAAGTCTTGGTGTTGATGTTGTACGACTGCCGATAACCATTCATTCAATGACAAGCGGCGCTCCGAATTACATTCTTGATACTTTATTCCTCTACTTCTTAGATAAAGTGGTTGACTGGGCGGAAGAAGCGGATATGAACTTAATCTTTGATAATCATGTAACGGAAAGTATTACAACCAATGTTGACCAGATATTAATTCCTATTTGGACTCAAATGGCGGAACATTATAAAAACAGATCATATAAGATTTTTTATGAAATATTAAATGAACCGCACGGAATAACAGACATAAGATGGAATACAATTCAACAATCTGTTGTTTCCGCAATCAGACAAGTAGATCAAAAACATACAATAATAATTGGGCCGGGCGAATGGAACAGTTACAATAACTTATTTAATATGCCTGCATACAGCGACACCAATTTAATTTATACTTTTCATTTTTATGATCCGTTTATATTTACTCATCAAGGTGCAAACTGGACAAATCCTTCACTTGCGCCTTTAAGCGGAGTTCCATTTCCTTACAATGCCAGCCAAATGCCTGCTTGTCCAACAGAACTTACCGGAACATGGGTGCAAACCGAATTGGCCTCAGGCTATAAAAACAATGGAACAGTTGCAAATGTAAATGGTTTGTTAAACGTGGCTGTTAATTTTAAGGAGAGTAGAAAAGTTCCGGTGTTTTGCGGCGAGTTTGGTGTTTACCGAATAAATAGTCCAAATGACGACCGGGTTTTTTGGTATGAAACTGTGAGGAAATTTTTTGAAGAAAATAATATTCCTTGGACAATTTGGGATTACAAAGGCGGCTTTGGTTTATATAAAAAAGACAGCCAGGAATTATTCAATAATGATTTAAATACAGACTTATTAACTGCACTTGGTTTAAATGTTCCGCCTCAATCCGAATATGTTAAGACACCAGATACAACCGGGTTTTCATTTTACTCAGATTATATAATGAAGAATGTTTACAATTCAAGTAGTGTTGGAACCGCAACCCTGGACTTTTATTCGAATGAAAATCATCATGACGGAAAATATTGTATTTACTGGACAGGTGGAAGGCAATACGATAACATAACCTTAAATTTTTTTCCCAACAAAGATTTGTCTTATCTTAAAAACAATGCTTATAACCTTGATATGTGGATTAAAGGAGATAATACGAATATAAAATTCGATATACGTTTTGTAGATACAAAATTAGACAGCGCCGATCATCCCTGGAGGATGAGATATACAATTGATAAATCCATATTAAATTTTAATAACCAGTGGCAGCATCTTCAAATACCGTTAAAGAACTTTTATGAACACGGTTCGTGGGATAATGGAAAATGGTATGACCCTCAAGGTTTATTTGATTGGTCAGATGTAGATCGTCTTGAAATAGTTGCGGAACATCAAAATATGGGAACAGCAAAGCTTTGGTTTGATGAAATAAAAATTTCAAACCCGAATATTCTTTCCGTAAAAGAAAATGTGAAAGTTCCGTCCGAATTCAGATTGGAACAAAACTATCCCAATCCGTTTAATCCAACTACAACAATAAATTATTCCGTCCAAGCCCCTCCAAACCTCCCCAAAGGGGAGGCTTTTGTACAACTTAAAATCTTTGATATCCTGGGAAGAGAAGTTGCAACATTGGTAAATGAAGAAAAACCGGCCGGCATTTACAGTATAAATTTTAATGCCGTAGGTTTACCAAGCGGTTTTTATTTTTATCGCATAGCGATCCATTCGGATAGATTGATATCAGGTTCTTATACGGAAACAAAAAAGATGGTTATTCTCAAATAATTAGCAATGTCATATTGCCTGACTCTTATTATGAAAATAAGAACATTGCCCAAATGATTTTAAATGAAAGAAATTTTGATAAAAAATAGCGGCTTGTATTTGCCTTTCAATACTTTTCTATCTCAAAAAATTAATGGTAATTATACCAATGTTTTTTATCGGAATCTCGCATAGCGATCACAATGTGAGATCACTATGTGAAAATTCTTTATCTTATATTCTATTTGACTTAATTTAAAAAGGCAAATACATAAATGAAAAAAACAATAATTATTTTAATAAGTTTTCCAACCATAGCTGCGAACACTTTTGGACAAACTAAAGTGTCTAAAGAGGAAAAAGTTAAAGAGCAGATTATTGCTCTCGATAAATCAGGTTGGGAGGCGTGGAAAAATAATAATGCTGAATGGTTTCAGAATAAAACTACGGAAGAATTGTTATCGATTAATTCTGAAGGCGTCAGCGATAAAGCACAGGTGATTAAATCCATTGCCACCGATTGTGATGTGAAAAGTTTTTCGCTGGATAACTTCAAATTAGTGATGCTTAATGAAAGTACTGTGCTTCTAACATACATAGCAACACAAGATGGTGTATGCGGCAGTAATAAACTTACATCAAAAGTTCGAGCAACTGTTAATTACGTAAACCATGATGGAAAATGGCTTGAGGCATTATATATGGAAACCCCGGCGATTGAATAAAGTAAAACTTTAACAATATGCACATATATCTCTTGGATGGATGGCTGATGTTTTTTAAAGACTTTTTGTCACTTCTTTCTGAGTTAATTAATTTTTAACAACTATCGCAGCTAATGGCAAAGCTTGCATGGATAAATGAAACAACCACATGTACATTTATATTATTTAAATTAATTTGTTATGCAGTAAAATTAATAGTTAGGCATTAATCGAAAATAAAAATATTAAAGTAAATGGTGTTGGATTTATATAAAAGGATAGAGACTTCTCTGGTTGCAAATGATACAGAAATTAATAGAAAATATTTAGCCAATAAGATTATTTCTGAAAAAATTGATTTACGCGGATTACTATATATATTAGATTCAGATAAAAGCATAGCAACACATTTTATTTGGCTTGTTGGGCACATATGTGAGTTAAGCCCGGAAACTGTGGTTCCGGCAATTAAAGATTTTTTCTTACATAGAAAAAAAACTCAAATAAAAAATTATGATCGAAGTCTTGCTAAAATGTTTGTGTATTGTGGAATCCCAAAGGAAATTGAAGGAGAAGCAACAACTTTAATGTTTGAGTGGATACTTTCTCCCGATGTTTTAGTCTCAACGAAAAATTATTCTGCAATAGCTCTATACAATCTTACACTCAAATACCCGGATCTAAAATTTGAACTTATATTAACTATTCAAGATCAATTAGATAAGAATAGTATTTCATTTAAACAAACTGCAGGTAAAGTGTTAAATAACTTAAATAAATCTGAAAGAAAGGGATTGAAAATAAAATAAATAACTATGTATGATCGCAAATTAATCGTGCTTGCATTTTTTTAAAAAGCTTTTTCTTACTTTCTTCCCGAGTTTATAAATTACAATTTTAAAATGGGAAAAATATATTGTATTACAACAACTATCTATTGGAAAATATTATGAAATTTATTTTTATAACTATCTTATTTCTTTTTATAACCTTATATGCTGCTAATGCTCAATCAAAAGATGAGAATCCCTCTGCTCCGCTTGTGACTACAAAGAACGGCATTCTTGAAGGAATCGAGGATTCAGGAGTATATATATTTAAAGGTATTCCATATGCACAGCCGCCCGTTGGCGATTTGCGATGGAAACCGCCTCAACCTGTTAAAAATTGGGCGGGTACTCGTAAGGCAGATCAGTTTGGGCCGGGGGCAATGCAAAACCCTATATTTAGTGATATGCAATTCCGGTTTCCAAAAAAGAGTGAGGACTGTCTTTATCTAAATGTCTGGACACCTGTAAATAATGGAAATAAAAAACTGCCTGTATTAGTTTACATTTATGGAGGCGGCTTCCAGGCAGGACATCTACATCTTGCTCTTTTCCGTCATATTCTTGTTCGTGTGGTATATCCTGATCACCCGAAGACTGTTCCAGTTAGGGCGGGACATGCCGAAAGAAGAGTTGCAATGAAACTATCGAGGAGCAGTTGAAAGAAAAGCCACCCAAAACCTGCTCCACCTGACCGCCTTCGGTGCGGGCTGCGGCGGCCACTTGGTAGAAAAAGTGGTTTCCAGAGTCAGTTGTCTTGCTATCATCGGGCGGCAGGTGAGCCAAACCGTTATGTGCCTGGCTGGATTTAGCCTTAAATCCTGAAAGCA
>CAVZSD010000030.1:0-75442 GCA_963777615.1 uncultured Bacteroidota bacterium | reverse complement strand
TAGAAAGAAGTTTATAATGATACAATCGAGCAAAGGGATGAAAAATGGACTACGACTTTTGGATGAGTAAAATAAATGTACATAGATCTATTCGAAAAAATATATTCATAACAAGCTAACCATA
Organism: uncultured Bacteroidota bacterium; assembly: GCA_963777615.1. Taxonomy (GTDB): domain Bacteria; phylum Bacteroidota; class Ignavibacteria; order Ignavibacteriales; family Ignavibacteriaceae; genus CAVSWT01. The sequence continues at coordinate 75,318 of CAVZSD010000030.1, read as the reverse complement.
ACTATAATGCCGGAGATAATTAGTAAAACTCCTGCAATTTTGTTTATCCATTTTAATCCGTCCAATTCTAATTTATTTCTAAAAAACATAACACCGGTACCAAGAGATAAAAACCATAAACACGAACCTAAAAAAACTCCAAAGACAAGAACTGATGCAGAAAAATTACCAAGATCGCTTCCCAAACCAAGCGCAGTAAATACTGCAATAAAAGCAAAGACGCTCAAAGGATTGGTCAGCGTCAGTAAAAATGCTGTGATATATGATCTTAACCTTCCATTGCCGCTTACAGGTATTTTCGGATCGGCAGGAAGTTTATTAAATGTTCTTACACCCAGGTAAAGAAGAAGCGCTCCTCCAACCAAGCGAATAATTATTCTTTGACTCACGAGTGCATCTGAAATAAAAGTAAGGCCAAATGCTGCCACACATCCGTATAATAAATCGGCGGTTGCAGCACCAAGACCAATAATTAATCCATTCAATCGTCCTTCGCTTAGCGTCTTGCGGATACACATGATTCCAATTGGCCCAATCGGCACTGCCAATGCAAATCCTATAAAAATTCCTTTTAAAAAAATTACCAGCTGCATATTAAATATATTTTTGTAGTTGTGTCTAAATAAAAAAACATCATCACAAATGCATTTTATTAATGGATAAAGTTTTTTTAAAAAATATATTTAAACCCAAATTATTTTATAGTCATCTTTATCAGACTGAGCTTGTCGAAGACTAACATTATCTGTAAAATTCACATTTTGACAAACCTGTCAATGCCGAAGCTGCTTCACGCAGGCCTGCTCAATTTGAACCTCAGTTTTTGATTTTGTATCTATTGCATAATTTGAGTTAAAATAATCTACTTTAAAGATGTTGTTCTTTCATCTTCTTTAAAATTGGGGCAGAAGATTCTTCCAACTTTTCTGAACCGAGCAGCACAGAAATCCAACGTGTGCTTTCATTGCTTTCGAATGCAACTTTTAGTGTCATGGTAAGGGGGATACACAGAATCGCACCAATCACACCTAATAGGCTTCCCCAAAAAATCAGTGAAAGGAAAACTACCAATGTTGAAAGTCCAAGTTTCCTACCCATCACCCGAGGTTCAATTACATTTCCTATTATGAATCCAATGAGAAGATTACCAGCTAATACAAGCAGAGCGCTTCCTGTTCCAAGTTGAACAAATGCCAACAGTGCTGCAGGAATAACGGCGATAACAGCACCAATATTAGGTATATAATGAAGTAGAAATGCCAGGAAACCCCATAGAATAGGAAATTGCACACCGAGTATATACATCCATAAAGTGATTAAAATACCAGCAGCCAGATTGATTATTGTTTTGATAATCATATAGCGTTTCATATTAAAAACGAACTTGGTGAACCGGGGAAAAACCCGTTCAGGATCACCAAGAATAGCACGGATTTTTATTGGAAAACTTGAAACTTCAAGCAAGATAAAAGTTACTGTTAGAAGGATTAGAATTAGATCAGAAATTACAGAACTTAATCCCGATAGTAAGCCTGTTGTAAGACCCATAACTGCTTCCGGATTAATATAATTCAATAAAATTTTTTGTGTGCCCGACATACCCTTGCTTCTCAAAAAAACGCTCAGCTCAATCACTTGTTCTCGAATGCTTGATTGCAATAGCGGTAGTTCATCTGAAAAGTTGCTAAAAGATGTCCCGATTTGTGCACTGATCAGAAGTAAAATGATCATCATTCCGGTCATAACGATCAACACTGCAAAAGCTGATGGGACATGCTTTTCTTTTAACCAGAGTAATGGTGTTGTTCCCAGCAAAGCAAGGAAAACAGATACAAGAAGAAGTACTACAACCGATTGCGCTAGATAAATCCCTGCAATGATTATTACAAATGCAGCAGCGCCAACAAGGATGTGCATTCCGCGAGAAGAATTAAATCGATCTGTCATATATTTATATAACCATGTTTTTTAATCGTAAATCATTGCAATTGCGGAACAAAATGAAAAATCACAAAACCATTAGAACAACTGCTATTATGTATAACATAACAAGATCCCCATCCTTTAAATATCAACGATTAAATTTTATGTTAATGTATGAAGAGATGTAATTTGGATCAATCGTGCATAGGGATGAAAAAGGAACTAATCCATTAAGCCGATGAAAATGGACTGTGGATTATAAAATAATTTTAAAATTTTATTATACTCCGCTTGAAACTTTCCGGAAATGAAAACCATAAATCGTAAACAAAATTGCTAAAGAAAATAATTGCGGTTTTCTGAAAAGTGACCAGAAAAATAATTTCCAATAATATATTCTTTCCTCACCAATAATTCCTAATCTAAAAATTGATCTGAACAGGGCAAGAATATAATTGGGATTTAAATGAAATACTTTTTTCTTTTTAGGTTCGTAATCTTTCATAAAATTCATAACGCGTTCATAGTAATACTTAGGAGAATAAATTTTATCAAGAACTTGTTTATACCCGGTTAGTAATTTTTCAATACTCATTATGGGTGTAAAATTTGTTGAGAAATCTGTATTATTTCCTGAAAAACTTTTTAACATTCTTCCTTCTGCCTCAAGTCTTTTCTGCAGCTTTGTACCTTCAGGGGCATTCAGTAAGCCAACCATTGCAGTTACTATCCCGCTTTCCTGAATAAAATCAGTAAGCTTTTCAAAGATTGAAGGCGGATCATTATCAAAGCCGACAATAAATCCTCCTTGAACTTCCAACCCGGAGTTCTGAATTATTTTTACACTATCAATTAAATCACGGTTTCTGTTTTGACTTTTATTGCACTCAATTAAGCTTTCTTCATTTGGAGTTTCAATACCAATGAACACTGCTTCAAATCCGGCTTTAACCATAAGCTTCATCAGATTTTCATCATCTGCAAGATTGATGGAAACTTCTGTATTAAAATAAAACGGATTTTTTCTTTTGTCATTCCACTCAATAATTGCCGGCAGAATTTCTTTCTTTAATTTTACTTTATTGCCGATAAAATTATCATCCACAAAAAAGACCGGGCCTTTCCAGCCAGTGTAATATAATTCATCTAGTTCAGCAATAACTTGTTCAGTTGTTTTTGTGCGTGGCTTTCTTCCATATAGAACGGTTATGTCGCAAAAGTCGCAATCATAAGGGCAGCCCCTTGAATATTGAATATTCATTGATGAATAATTCTTTAATGAAATAAGATCCCAAAGTGGTAGAGGAGTAGCAGTAATATCTGACCATTGATCCGTAGTATAAATATGATTTGGATTTCCGTTATTCAAATCTTTAATAAATTGCGGTAAAGTTATCTCAGCTTCTTTAAGAACCAAATAATCAACTTTGTCATATTTTATATAGTTGCTAGTAAAATGCGGTCCGCCTCCTACAATTTTTGCGTTTAATCTTTTACATCTGTCAATTACTTCATCTGCCGATTGGCTTTGGACGGACATTGCGCTGATATAAATAAAATCAGCCCAAAGAATATCTTTATCTTTTAATTCAGTTACGTTCATATCAATAAGTTTTTTATTATAGTCGGCAGGCAGTAAAGATGCAACTGTCAATAATCCTAATGGCGGAAAGCTTGCTTTCTTCGAAACAAATTTAAGTGCATGTTTAAAACTCCAGAAAGTATCAGGATAACCCGGGTAAACTAAAAGAATATTCATATTTAATTTCTTTGTGCTGAAATTTTCTTAAACAGCAATTCGTTCCTCTATTGTTTTAAGGTAAGCATTTTGATCATGGAACATTGCGCCTTCAGGAAGCCATTCCCACAAAGGGCCAAGTTCATTCTTTAAAATATTTTTATAAAAATCCGGAAGTTCAGTTGTTTCTTGCTCAAAATACGAACGGAATTTTGCATCGGAATTTAGCTTAATTAATATTTCTTTATTATATGCAATTCTTCCAAATCCCTCAGAAGAAATAGCACGAACAACATTCATCCATCTTGGAATAAATGCGTTAGTAGCTACTAATCTTCTTCCAATCGCTTTCCAGGAAAAGGTATGTTCACCTAATCCAATTAAGTGAGAATAAAATTCCGGCCAGGAATAATTCATCGGTTTCACATTCATTGCGTGATTATTATCCAGGAAATGAAATGGGAAGGGAATTACACGATTAAGCTTTTGATATTCTAAGTTTAGTGGTGCTGCTTGTCCAAAAGCTGACAGAAGTGAATAACCCGGAAATGCACCGGGAGTCAAATCAACGAATTTTTTTGTAAGTTCAAAAGGCTCTTCCCCTTGGTCTGAATCGAGACCTAAAACAAAATTGGTTTGAACATACGGAATATATCGTAAAATCATATTCACTTGTTCGGCAATATGTTTAACCTTATCTAATCCAATCATGCTTCCGGTCTTTGATTTATTACCAAGATCAAACCATGATTCGATACCTGGCAGCATGGCTCCGAATCCGTTACGTCTAAGGCGTTTTACATGAGGTTCGGATAGAAGAGATAAGCTGCTTTCAGCAATAAAGTCTATACTATTTTCCGGGACAACTTCTTCAATTGCATCCATATATTCATTAAACCGGATACCAAAATTTGGATCATGCCAGCCTACAAGAGGCCTTTTAAACTTAGTGAGTAAAAAAGCCAAATCTTCTTTCATAACATCGAAGTTTAACGGTTGATATTCTACAGTTGAATCGATGCAGAAGCTGCAAGTATAAGGGCATCCTAAACTGCCAAGCATAGGAACCATTTTAATCAACGGAGCCTTTTTAAGAGCAGATTCAATAAATTTCCATCTTTCTCTTACTCCCGGAAGCGATAGCGGTTGTCTTTGTGCAGAGAGATGTAAACCAACCGGGCGATGTTGAGAGCAGTCATGTAATATTTCATGGATAATATTTTTATCCGTAAACCCGGTAACATAATCGAAATACTGAACAGCATCTTCGGGGTAACAACGTGCATGAGGGCCTCCTAAAACAGTAACGGCGCCATGCTTTCTTAAGAGATTGCTTAAAGAGTATGCTGTTTGTGCTGCCTCGGTAAAAGCTCCGATAAAAACAATATCAGCGTCTAGCGATACATCATTAAGTAAATTTTCTTTACCAGTATAACAAATGTAATTGACTTCATGCCCCTCTTCTTCGCACCACACTCCAACAATCTGCGGCATTATGCTGGCGAAGTTTGCATTCATAATTCGGGCAAACAATTTTTTACTTGGTTTTTGTGAAACAAGATCTATTATTTCTACTCTAAGTTTACGATTCATTTTTTTTATACTTTATATTATTTGCTGATAAATTAAATTTAAATATTTATTTCTATTGATGAAACTAAATTCATTTTGAAAGCAATTAAGCGATTAACATACAACATTACTTTTAGATAAACTAAGGATTATGTGATATATTATAAATGACTCTAATGAATGAAAAAGGGATTAATCCTTTTGGGTGATAGATTCGGGTGTGTATGCTATTTTACAAGGCTTATTTAATCAATTCAATAAACATATAACCTTCACTGAGTAAAGCTTGTGGGGCATATTTCAAGACTTTTTTTACGATTAGTAAATTTTTAGTTATTGATATAATTATCAAAGTTTATCAAGCATGGTAATAATTTCCTTCCTGGTTTTTGAAAACTTTTTTTGTAACCTGCCAAGAAGTTCATACTCATTCCCATTTTTTAATTTTAAATCTTCTTTAGTTATTTTCGGATAAGCTGCCCGAATCCTTTTCTTCAGTGCAATCCAGTTTCCTTTATTATTTATCTGATACATATAATTAACTTTCTTGATTTTTTTGTAAGATGATTATACTAAGAAACCGGAACTTATAAAATCACTCAAAAGGATGAAAAAGTAGCTAATCCTATATATCAAACCACTACTGTCCGGTTATAAGTCGAATAAATTCAATTGGTTAGAAGTACCATATATTTTGGTTTTGTAATCAACATCGTTTATAAGCTGTAAAATCGGGCTTTTTTCAAAAATTGATATACTTAAAATCTGTAGAAAAGTGTAAAGCGACAGATTTATATTTAATCTTTTTTTCACAATAGCTACAAGTAAATAAACAGAGACAGCGATCCATATTTGTGTTTTAACTGCATTAGGAGTAGTACCATAAAAAGATTTAATTCTTAAATGTTGCTTAATCCATTTAAAGAATAATTCTATTTGCCATCGTTGTTTGAAAATCTTAGCAATCAATAATGTATTTAGCCGAAAATTATTTGTAAGAAAGACTAGATGTTTATTTGTAAGTTTATCATAATATTTAATTCGCCTAAGATTATCAGGGTAATCTTTTGATGTATAGAAACCGCTGAGGTTAATTGTCTGATCACAAATTACACCAGTAGCTCTATTAACATTATGTGAATAAATTCTATTAAACTTAAAATTGGATTTGGCACGTGTAACAAAAAAAGAATTATTCAAGTGCAATGAATATAGTCGGGCAAAATCAAGATAGCCTCTATCCATAACATAAAAAGCTCCGGCTTCAGGAATAAGCATATCAAGAATATTTACATCGTGAACCATTGCCGGAGTCATATAAATAAAGGTTGGAATGCTTGTCTGTACGTCTAACAATGTATGTAATTTTATTCCACCTTTATGCTTTCTGAATTTAGCCCAAGGAAATAAAGATAAGCATAAATCTATTGTGGTAGAATCAAAAGCATAAATGGTTTCGTCAAGTTCCTTTTCAAATTCTTCCGTTACATATAACTCTCTTGCTATTGTTATGAGTATTTGAGCAAAATCTTCGTAGATACGATAGTCTCTGTTTTCGTTCGCATCAGCTAATGTGCTTTTTGATATTTTACTATTTATTCCCATATGGTAAAGTTTATTTTGCATTGCTCTTAAACAAGTTTCAATATCTCTTAGAGATTCACGATAAGTAAGTTGTGCAAAGCTCATAGTTAGAAATTGATTCCAACAACTAAAAGTTCTTATTTTATAGTTGCCCTTATATCGTTCTACACATTGACGAAATTTATGTTGAGGTAAATGTTCCATTAACTGACTAAAGACTATTTGTCCTAAATTCATATACCGCTCCAGATTGATTTTTCAAACAGAGCGGAAATTAGTAGCTTTTTATTTCAAATCGATTATGGCATTTTATTCTTATAATTATTTATTTTGTATAATGTTACCGGTTTTTAATTTATCCTAAACCGGACAGTAGTGATATCAAACATTTATTCATAAAGCAATCTAATTATTTAAAAACCATAATTATTATACCTTAAATTGAATTGCTATGCATGGGAAAAGTAATAAAAAAAAGTGTGATAGTATGAATCTATGTAAGAAATAAGGTTCAATATTTTTATTTATCTAATAGAGAAATCGATTTTACATCAGAATTATAGTCATCAGAAGTGTGTGCAAATTTTGCAATTTGAACCCGGGTATGAAGCGCAAGCTTTTCAAGAATGTTGTGGATATGACTCTTTACAGTATAAGTTGAGAGGTGCAGATTTTGAGCAATTTCTTTATTTGTTAAACCATCGGCAACCAAATCTATCACTTGCCGTTCACGTTTTGTCATTCTTACAGAGCTTATTATTTTTGAAGTACTTGATTCAACTATGGCTTTATTAACGATCTGGGAAAAAAGAGATTCTGCTAAATTTGGGGGTAAAATATTCTCGCCGCCTGCAACCGATCTTATTGTTTTTAGGAAATCATTAACTGTTGCTTCTTTAAGAATAAAACCTGAAACCCCGGCTTGTACAAATATTAATAAATCTTCCTGTAACGGGACAAGATCCATAGCTATGATTTTAATTTTTTGAAAATCTTTTTTTAATACTTTTACAAGTTGTAAACTATTATTAGCTGGTAAACCTAAATCCAGCAATACAATATTAGGCGGTGATTCAGTAATAAATTTTAATGCTTTTGCAATCTCCCCAAAAGCAGCTACAACTTTTAGGTCGCTTTGTTCCCCGATCATGGTTGAAATACCATCTCGCAGAAGCCGGTTGTCCTCTATAACTATTATAGAAATTTTTTTCATTTTACAGATTTATATCCGTTGCAAAAGATATGTTTTATTATGTTAATAAATATAATAATAATTCAATTAGACTTTTCCAAGTAAGTTAAGATAATGAAATAAAAACATTTAATATCAATATGATTAACATTTAAAAATCATTACGATACAGGATATCTTTTTAAGAATATTTATTATCTCCAATATTAATTTCGTGAAATTATATAAATATTATTGACATGTTATTTATTAAATCGTATATTTACGATAAGCGATTAAGGAAATTAAAATGGCAGTCTCAAAAAAAGAAGAATTTACTCAGGAAGACATTTGGTTAGCTGATGTAGCCAAAGCACTTTCTCATCCGGCAAGAATAAGAATTCTAAAAATACTAACGGAAATAAACGGTTGTATGGTTGGAAATATTGTTGAAGAATTACCACTTGCACAGGCTACAGTTTCCCAGCATTTAAAAGAATTAAAACGCGTTGGATTGATTGAAGGAGAAATTGACGGCCCCAGGGTTTGCTACTGCGTTAATAATAAAGCTTTAACTAAAGCAAAAAATTCATTAGATAAATTATTTAATAAAATTGGTTGTTGTTAAACTTAAAGGAGAATTAAATGGAAACTTCAAACGAATTGAAAAAAGTTGTAAAAGAAAAATATGCTGAAATAGCCACAGCGACAGTAAATAAAGGCTGCGGTTGTGGATGCAATAGCTCAAAGGTTATTGATTATAATATCATGAAAGACGATTATACTAATCTGAACGGGTATGTTGCTGAAGCCGATCTGGGACTGGGATGCGGCTTACCTACTGAGTTTGCAGAAATAAAAAAAGGAGATATTGTTCTTGATTTAGGTGCAGGCGCAGGCAATGATGTTTTTATAGCTCGTGCTATCGTTGGTGAGGAAGGAAAAGTGATTGGACTTGATATGACTGAAGAAATGATCGAAAAAGCAAATAAAAATAAAGCTAAGCTCGGTTATGAAAATGTAGAATTTAAATTAGGCGAAATTGAGGAAATGCCGCTTGAAGATAACTTGGTAGATGTAGTTGTTAGCAATTGTGTATTGAATCTTGTTCCGGATAAACGAAAAGCATTTTCAGAAATTTATAGAATACTAAAGCCAGGCGCACATTTTTGTGTATCTGATATTGTTATTAAGGGTCAGCTAAATCCTGAATTAAAAAAATCTGCGGAAATGTATGCTGGCTGTGTTTCAGGTGCTGTACAGCAGGAAGAATATCTGCAAATGATTTCGGAAGCCGGGTTCAATAATGTTGAAATAAAAAAAGTAAAAACTATAGAACTTCCTGAAGATATTCTAAAAAATTATTTGAGTGATGAGGGAATAAAAGAATACAAAGAAAACTTAAAAGGTATTTTTAGCATTACGATAGTTGGCTATAAAAAATAAATGAAGTAAAAAAATAATTTAAATGAGAAAAAGAATTTTAATACTCTGTACAGGCAATAGCTGCCGCAGCCAAATGGCAGTAGGTTTTCTAAAATCATTTGATAAAGAATTAAAAGTTTTTTCTGCAGGTACTAAACCTGCGGAAAGAATAAATCCAAATGCAGTTTCTGTTATGAATGAAGTTGGAATAGATATAAGTAAAAATGAGCCTGATGATGTAAGTAAATATTTGGATCAGTCTTTTGATTATGTAATTACTGTCTGCGATAATGCAAAGGAAACCTGTCCGATTTTTACAGGTAAAGTAAAGCATCGTCTTCATATTGGATTTGAAGATCCCGCCGATGCAACCGGAACTGAGGAAGAAATGATTCCTGTCTTCAGAAAAGTTAGAGATGAAATAAAAAAAGAATTCTATAATTTTTATAAAAATACAATAGTGGATTAATAAAATGAATAAGGTAAAAGTACTTTTCGTTTGTGTGCACAATAGTTCGCGAAGCCAGATGGCGGAAGCTTTTTTAAATCAGCTTGACGGTGATAGGTTTCAAGCTGAAAGTGCAGGACTTGAACCAGGTAGATTAAATCCTGTTGTTGTTGATGCAATGAAAGAGATTGGTATCGATATCTCAAAGAATACAACAAAAGATGTGTTTGAATTTTTTAAACAGGGAAGGATGTTTGGATATACAATAACAGTTTGTGATGAGGTTACAGCTGAAAGATGTCCAATATTTCCAGGCGTTACTAAAAGACTACATTGGAGTTTTGAAGATCCATCCCTTATTGAAGGTACGTATGAAGACAAGTTAATTGGAACAAGAGTTATAAGAGATCAGATAAAAGAAAAATTAAAAGAATGGATTAATGAATTTGAATTTATTACAGAAGTGGCTGAAGAGGAGTGAATAAGTGACAGCGCTATCAAAAAAACTTTCTTTTTTAAACCGCTATTTAACGCTATGGATTTTCCTTTCAATGTTTGCCGGGGTTTTTTCAGGTTATTTATTTCCAGGGATTGTTGACTTCTGGAATTCATTTCAATCCGGCACCACAAACATTCCTATTGCAATAGGTTTAATTTTAATGATGTTTCCTCCGCTTGCAAAAGTTAAATATGAAGAGCTTCCTGATGTATTTAAGAATGTTAAAGTGCTTTCATTATCTCTTATACAGAATTGGATAATCGGTCCGCTCCTAATGTTTTTTCTTGCTGTAATATTTCTGCACAATTATCCTGAATATATGGCAGGCTTAATAATGATTGGACTTGCAAGATGTATTGCCATGGTTATTGTCTGGAATGAATTAGCAAAAGGTGATACCGAATATGCAGCAGGACTTGTAGCATTCAATTCAATATTTCAAGTTTTATTTTTTTCAATTTATGCTTACGTGTTTATTACAATTTTGCCTCAATGGTTTGGATTAAAAAGCTTTGCAGTCGATGTTACAATTAAACAAATAGCTGAAAGTGTATTGATTTATCTTGGCATTCCTTTTTTCGGCGGAATGATCACTCGTTTTGTTTTATTAAAAGTGAAGTCCAGAGAATGGTATGAAAAGAAATTTATTCCCAAAATCAGCCCGATTACTTTGATAGCATTGCTGTTTACAATTTTTGTAATGTTTTCATTAAAGGGAGAGTATATTATAAAAATTCCAATGGACGTTGTAAGAATAGCAATTCCATTAATGTTTTATTTCGTAATTATGTTTTTTGTTTCCTTTTACCTTGGAAGAAAAATTGGTGCAGATTATCCGAAAACAACAACACTTGCTTTTACAGCAGCCAGCAATAATTTTGAACTTGCCATAGCTGTATCAATTGCTGTATTCGGAATTAATTCCGGTGAAGCTTTTGCCTCCGTAATTGGGCCTTTAGTTGAAGTACCTGTACTTATAGGTTTGGTAAATGTTGCCTTGTTCTTTAAGAAGAAATACTTTGTCGAAACAATTTAATATTTATTGAAAGTGCCTTCCCCAGTTTTCCAGATGAATATTTGAAGATGTTTGAAAATATATTTAAAAGTACTTGACAATTAAAAATTTTCGTATATCTTAGTAAGTAAGTGATTACATATTTATTTTATATAATTTGAAATGGCAAGAGAAACTACAGAAACAAGACAAGAGCAGATCAAAAAGGCGGTATTGGAAATAATTGCCGAAGAAGGGCTGCATAATATATCCACCAGAAACCTTGCAAAGAAAATAGGATTTTCCGAGGGAGCTATTTTTCGTCACTTTGCATCTAAGCGTGATATAGTAAAAGGAATAATGGATGATGTTGCAAATGACTTAATCGGATCACTGCGAAGCATAGTCATCAGTCCCATTAAATCCGAAGAAAAATTGTTTAATTATCTTTGTAGGAATGTGAAATATCTTAAAGAAAATAGGGGAATTACGATACTATTGTTTTCTGAAGCCACTCACTTAGGAGATAAAGAGTTAAAAGAAAAGTTAAACCAAATCTTATCGGAACAGAAGCAATTCATAATTAAAATGGTAAAAGACGGAATAGTCGAAGGCGTTTGGGATAAAAAAGTAAACCCTGAAGATGTCGCAATACTCTATATGGGAATCCCAATCATTTTTAATATTGAATTAGTACTGAATAAAAGCGAGTTGAATGTGGATAATTTTTGCAAAAGAATGTACACTTTAATTTTAAAGACATTGAAGTAATAAAAAAAATTATTTAATAATGTAAGTAAATGTTTACTTAATATAAGGAGAAAATTAAAATGTTTAGTTTACCAGAATGGACTTTTGAATTTCACGGGCATAGATGCCCATTTATGCCCATTGGTTACAGAATGGGAATGTTGGCAATAGAAAAATTAGGAGTGAAGAAAAGTCTTAATCATGAGATGCACGTATTTTCTGAAATGGGCGTTGGTCATCCGCAAGGTTGTATGCAGGATGGAATTATGTCTGCAACCGGCGCAACTTACGGCAAGGGAATGATGGAAAGATTGAACTTTGGAAAAGTTGCCGCAATCTTTTGGTATCCTGGGAAAAAAGATGCTGTAAGAATATTTCTAAAAAATAAATTCCAGGATAATTTGGCACCGCACGAATTTTTCAAGTTCCGCAAACAAGGAATTGAACCTTCCGAAATTCCTGAGAATGTTAGAAAAGATATTATCGATATAGTGCTTAATGCAACCAACGATGAACTCTTCAACGTAACTGTTTTGGAGAATTTCAAATACACGCCGGTTAAAGGATCTTTCAATAAAGCTAAATGTGAAGTGTGCGGAGAATATGTTTTTGAAAGATACCTGCGTGTAAAGGATGGAAAGAAAGTCTGCATTCCCTGTTCAGAAAGAACTCATGAGGAAGCTGTAATTCATTTACCCTATATAACAAAGGGTTGATATGTTTTACTTAATTATTTCATTAATAATACTCGCTTCATCTTTCCTATTCTCAATGCTCGGCTTGGGTGGGGCGTTGATTTATGTACCAGTTCTTAAGTGGGCTGGATTCCCTGTTAAAGGAAGTTGCAATACCTTTAGCTCTTTTATTAAATGGATTAACAACTGTCATTGCTTTAATCGCTTACTTCAAACATAAATTGGTTGATGTAAAAGGTGGTTTAGCAATGACTGTTTCTGCTTTTTTATTTGCACCAGTTGGTGCCATTGTCTCCGATAAATTGCCTGTAAATATTTTGCTTATACTATTTGCCGCTGCTGTTTTATTTGCTGCAGGCAGAATGCTGCTTATGTCAAGAAAACCGGAACCTAAAGAAATTATGTCTTTAAAAAAACGTGCAATTATAGGAGCTATAATTGGCAGCTTTGCAGGTTTTATGGCGGGCCTTCTGGGTATTGGCGGCGGTTTTATAATGGCGCCTCTTCTGATGTGGATGGGATATGAAACAAAAAAAGCCGCGGCAACTTCGGCTTTTGCAGTAACTTTTTCTTCTTTCTCCGGTTTTCTCGGACATGCCGCACAGGGACACTTTAACTGGACATTAACTATAATATTGGCAATCGCAGTAGTTATAGGAGCCTATTTCGGAAGCAATTTTCTTGTTAATAAAGCTAAGTCGAGCATTGTAAAACAAATTTTTGCCGTAGTATTGTTTGCAATAGCTATTAAGATAATTATTGGTGTAATCTAATGAAGAAAAAGGTGCAAAAATTAAAATCATCTTCATAGCAATTATTGTTTTTTTAACTATAAGTAATTTCAGTGTATTCGCACAGCAAAAAATAAATTGGAACGGTTATCTGCAATTCCGTTTTTCTGATAATTATTTAGACCAGACAAACTTTTCCATTAAGAAGAGCAAAGTTTTGGCTCAATGGTTCAATACCGGGAAATGATGGAAACTGGAGTTATAAATTGCAGGCAAATTTCCATCAGCAGGTTAAATTTCAATTTCTGCTTCAAGATGTGCTTGTAAATTATAAGATAAATAATTTTGAAATTACTGCCGGTCAGTTCGTACCTAATTTCAGTTTGCAAAGGAAACAGCCATGACTATGTGATACCGCTTGATGAAAGAGCGGACGTTGTTAATGCGCTTGTTCCCGGTGCGGAAACTATGGCAAGAGATATCGGTGTTGAATTAAAATTAGATGATAGCAAAACCGGTTCTTTCAGTTTAGGATTTTTTAATGGAAACGGAGCAAATACTGTTTCAAACCAAAGAAATTTTCTTTATGTAAATCATGGAAGCCTTTTCTTATTACATAATTCAGAATCAAAATTAGAATTAGGTTACAACCTCTCCTACAGAGGTGCTCATAATTTGCAGTTCAGTAAAATCTTTGGAAATAATTTTTCTTTTACCGGGAATGACTTCCGCTTTGGTTTTGAAGAGAAATTTAACATTGGCGATTTTGAATTGCAATCTGAATACATTGAAGCTCATCTCGGCAATCGAAAAGCTTATGGTTATTATGCACTTGCTGATTATCTATTCGCTTCAAAAAATTTAGTTACCCTCTCCGTTGAGCAATTGAATGATTTAAATTCATCAACAGCTGATAATCCCTGGTACACAATCGGCTATTCTTATCTTGTAAAAGGAAACGATATAAAATTTCTTTAGATAATAGATTTCAGTTTGTGTCAAATAAAACTAATTCACTAACAACATTACAAATTCAATATTTCTTTAATAAAAATTAGGAGTACAAAAATGATAAATCCACAATGAATGGTTAGAGTTCGGACAAAAATTTCACGGACATAAATGTCCAGCAATGCCGCTTGGCTTAAGAGTAGGTGCAGCAGCTATGAATAAGCTTGGTGTTGAAAGAGCAAAAGATGGACAAATTGTCGCTTTCGTCGATCTCGGTGAAGACCACTGTGCTACTTGTTATGCAGACGGACTACAAGTAATAATGGGAACAACATTCGGAAAAGGCAACATTAAAAAAACTCATAAAGGTAAATGGGCTGTTACACTTGTTGACAGAGCTACCGGCAAAGCAGTTCGGGTAACACCAAAAGCAGAAGCGATGCTTCAAAAAAAACAATCGGATTTTTTCAAAGAATACAGAGAAAAAGGAATCCCGGCAAGCAAAGTTCCGACATGAAGTTGTTGAACCGTTAATTAACAATGTCATAAATGCCCCGGAGGAAAAGCTGCTTAATATTTCAGAAGTATTTGACTACAAACTTGAACCTCATAAAGACAGCTTTGCAGGTTTTGTTTGTGAAGAATGCGGAGAGATGACTGTAGAAGAATATGGAAGATTAAAAAACGGCAAACATGTTTGTATTGACTGCGCTACGAAATAAATAGTACAATAAAAGATGGTGCCTTATTCTAATGCACCATCTTTTTACATTATAGGATTTAATATGTCACATAATACATTCCGACGGAACATCAGAAAAAAATCTGTTTATAACGATGGCTCTTAATTTTTTCATAACAGTTGCTGAAATTATCGGCGGTTTTATTTCCGGAAGTTTGTCTTTAATATCCGATGCATTGCATAATTTCAGCGACGGCATTGCAATAATAATCACCTACATTGCAATTCGTTTGAGCAAAAAACCAAAAACATTCAAATATACTTTCGGATTAAAACGCGCTGAGATTATTGCCGCTATAATAAATGCAAGCACACTTATTATAATTAGTTTCTTTCTAATAAAGGAAGCTGTTGAACGGTTTTATAATCCTTCCCCAATTACCGGAAGTTTGATGTTTATTGTTGCTGTCATTAGGATTGATTGCTAATGTAGTTGGAACACTTCTACTTAAAAAGGGTTCTGAAGGAAATTTAAATATTCGAGCAACTTATTTCCATTTGTTGAGCGATGCTGTTTCAAGTCTTGCTGTAATAATCGGTGCTGTTTTTATAATCTTCTACAAGATTTACTGGATAGATCCGCTGTTGACAATTCTTATTTCAATTTACATATTAAAAGAAACTTATGAAATTGTAAAGGAATCTCTTGAGATAGTTATGATGTCTTCACCTGACGGAATAGAGTTGAATGAATTGAAACTATTGGTGGAATCTGTTATCGGAGTTAAGAATATTCATCATATTCATTTGTGGAAATTGAACGATAATGACACTCACTTTGAAGCGCATATTGAAGTTGAAGATATGGCTGTTAGTAAAACTTCAGAAATCCAAAAACTAATAGAAAATAAGCTGCACGATAAATATGAAATCAACCACACCACATTGCAGTTTGAGTGCGGCGCGTGCGATGAAGTTGAGTTGATAAAGAATAGTTAAATAAGCGATTTAGCAAATTGCTAAGCTG
Organism: uncultured Bacteroidota bacterium; assembly: GCA_963777615.1. GTDB lineage: Bacteria > Bacteroidota > Ignavibacteria > Ignavibacteriales > Ignavibacteriaceae > CAVSWT01. The sequence goes on along the minus strand of CAVZSD010000030.1, from coordinate 59,128 downwards.
ATATTGAGATTATTAGCATCTGCTTTTCTTTTTCAAATCTGAAAACAAATTAAAGCAATTATCCCACTCATAAGAATTATCTGTTTATCATACCTGTAGAAATCAAGGAAATAAAGGGGAAAGCTACGGCATACTATATGAGTAGTTGCTCATATAGTCAATATTATAAAGATTGGATTTGGATATGAAACAGACACAAGAAGAATTAAAAGCTAACATTTTAACTGCACTCGCTCATCCCAACCGGATTCGCATTCTTGAATACTTGAAAAATGGAATAAAGTGCAACTGTGAAATCGCTCCGGCTTTAGAACTTGAGCAGTCGAACCTGTCAAGGCATATGAAAATTCTTGTTCAGGAAGGAATTTTAATTTCATGGAAGGAAGGACTGCGGGTTAATTATAAAATTGCAGATGAAAGAATTTTTGACATTCTCAATACTGCCGGAAATGTTGCACGTAAAGAAGCACAAAAAAGAATAAAAATTTTGGAAAAAGTATAAACATTATGAAGGATAATAATAATGAATATTAAAGTTCTTGGTTCCGGATGTATTAATTGCATTACGCTTGAGAAGCGGACATCGGAAGCAATTAAAAAATTAGGCATCAAAGCTGAAATAGAAAAGGTAACCGATTTTCGGCAGATAGCTTCTTACGGCATTCTTCGTACACCTGGGATTGTTATTGACGAAAAAATTGTGATTCAGGGGCGGGTTCCTACAGTTGAGCAAATCCAGGAAATAATAAAACAAGAAATGATATAACCAGGATTGTTATGAATCGAAAAACCGGAATCCTCGTTCTCTCGCTTATTTTATGTGTAATTGCCTATGTTAACCTTGAAAGAATTGCCGACCTTATCATATACACATTTTTTAATTTTAACAAAGAAGAGCCACTAACTACGACACTTCATTTTTTCGTTTTTGAAGTGCCAAAAGTTATGCTGCTTCTTATATTAATTGTTTTTGTTGTCGGCATAGTCAGGAGTTACTTTTCTCCTGAGAGGACAAGAAAAATGCTTGGCGGTAAAAAACTTTTTATAGGAAATGTTTCTGCAAGTTTGTTGGGAATTGTAACGCCATTCTGTTCTTGTTCAGCAATACCGTTGTTTCTGGGATTTGTAGAAAGCGGTGTACCGCTTGGAGTAACATTTTCTTTTTTGATTGCAGCGCCTATGATAAATGAAGTTGCAGTAGTTCTTCTCTTCGGTCTGTTTGGATGGAAGACTGCACTTTTATATATGTCAACCGGATTACTTATAGCTATGATTTCCGGTTTTATAATCGGAAGATTAAAACTAGAACGATATGTTGAAGATTGGGTTTATAAGATAAAAGTAGGTCAGGCTCAATTAGAAGAAAAAAAGCCAACCTTCGGAGAAAGAATTACTGCCGGAATAGATGCGGTAAAAGAAATCGTCGGCAAGGTTTGGATTTACATTATAATTGGAATTGCAGTCGGCGCGGGCATTCATGGTTACGTGCCGCAAAACTTTATGGCTGGCTTGATGGGAAAATCAGCGTGGTGGTCTGTTCCGATTGCCGTTATGCTTGGCGTTCCAATGTATTCTAATGCTGCTGGAATTATTCCGATTGTTCAAGCACTTCTTGAAAAAGGTGCATCGCTCGGAACTGTACTTGCGTTTATGATGAGTGTAATAGGCCTCTCGCTTCCCGAGACAATCATTCTTAAAAAAGTTCTCAAGTTGCAACTGATTTTTGTTTTTGTCGGAGTAGTTGCAGTGGGGATTATTATTGTGGGATTTCTTTTCAATTTAATTTATTAAAAATATGTTAATCCGAATACTAATAACTTTTGCTGGTTTACCTACTTTATTGATTGAAAGAAAAGACGTTGAAGATTTACCATCTTCCCAAACCCCGTCTATTGCTTACATATTTTATCCGGGCGGCGAACTTTCAGCAAAGATAATAAGACATAAGTTTTTTTAACTAATAAATAAGGAATAAAAATGACATCGGTAAAAATACTCGGCGTCGGGTGTTCGAAGTGCAGAACGCTTGAAGCAAAGGTTAGAAACTTAATCACTAACAACAATCTTCAAGTTGAAGTAATAAAAGTTGAAGACATTCAAGAAATGATGGGCTACGGAATAATGATGACGCCCGGTTTGGTAATAAATGAAAAACTAAAAAGTAGTGGTATTATACCTAAGGAAGATCAATTACTAGAATGGCTAAAGGAAAACTAAAATGAAAAAAAATATTTTTATAATTTCAATTATGTTTTTGTTAACATCTTTTTCAGCTTATGCACAAATGAAAAAAGCCGAAAAAAAAATAACAAAGCCAAAAGTTACTTTTATTGAACTTGGTTCTATCAACTGCATACCGTGTAAAGCAATGCAGCCGGTAATGAAAGCGATTGAGGCAAAATATGGGGAACAAGTAAAAGTTACTTTTTATGATGTTTGGACAGAAGAACAAAAACCTTATGCACAAAAGTATGGTATTAAGTTAATTCCAACCCAGGTATTTCTGGATGAAAATGGAAAAGAGTTTTCCCGGCATGAAGGGTTTTACCCCGAAGAGGAAATTCACAAGCTTCTTAAAACTAAGGGATTAAAACTAAAAGATAATAAGAGTTAAAATGTTTGAGGGAATTTTTACTTCACTTTACGAAGCAATGAACGGCGCAATTTGGATTGCAGTTTTTGCATCATTTGCTTGGGGAATATTATCAATATTACTTTCGCCATGCCATCTTTCAAGCATTCCGCTTGTTGTCGGATTTATAAGTTCACAAGGAAAAATTTCATTGAGAAGAACTTTCAATATTTCTTTAATCTTCTCGGTAGGAATATTAGTTACGATAGCTTTAATAGGAATAATTACTGCTTCACTCGGAAGATTGATGGGCGATATTGGCGGAGTGGGGAACTATCTTGTGGCTGGAATATTTTTTCTTGTAGGTTTATATCTCCTTGACATAATTAAAGTAGATTGGAATTCAGCCGGATTAAGAAAAACAAAATCAAAGGGATTATTAGCAGCTTTAATTTTAGGATTGCTGTTTGGATTGGCGTTAGGGCCTTGCACTTTTGCATATATGGCTCCGGTGCTTGGTGTTGTATTCCAAACAGCGCAGACAAATTATTTACTAGCAGTAACATTTCTTTTGGCATTCGGATTAGGGCATTGTTCAGTAATTGTCGGAGCCGGAACATTAACAGGAAAAGTCCAAAAATATTTGAACTGGAGTGAGGGTTCGAAAACAATTCTTTTGATAAAAAGAATTTGCGGAGCTCTGGTTATTCTTGGTGGAATTTATTTAATATTTACCACACGATAGTTTATGAATAAAAAAAATTGTGAATTCTTTATAGGTAAAATTGAAAAAGGTAAGATGCTTGTAATTAATAGTGAAAGTCTGGGTTATAGCTCTGGTGATTTATCTTCAAATTAAGCATTTAATCTTTTGATTGATTAAGCACAGACAGAACCTTATTTATCAATTCATTTTTGGTAAAAGGTTTTGATAAATAATCATTGCAGCCGCCAACCAGGAATTTATCTTTTTCAATGTACATTGCATAAGCTGTTAACGCAATAATTGGGACAGTCTTATATTCATTATTTTCTCTAATCAATTTTGTTGTCTCCAGGCCATTTAAACCTGAGCCTAAAGCAATGTCCATTAATATTACATCGTATATTTTAGTTTTAATAATTTCTAATGCGCTTTCCCCGGTTTTAACAATGTCTAGAATGCCGATATCTTTTAAGAAATAATTTGTTACGCTTCGGTTTATACTATCGTCTTCTACAAGTAAAATTTTAGGCTTTTTATTTTTTTCATCCATTGGCTGCTCTGGAGTAATATTTTTGTGACTCTCTTGAAGAATAGATTGACCGGGCTTTGTTATCAAGGGAATTTCAATAGAGAACACTGAACCTTTTCCCAATTCACTTGAAACCGAAATATCACCATTCAGTAACTTAACATATCTTTTTGCAATTGTTAATCCTAACCCAACACCTTCAAAACTTCTGCTTAATCCTTCACTGCCTTGCCTAAAATCATCAAAAATTATATTGTAATGTTCAGGTGATATACCAATTCCTGTATCAACGATATCTATAATAATAAAATCTTTTGAGTCTTTAATTTTTGATGTAATATTTATAGACACACTACCCTTATCGGTAAATTTAATTGCATTATTTATAAGATTATTAGTAATAGTTCTAAATATTTTTTTATCAATTTCTGCATACAATTCTTTATCATAGCACGAAAATATTAAATCTAATTTTTTACTTATAGCGTTGTTTCTATTTGATTCAACTGCATAATTTACTTCTTCAAAAATATTTAGTGTTTGCAGATGCAGTTTTATCTTTTCTGCCTCAAGCTTGGAAATATTTAATATCGTATTTAATGTTTTAAGCAGCCTATTCCCGCTTTCTAAAATGCTTTCAACAAATTCCCTTTGATCTTTATTCTTTATTTCATCAAGCAGCATATCCGAAAATCCAATTATGCCTACTAACGGGGTTCGAAGTTCATGACTCATATTAGAGAAAAAGTTTGATTTAATCCGGTTGATTTCTTCAGCTTCATCCTTTGCCGCAATTAACTCATCAAACATTCTTTTTCTTTCAGTAATATCTTCTTTAACTGCAAGGTAACTAATAACTTCACCATCATTATTTTTAACAGGTGAAATAGAAGCCAATTCCCAAAATAATTCACCATTCTTCTTTTTATTATGAAATTCACCTTTCCATTCTTTTCCCGAGGCAATTGCTAACCATAAATCTTTATATTCATCTGAACTTTTCTCTCCGCATTTAAATACACGAGGATTTTGGCCAATTACTTCTTCTAATGTATAACCGGTAATTTCCAGGCATTTTGGGTTAGCATATTCAATATTTCCTTTTAAATCCGTTAGAACGATTGATACTGGGCTTTGTTCAACAGCACGTGATATTCTATTAAGCTCTTTGTTTGTATTGCCTAGGTTTCGTAAAGCTTCTTTTAATTTATCCTCTGTTTCAATTAACTCCGTTACGTCTCTGCCCAGGCCATAAATGTTATTATCATTTATAAAAGAGTTCCATGAAAGCCATTTATATGATTTGTCTTTGCATCTAGTACGAATTAAAAAATTGCCGGAGGTCTTTCCATGAATAGTATTTTCCTTAACTTCTCTTAAAAGATACACATCATCAGGATGGGCCAGATTGACAACATTTAATTTTTTTAATTCATCATTTGAATATCCTAAAAGTTTTTCCCATGCCGGATTAGAAGCTAAAAAGTTGCCCTCAAAATCAACCACACACATTACGTCGTTTGAAAACTTAAAGAAATTGTCTCTCTCTATGGCGATTTTTTTACGTTCTGTAATATTAGTCAAAGCTCCCACAATTGATACGGTTTTTCCATTTTTAACTACCGGAGTTGCATTAACTAAAACCCAAACAATCTTTCCATCTTTTCTTTTTAATTCGAGTTCATATGGCTCTTGTTTTTTACCTGTTTTAATGGCATCAATTACTCTTTTAATTCCAATTTCATTTATGGGGTTATCAGTAAGAAATTTTGTCCAGTTTACACTTGATTCTTCCGGTGTATAGCCAAGAAATTCCATTGACTGGGGACTTACATAAGTCAATAAAAAATTAACATCGTGTGAGAAAAAAAGATTTGTACTGTTTTCAATTACTTCTCTTAATTTTGTTTCACTGACAATTGTTTTTTCTTCTAGCTTAATTCTTTCAAGTGCATAAGAAATATCACCGGAAATTTCTTTAAGCAAATCCAGTTCTTCATCTTTAATAGCTTTATGATAATTTGAGATTAATTTTAATTTACCTTCAAATTGATTTTCAATTATAATCGGGAAGGTGTACAAGCATGATGAAATAGTTATAACTGAATTACCGAATAAACCGGCATTTATAATTTTATTGTGCAAATTATTTTTGGTACTATATCCATTTTCGCGTAGAATAACTTCTTCATCAGTATCTCCAGAGATTATACCGGACAATTGTTGTAAATCTACTGATTTGTGCTGGGGGTTTAAGTATGAAGCATGTATAGCAAATCTGTCTTCATCATCAACTTTTAATTCAATCCAAACTGCATCGTAACTGCCTTTTTCAATTATTGATCTTACATACTTCATCTAATAAAGTTTTTTTATCTCTTGTTCTAACAATAGCATGGTTTATGGAGCTAAGGATGGAATGAATTCTTTTCATGTAATGAAAATCATCATTCTGTATTTGACTGTTAAAATCGTCGTTTCTCATTTATGGGCTTAAAAAATTTTCAATATTATTCCCGCATTAAACAAGCAAATATTCAGAGCCTATTTATTTGATCTATGCGAACGGTTAAAATTTCAATTGGTATATAATTATTTATTTCATATTTGAATAATTCAAAAAACACAATTCTCTATCTTATATTATCGAAAATTTTATTATTTGTTTAATATTTAAGCAAAAAATAAATTAAACTAAATATATCTTAACTTCAATTTGAGAGGGGATTTTTTCAACACATAATCAATATATCAAATAAAATTTAAAAAAAAGTATTAATTTTTTTATAATTAGGCTTTTTTAGATATTTGCCCTTCCAAATTTTAATTTAATCACAAATAATTATTACCTGGTATGAATCCTTGGCAAGGTTTAAATAAGTTGCCCAAAGATCTTTGGTTAATGTGTATTGCTTCATTAATCAATCGAACCGGAACTATGGTGCTTCCTTTTCTTGCAATATACTTGACCAGGGGAATAAATATTTCTACCAGTTCAGCGGGATTAATTATTACAGCATACGGTTTGGGAGCCTTAATAACAGCGCCTTTCGTGGGAAGATTAAGTGACCGTATTGGTGCATTAAATCAAATGAAACTGTCACTTCTTATTTCCGGGTTAATGCTTTTCATTTATCCGTTTATTCAAGGTTTCATTCCATTGTTATTAATGACAGTTTTTTGGGCAATAGTAAATGAGTCGTTCCGTCCAGCAAACCTATCACTTATTTCTGAAATTGTTCCAGCCGATCAAAGAAAACCCGCTTTTGCTTTATACCGGCTTGCAATAAATTTAGGTATGAGTATTGGCCCAGTGGTTGGAGGTTTTTTAAGCGTAATAAATTTTTCTTATTTATTTTATGTTGATGGACTTAACATCGATTGGTGCGGGGCTATTTTTGATTTATTCACCATGGCAAAAAATATACAAATCAAATTCAGATAACGAAAACATAGATAGTAAAAAACAATCGATATTTCATAGTGTCGCTTTAAAAGACAAAAAATTAATCTTTTTTATAATTGCAATTCTTCCTGTGGTAATTGTATATTTTCAGCATCAAGCTGCATATGGCAGTTTTTGTAGTTAAGTATTTGCATTTTTCTGAATCGACGTATGGGGTTTTGTTCGCAATAAATACTGTTTTAATAATTTTAGTTGAAGTTCCTTTAAACAATTATCTTAAATCATTGGCAGGATAAAAAATTATTATCAGTAGGTGCTTTGCTAACTGCAATTGGTTTTGGAGGAATGGCATTTGCAAATAATATTGTTGGTTTAGTTATAACAATTGTAATTTGGACTTTTGGAGAAATGGTTTTATTTCCAGCAAGTGCAAGTTATATATCCGGGATCTCCCCTAATAATAAAAGAGGAGAGTACATGGGGTTTTATCAAATAAATTTTAGTTTAGCTTTTAGTATTGGTCCCTGGCTGGGAATGACAGTCCTGGAAATATTCGGACCTCAAGTATTATGGTTGGGTGCGTTTGTATTAGGGCTTTTCTCATCCATTTTAATGCTGCGAATCCAGTCTGAAAGTCAAGCAGACTTATAGTTATGTGTAATTAGTAATATATATACATTAGAAAATTTTTTAGTTAAAAATGTTTTCGGTTTTGATTTTGGTTTTTCTAAATTTACCTTTCACTTTAAATTATAAAAACAATTTAATCTTAGGTTTTTATGATAGTTATACTTCATGCCGATACAGACGAAAATTCTGAAGAGTTCAAAAAAACTTGGGATTATTTAAATGATCTTCCCAACATCCGTATCCAAAAACATCTAGTTCAAGGTAAGATTCAATTATTAACTGAAATATATTTATTCGGCGATACGGCTTCATTAAGTAAAGAACAGATTGAAACTTTGCCTGCGGTTGAAAGAGTTGTAAGAGTCTCACAGGAATATAGAATTTTAGGAAGGCATAAAGATGGCCAGCGTGTAACCGGTTTTGATTATAACGGTGTGCATTTCAGCCAGGAGAACTTAAATCTTTTTGCCGGACTTTGTGCTGTTGATACTAAAGAGCATGTTGAATTAATGATGAAAGCCTTACAGGAAAATGGCCAGGTTTGTACCAGGATGGGTGCATATAAACCGCGTACTAGTCCTTATTCATTCCAAGGGCACGGGAAAAATTGTCTGCCGTATGTTTTTGAGCTTGCAGGCAAATATGGTATAAAAATTATTGCCATGGAAATAACTCATGAAACTCATATTGACGAAATAAATTCTGTTTTGGAAGAAACAGGCAGGCCAACCGGAGTAATGCTTCAAGTTGGAACCAGGAATACCCAAAATTTTGAACTTTTAAAATCTATCGGCAGGCAAAATGAATATCCTGTTTTATTAAAGAGAGGATTTGGAATCACATTAAGTGAATCATTAAATGCTGCCGAATATTTAGCCAGCGAAGGAAATGCTAATGTAATTTTTTGCCTTCGCGGTATGAAAACTTCTTTTTCTGACCCACATAGAAATCTTGTTGACTTTGCACAGGTTCCTGCTGTAAAAAGACTGACAAGAATGCCGGTTTGCATTGATCCTTCCCATTCTGTTGGCTCACGCGAATTTTCCCCGGATGGAATTCTTGATATACTTCATGCAGCTTCCCAGGGTGTGATTGCCGGAGCGAATATGGTTTTAATTGATTTCCATCCAGCGCCTCTTAAAGCCTTAGTTGATGGCCCGCAAGCAATGCTAATTAAGGAGCTTCCACATTTTATTGAAGATATGAAAATTTCACGCGAAGCTTATGAAAAAAGAAAATTGCTTATCCAAAAGTATTCTTAATAATTTCATTGTAGTTTAAACGATAATAGGAATTACCCATTAAATTAGTTTGGCATTAATCACAGTTTTATTCGAATTCTTATTCTCTTTACATATTGGCTACCTTTTATAAGTTAAACTTCTTAACTTCACTTCTAAAACGAAAAAATAATTAAAATAATCTATGGATACAGGCAGGGAAAAATGGCTGTAAATTTTGAATTGATTGATTCTACTAAAACTTTTGTTACTTATCTTTTTAAAGAAAAATTATCTAAAAATTATTTGTACCACAATATTATTCATACCAGTGAGGTAGTTGATACCTGTTTAGAAATAGCAGAGCATTCAAATTTACCGGAAGATGAAATTGAAATATTACTTCTTGCTGCATGGTTTCATGATACGGGTTATATCTTTTCCCTGATGATCATGAAAAGAAAAGTGCACAAATTATGAAAAAATATTTAGAAGAGAAAAATTACGATAAAGAAAAAATTAATGAAATTGCAGGGTTAATATTAAGCACTGAATATAACAAAGAGCCCCGGAATTTAAATGAAGAGATTCTTAAGGATTCCGATTTAGCACATATCGGAAGAGAAAAATTTGAAGATAAAGGAAAACTGTTAAGACGTGAATGGGAGCTTCTTTTTGATAAAAGATTTTCAGACCTGGAATGGCAAAAAACTCAGCTTGATTTTCTAAACAATAGAAAGTTTTATACTGAATATGCCAAAATGAAATTTGGGGAAAGACTAATAAAAAATATCAAAGATGAAAAAGAAAAAGTGGAGCTTGCGATTAAGAATTCTGATTATAAATATTAATGCTTTTATAACAAAATCCATTATTGATATAAAAAAAGGTGAGAACTAATAATTAATTCGAAAATCATTATTATTACAAAAGACTTCTAAAAAATTAACTTTGATAAAATTTTAATATCTGATTGAGCTTATCGAAGTTTATTTTTTCTAAATATGTCATACTTCGAAAAACTCAGTATGAACATGATTAATTTTTTTAGAAGTCTCAACAAGTTTTTTATAATAAATATTTTTTTAATGTCAGCAAAAATTTTTATTGCCTATCTCGTTTTGTTTTTATTCTGTTCATGTAAAAATGAAACGGAAAAAATCGGTTCACAATTCAGCGGATACACCCTATCAATCGATTCGTGCAGAAGATTGGTATTGCCTCAGAAACTTTTGGAAATTTCCGGCCTTGTTTATTATGAAGGTACTTTATTCGGACACAATGATGAGCAGGGGATTATCTTCGCCATCAATACTGATGACGGCAGTATTATTTCGGAATATCAGCTTGGGGATCAAATAATAAACAAGGATTTTGAAGGAATTGCTGCAGCCAACCACAATTTTTATTTGATTACAAGCAGTGGTGAAATTTTTATCTGGAATACAAGTGATAGTTTAAATAATTATAGAAATATTCAAACAGGTTTATCGAAGCAAAATAATATTGAAGGCATTTGTTTTGATGAAAAAAATAATTCATTATTAATTGCTTGCAAAGATTATCCTGGTGATGGCTATAATGATTATAGAGCAATTTATTCTTTTAACCTTCAAACAGAAAAATTAGAGCCAAATCCAAAATTTTTAATATCAATTGAAGATATAAAAAATAAATTGAACATAAATGATTTCTCTCCTTCAGGAATTGAAATAAAGCCGAATGGAAACATTTTTATTATTTCATCAAGAGATAAAGCGATAATTGAAATTAATGATAAAGGAAACATTTTGAATTACGCTTCATTACCTGATTATCATGATCAGCCTGAAGGCATTACATTTTCTGGAGGAAGCGAATTAATTATAAGCGATGAAGGTAGATACGGTACTCCGATGCTTACAATATATTCGCCTAATAAATGAATTATTAACTAAAGTATTTGAATTCATTTTATAAATTATTTTTATTACAATTCTCTTTAATTAAATTTGAATTAAAATTATTCTAATCGTAATTTTGATTAATCTCCATTCATAATTTCAGGGCTGAAAGATGAAAAAATATTTATTCATTCTATTTATATTTTTTTTTATGACAAAATTTTTACAAGCAGGATTTGAATATGTTGGAAATGTACTTTCCATTAAATCTTACGACGATAGAATAGAATTTTCACTCAGCAATTCAAAATTTAATCTTTATATTGTTGCCGACAATATTATAAGATTTAGATTTACAAATAAAGATGAATTCTCAAAAGCTCCTTCCTATGCTGTTGTTTATAAACCTTCTAATGTTATTTATAATTTAAAAACTTTTGATGATCATTTTGAAATTACCACAGAGTTCTTGAAGATCAGTATTTCAAAATCACCATGTCGAATAAGCATTTACGACACGAAAGGTAACTTGCTGAACGCAGATGATAATAGTTTTGGTGTAAGTTATGATAATGATGAAGTAAGAGTATTTAAAAAATTATTTGACGACGAACAATTTTATGGATTAGGAGAAAAGACTGGTAACCTAAATAAACGCGGTGAGCAATGGACAATGTGGAATTCAGATATACCAGGCTATAAACATGATGCAGATCCAATTTATGAATCGATTCCTTTTTTTATCGGGGTAAGAAATATTTCCTCTGAGATGCATTCAAAATCTGCTTATGGAATTTTTTTAGATAACACATATAAATCCTCTTTCAATCTCGGTGCAGCAAACAATAGGTTTTATTGGTTTGGTGCCGAGAAAGGTGAGCTTGATTACTATTTTATTTATGGGCCGGACATTAAAAAAGTAATTTCATCTTACACAATGCTTACAGGCAGAATGGAAATGCCGCCCCTTTGGTCACTTGGATACCAGCAAAGTAAGTGGAGCTATTATCCTGAATCGGAAGTTAGAACAATTGCCAATCAATTTCGAAACAAACAAATTCCTTGCGATGTCATCTATCTTGACATTCATTATATGAATGGCTATAGGGTTTTTACCTGGAATAAGGATAGATTTCCTAACCCGCAAAAAATGTTAAGCGATTTGTCTGATCAAGGATTTAAGATAATTACTATAGTTGATCCCGGTGTTAAAGCAGATACTAATAATTATCTTCCTGCAAAAGAAGGGCTTGCTAAAAATTTATTTGCAAAGTATCCTGATGGTGAAGTTTATCAAGGACAGGTTTGGCCGTCATGGGCGTACTTTCCTGATTTCACAAAACAGGAAACAAGAGACTGGTGGGGACAAAAAAATGCTGATTGGTTAAAACAAGGCATCGCAGGAATATGGAATGATATGAACGAACCTGCAGTTTGGGGTAGATGGTTCCCGGATATAGTTCAGTTTGATGATAACGGATTTAAAGCTAATCATAAAAAAATTCATAATGTTTATGGACTTGAAATGGCTCATGCAACTTTTAATGGAATTAAAAAAGAATTTCCAGATAAACGCCCTTTCATTTTAACCCGCGCAGGATTTTCTGGTATCCAAAGATATGCTGCGGTATGGACTGGCGATAATGTTGCCAGCGAAGAACATTTAAAATTAGCATGCACTATGGTTCAAGGAATGGGGTTAAGCGGAATTGCTTTTGCAGGAAGTGATGTTGGAGGATTTATAGATGTTCCATCTACAAGATTATTTACAAGGTGGCTGGAACTTGGTGCTCTTACACCATTTTTCAGAGCACATTCAGTAATTAATGTTAAAGTCTAAAGAACCATGGACTTATGGAGAAGATGCGGAAGTATGGAATAAAAGAGTAATTGAATTAAGATATAAATTGCTTCCTTTTCTTTATAATGAATTCTATACAGCATCAACAACAGGCTTGCCTGTAATGAGAAGCATGATATTAAATTTTCAGGATGATCCTGAATGTTATACCACTGATGCTCAATATCAATTTATGATTGGAGATAATTTACTTGCAGCTCCTGTACTTTCTGAATCGGAAGACACCAGGAAACTTTATTTGCCAGAAGGTAAATGGATTAATTGGTGGACACATAAGGTTTATGAAGGTAGTCAATGGATTTTAGTTGACGCTCCAATTGATCAAATACCGTTATTCATAAAAGAAGGCGGAATAATTCCTATGCAGGAGGTTGAGAATTTTGTTGGTGAAAAGAAAATCTCTCAATTGGAATTAAATATATTTCCTGGGAAAAACAGTGAATACGCTTTATATCAAGATGATGGAATAACCCAGGATCATTCTCTTAGAGACAGCTATTCCTTAACCAAATTTGAATTGAAATCCGGTAACACGATTCAACTTAACATAAGTAAAACTTATAACCACTATGATGCAGGAATAAAAAATTATATAGCACATTTTTATAATACTAATGATGTTTCATCTGTTGAAATTAATGGAGAAGCACTAAAAAAATATGCTTCTATAGGTGAACTAAATCAAGGTGCTAATGGATATTTCCTTGATAAAGAAAATAAAATCTTATCAGTTAAATTCAGCAATAGTGATAATATTAAATTAGTCTGTCAAAGATAATTTCAAAATTATCTCCGGTTGTACTTATTTTAAAAGTGTGAATTTTCCGGATATTTTTGCTCAAATTTTAAATAATGTTTTTTGAAGTTTTAGAATTAGAAGTGCATCTCTTCTCAATTGTGAAAATTAGTTGCCAGCCTTTATAATTGATATTAAAATCGACTTTGATTTTTTAGTGAAAAATAGGGAATATTCTTCGGTGGTATTTTATTTGGATGGCATAATTTGTGCCCGTTAGAAAATGGTGTGAAATAATTGGACATTCAGGTTTTATGCTGGGGAGAATTGTTGTAGGGCTAAAAAATAAAATTGTATTCCTCCCATCTAACTAAAAAATATTTTTTCGGGTTAAAGTACTATGAACATCGAAGAAAAAATAAGCGAAACTCCCTCTCAACCATTTCAAATACCAGATGGTATTATTGCAATTGACAGCTCGGGCAAAATTATAGCTCTAAATGATTCTGCTGAAAAGATTACCGGCTATAAAGAGGAAGAATTTCTTTCAAAAAAGATTAGCGATCTAATCAATTCCGAAGATGATAAAAAAATTATATTTAATGCAATTCGTGAAAACAATTCCTTCAATAATTTATCGCTTGAATTATTTAAAGCAGATCAAAGTAAACTAAATGTGGTAGCTTCATTAACTCCATTGGAACAACCGGATAGAGGAATAATTGGAGCAATAATTGTTTTTCATGATTCCGAAGAAATTAATTCTTTGTTCAATAATCTTCGTGAAAAAACAAAAGAGTTAAATTCAAAATCAAACTTACTTGAGACCATTTTTAATTGCCGCCAGGAAGGTATTTTCAGCATAAATAAAAATTGGGAAATTACTTCCTTTAATAAAAAAGCTATTGATTTAACCGGTTATAATTTAAATGAAGTAATAGGGAAGAAGTGCTGGGAAATATTCAAAACAAAAAATTGCCATAATGGCTGTCACATGGCAAGCACTATCAAATCTGCCGAAGCAAATTCAACAGCCGATCTTTATATTACAAATAAAGAAAATAAAAAAATTCCAGTTCGTGTTAGCTCCTCTCCGATTTATGACAGCGATAAAATTCAGATCGGGGCAATAGAAACAATTCAGGATATGAGTGAATTATTTAATCTAACTTCTCATATTGAAAAGCAATTCAAGTTTAACAGCCTGGTTGGAAGAAGCAAGACAATGAAGCATGCTTACAATTTAATTGAAAGTGTGATAGGAAATGACAGCACAGTTTTAATATCGGGTGAAAGTGGTACAGGTAAAGATATAATTGCAAGAAGCATTCATTTGAATAGTGAAAGGAAAGCACAGCCGTTTTTAATTATTAATTGCAATGCATTGCCGGATAACCTGCTTGAAAGTGAATTATTCGGTTATGAAAAAGGTGCGTTTGAAGGCGCTTATATTTCCAAACCATGGAAAATTTGAGATGGCAAAAAACGGAACAATATTTCTTGATGAAATTGATGAGCTTACTACTTCGCTTCAGGTAAAATTATTGAGAGTTCTTGAGCACCGTGCCTTTGAAAGAATTGGTGGAAATGAAACAATAAATTTAAATGCAAGAATTATTGCAGCAGCCTCAAGAAACCTGGAGGATGAAGTAAAAGCCGGCAGATTCAGGGAAGACTTTTTTTATAGAATAAATGTTATTAATATTAACATTCCGCCATTGCGTAATAGGATGGAAGACCTTCCTGCCCTGGTAAATTATTTTTTAGAAAACCTCAGCAGCAAACTGAACCGCGAACCAAAAAATATTTCGCCATCTGTTTTTAGGATCTTAAGGAATTATAACTGGCCGGGTAATATTCGTGAACTTGAAAATGTCCTGGAACATGCTTTTATTATATCAAATGGTTCCTTAATAGAGCCTGAACATCTTCCTGAAAGATTGTGGCCTTTATTGAATAAGCCGGCGGATAAAAGAGAAGATGATGAAGAGTATACGTTAAAGAGTGCTGAAAAATTGATTATAATAAAAAATCTGAGAAAGTTTAAAGGGCACAGAGGCAAAACAGCAAAAGCACTTGGTATAGATAGGACAAGCCTTTGGCGTAAAATGAAAAAATATAATCTCCTGAATTAATATTTGTCCAATTATAAATTCAAGAATCATAGTTAAAATTGTTTTTTCGGAATCGATAACTAATTGTAATTAATTTTTATACAATAACAGTTAAGGTGAATAAAATGAAAATCGCCGTAACAGCATTTGAAGACAATTTGGATTCTTTAATCTCACCTCATTTCTGCGAAACAAATTATTTCCTGATTGTTGATCTCGACGAGGTCGAAAGTTATAAAACTGTTTTCAATCCGCATAAAAAATCTATCAGCGGTTCTGATATTTTTGGAGCAGGCTTGATTGTAAAAAATGGAGTCAATGCTTTAATTACTGGTAACTGCACTGCAAATGCTTCAAGAATTTTTCATTCTGCCGGTGTTGAGGTATTCGAAAATGTGGAAGGCACTGTGAGAGAAAACATAATGCTTGTTAAAGAAAAATTTTATGATGAAATGCATCTTGAGTATTAAGAGTTAAGTTTTTTGACTTACCTTTTTATTTCGCTTAATAAAGGATAATAATTTTATAATTTTATTCACGGGGAGAAATTTATATATTTTAAGAGTATTTCTTTAAAAAAAAGCATCAAATAGAAAGGGACTTTTAATGGCTATTAAGAAACTGAAAGTAAAAGATAAACCTAAAACGAAGGTGACTTTTTCTATACAGAAAGAAATTGCTAAGGATTTTAAAAAAGCTGTAATTGTTGGTGATTTTAATAGTTGGGATCAAAAAGCTACTCCAATGAATAAATCGAAAAAAGATGGTTCATTTTCTAAATCAATTGAGCTGGATGATAATGCCGAATATGAATTTAGATATTTATTGGATGATAATACCTGGTTAAATGAAGAGCAGGCAGATAAACATGTCCCAACCTATTTTTTAGATTCGGAAAATTCAGTTATAGTACTTTAAAAGAAATGTCATTGCGAGGAGTCATCGACGAAGCAATCATTAAATTCTATCCGGATATTTGATTACTTCTTTTCGCATTTAATTATAAAAATCTTTTTATTACTACCACAAAGTCTATTATAGATTGTTTTTAGTAGGCTGAGTTTTCAACTTCTTCAGCTTTGAAAGGGAAGTCGAAGAAGTAGTGGTCTTTTGTTTCGGATATGATTTTATCTTTAGTCAAAAAATATTTCTCAACTTCATTCCCATTTTTTGAATTGTGAGGAAGATAAAGCCCGTCTTCAAAGTAATATTTTGGAAGACGGATTTTATTGTGAGATACAAGGTAAGCCATATCGATTAAGACTTTTCTTATATGAATATCATAATCTTTTCTTAAATAAATTGTCCGCATAGTTTTCTCTAATAATAATTTTAGCAAATTTAAATAGAAAATTAATGTAACCGGAAAAGATATTTGCTGTTTTAGTTAGTATTAAATATATATTGATTCGAAGTTACCTTTTGTCTTTGCCGCACCCCTTATCCCTCTCAATCGCAAGGAGAGGGATGTTTTAAATTATTTTGACTAATTCATAAAACCTTTTGGATAGCTTTTAACATTATGCCCATATTTCAACTGCTCTTCCATTCTGCATGACCAAACTAACTTGCCATTCCATACAGTAATATCCGGACAGCCGTCGCACATGTTCTGTCTGCCGTCTTCAAGAAAATCAACCGGCTGAATAATCATTATTGATTGATAATGAAGCCGTTTAAAAATGTTCAACGGGTTTTTATAATAATTGAAAAATGCTTTTTTAAGTTTCTTATCAAAGGCTCCTAACAAAAGCATCAATTTGCCTTTGCGTGTATCTTTTGGTTTAGCGTAAGCTAAATATCTATCATAAAGCATGTGATTAAAAGTTTGAATAATTTCAATTCCTTTTCTTCCCATGTAGCCGTATATCTTATTTTTTGTACCAAGCCTTCCTGTTAATAACCATTTAAATGAATCGGGTTTCTCAGATCCATTTAAATATCCACATGGATCAAAATCAGGATACTCGGTTCTAATTATTTCGACTATCTCATCGGCCTGAATATCTGTTCTTTCTGTCATTTCTTCATTATAAACCAAATCGTCCATGTTAATTTTTTTAGGGCCTAAGTAAAAATCAACTTGACTATTATTTACAGCTCTATAAAGAATAAAAACCATTACTTGTACAATGTCGATATTTTTCTGTGCCCACTTAACCATTTCCGGCACATATTGCATTGTATCTTCATATACTGTTGAATTGAATGAACAAGAAATATTTTTTGCATCTGCCAGCATGCGGGCATAATGATAACGGAGTTCATTTAGTTCTAATTCATTTTTATCTTTCCAGCCTGGCCTTCCTTGCTTACTGTCGATGTGGAATGTGAAACCGAAAACACCAGCTTTCTTCAATTCCATTAAAAGTTCTTTGGTTAATGCCAAACCGTTTGTATTTAATATTGGTTTAAGCCCTCGTTCCTTTACTGATTTTACAATATCAACAACGTCAGGATGAGTTAAAGGGTCGCCTCCGGCAATAGAAATCCCATCGACTTTGCGCAAGCGGGTAAATACGTCTAACTCTTCATTAATTTGTTCTAAAGATTTGTGACTATTTTTTTCGTTTAAACGATAACAGCCATCGCAATGAAGATTGCATGCTGATGTTGGTTCTAACCAGGATATTGAATTGTCCGTAAGATTCCATGGCAATCTATAATAATCTAAATGATTTAACTTTAACATAATAACCCCTCAAGTTTGTGTGGTGCTAAAATAGATTTGATATTATTAAAACGCAATTTTAAAAAGGCATTAATCTATTTGATGATAATAATTTAACTTATCATTTTTTCTACGAAATTTTAGTTTATCAATTTTCATTTATATATTTTCAATATGAACATGAAAAAAATTGAACAAATTCAAAAAGACATCTTAATACAAATGAAAAAATTGCCGGCTCAATTTTATGCCGGATTTTCATTAGTTGTAATTTCCTGGGTTTTAAATTGGTCTCTAAGCGGAATTCGAACTCAATGGGCTTTCTTTCCTTTATGGTTAGGATATTCGATTGCTGTTGATGCCCTGGTATTCTATAGAAAAGGAACGTCTATCATAAAACGAAGTCTGCCAGGTTTTATTTCATTATTCTTTTTTTCAATCCCTGCATGGTGGCTATTTGAACTTTTAAATCAATTTACACATAACTGGTACTATGCAGGGCGCCAGTACTTTACTGATTTTCAATACAGCCTTTTTGCTTCAATTAACTTCTCAATTGTTATGCCCGCAGTGTTCGGCACAGTGGAATTAGCATCTACTTTTAATTGGATTAGAAGAATAAAAAATGGTTGGACAGTTGAACCATCGGATAAAAATTTACAAATGTTTATCTTGTTTGGTATTGTAACGCTGCTTTTGCTGATAGTTATTCCAGATGTATTTTATGTGTTCATATGGCTTTCTGTATTCTTTATTATTGAGCCGATAAATTATAAGACTTCAAAATATTAACTTGTTTGATTATACCAGGGTAGGGAATTGGAGACCTATTATTTCATTATGGATAGGTGGCTTAATCTGCGGCTTCTTTTGGGAAATGTGGAACTATTTATCGTATCCTAAATGGGTATATAACGTACCCGGTGTAAATTTCTTTCATATTTTTGAGATGCCTTTATTTGGTTATTTAGGTTACCTTCCGTTTGCTTTAGAACTTTATTCAATTTATCATTTGATTGCCTGGTTAACCAGAAATAAAAAATTATTAACACTGATTCAGATAGACTAAAGATTCATATTTAAGACAAGAATATTCTTTAAGATGATTGGAATCTTAAAAAAGGAACTTTACAACTTGAATAAAATTGAATATGTTTGAGTTAATAAAATTGCGAGCGTAACTCAGTTGGTAGAGTGTCAGCTTCCCAAGCTGAATGTCGCGGGTTCGAACCCCGTCGCTCGCTCCACAAAAAGTAAATTATGGAATTTTGATTTCTACCAAAATAGTTTAATATTTGTAGCTCAAAAATAAGTATTTGGGCGTTTAGCTCAGCTGGTTCAGAGCATCTGCCTTACAAGCAGAGGGTCCGCGGTTCGAATCCGTGAACGCCCACCAAATAAAAGCCATCAAATTGATGGCTTTTTTATTTTAGAATGTATTCACTCTCTTCAATTTATCAGGATTCCCCCTCGCATAAATATTTGCAATTTTTTTTCTACATAATTCAAATATGCTTTCAATAGCCACAGCACTTTTTAAATCGATGACAATTGTAGCAAGATTAGTTATAACTTTTATTTTATCTGCTATTTATGCTTAATTTTTTTCTGTGCCGAGCCCCCTTCTTCTATTATTTTATCAAGATATAGCTTTAAAATATAATCAATAATATCAATGTATAGATTGATAAAAAACTTGATAATATCAATCTATAGCTTTAAATTTAATTATTAAATTTGGAATTATTATGAAAACGGATAAACAAAAATTAATGATTGAGCAATTAGATAAAAGATTTAAATTAATTAAATCAATTTCTAACACGTTATCTATGCCTTCAAATGGATGGATAAATATGATACGCAAGACATTAAATATTTCGCTTAAACAATTGGGTAAAAAATTAAATGTGTCTTCGCAAAATATTAATCAATTTGAACAGCGCGAGAATGGATGGTTCAATTAGTATTCAAAAATTGAAAGATGTAGCAGAAGCTATTAATATGAATTTTGTTTATGCGTTTATTCCAAAGGAAGATTCGCTTGAATTGATGATTGAAAAACGTGCATATCAAATTGCAGAAGAAATCGTTTTACGAACTTCACAATCAATGAAACTTGAGGAACAGGAAAATTCTAAAGAGAGAATTCAAAAAGCAATTAGAGATCGAGCTGAAAAAATAAAAAATGAAATGCCAAAATATTTATGGGATTAGACCTAAATTATTCAGAAGGGCAGACTCCTCTTGATGAAGATGAAAAGGAAGGTTTACTAATTCCAACTATTAGCACTCGAGGTGAATTAGATGAATTTGAACAGTTAGGAGTTGAAAAAGCTAACGAGTGGCTTCTATCAAGAAGCTTAACAGTAGAAAAAATTCTATCCGAAGGATTTTGTTAAAGATTTACATAAAAGAATGTTTAGCGATATCTGGGAATGGGCAGGGGAATTCAGAAATTCTAATAAGAATATTGGTGTAGATAAATTTACAATTGGAATTGAATTAAAAAAACTTCTTGATGATTGTAAATATTGGATTGGGAATAAAATATTTTCAGAGGATGAAATTGCTGTAAGATTAAGTCATAGGATGGTTTTAATACATCCTTTTACCAATGGCAATGGAAGGCATTCGCGTTTAATTGCAGATGTTTTAATTACTAAAGTTTTTGGCAAAACGTATTTTACCTGGGGAAGTAAAAATCTTGTCCGAACAAGGTGAAGCAAGAAATAAATATTTAAAGCATTAATGGCAGCAGATAAAAATGATTATAAGGCCAGCTAATTAAGTTTGCAAGATCATAAAATATAATTTTTAAAAAAAACCAGAAGTTGCACAAAAAGCTAAAAAACATATTTCAATTTTCCCGGATTCCCCTGCGCATAAATATTTGCAATTTTGTTTTCAAACAACTCAAACATTATTGCTATTGAAGCTATTCCTTTTATGTAAATGACAAGTGCAGGAAGATTATTTATAATTTTAATTTTAAATTCATTGTATCGGCGAAATCCTTTTTAATTTTGCAGTTACTCAATAATGAAATTTAGCGACTTGTTTTTTCCCTTTCACTGATTGGCTTATTGCTTTTATTTTTTCTCCATTTGCTCCAATAACCTGGCCTTCACCGTCAGCAAAAAGTGTGATGTCATCTTTTAATAAATTAATAAGTGCATCCATATTACCGGAGTATGTTGCATCTAAAAATTGATTGAGAATTTTTTCATGTGATTTTATATCGATTGTAAATCGTTTTTCTTCACCGCTTAAATGCTGCTTTGCTCTTTTGAAAATTTGCCTGCAATTATCTTCCGACTTATTTATAATATCAGATATTTCAGAATAATCATAAGAAAAAACTTCTCGAAGTAAAAACACCGCGCGTTCAATTGCTGTAAGCTTTTCAAGCAGCATGAGCATTCCAATTGATAAAGAATAATAAATTTCTACCGGCTTATCCGGCTTAGTTTCATATTCTCTTTCTATTGGTTCGGGCAGCCAAACTCCGGAATATTGCTCTCTCTTTTTTCTGGCACTTTTTAAATAATTGATAGACATGTTTGTGGCAACTTTTACCAGGTATGCTTTAGGTTGTTTAATTTCTTCTGTATCAATCGACATCCATTTTAAATATACTTCATTTACAATGTCTTCAGCATCATCAACACTTCCCAACATATCATAAGCTATTGAGAAAATAAGATTTCTATATTCTAAAAATTTTTCGTTTTTATTCATTACTATAATTGCACTTAATTAATTGAGTTTTGTTGATACTAATTTTAATTATTGTTGAACTCATGATAAATTCCTCTTTCCATTGTGATTCCCAGTCGAGTTATCAATCCAGGGAGATTAAATCCAATTCTTTTATATTCTGTTTGTACTGCCTCTCTTGCATTGTTCAAACAATTTTCATCTTTCCATTCTGCGATTGTAATAATAACAAATTTTCCATTTTCATCATTCTGCTTATATACATTATCTCCTAAAAAGCCTGCAAAATCTTTAATTAAATTTCTATTATAATTCATTCTATTTGTAAATTCTTCTATTGCTTCTTGTGGAACCAAAAACTTATCGATTAATATTTGTTTCATTTAACTATCCTTTCAATATAATTTGTTTTTATTTTCTGAACATTCATTTTTATTCATCTAAACAAATATCCTTATTTACTTCTATACATAAGACAATTTAGCTCACACTTTTGTGACAAAAATCGTTTCCACTAAAAAGATGTCACAAAATTAAAACATTATTTGTCATATGTACGAAACAAAAATTAAAGCTTGAAAAGTTTTAATGCTAATAAATGAATGATTGTAAAAAAGTTAAGGAATAATAAAATGAAAAATGAATTTGAAATTACGCGTTTATAATATAGCAGTATTAGGTGCAAGTGGGGGTATTGGATTCCAAATAGTAAAGATGGCTTTAAAATATGGACATAATGTAACGGCAATATTACGAACTCCGTCAAAATTAACTATTGTACATCCTAATCTAAAAATAGTTAAAGGGGATATTATGAAGCCTGAAACTTTAGAAAAACATCTATATGATAAAGATGCCGTAATATCTGCTATTGGAAAGAATTCACTTAAAGAAACAACTTTATATTCTGCCGGGAATAAAAACCTCTTGGCTGTGATGGAAAAAACGAATACAAAGCGTGTATTTTTTATATCTGCAGCAGGCCTTGAAATAAATCCTTCTTTCAATCTATTTGTAAAACTTACGACGAAATTTGTGCTGCAGAATTTATTAAGAAATATGTTTGCAGATTTAGAGAAGATGGAAGGTATTGTAAAAGAGAGCCATCAGAATTGGACAATAGTGCGTCCTCCTTCACTCACAAATAAACCATTCACAGGGCATTATAGATTTTCAATTAATTCTTTTTTGAAGAAAGGTTTGAAAATTTCAAGAGCTGACCTTGCGGATTTTATAATTAATAACATAGCAAACGAATCGATTTATAAAAAGACAGTTGAAGTGGCGTATTGAAAAGTGATAGAAAGAAACAACAGCGCAACTGTTATAAATAATTTGTCACAAAACTAAAACCTCAATTGTCATATATGTGAATAATAAAAATTGAAACTACGTAGAAAAATGAAATTGGAAAAAATAATAAATAAGCATAAAGAATACACCGAGCATGAAGCTAATGTGAGTAACCAGTAATTAAATTAAAATTGTGTTTATTGATGTCCAATTTCTGTAGTCTCAATTGTTATTCGAGTGAAACTTTAATACTGAGGATAACAATAGTAATAATCTAATGTATTAATCAAATTTAAAATATTGGAAGGTGAACGAAATGTTATACAGGATAGCTTTATTTTTGCACGTTACAGGGGCTTTGATGCTTTTTGCTGCCATAGCAGTTGAATGGTTATTTTTAATTAATATCCGGAAAGCTATGTCGATTGAAAATATTAAAAAATCATTTATTAATTATCCAAAGTTAACAGCTATAGGCTTTATTGCAATTTTTCTTATTCTAATTCCCGGCATTTATATGACGGCAGTTGTTTGGAAAAATGCAAGCTGGATTCTTATTGCTTTCATTGGAATGATATTGCTTGCCATAATTGGTGGCGCTCTTACCGGGCGAAAAATGAAAGGAATTAAAAAAGTTTTAGCAAATGAAAACTATATTTCTCCGACGTTAAGATCGCTGTTAAATGATAACTCATTAATTCTTTCACTTAAAATTAGAACTACAGTTTTATTGGGTATAATTTATTTAATGACAGTTAAGCCGGATTTGACAGGTTCAATATTGACATTAATAGTTTCGATAATCCTTGGATTCATTCCTATAAAAACTAAAGCGAATGTAAGTGAAGTCATTAAAGCCTAACAGAAGCTTAAATAGGATTTAGAGATGTCCGGTTTCTGCAGTCTCAATTGTTATCATAGCGTGATTAAAATATTTAATTATGATAAAGGAATGAAAAATGGAACAGCAAATAAAGAGTAATGGAAAAAGTTCAAAATCAGAAATAAAAATTAAAAATGAATCTCAGCGAGTGATTGATGAATCCGAAATCAGGCTTCAAATGGAAAATCATGTGAAGGCACTGTGTAATATGGACCTTGACGGTACCATGACAATTTATGCCCCGGATATCCTGTCATTCGATGTCGAAGGAACATATCTCGGAACGGAAGAGAAAAGGAAAGCGTGGGCAAATGTTTTTTCTGTAATGGAGCCGCCATTGAATTACGAGATTCGTGATCTCACCATCACGGTTGGCGGTGATGTTGCATTCAGTCATAGTCTTAACCGGTTGAGTGGAAATTTGAAGAACGGGCAGCAGATCGGCTCCTGGGTTCGATACACGGCATGTTTCCGGAAGATCGAAGGTAATTGGCTAATCACGCATGAGCAGGTTTCTATGCCTATCGACTTCGAAAGCGGCAAGGCAATATTTGATCTTAAACCATGATCTTTCATTTTGGCCTAGCAGTTCCTAAGTGATTAATATATTATTTAAATAAAAGGAACGAAAGATGGAAATTCAAATATTTAAAACAAATATAAATTCATTGGAAGAATTTTATAAAATAAAATCGGGCTTAAACAAAATTAACAATGTTTTGAAAATGACTATTGATCTTGAAGATGTAGATAAAGTTTTAAGAGTTGAAGCCATTAACTTAAAAACAAATAAAATAGTTCAAGCTGTTAGAAAATATAATTTCTATTGTGAAGAAATGGAAGATTAGAAGAAAAAGATATTCAACGGCAGCAAATTCAATTTTAATATTCAAAGAGTTTTGTAGAAGTGAATTTTGAATTATTAAAAGCTGTGAATATATCATTCATCTTTTAAATCCTTTTAACGTTGGGAAAAGATCCGTTAAACGTTCACATGTTTGATATTATCTAAATTAATTTTGTAATACAAAAAAGAAACAATGAATGAACTGAAATATTTTTTTGTAATCAGTATCAAAAATAAAAATGAAATTGAAACGACTTTATATATAAATCTTAAATCCGATATAGAGGCAAAAAAGAAATAATCTATCAACTAAATTAAGCGATAGAAAAATTATTAGAACAATTCTGATTTTTTAATTTATGGTAGTTGGATTTTTAGTAAAATAAAAATTCCCCTGGCATTGTTTTCATTATTTTAAAAACAATACACCCTTGATTATTTTTCTTAGCTCGTTTGTTATCACCAGTAATTTTTATTTTGCTTAGACCGGCAGAGGGCAATAACGTATTCTATAATAAGCGCAGTTATAAAGCTCTATGTTCTTAAGAGGTGCAGCTATTTGTAGTATCCTATATCTGGCATGTGTTACTAATTTGCCGGCTAATTTTATCAGTTGATATCTAAGAGTCTTTACACTCTTGGTATGATATTCCTCGGGTAAGCCTATCAGCTTTAACAACTGAAGTAAATTATAGGCCAATATACCGATAGTAAAATATAAACAGTTTGCATTAAACTGTCCGCAAGGCAGATGGTTCATATTTAACTGATGCTTCAACTCACCTATTCTCTTTTCCATAATTCCCCGGCCTTGATGAAGATGGATTACACTCTGGCAATCTGATTGTTCTTTAGTTAGGTTTGTGCCCACTATCCAATAGCTGTAGCTGGAAAATAAATCATACTGGTTTTTAAGCTCTGTTCTTTTGGCTGCCAATCTTACTTGTCTTTTCTTTGCCCCAAATGAATATGTTGTTTCCGCTACATCATAATCTTCCCTTACTCCTTGCCTATCTCTTCCTCTTTGCCATTGCTCTTCCGGTATTGCCCTTACGGCCTCAAGCACCGGTTCGGTTTGGTCTGCGGTTATGGTAAAATTTATGTGTTCATCATTGCAGTAGTCCACTATTTGTTTTTGCCATCCGGCTGAATCACTTCTTACTATTTTTATTTCTTGACTGTAATTCTTCCGGCAGCTCTCAATAAATTCTTTCAACCCACTCTGTGGTGATGCATTGCCTTCTCTAAAATCACTGCCGACTATCATTCCGTTCTCGGCTATTATTCCTATGATAGGATGATATCCATATACTCCCTTATATGTTTTCCGGGCATCTCCTTTGTCTGCCAGTATTATTGTTCCGTCTATATCGAGTATATGTCCTTGTTTGCCTACTGAAGCCAATACTCTTTTTTCTGCTTCCCATATCCAGCCTTCTGATTGCTTGCCCCCATGCCGCCTTAACCAATCTCCGATTGCATCTGAAGTTGGCAAATCCATTTCTTTAAGTATCTCTTGAAATGCCTCATCTGATAATAGATGATTAACATCTTCCAGATGCATTGCTCCGTCAACTATCATGTGAACCAAAGTCATTACGTAATTGCTGGCCTCTATGCCTCTATTGCTTCCCGGTTTTCCAAACAGCTCATCTATTTTTTCTCTTAGCTTTATTCTTTCTGCTATTTGTTCCACTAATGGCAAGCCTATTCTATTAGTTATTTTTTCTTTGCTTTTACTTACTTTTATTGGCTTTAATGGCTGCAATTTTATCTCTGTTTTTGGTTTATTTTCTTTTTCACCTTTTGGGTGATTTTTTATTTGCAAAGATAATCCCTTTTTTATTCTTTAAACAGTCCTTTTTGTTTTTTCTATATCGGATTTAAGAATATAAACGGATATCCTATATATAATAATCAGTACTAAATAAAATAATAACAAAAAAGTAAGGAATAAAATAAAATGAAAAAAATAATTAAACTTTCGTTAATGATACTTGCAGTAACTGCATTTAGTATCACAACAAACTTTGCACAGGTAGTTCCGGAAAACAACTTAAAAGTTGAGGCAGTTTCAAGCGGCCTTGCTTTAGTAGGGACAAATTCCAAAGATACAAAAGCCGGCCCGTATTTCGGAGGCACTGTTGCTTATGGGGTTGGGGAAGGAATTACCGTGTTTGCCGAATCAGGTTATGGATGGTCAAATTATTCGGTAGATAAATTTAAATTAGTTCAGATACCTGTTATTGCTGGTGTTACATATAACTTTAGCGAGCTTTTGAATTCTAATTTAATTCAACCGTATGCCGGTGTTTCTGCTGGAGCTTTAAATTATCAAAAGCAGCTCGATGGAAATACTGCCAGTGAAAATGGATATGAGCAAAAATCAACCAACTTTGCAATGGAAGGTATTTTAGGAGTAAACTTTCAAATTAATCCTGCCTTTGCAATTAATGTACGTGGGAAATACAGTCATGGCTTTTCGAAAAACGGCGACCCGGGATTAGACAGACAAGAATTTAATTCTGTAAGCTTTGGCGGGGGAGTATCCTATGCATTTTCTATACCACGCTAAAAGTATTATCCAAAAAGTTCTGCAGATAATTTTTTATCTGCAGAGCTGAATTTTAAATATTAAATAATAAATTTCAAAACTTTAGCTTATTTCTTCACATTATTTTAATCTATTCTTATCACCTTGTGTCATTATTATCTTGACTATTACAATTTTTATTTGCACAATACACTATGTAATTCTTCTCTACTCCGAGAGAGAAAGAATTTTTAAGCAGATCAAGAAAAGAGTATCAATACAAATCTGATTTCTCTCCCGAAGCGTTTTGCAATTTTAACATTGATTAAAATTAGGATTAGGAGGGAGATATGAAAAAGTTAACATTTTTAATTTGCCTGGCTTTAATAGCCGGATGCTCATCGATTCAAACTGAAAGAGCTTTAATAAAAGAACCTGAATTACTCAAGCAAGCTGCTTTACCATTAATCCCTCAATCTATTTACCGCCAAGATATGGATTTGGTTAGTGACATTTTAGTTTTAGCAGATGGAACTGTTGAAAGAGCAAGTTTTCAAAAAAGCAGCGGCGATAAGGATTGGGACGCGCTTGCAATCGCCTCAATACTTAAATGGAAATTCACTCCAGCCATGTATAATGGCAAATCAATTAAACTATTAATTCGTAGAAAAATTAAAATTCAATTTGCTGAGCCACTATTTATGAATCTTGCAGAAATAGTTTTTGCAAGTTTGAAGCAAGCAAATTCTGCTTATGAAGCATTAATTGCCGGAAAGAATTTTAGTGAACTGGTGAGCAAGTATTCGATTAGTCCTTCCCGGTTTAATAACGGTTTATTGGGTGAAACAAATATTCAAAATTATTCTAAAAATATTTCTTCTGCGCTTTCAGATCTTAACGAAGGTGAGTTTTCAAAACCAATTCCCTACGGACAAAATTATGTTATCTTTAAAAGGTTGAAAAAAATTGAAAGCGTTGATAAAAAAGAAATAATTAAGAATAAGGAAAATTTCTATATTGAATCGAATTGCTATGTTACTTTGTAAGCAATGATATGTACATTTATTATATGATAGATAAAAATAAACCCAATCCGGTAGAACTGGATTGGGTTTATTAAGAGCAGTATATAGAATTTTTAATCCTTAAATGCTTCTTTAACTAAATCAGCTTGCTGCTTGCCTGAAATTTTTGATGAACCGACAGCAGGACTTGCACTTTCAGGCCTGCCAACATATTTTAACTTTTGCCATTCGGATAAATCATCATACAATCTTTGTGTTAAGAAATTCCAGGCGCCCATATTTTTTGGTTCTTCCTGAACCCATATAACTGATTTCGCATTTGGATATGACGACAAAATATTTTTCATTCTTTTCAGATTTGTACGGATAATATTGTTCTAACCTTATAATAGCGGCATCATCAATTTCGTTTTCAGTTCTGTATTTAATTAAATCATAATAAACTTTTCCGCTTGTTAAAATTATCTTTTCAACAAATTTTTTCTTTTCAATTGTTGTATCATCTATTATTTCATGAAACTTTCCATTTATAAATTCTTCCTTTAGGTGATTTTGCTTCAAGGCGTCGAAGCAAACTTTTAGGTGTCATTATAATTAAAGGTTTTCTTTCGGCATGTAAAATTTGTCTTCTTAGCAAATGAAAATATTGTGCAGGTGTAGATGGGTTACAGACCTGCATATTATTTTCTGCACAGAGAATTAAAAATCTTTCCAGTCTTGCACTTGAGTGTTCAGGGCCCTGTCCTTCAAAGCCATGCGGCAGAAGCATTACAACGCTATTTGGTACTTTCCATTTTTCATATGAAGCTACAATAAAATTATCAATAATAACTTGTGCGCCATTTGAAAAATCACCGAACTGAGCTTCCCAAACTACCAAAGCTAATGGATCTGCAGTGCTGTAGCCATATTCAAATCCAAGTACGGC
This sequence comes from uncultured Bacteroidota bacterium, assembly GCA_963777615.1. Taxonomy (GTDB): domain Bacteria; phylum Bacteroidota; class Ignavibacteria; order Ignavibacteriales; family Ignavibacteriaceae; genus CAVSWT01. The sequence continues at coordinate 29,571 of CAVZSD010000030.1, read as the reverse complement.
AGCTTCGGAAAGTAAACTGTCCAATGCTTCAAGCCTGGCTTGTTTTTTAGAAATATGATTTAAATAAAAATATTCTTCACCGGTTTCTATATCGGTTAATGCTAAATGCCTTTGACTAAAAGTTCCTCGCACACTATCCTGCCCGCTTAATCTGACAGGAGTTCCTTCAAGAGTAGACTGCCAAATGCCAATGATTCGCCAAACGCCCAATCAGCTTCAATTGAACCATCAATTAATTTTTTTCTGATTTTCAAGAAATTTCTTAAGCTTTGGATGAATATGAAAATCTTCCGGCTCGGTAGTGATTGCATTTACAATTTTAATTAATGTTTCTTCAGATATATTCGTATCTTTTATAGGTTCAATGGCATCCATTTTTTCCTGTGGACAGCTAAAGGTACATCGGTATTAAATTCAGTGCTTTTCTTTTTTATTTTATCAAATGACTCGCTTAATTTATCAGTTATATGTTCATTCATTTGATTGATTTCTTCTTTAGAAAGAGTTTTATTCTTTAAAGGAGAACTCGAATAAATTTCTCTAACGGAAGGATGGCTTTTAATTTTTTCATAAAGCAGCGGCTGAGTAAAACCCGGTTCATCACCTTCATTATGCCCGTGCCTTCTATATCCGAATAAATCTATTACTACATCTTTTTTAAATATTTGCCTATACTCAAATGCGAGTTTTGCAACCCAGATTGATGCCTCAGGATCATCACCATTTACATGGAAAATTGGTGCTTGAATCATCTTAGCCACATCTGTTGCGTAAACTGATGACCGTGCATCTTCGGGGGTAGTTGTAAAACCAATTTGATTATTTATAATAATATGAACAGTTCCTCCTGTTCTATAACCGCTAAGCTGGGATAAGTTCAAAGTTTCGGCAACAACTCCTTGCCCGGCAAATGCAGCATCACCATGAATTAAAACCGTCATAACTTTTTTGTGATCTTTATCGTCGTTCATCCTTGTTTGCTTTGCTCTTACTATTCCTTCGACAACAGGATTTACCCATTCGAGATGGCTTGGATTTGAAGCAAGAGAAACGATGATTTCATTGCCGCTTTTCGTTTTGTATAAGCCGGAAGCACCTAGATGATATTTTACATCGCCTGAACCCTCTATTGAATTTGGATCCCTTATATCCTCAAATTCTGAAAAGATTGAATCAAAAGATTTCCCAATAATATTTGCCAATACATTCAATCTTCCTCTATGAGCCATTCCCAGCACAACTTCATTAACTTGATCATCACTTGCTTCATTTAATAGTAAATCAAGAACCGGGATTAAAGTCTCAGATCCTTCAAGAGAAAATCTTTTATGGCCAATAAATCTATTATGAATAAAATGTTCAAAATTTTCTGCAATGATCAATTTGTTTAAAACATTTTTCTTCAGATCAATTTCAAAATCGGGAGAGTTTTTTATTGGTTCCATTTTACTTTGAAGCCATGATTTCTCTTCCGGGTTTTGAATATGCATATATTCAATACCAATCTTTTCACAATAAGTTTTCTGCAGAATATCAATTATTTCTCTCAAGGTTGCTGTTTGAACACCGCCGAAACCGCCTGTAATAAATTCTCTATCATAATCCCAAAAAGTTAATTTATATGTTGCAGGGTCTAATTCAGCGTGATAAGTATTTGGCGTTCCTAAAGGATCAAGGTTAGCAATTAAATGTCCGCGAACTCTGTATAAATTTATGAACTGTAAAACACGTGCCTGCTTTTCAATTTCTTCAGTGTTCGTAGCTTTATTAAAAGCGCCGGGATAGTAATCTGTTTTCCATGAAAGCGGCTGATGTGGAATTTTTAATGCAGTGAAAATTTCTTCATAAAAATTCCTTTCTCCTAATAATAGTTCTGTAATATCTTTTAAAAATAATCCCGACTCTGCTCCTTGAATTATCCTATGGTCATAAGTGCTGGTAATGTTCATAACTTTACTTACACCTAAAGTAGAAATAGTTCCCGGGAGACATTGCTTGATACTCAGCAGGGTATTGAATCGAACCCGTGGCAACAATAGTTCCTTGTCCAACCATCAATCTTGGGATTGAAGAAATTGTCCCGATAGTTCCTGGATTTGTTAAAGTAATTGTTGTTCCTAAAAATTCAGTGGGATCTATCAGCCCTTTACGAGACCGCTTAACTAAATCTTCATAAGATTCCCAAAATTCTTTAAAGTTCATTCTATCGGCATTTTTTATGTTGGGAACAATCAAAGAGCGTGAACCATCTTTCTTTTCAATATCAATTGCCAATCCTAAGTTGACGTGCTTTCTTTTTATCAACTGCGGTTTGTTTTTTATAATTGTAAAAGCATTATTCATAGCAGGCATATTATTTACTGCGCGCAATATTGCCCATGAAATTAAATGTGTGAAAGAAATTTTACCTTCATTTCTGTTCTTTAAAGTTTTATTAATCATTATTCTATTTTCTTCAAGCAGCTTAACAGGAATAGTCCTTTGTGAAGTAGCAACCGGTATACTCAAGCTGTTATTCATATTATCTAAAATTTTTGCAGAGCTTCCGGCAATAACTTTTGTTTCATCATCTTCACTAGGTTTGGGAAGATTGATATCTTTTGAAGCGGCTAAAAGAGAAGCATTTAGTTGTTCTTCAACATTCCCGTTACTTTTATCGCCTGTATCACCGAAAAATTTTTTCCATTGATCAGGTACTTCTTCAGGATTCTCTTGATACTGTTTATACAAATATTCTACAAACCAGGTATTTGCCCCAAATTTTTCTAATTCTTCCTGCTGTTCTTTTGTTAATTCTTGCGTTTTCATTTTTTTCTATTACTTTTCAGTTATTAATTATTTCTTAATTATCTCAACCAATTAACAATAAAAACCATATGCAACAAAACACGAAAACATATTTGTGTATTGTTTATACCCTTTTATTGATAAGTTTGGAGACTATGCTATCTAATTTAATAAATTTGTTGTTTTATTGTAGTGCAAAATTAGTTCGTTAAAAATAAGAGTAAGATGAATAATAACGAAATTTCTAATCTAAGAAAAGATTACACTTTTAAAGAGCTGCAAAAAAAAAGTGTGAGTAAAAATCCATTTGAACAGTTTTCAAAATGGTTTGATGATGTTGTAAAAACTAAGATTGAACAGCCGAATGCTATGATATTAGCTACCGCTTCAAAAGATGGAATTCCATCAGCAAGAGTTGTATTATTAAAAGGTGTGGAGCAGGATGGCTTTAGATTTTTTACAAATTATAATAGTCAAAAAGGAAGAGAACTAATTGAAAACCCGAGCGCTTCGTTATTATTTTTCTGGTATGAATTAGAAAGACAGATAAGAATTTCAGGAAAAGTTGAAAAAGTTAGTATAAAAGAATCCGAAGAATATTTTAAAACCAGGCCTTATGAAAGTCAATTAGGGGCCTGGGCTTCAAATCAAAGTAAGATAATTATTAATAGAGAATTCCTTGAAAAGAAGTTTTCTGAATTAAAAATGAAATACAGAGAAGGTGAAGTACCGTTACCGCCTTATTGGGGAGGCTTTAAGCTTATTCCTCATTCATTTGAATTTTGGCAGGGAAGAGAAAACCGGCTGCATGACAGGATTGCTTATTCTAAAGAAAAAGAAGAATGGAAAATAGAAAGGCTTTCACCTTAATTTTTATTCGACTTTATATTTAATCGAAAATACAATTGCTTTTCTTATTTTAAGTTCATATAATCTATTTAGAAAATTCAAATAATCAACTTAGCTGGATATGGAATTTTTTGTAAACTAAATGAAAGTATAATCTGCAAAGTGTTATTATTAAAATAAAAATTTATTTTTTCTAAAAAATAATTAAAGTTTTCTTTGGTAATCTCCGATAATAAATTGACGTATAAAATATTTTATTTAAGGGTTTATTAAAGGTTAAATATGTTACCACCAGCTTCACATTATATTTGGAAAGAAATGGTACTAGGAAAAAAGCAATACCAGTTTCAATTATTAGCGGCTAAAATTATGATGAGCCGTATTATTTTAAGTACTAAGAATGACTCTTCACCTCAAAACGTAAACAAGTGTGTGGGTGAGGTACATGAGTTTTTTGTTAAAAACGAAAAAATTGCCCAAAACGATATAAAGCAAATCTTTGGATAGGAGAGAAAATGAAAAAATTAATGCAAATAAATGAAGTCATTGAAAAAATAAATAAAGGCGAGACTCTGATATTAGCTGCCGACGAAAATTTATTAAGTCAACTCCCCAAAGGTAATTGGATAGGCGGGACGATTCCATATTTTATGGGTGATGAGGGTGGAAAATTTACAAAGAGTGAGATTTTTGTGGATGACATTCCTAATTTTGTCAAAAATGTTAAAATAAAATTTTATGATGAAAACTCTCTCCCCGGCATAGCAGGCGATTCTTACGAAAATGGGTATACATTGCTAATAATTCCTGGATTTAGTTCTATTCATATTTCGTTTGCAGAAAACTCAAATCAGTATAAGGATATATTTTTAAGTCCTTTGGTTGGTTGGATAGCTGGAATAGACTTAGCTGATTTAGGTAAAATAACACCAAAAGTATTCAATGGATTGCTTGGCGAAAATTCAGACAATAAATCAATTGCAATGCATGTCGAATTGCCATCAAACAAAATTCCAACTCTTGATATCGTTAATTTGTTTGAGCAGGGAGAAGGCGACCTTATTACATTTCCTGAAACAGGTTTCAATTCAGGTGATTGTTTTGTTAATGGAAAAAAGGAAAACTTTTCTGAATATTTATTAGAAAAGAAGATTGATATAAGGTTACCACTTAGTTGCAAATTATTATGGAGCCATGATAAATACAAGTTTCAGTAATATTGATAAGGATAAAAAAATAGTAAGTTTTTACGCACCGGTTTTTAAAGATGTTGAATATAAAATAGCTAAACCTATTAAAAATTATGTTAGCACTTTTACCGAGCAGGTTTCCCGGTTAAATATTACCCCTATATTTTCTTGTAACTGTATTCTTAATTACCTTTATTCGGAATTAGAAGGAAAGAAAACAGCTAATATTACCGGACCTATTACTTTTGGCGAAATAGCGTATCAGCTATTAAATCAAACTATGGTTTATTTAAATATTGAAGATATGTAAAACTATAAATTATTAAGTAATCAATCAACTAAAAATTAAAGAAGCTGGGTCAAAGATTTAAATATGACTCCAGCTTTTTTTATTGTTAAAATTAATCTTCATTTACCATATTAATTACTTCGTTCCAATTTAATTTTATATTATCTCCATTAATATAACTTTCCCATTTTTTATCAGGATGATTTTGAATATAACTCAGTAATTTTATTTGCGATGGAGATAAAAATAGGTTAGGATTATCACCGATTTCGATTGCTGAATTTATCCTGGCTGCTTGTATTTGTGTCATCGGAATAAATCTTAATAAAGTTTTTGATAAATAATATTTCGGTTCATTATCAGATTTAAAATCTTCACTTTTTGTAATTGAACATTGTTTTGATTCAGCTTTTTGTTTCAATTCATTATAATTGATAATTGAAGGGTCGTATCTAACCTCAACGCTTTCTTTTCCATTTACATAGCCCAGGTATTGTTGAGATAACACCGTTTAATTTCCCGAGTATAGCTTCACCTTTCCAAAAACAATACATTGAAAATGTAACTGTTTTTAATTCATGCGATCTTGAAATAGTTTCCTGGTTTAAGAGTCTTAAGTATTTCGGAATTACCTTTTTTGTTTTTTTTAATGCTTCTATCATTGCTGAAGTAATTCCTTTAAGTGAATAATCACCATTGACTCTTTCTGCTGCATCTTTACCATCTTGATCTACTATTCTTATCACAGGATTATTCCAGGCCGGCTCATTAAATTTTTTCAAAGTCTTTAAATCACTTCCATCTCTATTATTATAAATAGCTACAGGAATAAACAATTCTTCAATTGCATCAACAATTAAAGGATTAGTTAAAACTTGTTCTCCATAAGAAACACATGTTTTGCAGCCTGGTATCTCCTGGAATAAAATTAAAACAGGTTTGTTTTTACTTTCAACAAGTTTAATTGCTTCATCATAGTCCCTATTCCAGTTTACGTTACCAAGCTCTTTAGGGTTGTTTGGAGTATTAAAAAAACTGTTTTCACCGTTTTCTAAAATATTATTTTTAGATTTTGAAAAACCCAGACAAGTAATAATAAAAGTGGCTAATAAAGTTATTACAATAAATTTCATATTATTCTCCTTAAATATATTATTAGAAACTTATCGCTAAGGCAGAATAAATTCATAAAGATTTTATAACGTTTTTATTGAAATTTAGTTAAAAGTTTTATTAAATGATTGTTTTAAGACTTTAGGAGTTCTTTGGAAAGTGATTCAACTTTTTTGTTATCAATCAAACCTAAGTCTAATGCAAACAATACAAGCTCAACGGGGGATTTGAAATTTAATTTTCGCATGATATTTTTTCTATGAGTGTACAAAGTATGAATGCTGATAAATAACTTATCTGCAACTTCTTTATTTGAATAACCGGAAGTTACCAGGGTTATCACTTCAATTTCACGATCACTCAAATTTAATTGACAAGGAATCTATAGACGGGTTGCTTTCTTTCTCTAGTATTACATCTAAAATTTTATTACAAAAAAACTTTTCTCCCTTATGGATAGTAAACAACGCATTTATTATCTCATCTTTTTCGCATTCTTTTGAAAGATAGCCTGTCACGCCTGACTTAATAGCTTTAAGAATATTATCCTTTTTCCGGTCGTTAGAAATCACAAGTAGTCTAGTATTCGCTGAAATTTCATTAATCTTTGATAATTCATCTATCTCAATAAAATTTGGAATAGAATAATCCATTACTAGTATGTCCGGCTTAATTATTTCAACTTGAGGCCAGACTTCAATTCCATTAGAGATTTCCCCTGCAAGTTTTAATGATTTGTGATCATTAATGACATATTTAAAACCTTCTCTGAATAAATAACTTGGATCGGCAATAACGATATTCAATTTTGCTAAAATCTCTTTATTAATTACTATTCTTATTAAGACTAAATATAAATAACAATGATTAATTAGGCAAGGTTTCTTTTTAATTTCAAATTTTTATAGCAATAAAAATTGTATCCTAAAAAGTTAATTTATATCACAATCCAATTTAAATGAAGGCGTATCACAAGCTGAATAATTAAAAAGCAATATCTTATATCGAGATTGAAAATAATAAAGGAGTATATATGTGCAAGAAATCAATTTCTCTGATTGTTATTATATCACTATTGTTTATAAGTAATATATTTGCTCAAGTTCCGCATGTAAGTATCACACTTGGACCACAAATAGGGTATCAAAAAGCTGGGGATGCAGATAATGGAAAAATAATGTATGGTGCAGCATTAAGAATTCACGGCTTACCGTTTATTGGTTTGAAGGTTCTATAAATTATAGACAAGAATCTTATTTAAATGATGAAGTAACTGTAAAGAGTTTTCCAGTTATGGTAAGTGGATTATTATATGTTCTTCCGATTGTTTATGGGGAAGTTGGTTTTGGCTGGTACAATACAAAATTCGATTTTAATTCTGATATTAATGATTTAGGAATTGCAGATAAAACCGAACAAAAAGTAGGATGGCATTTTGGTGCTGGTGTGGAACTTCCTTTAGGGCTTAAATTCTAATAATTATTTAACTGCTGATATTAAATATGTTTTTTTAAATTATGATTTTAAAACTATACCTGGAACGGGAGATACCAACGCCAATTTTTATGTAATTTCTGCGGGCTTACAATTTGGATTATAAAAAAATTTAAACTGGCCTTATTACACTGTATGAGGTCTAAATATAGTCCCCTACTTATTTTTTATCTGTAACTTCTCTTTGTAAAAATATCAGCTTAACTTTTTACTTTTAGTTTTGCTTTCATCATTGGAGTTTCTAAAATAAATGCTCGAACTGAAATTGCTGCAATAATTATTATTCCCCCAATGATTGCACCTATGGAAGGAATTTCTTTATAAGTAAGGAAAACCCAAACAGGATTTAAGACAGGTTCAATCATTGAAATTAATGAAGCTTCAATTGCATAAACTCTTTTTAATCCATAAGTAAAAATTGCATAAGCAATTCCTATTTGAAAAATTCCTAAAAAAGAAACCATGCTTAAGTCAGAAAGACTTAAATGTTCTATTTCAAATAAAGAAGGGAAGCAGACTAAAGAAAGAATAATATTGCCGTAAAAAATTGAACTTAATTGATATTCATGTTTATTTTTTCTTAATCCTAAAAGTAAAGCAGCAAATGCCACTCCTGAAAGTAGAGCAAGCAAGTTTCCTTCTAAATGACCTGGAGTAAGTTCTCCCATAAAAAATAAAATCATCCCTAAAAAACAAATAGTAATTGTTATGATATTAATTTTTTCATATTGAGTTTTATTAATGATTGGTTCAAAAATTAAAACATAAATAGGTGCAGTGTATTGCAGGAAAATTGCATTTGCAGCAGTTGTCATTTTAGTAGAAATAACAAAAAGAATTAAAACTGCTGCATAAATAATTGCATTTATAAATGTAAAACCATTTGCGTAAAAAACAGTTTTTCTAAATAATACCGCAAAAACAATTGCGGCAAAAAATGACCTGAAAAAAGAAATTTGAATTGCATTTAAAGTAACCAGCTTAATAAACATTCCACCGGTACTCCACAGCATTGCTGCTGCTAATACGGCTAACAAACCTTTTTTATGTTCACTAAGTTGGAACATTAAATTATAATATTATTGAAAAGTGAAGTGCTAATTTAAGAAATGTTTATTGAATTCTTTTAAATTGCAGGTAAATCTTTTAAGAAAAATAGTCATTTATATTTGAAGAAGTATTTATATAATCCGCCGCGTATAGTTAAAAATATTTTTAGTGATTTTATTTGGGAAACAAAAAATAATAAAATCCTTTTAACTTTTGATGATGGGCCATTTCCTGAAACTACGGAAGTGATTCTAAAATATTTAAATGAACAAAAAATAAAAGCAGCATTATTTTGTGTCGGAGAAAATTGTCAAAAATATCCCGAACTTATATCTTCCTTAATTAATGATAATCACTTAATTGCTAATCATACATTTCATCATAAAAAAATAAATAAATTGAATAAAATTGAAAGAGATTCTGAGATAGATTCATTTAATAAGTTAATGTCAGAAAAATATAATTATGAGGTAAAATATTTTCGCCCGCCTCACGGTAGATTTAATTTCTCGACTTCCAAATTTTTAAGAGAAAAAAAATTGAAAAATGTAATGTGGTCATTATTGACTTACGATTATAAAAATGATATAAAACTTGTTAAATTTGCAGTTCAAAATTTTCTAAAACAAAATTCAATAATTGTTTTGCACGACAGCGTCAAATCAAAAAATATTATAATAGATTCGATAAAAATTATTTTAGATGAAGCTGCTAAAAATGGATTTGAAATCGGAGAGCCTGCTGAATGTTTGAAATAATTTTTCTAATTGTTTTAAGCGGCTATTTCCTTCAGTCGGTTATTTTTGTAATTGGAGTAAGCAGGAAATTTCCTAAAATTAAGGAAGAAGATTTTCCTTCAGCAACTGTTATTGTTGCAGCAAGAAATGAAGCTGATAATATTCAGCGCTGTATAAATTCATTGGATAAATTAATTTATCCGGAAGGAAAATTGGAAATTATTCTAGTTGATGATAAATCAACTGACGACACAGGAAAAATTATTGACGAATTTATTTCCGGGAAAAATAAATTCAAGAAAATTGTCACTCAAAAAGAAATTGGAAAATTAATCGGCAAGATGAATGCACTGGCAAATGCGATTGATATAGCGAAAGGTGAAATTATTTTAACAACAGATGCTGACTGTGAAGTTCATCCCAAATGGGCTTATACCATTGCTTCATATTATCAAAAAGATGTAGCTATTGTAAATGGATTTACATACCCAGCTTGCTTTCGATAATTTTAGCGGCATGCAAAGCATTGATTTTATTTATCTGTTATTTGTTGCATCCGGTACAATAAATATTGGAATGCCGATTACCTGTATTGGTAATAATATGTCGTATAGAAAAAAAGCATATGATGAAGTTGGCGGATATGAAAATCTACCATTTCAGCGTTACCGAAGATTTTAGCTCTTTTAAATGCAATTTACAAATTGAAAAAATATAAACTTATCTTATCCTTTAGATAAAGAAGCACTTATTAACTTCATTGCCTTGTAAAAGCTTTAAAAGTTTATATAGGCAAAAGAAACGCTGGTCAGTTGGCGGTTTAGGCGTACCTTTTTATCGGATATCTAGTTATGGTCTGGGGGTTTTTAACAAATCTTTGTGTTCTGTTAACGCCTTTCTTTTTTTCGAGCACCTGGCTTTATCTGGTTTTCTTTAAAATTATCACTGACTTTTTTGTATTGTACAGTGTTCATAATAATTTGGGAATAAAGAAAAATTTAAAATATTTTTTACCTTACCAGGTTTATTTTACTCTTTATGTAATTGCAACTCCTTTCGTTCTTTTGTTTGATAGAAAAGTTGTTTGGAAGGGGAGAAAACTTTAATGCTTCTTTTATGCAATTATTATTTAACATACCGATGCAATGCTTACTGCGAGTTTTGTCATTTTGGATTTCATGAAAAATTTAAAGACACTCCTTATGCAAAGTTTGAAGATTTTAAATCTAATGTAAAACAGCTTGCTGAATTAGGAGTAAAGTTTATTGACCTTACCGGCGGAGAACCTCTTCTTCATAAAGAAATAGATAAGATGGCAGCTTATGCAAAAAGCTTAAAGATGCAGACAAGCATAACTACAAATGGATTGTTTTATCCAAAATTTGCTGAAAGATTAGCCGGAAATATTAATCTTCTGCATTTCTCTTTGGATTCACCTGATGAAGAAGAGCATAATAAAATTAGAAAAGTTAATTGTTACAATAGTGTTTTAAAAAGTATTGACATAGCAAAATCATTGGGAGAATTTCCAGACATTCTTTTCACGGTTACAAATGATACTTATAAAAAACTCCCGCGAATGCATGAAATTGCTGTTAAAAATGATTTGGTTTTAATGGTTAACCCTGTGTTTTCATATTTTGGAAATCCGGGTTTAAATAATGAAGCTTTAGATTTTATTGAAGAATATGTGGAAGGTAAATCAGATATTTATTTAAATAATGCATTTATAAAATTACGACGTAACGGCGGCAATAATATTGAAGACCCAAGCTGCAAAGCTGTAAGCAGGGTTGTTGTTATTTCTCCAAACAATGAAATTATTTTACCTTGTTATCATTTCGGAAATGAATCAATAAAAATTGATAAACCGATTAAAGAAATTAGAGAATCAGAAAAATTAAAATATTATAAAAAGATGGAAGGCAGATTTGATTTTTGCGAAGGCTGTACGGTTAATTGTTATTTTGAACCTTCGTTTGCATTTCCGACAAATCTATATTCAATTATGAGTCTTCCTTCAAAATTTAAATACAGTTATCAAAAACTTGTTAAACAAAAAATCAAAAAAAACTTTACGAATTCTGAATCAATAAAATGAAAAAAAAATTTAATTATAATTTTAACAATAGTTCTTACTTCAACAATTTTTTCTCAAATAAAAAAAGAATGGTTCCCTGATGAATTAAATATTCAGCCATTCACTGCAAATCATTTAGAACCTAAAGCCGGATTTGATTATTTAACCGGGAATAGCAATATCCTTTTGAATGTAGGAACATCAGCCGACATCTTTCAATACACTACTAATAATAATAAGGTTCTTTCTTTCGGAGCAGACTTATTTACCTTCACAAAATTAAGATCAGAAAAAGAATTTCATTTTCCGGTAGAAGCAATTGATTATTTATTTGGGGTAAACGCAGGATATAAAATTGAAAATAATAATTGTGAATATGGTGCAAGATTTAGATTAAGCCATATCAGTGCGCACTTTGTAGATGGGCAATATGACTATGCAAAAAATATCTGGCGTAATGGAATTAACCCGCATACCTACAGCCGTGAGTTTTTAGAGCTTTTTCCATATTATAAAATTAATTCGCTTAGAGTTTATACAGGGCTTACTTACTTATTTCATGTCAACCCGAATTATGTTGGAAAAGGAATTTACCAATTAGGCTTCGATTATTTTTTACCCGGCTTATTTAAATATCCGGTTACTCCTTTTGCTGCAGATGATTTTAAGCTTCAAAAAATTGGAAACTTTACTGGAAGCAATATTCTCAGCATTGGTTTGAAATTTGGAATTTACAACAAAAAAGGTTTCAGCACTATTATATTCATATTATTCGGGCAAAAGCATTCATGGTGAATATTTTAATGTAAATGAACATTACTCAACGTTTGGTTTTAACCTGGATTTATAATGCCTGAAGAAAATTTAGAAGAACAATATTATACAGATACATTCGAGCATAAAAAGGTTCGGAAAAAAAATAATTATCTGCTTCATATTGGCTTATTTATATTTACTTTTATTACCACCACAATAGCTGGTGCTCAATGGCTTCAGGGTACAGAAATTTCATTTCAACTTTCCTACTTACTTAAAGGATTACCATATTCTATCTCAATACTTTTTATTATAACTTGCCATGAGTTCGGGCATTATTTTGCTGCTAGACGTCATAAAGTTGATGCAACTCTTCCTTATTATATTCCTTTTCCGTCAATACCTTGGTTTGTGTCATTTGGAACTATGGGAGCAGTAATTCGAACCCGGTCACCAATTTATACCAAACAAGCTATGTTTGATATTGGAGTTGCCGGGCCTATTTCAGGTTTTATTGCCTGCTTAATTGTTTTGATTTATGGATTCACTCATGTGCCCGGAGTAGAATATATTCTTTCCATTCATCCAAATTATTTAGACCCAATTTTGCAGCACAGGGTGGGGCGCTTCAATTTGGAAATACAATTTTGTTTTCATTCTTTAAATGGATATTTATTAATTCGCATCAATTTTTCCCACCGATGACAGAAGTTTATCATTATCCTTATCTTTGCGTTGGCTGGTTTGGAATGCTTATTACTGCTATGAATATGATCCCAATTGGCCAATTAGATGGCGGCCATATAAGTTATACACTTTTTGGCGGAGAGACGCATTATAAAATTGCAGTAATATGTTTTATAATTTTATTTGTATTTGGTGTTGCCGGTTTTGCAGATGTTTATTTGGAATTGAATATTGGAATTGGCTGGGCAGGATGGCTTTTCTGGGCTCTCATTTTCTATTTTGTTATTAAGCTTAAACATCCAACCGTGCCGGATTACACTGAATTGGATTTTAGGAGAAAAGTTATCGGCTATATTAGCTTTTTCATTTTTTTAATTTGTTTTTCACCAATACCATTGTCTATAAGATAATATAATTTATGATAATTATGGATATTTTTTTACCTTGTTGAGTTTTATTTATAAACCAATATTTAATTCATGAATAAAATATTATTACTCTTACTTCCCATCCTCTTAATTGGGGGATGCGAAAAAGATTTTAATTCAGTAGTAGACAATCAAACATCATCTTACCAGGTAACCGGAGTTTCATCTTTCAAAGATTTCTCCTATTTACCAGGTGATTCGGTGATCACTTTGTTTGTTCGAGTCCAATCTTTTGAAAATATATCTGAAGTTTATTTTAATATTTATTCTTCAGATTCAAAGAAATTAAATTCATCTACCATTATTTTATATGATGATGGAAATACTTCATCTCATGGAGATTTTACCGCTGATGACGGAACTTTCACAAACAAGTTTCCACTAAGACAAAGTTATCCAATCGGGGAATACGTTATTGAGTATTTTATTACGGGAAAGGATGAACAAACAAATAAAGTTGCAATTCAACAATTTTATTATGACAATGGACAAGCAAATGTAGCTCCTATAATTTCAGATTTAATTGCACCAGATACTATTACTGCCGTCGATACTAAAACCGTAGTCTTCTTATCAATAAAAGTTTCAGATAATAATGGGCTAAGTGATATAAAATCGGTTAGTTTTTTAAGCCATAAACCAGATTCAACTATAGCTGGCCCAATTCAATTAGTTTGATGATGGAAGTACAACCTCAGGAGATCAGACTGCTGGAGATGGGATTTATTCCGTCATTGATTAAGGTAACGCCGGATAATCAAAAAGGGACATACCGATTTGAATTTCAAGCCCAAGATAGAAGAAATGCACTAAGCAATATTATCAATCATAATGTAGTTATTAAATGATTATAAAATATTTTTATTCTATTAATTTTAATTTTAATTATTTTCTAATTTTGTGTTTTCTCAGGCAGTTCCACATGATTTTCATTTGAAAAGTTTTGCAAAAACTTTAAGTAAATCCTTAACTGATACTACTCCTTTAGGCAATGGAATTTCCGATATTGTTGTAGTTGGAGATACTATACTAATCGGGACGGGAAAAGGTTTAAGTATTTCTACTGATAATGGTGATAGCTGGGAAAATTATTATCAAACTAATAATTTTGGAACTGATGCTATAGCTTCAGTTAACTATAATAAATTTACAAATACAATTTGGGCCTCAACTGTACGGCCTTTTAATTCCGATGTAGATATGGGCACAGGATCACATTATTCAACTGATTTAGGAAAAACCTGGAATTACATTCCACAGCCGGTTGATGATCCCGGTGATTCTCTTATTTACCTATGGAATTAATGATGGTATTAATTTGCCTCAAGTAAAAGCTTTACCTGTTACAGTCCCACAGCAAAACATTACCTGGGACTTTGCTTTTACGCCTAATACGTCTGGATTACTTCGTGGTCAAGTGGATTAAGAAGAAGCACGGATAAAGGTCAAAACATGGCAAGGGTGCTTCTTCCTTCCGATAATATTAAATAGTGTCCAGCCAACTGATACTGTGAGATTTCACTTCGTCCCAAAGCGGGTGATGTTGGAAACAATAATCATTTAGGTTTTTCTATAGCCGTAGTAAATGATTCAACTTTATATGTTGGTACTGCTGACGGAATTAATAAAACAACAAACGCAAAGGACACATATCCAAGCTGGCAAAAATTTAATCATCTGAATCAAGACAATCCTATAAGCGGCAACTTTGTTACTGCATTAGGTTATAACTCATATAACAATACTGTTTGGGGTGCTACCTGGGTTGCAGAAGGTTCTACAGAATTTTACGGAGTTAGTTATACTTCAGACGGTGGGCAAAATTGGCAGACAGCTTTAAAAGATGAACATGTACATAATTTTGGTTTTAAATACAATGATGTTATTGCTACTTCAGATAATGGGGCATTTCGTTCGCCTGATAAAGGCACTACATGGATTCTTCCAAATTCAATAGTAGATAGTAAATCCGGATTTAGTATTGATGTAAGTAATGTAGCTTTTAATGCTGCAGGTTCCAATAAATAATAAAATTATGTTTGGTTAGGTTCTGATGAAGGGCTTGCAAGATTAAATGAAACTCCCAATATAATGTGGGATCGGAGAATGGAAAATTTATTTTGCCTCTCAAAGCCTTGCATCACAAAATGAAACTCATTGCTTTTCCAAATCCTTTTTCTCCAAGATTAGATAGATTAAAAATAAAATACAGCACCGGCGGAAAGAGCGAAAAAGTAACCATAAGAGTATTTAATTTTTCTATGAATTATGTAGCAACAGTTATTCAAAATGCTGATAGAAGTGAAACAGGAACCGGTACTGGAATAATTGATTATTGGGATGGAAGAGATGCTTCGGGAAACATTGTTCCCAATGGAGTTTATTTTTATAGAGTTGAAGTAGGTTCAAATGATCCTATCTTTGGGAAAATTTTAGTGATTCAGTAATTTAGGTTTAAGTTCAAGTGTAAGCCTGCCTGTAAGAAGGTTCAAGAACGTTATATTCTTAACTTGAACATGTCTTAAACTTAAACTTGAACTTGAACTTTAATAGAGGTTTAATTGAAAAAAGTTTTTATTATAGTTTTTACATTAGCATTTCAGGTAATTTTTGCTCAGCCAAAATTCAGCAGTATAAATTCAATGCCCGGTGCATTTAGTAGAATGGGATTTGGCGCCAGAGGAATTGGAATGGGTAATGCAATGTCGGCAGTTACTGAAGGGAATTTAGTTTCGTATTATAATCCTGCAGTTATTATTTATCAGAAAGATAATTTAGTTCAAACTTCGTATTCATTTTTGTCTTTAGACCGTTCATTGAACTTTTTAAATTTCACAAGGAAATTTGATTTCCATTCATCTAAAGGACTCTTCCCGAAAATCTAGTGCTGGTATTAGCGCAGGTATAATTAATTCTGGTGTTGGCAAAATTGATGAACGGGATGGCAATGATATAAAAACCGGTGAACTATCTACTTCTGAAAATCAATTTTTTCTGGGAATTGCAAAATCTTTTTCGGATAAATTGTCAATCGGTGTTGAGGTAAAATTCTATTACTATAAATTATATCAAGGCATTACTTCATCAGCATTTGGACTGGATATTGGCGGGTTGTATAAAATTAATGATCAGTTTAATGTTTCATTTGTTATAGCGGATATTAATTCTAAATATGAATGGAACTCCGGATCCCCATTTATGGCCATAATGGTACTTCACCAACAGATCATTTCCCTAATCTAAGGAAATTGGGTGTTGGTTACTTGAATAAAGATTTTGGTTTATTAGCTTCAATTGAACTTGAAAACAGTAATGCACATTCAAATATTCTGCGAGCCGGAATAGAGTACAATGTATTTGATAAATTATATTTGAGAGGCGGTATTGATCAATTTAACTTAAGCAATTCTGACCAACCAGCAAAACCGGCACTGGGATTTTCTTTCATTCAGAATTTTGGAAGCGTTGATTTTGGTGTTGACTATGCATTTATGATTGAACAATATTCACCTCAAGATAGGCACATTGTTGGTGTGAATGTTATATTTTGATTGAAAGATTAAAAAATTTAAATATTAAAAAATTAAGATTATACATTAGCAGTGCAGCTAAATAAAAACAAATTTGTAAAAGAATAATTAAATGTGTAAAAACAATTTGGCAATTAAGCAATTTAACAATGAATAAAACAATACTTTTAATAATCATATCTGCAGCTCTTATATTTCCTCAATCCGCCGGTAATACAGGATTATCATTTCTGAAATTAGGATTTGGTGCAAGAAATATAGCAATGGGTGATGCCGGGGCAGCCGCAGCAAATGACGTTACTTCAATAAATTATAATCCTGCAAGTTTGGCTGGAATAGAAAATACTCAATTAACTTTTATGCATAACTCATGGATTCAAGATGTGAGAAGTGAGCTTGGCGGGGTAAAATTTGATTTGTTTAATCTTCCATTTGCTATTGGTTTAATGTAACTACTATAAGTGATATTCAGGTTCGTGAAGTTGCCGGTGATGCCATTCAACCTTTAATGGAAATTATTTTAGTGGAAGCATTTCAACAGGATTTTTTCTAATTGACAATTTATCATTTGGAACTACAATTAAATATTTATATGAAGGTTTGTTGAATGATGAAGCTGAAGGCATTGGATTTGATTTTGGTTTAAGGTATAAAACGAATATTGAAGGATTATATGCATCTGCAGTGATTAAAAATTTAGGTTCAATGTCTCCATTAAGAAATGAAAAAACAAAATTCCCATCTGAAATAAGAATCGGCCCCGCTTATGAATTTGCATTTCCTGATAATAAATTAAGTTTTACTGCTGCCGGAGAATTTCAAAAATATCTTAGCACAGATGATATTCATTTTAATCTTGGCGGAGAAGCATTATATAATGGAACTTTTGCAATTAGAGCAGGTTATCAAACAGGTTACATATCAAAAGGATTTACCGCAGGAGCAGGAATTCGTTGGGGAGAATTAGTTTTTGATTATGCTTTAACTCCATTGTCTTTCGGTTTGGTTCAGGCAATTCGATTTCATTAAGTTTTAGTTTTTAGCTAACTTATCTTTCAGTTCATAATAATTTTTTTCTTTAATAATTTTCTTCATTAAATGAATAAAATTTTAAAACAAACCAATAGATTTTAACCGAAATGCTTTTATTATTTTTACTATCTTAGTATCTACTTAGGTATACAATAGATATGTCAAAGTGTGAAGGAACAATAACTAGTCTATAATTTATAAAGTAGTGTTTATTCGATCCATTTTAAAATTTATTAACCAGTTTTCACTTTCTTAATGACTGAAGAAAAATTACTAAAAGAATATCTTACTTTAGCTCCTCATCTTAAAAAACTTTATGTAGTGCCGCTATTAAACCCTGGGAATAAAAATACAGACTATTTATATCAGCTTTATGAAAGCATCATAAATGGAAATACCGGTAATATTAAAATTGAATTTATTTCGGTTTTTGCACATTGTAAAATTTTTGTAAAGAGGCTTTATGGTGAAAATAATTTACTTCATTATCACTGGTTTGAAGCTTCGGATTTAAAATCATTTGCCGGGATATTTTGGAAAATAATTTGGATATCGCTTTACAAATTGATAGGCGGAAAGATTGTTTGGACAATTCATAATAAATATCCTCATGCAAATAAACATGTAATTTTAAATAGGGCATTAAGGAAATATTTAGCAAAAATATCAAATAAACTACATGTACATTGCAAATCGGCAATAAAAATTATGTCTCCAATTTTAAATGTACCTGAGAATAAATTTTTTATAATTGAACACCCCAATTTCAAAGTAACAATTGTTAATAAGAAAAATGCGGTTGAATCATTACAAATTAAATATCCGGAAATCAACTTAGCTGCAGATAAAAAAATTTTTTTATCTTTCGGTGTGATAGCAGAGTATAAAGGTTTAATAGAAATAATTGATAACTTTTGTGATATCGAAAATGCCGTTTTAATCATTACCGGGTTAGTTAAAAAGGTGAATGTTAATTATTATAATAAATTGGTCACAGCGGCCGAGGGCAGGGAAAATATTTATATAATAAGTAAATTTATAGACGAAGATGAACTAAATTTATTTTTTGGTATTTCCGATTATGTCATTTTTAATTTTGATGATATCTTAACTTCGGGTAGCGTGAATTTGGCTTTGAACTATAATAAAAAAGTTATAGCACCTGCAATGGGATGCCTGAATGATATTCGGGACGACAACTTAATATTTTTTGAAAAGGGAAGCGCCGATTCTAATTTGAAAAATGTATTAAATGGTTTAGTGAAATAGAATATGAAAAAGATTCTTGTGGTATTTGGTACAAGGCCGGAAGCAATAAAATTAGCTCCGGTAATTAAAAAATTGATGAAGGATAAATCATTTAAAACTTATGTTTGTTCAACCGGGCAGCATAGGGAAATGGTTAAACAGGTTCTGGATATTTTTGATTTGAGATTAGATTTTGATATGCATATTATGAAAAAAAATCAAGACTTATTTGAGATTACATCAAATTCAATTTCTAAGTTCAACAAAATATTAGATGAAGTTAAACCGGATTTACTTTTAGTTCAGGGAGATACCACTACTGCATTTACAGCCTCGCTTGCAGCTTTCTATAAAAAAATAAAGATTGCACATATTGAAGCCGGGTTAAGAAGCTTTAATAAATTTCATCCATTTCCGGAAGAAATGAATAGAAAAATTATTTCTTTATTAACTGATTTGCATTTTGCTCCGACAAAAACAGCATCTGCCAATTTATTGAAAGAAGGCATAAAAAAAGATAGAGTGTATTTAACAGGGAATACAGTAATTGATTCGTTAATTGAAGCAAAGAAAAAGATTGGAAATAAAAATGTATCCGGTAGTATAAAAAATGATTTATCAAAGTATTTGCCTGAAACTTTTTATGATAAAAAAATTATTATGATCACCTTACATCGTAGGGAAAAATTTGGCGAAGAATTTAATAGAATGCTCTCAACAATAAAGCATTTAGCAAAAAAATATAATTACAATTTTGTTTATCCCGTTCATTTAAATCCAAACGTTAAAATTCCCGTTAATCGAATGTTAAAAAATATTAATAATATGTATTTGTTGCCTCCTTTAGATTATTTGTCGTTCATTTATTTAATGAGCAAATGTCATTTCATTCTAACTGATTCGGGCGGAATACAGGAAGAAAGTTTCATATTCAAAAAACCTTTGATAGTTATGCGTGATGTTACCGAAAGAAATGAAGCAATAAAAGCTGGCTATGCATTTTTAACTGGTAGCGATCCACAAAAGATAAAAAAATCATTTGAACAAATAGATAAGAAGTTAAAAATTAAATACAATTTTTTTAAAGGTAAGAACCCATTCGGCGATGGGAATTCATCGGAGAGAATTATTAAAGTTATAAAAAGAGAGTTAAAGAAAAATTAAATAGATATTGAATAGAAATCTTAAAAATATAATTTCTCTTTTTTCAATAGAATTTATCGCTAGACTAATAGGCTTACTTGCTGTTACATATCTAGCAAGAGTTTTAGGCAAATCTAATTTCGGTGTTATAAATATCGGTTTAGCTATTTTGAGCTATGCTATGATAATCGGAAATGGCGGACTGACACTATTAGGCACAAGGAAAGTTGCTGGTAATGTAAATAATATTGAAAAACTAACTGGTGATATTATTTTAACAAGAATAACATTTACAGTTTTGATTTTTGTTTTGTCTGCAACAGCAGTTTATTATTTCGTTAAATCAGAAGAAATTGCACGTACGATTATTGCTTATCTTTTCTTTTTATTTCCAAATGCAATTTTATTAGAATGGTTTTTCCAGGGTAAACAAAAAATGGAAATGATTGCCATAGGAAGGATCATAGGTTCATTTGCATACTTAATATTTGTTATGTTATTTGTCCTTCACACAAATGATACTGTTTTAACCGGTATAGGTTGGGTATTTGGCGGATTAATAAATGCAATATTTTTAATTTCAATCTTTTTCATTACAAAAAATAAATTCAAATTGAATTTTAAAGATTTCAAATTTATAACTCTTCTTAAAGAATCATACTCGCTTGGTTTAGCTTCAATCATTGCTCAATTTGTAATTCTGTTTCCGGTACTATATCTGGGCTTCGTATTATCTAATTCAGATGCCGGCATATACAGTGCGGCTTATAAAATAATAGTCATATTTTTAATTGTCGATCGAGTATTTAGTGCTTTATTCTTTCCTAAGATTACTCAATACTATGCTACCACACCCGAAAAATTAAAAGAGATGTTTAATAAAGTATTAAAAATTATTTCAGTTTTTGGTTTGAGCGTTTCGCTTATTGGCCATTGTGAGCGGGGATTTAATTGTTCGTGTAATATTTGGTAACCAATATTCTGATGCTGTAATTGTATTTCAGATATTGATTATAAGTTTTTTCTTTACACTTATAGGCTCTGTTTTTTCATTCACATTTATAGGGATACACAAAGAAAAATATTTTACAAAATCCTTGTTTATGGGGGCTGGATTTTTTTTACTTTCAATAATATCGTTAACAAATTTCTTTGGAATAAAAGGAGCAGCCTTTTCTTATGCATTATTTGAAATTATAGTGTTTACTATAATGGCCTTTGAGCTAAATAAGATATTTAAAATAAACTTTGTTAATTCAATATGTATTCCCGGCTTGCACAGCTATTGCTATAATGGTTTTAATCATGGAAATTGTTCAGATCAATATATTATTGCAAATAATAATTTCAATTTCTGTTGGATTACCATTAATAGCTATGGCTGCCAGAATAAAAATTGATGAAATAAATTTTATAAAAAGGATTTTTGTCTGAATCTAAGTGTAGGCATAACAGCATTAAAACCTTATTGGGAAATTATACTTTCACAAATTGGTATTCCTTTTAAAATTATTAACAATGATAATTCTATTAATGAAAATTTACTCCCTGTTCTTATAGTTAGTGATAAAAATAATAATAAAGAAGTTCTGTTGAATTATGTGCGAAATGGCGGATGTATTTTAATTGAAGCCGGTATTGCAAAAGAAACCTTGGGAATAAAAAGCAAGAACTTGTTTATTAAATTTATTCAACCGGAAATAGACGATATATTTAATCAGGATATTATTTGCGATGTATATAAAAAGTGTAGAAATCGCGAAATCGTCAAATCATTTAAAAAATCAAGACGGAATATGTACTACACTTTCTACCACGATAGGAAAAGGGAAAGTGATAGTTTTTCCTTCCGGTTTTTCATCACTTATGTTTGAAAATTCAATTAAAAGGAAAAACTTTTACACTGAATTTGGAAATGTAGAAACGAATGAAAGAGTCTCAGCAATTTCGAAAGGGGCAATTTATCTATTAATTAAAAATGCACTTGAGAATTTATACCACCATAGAAATCTTCCTTTTATAAACCTCTGGCAATTTCCAAATGGCGAAAAAAATATTTTCTCTTTTAGAGTTGACACTGACTTTGGTACCCACTCTCAATTGAGCGGCTTATATAAATTATTTAAGGATAATAACATTTCTGCAACCTGGTTTGTTGAAACAAAATCAATTGAAAAGGATGATGAAATAAAAAAATTATATAATAGTTTTGAAAATCAAGAAATTGGTTTGCATTGTCATAGGCATAGGGTGTTTAATAATTTTAGAGATAATTATGAAAATATAAAATTAGGAATAGAAGGATTAAAAAAAATAAATGTAGTGCCAACAGGATTTGCAGCGCCATTTGGTGAATGGAATGAAGAATTAAATCAATCCCTGGAAGAATTAAATTTCAAATATTCTTCAGAATTTAGTTATGCTTATGATTGTTTCCCTCTTTATCCCGGAATAAAAAATTCTCTTAGCAAAGTTTTACAAATTCCGATTCACCCATTTAGTTTTGGCAGACTGCGTTGGGGTGGGCATGACGATGGAGCTATGTTAAATTATTTTATAAATATAATTGAACAAAAACTGACTTTGCAGGAGCCGGTTATTCTATATTCTCATCCCAGTGAAGAGAGATTAAATATATTAAATGAGATATTTAGAAAAATTAATATTTTAAATATTCCTATTTTAACATTTAAGGATTTTTATGATTGGTGGATTAAAAGAACATCCTTAAA
The DNA here is from genome assembly GCA_963777615.1 of uncultured Bacteroidota bacterium. GTDB lineage: Bacteria > Bacteroidota > Ignavibacteria > Ignavibacteriales > Ignavibacteriaceae > CAVSWT01. Next base: position 6,426 of record CAVZSD010000030.1, on the reverse strand, counting down.
ATGGAATGCGGAATTAATAGATGATAATATCAGGATCAATAGAAACAGCGAAGAAAATATTTTTTGGGTTAGAACATTTTATCCTAATAAAGAAGTTTACTTAGCTCCATTGATAAACAACGATTTAAAAGTAAAAAAAATAGAAAATGCCAAAATTAAAATTGATTATAAAGTATCTCCGAATGAAATAAGAAAAACAACTTCAAGAATGTTGAGGCATGATATTCTTTTTAAATACAGAAAATTAAAACAATGAAAATTTGTTTTGCTACATACGAAGGAGTCCCAATAGCTAAGGGCGGGCCCTTTATAAAAATTATTGAATGCAAAAAAGAGCTTGAAAAATTAGGCCATGAAGTTGAGCTTTTTAGCATGTGGTCATCAATTGATAAATTAAAAAACTTTGACGTAATTCATTTGGTTGGTTCAAATCTTTCAATTTATGGGTTTGCAAGAAGCTTATTTTACAATAAAATTAAATTTGTGGTGGAGCCGGTTTTTTTCAGTTCCCATTCGCCTAATTTTTTGAAACGTGTAAATTCAATTGATAAATTAACAAGAAAATATTTGCCGGGTGTTTGGTTTGATTATGGATTCATTAGAGATATATGTAATTGGTCAGAATTAGTTTTTCCCAATACAACTGAGGAACAAAATTTAATTTCGCACGGATTTAAAATACCAATTAATAAATTTCAAGTAATTCCAAATGGCGTCTCTGAAAGATTTATGCATGCTGATGCTGATTTATTTTATAAAAAATTCGGTATTAAAGATTTTATCTTAAACGTAGGTCATATTGGCCCAAAAAGAAAAAATGTTCTAGCATTAGTTAAAGCGTTGGAGAAAATTAATCATCCTGCAGTTATAATTGGAAAAACTTTAAACACCGGAGAAAGTGAAAAAGTAAAAATAATTATTCAAAAAAATAAAAATATTTTACTAATTGATGAGTTAGAAAATAATTCTCCATTGCTTGCTTCGGCTTATGCGGCATGTGATACATTTGTTTTACCATCGTTATTTGAGACTCCTGGCATTGCTGCTTTAGAAGCTGCATTAAGTGGTGCCAAAATTGTTATTACTCCTTTTGGTGGGACAAAAGATTATTTCAAAGATATGGTGGAATATGTTAACCCGAAATCTATAGAATCAATTCAAAGTGGAATTGAAAAATCATTAAATCTTTCCAAATCAAATTCACTGCAAAATTCTATTAAAGCAAATTATTTGTGGGGGAAAATCGCACAAAGATCATTAGAAATTTATAGAAGTTTGTTGTAGCTATGTCATGGATATTTGGAATTATTGGTGAAACAAAATTATTAAAAGAATCAAATCTTAGACTACCTCATGAAATAAAATTCAAATATATAACCTCAAACACTCTCATTTATTCAGGCGGAATAAATGAAACTGCTATGTATAAAAATCTGTCTGAAAATTCCGGGTTTATTGTTTTAGGAATAGGGATAAAGCCACTCTCGGATAAATTTGGATTTATTAATATTGATGGATGGGAAGAAATTATTTCCGGTAATCACAAGCAGGAATTAAAATTAAACGGGCATTATATTGTTGTCAAATACCAAAAAGAATCTATTGATATTTTTAATGATCAGTTAGGTATAAGAGATGTATTCTTTTATAAAACTGAAACCTCAATTATCTTTTCAACCAGACTCGATTGGGTTACAAAATTTCAAGAGCATTCCAGTATTAAATTTAGAAGAGTTTGGTTCAGCCTGGCTGACTTCAAATCAAATTTCACACGGATGTTTGATAAAAGGTGTGAAAAGGTTAGGCCCTGAAGGATTTGTTCAAATTAATATTCAGGATCTTTCATTAAATATTCAAAACAAGTTTTGGGAGCCGGATTGGAATAAAAAGTATTCATTGGATAACATTATAAAATGTTTAGAAGATTTAATACTATTTCCGTCTCGTGAAAATAAAAATACGGCTCTCAGTCTTTCCGGTGGATTGGATTCAAGAACTCTGTTTTCCATTTTTTTAAAAAATAAATCTGAATATTTAAGCTCACATGCTTTCGGGGATGAATCAAATCAAGATGTTTTAATGGCAAAATCTATAGCAAATAAATCGACATTTGATTTTAAAATGATATCAATTGAAGAGAATACAGAGGAAAAAATATTAAATACAATTTATGAGTACATCCCAACTTCGGGATTTATATTATCACTTAATGATTTATTAGTTATTCCGAGCCATGCCAAGCTGTATGAAAGAAACGAGGTTATAATAGATGGGGCATATGGGGAAATTATTAGAAGAGAATTTTTGAATCGCATTTATTTTCTTGGTAAGGATGCTATTACACAAAAGCATGATGAAAAGTTTTTTCAGTTATTAAAGAATCATCGCGGTACATTCTTTTAAAAGATGTAAATGATATATTATATGAAAATACACTTGAAAAAATTAGGTTAATCTTCAACTCAATGCCCGATTATAAAACTATTGGATTGGGAAACTGGCTGGACTATTTTGTTATTAAATATAAAGTTTCAAATGTGGGAGCCTTAGGCCAGACATGCCTTGATCAAATTGCAGTCGCATTTATGCCCTTTATTCAACCTGATTTATTGAAAATAGGATTATGTTTTCCTCAAGAACAGCGAAAAAACAGTAGAATAAATAGGGAAGTTATTAGAAGATATTCCAATCAGTTGGAACAATTTCCATTGATTAAAAATATGATTTCTTATCCATACAAAGCAAAAACAATTTCAATGAGAATAATAACTGGAATTAAAAAGAAATTTATAGAGAAACAAAATAATGAAATTGGTGCTGATAGCATTTATCATTTAAAAGATTTTATTTTTGATAGAGTAAATTCTCTCGAAGTTAAAAACTTTGATTTATATGATTATGAAAAAGTAAAATTTATTGCTGAATCATTTTTCAATGGTAACATGATTTATAAACATGAAATTGAAAACTGGCTGTTGTTTGACGTTTGGAGAGAAATAACAATGCAGAAGAATAAATAATGAAGGGATTAAGAATATTAATTTCCCGGCCTGATCGGTTAGGGGATGTTGTATTATCAACTCCAATTTCCAGAGAAATAAAAAAGAAATATCCTTCAAGTTTCGTTGCAATGCTGGTTAGGAGCTATGCAAAAGATATTTATAAAAATAACCCTAATGTTGATGAAATTATTATTTATCCAGATAAGAATGAAAATTTCAATTACCAGGAAAAGATTAAATTTATTACTAAGATTAGAGGTTATGGCTTTACTCATTCAATAATGCTTCTACCAACTGAAGTAGTAAATTGGCTCCTTTTTCTATCCGGCATAAAAAAACGTATTGGTGCTGGACATAAATTTTATCAATTCATGAGCAATACTAAAAGCATTTTTAGAAATAAATATATTCCATTAAGGCATGAAGCGGATTATTGTTTAGATTCTATTAGGAAGCTTGGAATTGATACTAATAACGTAGATACGGAAATATTTTTAACTGATAATGAAAAAGATATTTCTTTAAAGCTCAAGAAAAATATTTGTAAGGCGGATGAATTGCTCATTGGAATTAATGTAACGAGTGGCAACTCAGCGCCGAATATGCCTGCGGGAGAGTATGTAAAATTAATTGAATTAATTAATCGAGTGGAAAATGTAAAAATTGTGATTACTGATTTAGCTGTGCCTGAGGAAATAAAAAATTTAAGAAATATTATTTGTATAAATGAGGGTAATGATCTAAGAAAATCAATTGTAAACTTCTCTGCATTAGATATACTTATTTCGGCAAGTACAGGACCAATGCATATTGCAGCTGCACTTAAAGTAAAAACACTTTCTCTTTTTTGTCCGCTTACGGCTTGCTCACCAAATATTATGGGGGCCAAAAGGAAATGATTCAAATATTATCTTACCTGAAGAAAACTATTGCCAAATTAAGTGTCCTGGCGACCCTAAAAAATGTTCATTTAGCGGAGAAGGTGGAATAGATGCCGAAAAAATTTATCAAAGATTAAAAAAGATTATTGATAGATAGTGGCCGACAAAAAGTTAAATATATTAATTGCCCCGAACAGTTTTAAAGAATGCGCTTCATCTGTTCAAATAGTAGAAATTCTAAAAGCTAATTTAGTTAGTGAAAATTTTAATCTATTTTCTTTTCCGATCTCTGATGGGGGAGATGGTTTTTTAGAAGTATGCAACCATCATTTTGATTTAGAGATATTGAATTTTGGAGTATCAACTCCATTTGATGAGACTAAGATAATCGTTCCTGTTGGTTATAAAAAAGAATCTCAAACGATTTTTATTGAATCAGCAAAAGTTTTAGGATTAAATTTAATCCCGAGAGAATTAAGAAAACCCGGAAAACTTAGTTCCAAAGGAATGGGAGATTTAATAAATGCAATTCAAAGTAAAGTCGAATCGGGTAAACTTGAAGTTAAAAAAATTATTGTTGGAGTTGGTGGAAGCGGTACAAATGATTTAGGAATAGGCATGTGCTCCCGGCTGGGATTAAAACTTTATGATAGAGTATAAAAAAGAAATTATCGCTATTCCTGATAATTTTATTAGTGTTAAAAGTATCAATTGGGATCAGCCAAAAATAAAATTTACTTTTGAAATTGTGGCAGATGTTAACAATCCATTACTTGGGGAAAATGGTTCAACTTATGTATTTGGCAAGCAAAAAGGATTGACTGAATTAGAATGTAAACTTATTGAATATGGTTTCGAAAACCTTGTTAAAATATTTAACCAAAATGATATAGGCGATCCTTCTAAGGGATTATCAGGCGCTGGTGGCGGATTAGCAGCAGGATTTCAAATATTTCTTAATTCTCGAATTAGACTATTCTAAGGATTTTATTTTAACTGATCTTCAATTAATAAATCACAATGCTATTGATATAGTAATAACGGGAGAGGGAGCATTTGATAATCAGAGTTTCATGAACAAAGCACCTGGGATAATTGTGAATTATTTTAAAGGAAATGCAAGTAAAATATTTATTATAGCAGGAAGTGCTGCTCCCGAAGGTTTAAATAAATTACCTCAAAATTGTGAGGTAATTGAATTATCTTCATTCTTCAAGAATAAAGAAGAATCAATAAAAAAAATTGAAATAGGTTTGATTTTAGCGGCGAATAAAATTAAAGAACGGCTTCTACATTAAGATTTTATACCTTCCGCTTTTTTTATTAAATTGTCTCAAAATAAATTCAAACTTATTTAATCAAAAATTTTGCTCAAAGGTTAAAATGAAGCAATACTTGGATCTTGTTAAATTAGTTATTGACGAAGGTGTTCGTAAAAAATCCAGAACCGGAGTTGATACAATTTCATATTTTGGTGCTTTTTATAAAGTAGATTTATCTAAAGGATTCCCATTGCTAACTACAAAAAAAATGGAGTGGAAATCTTTATTGCATGAAGTCCTTTGGTATTTATCCGGTGAAAACCATATCAGGAATTTGAGAAAGCATACAAAAATTTGGGATGCCTGGGCTGATGAAAATGGAAATCTTGAAACAGCATATGGATATTATTGGCGTCATTTCCCAAGTGCAGAAAAAGATGGGAAAGGTGAGTGGCAAGTCCGTGAAGTTGATCAAATTAAATATGTGATTGATGAGATAAAAAGAAAGCCGTACAGCCGCCGGCTTGTAGTTTCAGCCTGGGAGCCTGGCAACGCCACTAAAAGCAAACTTCCTCCGTGTCACTATAGTTTTGTATTTAATGTTAGTGATGGAAAATTAAATTGTCATTTAACCCAGCGTTCCGGCGATATTGCATTAGGCATTCCGTTTAACCTTGCTGCTTATTCAATGTTGACTCAAATTCTTGCTCAAGAAGTTGAATTAGAAGTTGGACAATTTGCACACACAATTATTGATGCTCATATTTACGTTGGTGATAAAAATTCAGAAACAGAGAAGTATGATCATCTTGAAGGATTGAAGCAGCAATTAGAACGTGAGCCCCTTCCGCTTCCTAAATTAATTATTGCAAAGAAACCGATTGATGAGTTGCAATTTGATGATTTCCAGATTGTAGGTTATCAGCATCATGATAAAATTAAATTCGAGGTTGCTGTTTGAGAAAAATTATCATTGTTGCTGTTGCTCAGAATAATGTAATTGGAAAATCAAATGGTGAAATCTCATGGCATATAAAAGAAGAGTTCCAGCATTTTAAAGATACTACAATGGGATTTCCAATGGTTATGGGAAGAAAAACTTTTAACTCACTTGGGAAACCGTTAAAAGGAAGGCCGCATTTAGTTGTAAGCAGAAATAAAAATTTAAGTATCCCTTTTGAAGAAGTTAAGATTTTTCTAAGTATTGAAGGTGCAATAAAAGGTGCGGAAGAATTTAATAAAGATAAAGTTTTTATAATTGGCGGCGGAGAAATATATAGA
>CAVZSD010000029.1:0-46742 GCA_963777615.1 uncultured Bacteroidota bacterium | reverse complement strand
AATTCTAAATTCTCATCATAAATTCTTGATATCCAATGTCGACAATATTTGATGTTGCTGAAAAAGCACATGTTTCTGTTATAACTGTGTCCCGCTTACTTAATAACCCTGAGATTGTTAGTTCTAATACAGCAAAGAAAATTATTCGAGCTATGGAAGAGCTGAATTATCAGCCAAGCCAAATTGCCCGTTCTCTTGTAAAAAAAAGAACAAATACAATTGGTGTAATAATGCCTAATATTAAAAATACTTTTTTTAATAGCTGGTACAGGTTTATAGAAGATTATGCAAACTCTCATGGCTTTAATTTACTACTTTGTAATACAGATAATGATCCTACTAAAGAAATGAAGTATATCAAATTGTTTCAGTCCCAAAGAGTTGATGGAATTTTGATAGTTCCGGGATCAAAAAAATCTGTTGAATATTTAATTAAAAGCAAAATGAATTTCATCCTTACTGATAGATTATTTAAGGATTTGAAAACTAATTTTGTTACAAATGATCATTACCAGGGTGCTTTCGAAGCTACAGAATATTTAATAAAGCTGGGCCATAAAAAGATTGCAGTATTAAAAGGTCCGGGGATTTTATTCCCTGATGTAGAGCGATATGCCGGGTATAAAGATGCCATGGAAAAGTATGGAATTAAAATAGATGAAAGCCTAATAATTGATACGCAATTTAAAGAAGAATTAGCTGCTGTTGCCGCAGAAGAATTAATGACCAGAAAAGAAAAACCTACTGCAATTTTCCCTTTTAATAGCTTAACTACTATAGGTGCTATTAAATCAATCTTAGATTTAGGGTTTAAAATCCCTGAAGATATTTCATTACTCAGCTATGATGAGATAGCAGGTTATGAAATTTTCCGCCCAAAGATCACTCATATAAGTCAGCCGGTTTCTTTGATTGGTAGAGATTCAATGCTGGCATTAATCGAGTTGATAAAAAATCCAAATTCAACAAAGAAAATAAAAATTTATTTAAAACCTAAACTTGTAATTGGAAATTCATGTAAAAAAGTTATAAGTTAAAATTTAAGACAGAATTAAAAATTATTTTTACTCGCCGATATAAACGAAAAATATTTTATTTGGGATTTAAAAGAAGTTAATTCAATGCCCTCCACCTGGGAAATCATTTCAAAGTATAATGAAGACTCAGGAATATTTATATTTATATCATTTTTTAATTCGGCTGTTAAAATTAGGATCAACCGCAGATCTGACAGCATCCATAACCCCCATCTCACTAAACCCTAAACAGAATACAATTGTATTATCTTTTGATCCCGGGAATTTTTAACAACACACTATAATCGCTCTGATAATTACTTGCAATCCAGCTTACTTTAAATGTTTTTGTAGAATCTTTTTGATCTCCAATAATTTCTAATGAAGACGGTTCAACACTGTAACTCAAATCAGTTTGAGCAATTAAAGTATCCAACTTATAAAGGGTTTTGAACGTACCAATAAAAATAATATTATGTTTCTCAAAATCTTCCCATTTTAATTGGGAAGCTAATTTAATAGATGTATTTTGTTTTGAAGTACCAATCACATTCAATATATCAATAACCCAAATGAAGAGCTTGGACGCAGATAGGTGAACTTTAATGGTTCTAGCTTATTGTATGAACCTGGATATTCTTTTAGATATGCTTTGAAAATCTTTATCACTATTTATTTTTGTATTTCTTAAAAATATTCTATCCTTACCTTGATCTTTTTCAGCCATAAAAAAATAATCCCCTAGCACTATTAAAGTAGGGTGAGTATTTGTTTGAAAAAATTCTGTCCATATTGGATTAGGTATTGAAGCAATTGTCTTTGAGTCTCTTGCAGAAATTGGTTTTCGAAATTGTTGAAATGCCAATAAAAAAAGGAGAAATAATATAATAGTTAAATAAATATATTTATTATATCGTACTTCCTTTTTGAGTTCCTCTGCATTTTCAGAATAGATATAATTAATTAAGTATTGGCCTTTTGGTATTTCAATCTTGGTAAGTTATATTTATTTTCAGTTGTTAAATAATAATGTTCAAGTTTCTTTCTCAAATTACTTATGTATGAACGGATTAGCGGATTTGAGTTTGGATCAAAGCTGGAATCTTTACCGAAAACATCTATTGCAATTTCAATTTCCTTAACGGAACCTTCTTCTTCAGTTTTCTCAACCAAATATTTTAACAAATCCTGATACCGTTGTGAATCTTTGAACTCAGCACTACTTAAAATTTCGGAAATGATTTGCTCTTTTTCATTATTATTTATTTCAGTCATGGTCAAGAATAATAAATTTAAATTTATGATTCAAATAAAAAAAATGCTTAATTTGTTCTTTATTCAAAGATTTTTTACGCAATTAACATGTTAATTGCGTGAAACCGACCGTTAAATGCTTGGCAATGTTAATATAAATGTTGTACGTTGCCAACATCAAAAAAATTAAAAACTTTTCCATCATAATAATATCGTAATTGCAAATTCTTTAATTTGATGCGAAAATCTTTTTTATCAAACTTGGACTAAACAGAAAATTTAATATAGACTATATAAAATTATAATACTTTGAACTGTTTAAATAATATTAAAAGATTCTTGGCTAAAGAATAAAGATTATTTATTTACGAATTATGCAAAACATTTCAAATAATATATTCAGGTAAAAAAATAAATATATACAAAGAATATATTAAAATTTATTTAAATGATAAACGTTAATCATTTTTTATCTTAATTGAAACCGGACAAAAAACACTATGCTTTAAGTACAATGATTTTTGACAATAGCTTAATTCGGAAATCAATTAAGTACATTTATTAAAATATGGAGGACTAAAATTTATATAAGAAAAATTTAAAGATTTCTAAATCATTTATGAGAGATTAACTTTAGAGGAGAAATATATGGACGTATTAAATACCAGAAAATTAATTTTTCTCATTTTTCTGATTTTCAGTATGCAAATTTTTGGGCAGGGGACATTACAAGGAGTTGTTAAAGATTCCATTTCCCAGGATGCACTTGTTGGTGCCAATGTATATTTAATCGGAACATCCTTAGGTTCTGCTGTCGATATAAATGGTGACTACCGGATTAATAAAATTCCTTTTGGGAATTACACAGCTAAAATTTCATACCTCGGATACAAACCAAAAGAAATTAAAATAAATGTTCAAAATGAAAATATTGTTAAGCTTAACGTAACGTTATCTCCTGAGGTTATATTAGGAGAAGAAGTTGTAGTAACAGGGCAAGCGCTTGGACAAGCTGCTGCAATTAACCAGCAATTAAATTCCAATACAATTGTTAATGTAGTTTCAGAACAAAAAATTAAAGAATTACCGGATGCAAATGCAGCTGAATCGATGGGACGTTTACCTGGAGTGTCATTATTACGTTCTGGCGGCGAAGCAAATAAAATTGTATTACGCGGCCTAAGCCCTCAAGTTTGCAACAGTAACAGTAGATGGTGTGAGATTAGCCTCAACCGAGCTAATGATCGAGGATTAGACTTAAGTACAATTTCACAAGGCTCATTGGCTGGAATTGAGTTGTTCAAAGCTTTAACATCTGATAAAGATGCAGATGCAATTGCGGGTACAGTTAACCTTGTGACTAAAAAAGCTCCTTCAATAAGAACCATTAGATTACAAGCTTTTGGCGATTATAATGGAATGGATAAATCAGCTAAGCAATATAATTTTTTAGGTAATTATGGAGAAAGATTTTTTAATAATATACTAGGTTTGCAATTAGAAGGCCATGTGGAACGAAGAATCAGAAGTAATGAAGTGCTTCTAATACTTATATTTTGGAATAAATGGTGGAAAAGATTGGGAAACCACAGACTTAGCGATTTCAACTGCAATATATAAATGAAATAAGAAAAAGAGCCGGTGGTAGTTTTCTTTTAGATTTTAATACCCCTGATAGAGGTAATATTAAATTTAATACTGTATATAATAGAACATCTAGAGATTATCTAACTTCATACAGAACCTATCATACGATTACTGGAGGCGTTGCTTATGATTACCGGTGAATTCTAACACTACTATTTTCAATTCTTCTTTCATGGGAATAATTATTTGTTTGGTTTTCAAGCAGATTGGAATTTATCATTTTCTCAATCGGACGTATGTCCCTTTAGATTATCAAATGGGTTTTAATGAAACAGCCGGTATGGAAAATACGGCTCAAGAATTTCATATAGACTGGAAAGGGCCCTTTGAATGCCTTAGCTCAATATGCTATTAATAATTTTTCTAGTTCAACAATTGAGGTTGCCGATGATAAAACTCTTGGAAATATTTGAAAAGGTAAAACTGCCAAAATTGATTTACTTAGAAATTATAATATATCAAATAATTTAACCGGCGCATTTAAATTTGGAGGTAAATTCAGAGATAAAAATAGAAGCTATTCAACCATGCAAATAAGATTGCCAAATATTACTTATAAACATTAATGACTTTAACTTAATAAAGAATGATGATGGAACAGTTTCATCTAAAAATTATACCGGACAGATTCCAATGTTTATAAACGGCAGTAGATGGCCTATTACTTTTTACAAATTTCCTTAGATCCAAATCCACCAAGTAGAGTATTATATGGTAAATATGTTTTAAATCCTTTAATTAATAGAGATGCTTTAGAATCATGGAGACAGCTTGAATTAAATAGTGTAGATCATCTTAATAATACTCTCTATAAAGAATGATTTTTCTGTAGGCGGTGATTACTATGATATAACTGAAAGAACTCTTGCCGGGTATGCAATGAATACTTTGGAATTCGGAAGAGATTTAACTCTTATTACTGGTGTTAGAATAGAGAGTGATAATAATGATTATATGTCAAAATTTTCACCTCGTGGTATTAGCGGATTTCCATTTCCCTTCGGAGAATTAAAAGATACTATCAGCAAACTTTAAACAAACAGAGGTTCTTCCAAATTTTCAGGCAATAATTAGGCCTTTTGATTTTTTGAATGTTAGGCTAGCAGCATATAAAGCAATTGCTAGGCCTGATTTTAATTATAGACTTCTTAAATATATTTTAGAAAATTCTAGCGGGGCAATCTTTAAAGGTGGGAAGACCTGACCTTACAAAATGCAACAGCATGGAATTATGAAATCCAAACTCAATTTTATGGGCGAGATATTGGTCTTTTCAGTCTTAATTTCTTTTATAAAGAAATTAAAAATATGTTTCATAGTGCTACTATACCAGACCGTCAAGGAACTCAAGTTCTTGACAGTCTAGGTATTCAATGGAGAGGATATAACAACGCAACTTTTCCTCTAGCTTCTAATCAGTACTATGATCTTTCTTTTCCTTATAATTCAGGTAAACCAACTAAAGTCTGGGGTTTAGAAGTAGAGCATCAAACAAACTTTAGATTTCTTCCCGGATTGCTGAAAAATATTGTCTTATCATACAATTTTTCTTTCATAAAATCCGAAGCATTTATACTTACATCCGAACAAGAAGCATTTCTGGATACAACCTTTTTTAGAGGTAACCCTATAATTGATACTTCATACCGAACGATAATGGTTGAAAAAAAACAAAGACTTGAAGATCAACCAGAGTTTTTTGCTAACGCTTCTTTGGGTTATGATATTGATGGCTTTTCTTTTAGGGTTTCGTTGTTCTATCAGGGCAGCTATAATGCGACATTTTTCATCTGATCAGACGTCAGACGGAGTTCAAGGAAAATATACAAAAGTTGATATAAAACTAAATCAAAAAATTACCAATAATCTTTCGGTGTCGTTGGATTTGAATAATATTACAAATAGCGAAGATCTTAGGCAAATTGATAACAGAGCGCAAGGCTGGCAGTTGTATGATTATAGTAATAAATATGGAATGAGTGCCAATCTTGGAGTTCGATTAGACTTATAAATTATTCTTAATGACAATAATAATGTGCTGTAAAAAATATAACGAATTCTTTTTTCGTTCTAAATGAAAAAATCTAATAAAAATCTTTTCACTAACTTAGGAGGTAAGTAATGAGAGTAAGTACCAAACTTTTTTTCACATTTGGATTGATTCTGCTTTTTAGCTGCATAAGTTTTGGGCAGACAGAAATAATGGTACCGGATTCTTTGAACCGCATTGGAGGGGGGACAGGGTTTCTTGATGCCTATATAAATGGTGACACAACAGCAACAGGGGAAAGAAATATTCCAGACGCTGTGTATGTGTTAAAAGCCGGAGGCCTATATTATACTCAAAATGAAATTACAGTAGGAGATTGGAATTTTTCTATTAAGTCAGAATCCCCTGAAAATGAAGCTGTAATTTATGGTAGACTAAATAGTTCTGGCAGTTACCCTACGACGCTTTTTAATACATCAGGAACTGGAAACATTACTGTAAAAGATCTATTAATTTGTCAATGGGATGAGACTATTCCTGATGATATATCCAAAGCAGGTAGAAGAATTATTGGGGTTAGCTCGATAGGCCCTAGTGTTTATGTTGATCATTGTGTGTTTTCTAGTTCTGGTGACGCAACCATAAGAGTTGGAAGTAATGCTATGGTAGTAAAAGTAACCAACTCAATATTTGTAAATAATGGAAATGTTTGGGTTACAAACCCTGGTAATGGTAGAGCTTTTGATATGAGAGATGCTGCCTGCGATTCTTTAATAGTTGAAAATTGTTCATTTCTTGATGGTACAGATAGAGTTATTCGTCATTATAAAAGCATTGGAAGTTTGAAATACGTAAAGTTTGATCATAACACTGTGTACAACTGGTTCGCTATGCACGGTGGAATAGGGTTAGGTTTTGTTGGTGATCATGTTGAAATAACTAATAATATTTTTGTAGATAACTATGTATTGGGAAATGACAGTACGGATGCAGATCGTCTGACAGAATTTGGTGAAACTGGCGAACTAGGCCCATCTGGTGCATACAGAATGACATTTGTTAGTTCTGTTCCTAATGATTCTACTACCTGGACAGTTGATCATAATTACTATTCTGTTAGTGCTGGTCTTCAGTCCTTTTACGATTCACATTCGGCTGCTGATATAGGCAATCTTATACCGTTAACCTGGTATATAAATAGTAAAATTGCTGATTCCACTACTGCTTTTATGAAAGAAGAAATAACTTTTGAAAGACCAACCAGGTACTTTAGTTTCTATGGGTGAATGGTATTGGGATCCTCTTGGAGCCGATCATCACAAAAGTCAAACAGGTTTTAATGCTGATGCAGATTATGGAAGATTACAAGTTTATGAATATGCTGATACTAGCATATTTAATTTGAAGTATAATCAATCCGCGGCTGCTTTTACAGGTGCCGATGGCGGGCTTCCGGCTGGCGACTTAAACTGGTGGAATGGTATTGTTGGGGTTAATGATAACAACAATAATGCATTACCAACTAAATTCACTTTGGAACAAAATTATCCTAACCCGTTCAATCCATCTACTAAAATTATTTATAATGTTCCAAAAGAATCTCAAGTAAAATTAGAGATATTTAATATTCTTGGACAGCAAGTAGCTACATTGGTTAATGAAGTTAAGCCTTCTGGAAAATACACAATTAACTTTGATGCTTCTAAGTTAAGTTCAGGTGTTTATGTTTATCAGTTGACTTCACAAAATCAGATACTATCTAAGAAAATGATGCTTCTTAAATAACTGTTCTCCTTATAGGTTAATATGACTCAACATCAGGAAGAATGAAAATTCCGAATGATGTTGGGTCATGTTTTAGAGTAAATAATTCTTTTGTGTTCTTTATTTATTTAATTCTTAACCGGATAATAATTCGTTTTCAATTTGAAAAAAAAATTATTATTTCTTTAACATACTGTACCTTTGTCAAAATAAAGGAGTTAACAGTAATGCATTTCTTTAATTAATCCCAACTGAATTTTATTCATAAACAAAGCTGTTAAAAATGAATAGTATTTCTACTTCAAAACTAAAATTAAACAATCCATCTTTTATTCTACTATTTCTTATAGTATCCGCTCTTTTGAATTTATCTTGCAGACAAGATGAAAAAAAAGAAGAGTCAACAAATCAGCAGATGAATCGTATGGAGTGGTTCAGAGATGCTAAGTTCGGTTTATTTATTCATTGGGGATTATATTCAATTCCTGCCGGCGTGTGGAAAGGTAAAGAGATTCCTGGTATTGGCGAATGGATAATGAATCATGCTAAAATTCCTGTTAAAGAATATGAACAGCTTGCTAAAAAATTTAACCCCGATAAAATTCGATGCAGATAAATGGGTTAAGATGGCAAAGGATGCCGGGATGAAATATGTTGTTATCACTTCAAAGCATCATGATGGATTTGCAATGTATCATTCAAAAGTAAGTCCATATAATATTTATGATGCAACTCCTTTTAAACGTGATCCAATGAAAGAGCTTTCTGAAGCTTGTAAAAAATATGGATTGAGATTTGGATTTTATTATTCGCAAACACAAGATTGGCATGAGCCAAATGCTGCCGGAAATGATTGGGATTTTCATGGTGATAATCCGCCGGACTTTACACAATATTTAAATGATAAAGTTATTCCTCAGGTAAAAGAGCTTTTAACAAATTACGGACCTATTTCAGTTCTTTGGTTTGATACTCCACGTTTTATGACTACACAGCAAAGTAAAGAACTTGTAGATTTAGTTCATAAGCTGCAGCCAAATTGCCTGGTTGATGGACGAGTAGGAAATAACATGGGAGACTTCCAAACCAAAGGTGATAATAAAATACCAACCGGCGCAACATCTTCGGATTGGGATACTCCATCTACTATGAATGATACCTGGGGTTTTAAAAAAAATGATCATAACTGGAAATCTTCTTCTCAACTAATTAGAGCTTTAGTTGATGTTACCAGCAAAGGCGGAGATTATTTATTAAATGTAGGCCCTACTTCTGAAGGAGTTATTCCACAGCCAAGTATTGATAGATTAGAGACAGTCGGAAAATGGCTGGATAAAAATGGCGAAGCTATTTATGGTACAAGAATGAGTCCCGTTTGTTGCAGAACCTGAATGGGGAATGATAACAGTTAAACCTAAAAAAATGTTTTTAAATGTTTTTGATTGGCCTAAAGATGGGAAGCTAATCCTTTATCGGTTTACAGACAAAAATTTTAAGTGCTTCTCTTCTTGCAAATAGTGAAAAGCTTTCCTTCAATCAAACAGAAGATAAAAATTTAAATCATCATTCATTAGAAATTAATGTCCCGTCCACTCCGCCGGATTCAGTTGTATCTGTTGTTGTTCTTGATTTAGCAAATGATGCAGAAGTAAATAATAATATTGAACAGCAGCCAAGCGGTACGTTACTTTGTATGGGATTCAGGCCGATTTGAATAAAGCAAAGAAGGATTCAAAATTAAGATCCGATTATATCGGAATTTCTGATTGGTTAAATAATAATGATTCTGCTGAATGGAAATTTTTAGTAACCAAACCAGGCAAATTCAAAGTTAGTTTAGGTTCTTATGAAATTAAAACCGGGATAGGCAGAAACCGTAAATATCGTTACGAAGGCGGGCATAAAATGCTTATAGAAACTGCAGGACAAAAAATAAATTTTATAACAGATAAACAAATTAAAAATGTTGAAAAGCCTTCACCTTATAACACGGATATCGTTAGTAACGCCGGCATAGTTACAATTGATAAACCAGGTGTTTACAATTTAAAATTGAAACCAGTGAAATTAAATACATAAAGAAAATGTCGGGTTAACTGTTAGGTGGATAAGATTGAAGCCAATTAAATAAAATTTTTTATGAAAAGAATATTTACAAATGTTTCTTTAGATGTTATTAGTCATTTAATAAATGATGTTACTTTAATGTAAAATTAATAAATTGATATGGGGCTAGGGGTATGAAAAATTTAAATATACATCTGCATAAAAACTTGCCTTCATTCATTTATAGGATTAAAAATTCTCTGTCTGAAAAAAAACTTCCTGTCAAGACTGACATTTTTTATTATTGGGTTTCTTTCAACTTTCTGGTTTTTAATTAGAGTTATTCCAAAACCAAGCAGAGCTTCATATCCATGTATGCAGGCCGCTTATCCTTTTATGTCAGGTTTTGTAACTTATTTGCTTGGCTTATCAGCATCAATTTTTGCTTTTAAAAAATCTAAACAAACTTTTGTCAAATCAAAATATTTTATTTCCGCTTATTTTTAATTGCTGCTGCTGTATCCTCCGGTATATACGCATAGATAATAATTCAATCCCTGTTTATGCTAATTCCAAATTTTTACTTCCGGCTAATCAACCAATAGGAGGTGCTAAAGGAATATTTCCCAGGACGTGTTGTATGGGAATGGAATCCTGATGCTACAAATGAAAATTGCACAAACAATTT
Source organism: uncultured Bacteroidota bacterium (assembly GCA_963777615.1). GTDB lineage: Bacteria > Bacteroidota > Ignavibacteria > Ignavibacteriales > Ignavibacteriaceae > CAVSWT01. Next base: position 36,337 of record CAVZSD010000029.1, on the reverse strand, counting down.
TGGTGATGGTTGGTTCATGTCTAAAAATACTGATATGGATATTTGTTAATAATATGGCAGCCGATGCAGTATTAAAATTAACAGGAGAAAAATCTATCAAAGATGCCTGGGATATTTTATTTAAATATTTTAATGTAAATCATGGGAAAGGAGAAGTAGGCTATAAAGAGGGAGAAAAAATATTTATAAGAACAAACCAAGTAAGCGCCAGCAGTGGAACTTATGATAAAAATACTTTTGAAATTTTAGATCAGAAAAGATATGGGATGGCTGAAACTTCACCGCAAATTGTACTGGCTATACTTAGGCAATTGATCAATGATTATGGAGTTAAGCAGGAAAATATCTCAGTCGGCGATCCGATGAAACACATGTACAAGCATGTTTTTGATATGTGGCATAATGAATTTCCAAATGTAATTTATATTGATTCTGATGCAAGGCTTGGAAGAACAGCACCTGTTAAAAGCAGTCAGCCTTCAATTTATTATTCAGATAGAGGGAACGATTTTAAAAACAAACGGAACTACCGGTGATCCTGTAACATCCGATTATTTTCCAACTGTAATTACAGAAGCGATTATATGATTATTATCCCTGCATTAAAAGCTCATGCAAGAGGAGGTGTAACTCTTAATGCAAAAATTCATTTCGGATCAAATATGGCAGGCAGTGCAACTCATTTGCACGGTGGTTTAGTTGCACCTAATAAAGAAAATAATGATCCGATGAGAACAGATTATGGGCAATACCGGGTTCAAGTAGATTTAATGGGAGATAAATATTTAGGAGGTAATACGGTTCTATTTATAGTGGATGGATTATGGGGTGGATCTGAAGCAAATGATCCGCCAAGAAAATTTCAAATGTCCCCTTTTAATAATGACTGGACTTCATCGATTTTTATGTCGCAGGATCAAGTAGCTCTTGAATCAGTTTGCTTTGATTTTCTAAAAGCAGAATACACTGCTGATAGAAAACCATTTTATGGAGATTACCCGCAAATGGTAGGTTGCGATGACTATATAAATCAAGCAGCAGATTCTTCTTATTGGCCACAAGGATTTAAATACGATCCTGAAAATGATGGAACTCCAATTCAAAGTCTTAGGATGCTGTGAACATTGGAATAATCCTGAAGACAAACAATACACAAGAAACTTAAAATCCGGTGATGGGATTGAACTTGTATATATTAAGAATAACGCAACAGATGTAAATGAAAATAATACTAATCAACCTTACGAATTCGTGTTTCTTCAAAATTATCCTAATCCATTTAATCCTACAACAAAAATTAAATACTCAATTCCGCATGTAGAGACAAACGCGATGCCTCGTTTGTACAATTAAAAATTTATGATCTGCTAGGGAATGAGATTACCACTCTTGTAATGAAAAGTCAATCTCCCGGGCAAATATGAAGTTGAATTTAATGCATTAAATCTTTCCAGCGGAGTTTATTTATCAAGGCTTGATTTTGGTAATCAACATATAACAAAAAAAATAATGCTGTTAAAGTAAAATGGAATTAACGAAAATTTTAATAGTCAATTATAAAATATTTAGTGATATAAATAAAGACAATGGATATTTATTAAAGAGATGATGAATATAAAATTAAGTTAGAAATTGATGAAGAAGGTACTAGTTATGAATTTTAAACATACAGAATCAATTTGGAGTTATATTTTTCTGCTTCTCGCAATGTTTTCCACTCTTACTTTCGCACAAACTACTGTAACATTAAATGCAGATGGCCCGGGAAACACTTATGAAAGAATTGATAGTGCTTTTGGTTCCGGAGCTTCAAGTGAAGTTCCGGATAATTTCCCATCTTGCAATACTATTCATTCAAGGCATATTACTGAAAGCTTGGGACAGTACACTTAATAAATATGTTTTTTTATTTCATAGCATATTATGATCCACCGGATTCAATTGATTATGATCGATGCTCAAATACTGATAGGCAGAGAATTGAAATAAAAACTAGTTGCGTCCAATGTAACCGGAGGTGAAGGAGCGCTTCAAGTTTATAAATGGAAATTTAAAATGGACAGTCTATTCCAACCCTCTCCAAATTTTTGTCATCTTCATCAGATTAAACATACAGGCGGCAGTGATGACGGGGCCCCGATCATGACTATTACTCCACGTCATTACAGTGATACAACGCAGCCGGAATGGCTTCAATTAATTTTTACTCCATCAACAGGCGGTAGCGGGAGTGGAATTCTTGATCAAGTGGAATTGGCTCCTTTAAAAGGGATATGGCTTGAAGTCATCGAGCAAGCTTTGTTCAGTGATGCAGGCAAGTATGAAGTTACTATAAAAAAGCTTGACGGTACTGTTGTAATGCACTATGCAAATTATTACCTGGATATGTCAAGAGGAAAACCAGGCTATCATAGAGGCAAATGGGGAATATATAGAAGCCTGAATAGTCCTTCATATTTGCGTGATGAAACAGTTAAATTTTCTGATTTCCAAATCACTTCAGGTATTAATTATCCAACACCTGGAACACCAACAAATCTTAAAGGCAACTTCCATTTTAAGCAATGAAATTGATTTAACATGGAATGAATAATTCAGATGATAAAACCAATTTTCTTATTCAGCGTTCTTTAGATGGATTGAACTGGACAAATGTTACTGCGGTAAATGAAAACGATACATCTTATAATGATTATGGGTTGAGTGATTCTACCACATATTATTATAGAATACGTTCTGAAAATTGGAATGCAGTTTCAAAATATTCTGATTCAGTTTTTGTAACCACGTTATCTAATGATCATGAATCAAGTATAAACCTTGCTTTAAATAAAATTGTTACTTGCTCCAGTGAACAATTAGAAGGAGGTACTGGTGATAATCCATGTGCAAATGCTATTGACGGAGATACTCTTACTCGATGGTCTTCGGCTCGTGATAGCATCTGGCCTCAATGGATTGAAGTTGATCTTGATTCAGTCATTACAATTAATAAGACAGAAGTAGTTTGTTTCAATGATCGAGCATATCAATTTACTATAGATGTAAAAACAGATTCAGATGGTCAATACACTCAAGTTGTAGATAGAAGCGATAATACACAACCGGGAATGGTTATATCTCCAATAACAGATGTTTTTGATACTATAAAAGCGAGATATGTTAGACTCACTGTGGTAGGGGCAGATAATTACGCTGGCCCATGGACAAGCATAATTGAATTTAAAATTTTTAATAGTTCAAATGTTACAGGTGTAGTTAAACAAAACAATAATATTCCTTCAAGTTTTCTTTTATCTCAAAACTATCCTAACCCATTTAATCCATCAACTGTTATTAGTTATCAACTTCCTGAAGCAAGTTATGTAAAATTAATTGTATATGATATAATGGGAAGGGAAGTAACAAAACTTGAAAATGGCTTTCAGCAGGCAGGAAAATATAGAGTCACATGGAATACTGAAAATGTATCCGGAGAAAATCTTGCAACCGGAACTTATTTCGCCAGATTGCAGGCGGATAATTATGTGAAGACGATAAAATTATTACTATTAAAATAAACTTGAAAATGGAGTAGTGGAGTAATGGAATTAGGAAAAAATTTTTTAATCATTGCTAAGTTCTTCAGAACTGAGGGTGCTCGAATTTCATTATTCCAAATGTTACTTAATTGTATAAATCGAATTGATGTTTAACAAATGAAATATTTAAACAAACAACTAATAATATTATTTACTGCTGTAACTCTTTTTTCATGCTCAACATATTCACAAGAGCTATTGAATGCCGATGGCCCAGGAAATACTTATGAATTAATTCGTTCTAAAGGATTAAAGCTTGAAGTGCCTGATTGTGTTCATCCTGTCGAGCATGTTTCAGAAATATGGGACAATGAATTAAACAAATATGTATTTGCATTTGATAGCCATATCAATTTAGATAATGACCGCTGCAGAAACTTTGATAGAGTAAGAACGGAATTAACTGTTACTGATAGTACACCACCATCTTATTTAAGCGCACATGATGGCGATACCTTTACATACACATGGAAATTCAAATTAGATTCAAATTATCTTCCTAATCCAAGCTTCTGCCATATTCACCAAATTAAAGCAGTAGGAGGAGATGATGGCGCTCCGATTATTACTTTAACAACCCGGGCTGGAAACCCTGATAAACTTCAATTAATTTTTACACCTTCAAATGGAAGCAGCGGTGGTGGTGTAATTAAGGACGCAGATTTTGAACAATTCAAGGGAATTTGGATCAGCGCAATTGAAAATGTCACTTATAATGATCATGGAAAATACTCTATCGTCCTTTTAAGATACATGAATGGCGATACATTATTTTCCTACAACAGTGATGACATAGATATGTCAAGAAACGGTGCATATTTTTATCGCCCTAAGATCGGTGTATACCGCAGCCTAAAAAATAAATCTGTAATTCGAGATGAAACTGTTAGGTTCGCTGAGTTTTGTATTGCTAAAGGTAGCGAACCATGTGCTGGAACAGGCGGACATGAAATAGCTCCAAATGCTCCAATTAAAGTTGCTGCTTCAACAGTTTCAAATTCAAAAATTAATATTAAATGGTATGATAATTCATATAATGAAGACCATTTCAGAATTGAAAGATCATTAGATGGAAACAATTGGGGATTAGCAAAACTTATAACGCCTACATGGGAAAGATGGAGTCCGCAGACTCTATTGCTAAGCTATATTGATACTTCTTTGACGGAATCTACAAAATATTATTATCGCGTTCGTGCTGAAAATCTTTTTGGCAGTTCTAATTACTCTGATACAATAATTGCAATTACATCTTCTGTTACAAATGTTAATTCTGCTGAAATCTTTCCCGATAAAATTTTATTGCAAAGTTATCCGAATCCATTTAATCCATCAACTAAAATAGATTATCAAATTCCATTTGCCGGAAATATTAGGCTGGTGATTTATGATTCATTGGGGAAAAGGATTTCAACTCTAGTTAGTGAATATAAGTCTCCGGGTAAGTATGAATATATTTTGAATTCAGATAATGTTTCTGGGAATAAGTTAACAAGCGGTGCTTACTTCATCAGACTTCAAATAGGAAATTATGAAAAAGTATTAAAGCTAATGGTATTGAAATAAAAAGAAATTTTAAAAATGATTCTTTTATAAGAACAAACAATAGGAAATAAAATTGAAAAAATATATTTATCTAATAATCTTTTCTTTATTGACGATACTCTTTATCAGTTGTTCCGGCAGTTCAACTGTTAAATCAAATAAAGATTATTTCAGTTCCTGGCCCGAAGGAAAATCTCCGCAAGAAATCGGAAAATTAGTTGCTGATCATTTTGTCGCAACACCACATCCTAATTTCAATAGAGCAAATCCACCAAAGTATATAACTTATCCGGAAGTGTGCACCTGGTTTGGGGCCTTAAAATTTGCGCATGCGACTCATAATGAAAAATTATTAAAAGAATTAAAGGAAAGATTTGAACCTTTATTCGGTTCCGCAGATTCACTGCTTCCGGTTCCCGATCACGTTGACTATACTGTTTTCGGTTCTGTTCCGCTTGAACTTTACATTCAGACGGAAGATGACAGGTATTTAAAATTGGGCAAATCGTATGCAGATAAACAATGGGGCCCGCCTGAAGGTCCAAGAGTAACATCACAATCTCAAAAATTTTATGAGCAAGGGTATACATGGCAAACGCGATTGTGGATTGACGATATGTTCATGATTACTGCGGTTCAAACTGAAGCTTATCGTGCAACAAAAGATGAAAAGTATATTGACCATGCCGCAAAAGAAATGGCAATGTATCTTGATTCGCTGCAGCAGCCGAACGGACTTTTTTATCATGCCCCTGATGTCCCCTTTTTCTGGGGAAGAGGAGACGGTTGGATGGCTTCAGGGAATGTCTTTACTTCTTCAAGTCTTACCAACAGACCATCCTGATTATCAGAAAATATTATCCGGCTATAAAAAAATGATGGCCACTCTCCTGAAATATCAGGATGAGAATGGCATGTGGCATCAGTTAATTGACAAACCGGAGTCATCCTGGCCTGAAACTTCTTGTTCTGCAATGTTCACTTTTGCTTTTATAAGCGGCGTACAAAACGGCTGGCTTGAAAAAAATATTTATGGGCCTGCAGCAAGAAAAGGATGGATTGGTTTGCAGGATTATATCGATAAAAATGGCGATACTCATGAAGTCTGCGAAGGTACAAACAAAAAGAATGATGAGCAGTATTATCTCGATAGAAAAAGGAATATCGGCGATATGCATGGCCAGGCGCCGGTATTATGGTGTGCTGCTGCTTTATCAAAATGCAATTCAATAGATGGAAATAGATGAAATGAAAAAAATAATTCTTATAGTATTCTTCTGTCATGATAGTTTTTATAGTGGCATTTGTTTTAAACAGCAGTAAATCTATAATCCAGGATAATTTTTCTTTTGCTGAAAAGCAGGAATCATTGATGCTGAAAAAATTAGATAACTCCACTTTAAATCCACGCACAATTAAATAAAGATGGAAGTATTAAACTTGTTAAATCAAGCGATTGGACAAGCGGTTTTTTCCCTGGCTGTCTTTGGTATTTATATGATTATACAAAAGATAATAAATGGAAAAAATCAGCCGAGTTTTTTACACATAATATTGAAAAGGAACAATACAACGGGACTACTCATGATATGGGGTTTAAAATGTATTGCAGCTATGGTAATGGGTACCGATTAACCGGCAATGAAAAATATAAAGAGATTTTATTACAAAGCGCAAAAACTTTGATTACCCGTTTCAATCCGAAAGTTGGATGCATTCGTTCATGGGATCATTCAAAAGATAATTGGGAATACCCTGTTATAATAGATAACATGATGAATCTTGAATTACTTTTTTGGGCAACTAAAAGCAAGTGGCGATTCTACATATTACAATATAGCAGTCAGCCATGCAAACACAACAATGAAGAATCATTTTAGAAATGATTATAGTACCTGGCATGTTGTTAATTATGATACTTTAACAGGAAAAGTTATAAGTAAAGAAACACATCAAGGCTATTCCAATTCTTCATGCTGGGCAAGAGGAGAAGCCTGGGCTTTATATGGATATACAATGTGCTATCGGGAAACCAATGATCCGCGATATTTAAATCAAGCAGAACATATTGCAAAATATATTTTAACAAATAAAAATCTCCCTGAAGACATGGTTCCTTATTGGGATTACAACGCTCCAAATATTCCGAATGAAGAAAGAGATGCTTCCGCAGCTGCTGTAATGTGTTCAGCATTTTATGAATTAAGCTCTTATTCTGAAAAGTATAAAGAAAAATATTTATCTGCTGCCGATAAAATTCTATCAAGTCTTTCTTCAGATGATTATATGGCAGAGATTGGGTGAAAATGAAGATTTTATTTTAATGCATTCAGTCGGAAGTAAGCCTGGGAACTCTGAAGTAAATGTTCCATTAATTTATGCTGATTATTATTTCCTTGAAGCAAATTTGCGAAAGCTTAAAGTATGAAAAAGAAAATGATTGATTGAAATTTTTCGTTAAACTTTCAACCAAACTAGATACTTTTGTATTTATAAATAATTTAAAATTAAACGTTAATGATTTTTATGAATAAAATTTTTACTATTTACTTTTATTCTTGCAATATCCATCTCTTCAGTTTCAATCTTTTCTCAAACAAGATCGAGAGCTGATTGGGGAGGGGCATTAGTTGATGTTACTCATATTGGTAATGAATGGATTATTACAGGCCAAAAGCATAAAATAATTTTCAATGATTCTGATTTTTCAATGAGGATAAATGCAGGCCCGGTTAATTGGTCTATGGCAGCTTCTGAAGATAATGATATGATTGTGAAATCTAGAGGAGAAGAATTTAATTTAATGCTGGCCAGCGCGGAAAAAATTATTATTACAAAATATGATGCCGGCTATAAAACTGGAATTAAAATAAGGCTTGAACAATTTCATGATAACGGAATGTTGAACAAAGGATTGAATATTGATTTAACTTTAGTGCTTACTATTTGTCTTGAAGGCGAAGATGAAGATTTAGTTTGTGATGCTGTTGCAATTGAGCATGAAGCAAAATTAAGACAGCTGGATTGGCCGAAAGAAGTTGATACTCATGATGCAAACTATACTGCCTTAAACAATGTGAGAGGAAATCTACTTCCTTGTAACTGGCCAAAACCATATCATCCTTATGGAAATGTTCCCAGTGGACAGGAAGATTTAATCAAATCGGATAAAAGTTATATTCAAAGTAATCTTATTGAATGCTGGTCAATGTCCTGGTGGGGATTTCAAAAAAATAATTCAGCAATGGTTGTAATTGTAGAAACCCCGGATGATGCAGCGTATAAATTTAATCATCCTGCAGGAGGCCCGACTATCATTTGCCCTCGATGGCTTGCTTCACTTGGAAAATTTCGATATCCGCGAAGTGTTCGTTTCTGTTTTATTGATAAGGGCAATTATGTTGATATGGCAAAGAGATATAGAAAATATGTTATGGATATTGGACAGTTCGTTTCATTAAAAGAAAAGATTGCACAGGAACCTCTCGTAGCACAGTTAATTGGGACACCACAGCTTCGGCAGCATGTATTAACCAATATAAAACCTGGCAGCTACAGGTATATCCAAAATGAAAAGAACAATAAGAATAATCATAGGCTTAACACATTTAACCAACTTGCTCAAAATCTAAAAGATTTAAAATCGGCAGGTATAAATAAAGTGTTTGTTACATTAGCCGGATGGCCTTTCAACGGGTATGATAGGCAGCATCCGGATGCATTTCCGCCTTCACCTGAAGCAGGTGGATGGGACGGATTGAAAGACTGGGTAAACACTTGTAAGCAGCTTGGCGACTTATATGTTTTACATGATCAATATCGTGATTATTATCCTGATGCCCCTTCTTATGATCCACAATTTGCTGTACATGAAGAATCTAATAAAGGTGATGCAACTATTTTCCCAGGAACAAGATTTGGCGGTTGGAAAGAAGGATACATTCCTTTTATGGATTATTGGGATGGTGGAAAACAAACTTACCTGGATGCAAGATTTGCTATTGGCCATTTGAAGCAAAACTATGAATTGATGTTTAGGCATGGAATAAAAACAGAAGGAAGCTACCTTGATGTTTTCGGTTATGTCCCGCCAACTGAAGATTTTAATCCTGAACATCCTTTAACACGAAGTGATGGCAATGAAATATCGTGCTTTATGTTTTCATTGGGCAAGAAGAAACCTTGGATTAGTTGGAACAGAAGCCGGTTCTGATTGGGTTATTCCTTATGTGGATTTTGTAACCGGCGCAAAGCAAGGTGCAGTAATTCCAGTTCCTCTTTATGAACTTGTATATCATGATGCTGTAATGGCCCCCGAAGGAGGAACTGGAGATTATCTGCGTTGTTTATTAAATGGCGGTTATCCAACTGTTCCCGGAGAATATTAAAGATGAAAAAGAAATTAAAAATACTTAAAACAATCATAGCACTTCATAAAAGAGTTGCTTTACTGCAAATGACTAATCATGAGTTTCTCGATAAAGATTATAATAAAGAACGTTCAACTTTTTCCGATGGAACTACTGTTACTATAGACAAAAATGCAAAGACTTTTGATATTGAACCACCATTAAATATTAAATGAAATAATAGGAATCATAAAAAAAATGTTTAAATCCAATTTGAAGATAGTAGTGCTTGTATTTATTCTGCACTTAATTAATACTGGACTAATCCAGGCACAAAATAACAACGAAAAGTCAAGACGTTCACAGCGTGTCGTTCCTATGAAAGAAGTTCAGGTTAGTTAGCCCTGATAGTAATATGAAATTTATTCTTTCACCAAATGCTGAGAGATTGACATTCACAGTTAAAATCGGAGAAACAACTGTAATTGAAAATTCACCTATCATTATGAAGCTGGATTGGTTTGATCTTTCTGCCGGGGTGGTATTTAATAAAATAGAACGATATGAAATTAATGAATCATATCCATGGTATGGTGCAAAAAGTACAGCTACGGAAATTATTGCAATGGTGCGAAAATTTATTTTCAAAATGATCTGTCATTCATTGATTATATTTTGGAAATAAGAGCTTATAATGATGGTGTTGCATTCAGGCATATTATTCCATGAAGATGATAGTGCTTCACATTCTCCTGATGAATACACAACTTTTGTTATTCCATCCGGCTCATCAGTTTGGTATCATGACCTTGATGGGCATTATGAAGCTGCCTATATAAGAAAAAGATATTTCTGAAATTAACCCCGGTGAATGGGCAGGGCCTCCAATAACATTTCAATTAGCAAATAATGGAGGTTATGGTTCTATCACAGAAGCTAACCTTGTAAATTACAGCGGCATGGCATTGGAAGCGGATGGAAGAAAAGGTTGGATTATAGGACTTGGAAATCGCCAACCTCTAAATTATCCTTTTGAACTTCGCTATGGAAGAGAAGAAGCAAAACGTCTTGCCAGCCCGCAACTATAAAAGGGACAATCACAACCCCCTGGCGAGTTGTAACTGTTGGTAAAGATTTGAACACTCTTGTAAATAGCACTATCGTTCCAAATTTATGTCCCCCTCCTGATTCAACACTTTTTCCCGATGGCATTAAGACCTCATGGATTAAACCTGGCCGGGCTGTTTGGCGTTATGTTGATGATGGACCGGAAGGATATGATGGGTTAAAACAATTTTCAAAATGGGCAGGCGAATTAGGATTTAAACACCATATCGTCGAAGGTGTTTGGAGAGAGTGGTCAATGGACCAAAGAAAAGAGTTTGTTGATTATTCTAAAAAGCAAGGAGTTAGTGTTTGGTTCTGGGAACATAGTCGTGATCTTAGAACACCTGAAAAGAGAGAAGAATTTTTTAAGATGCTTCACAATTTGGGAGTAGCAGGCGCAAAGATTGATTTCTTTGATCATGAAGCAAAAGAATTAATTGATTTATATGAAGCACTTAGAACTAAAGCGGCTGAATATCATATATTGCTTGATTTCCATGGTGCTAATAAACCAACCGGACGACAGAGAACTTATCCAAACGAACTTGTCCGAGAGGCTATTAGAGGAATGGAATCGAGAAGCTTAAAAGAACGGGCAAGACACGAAACTATTATACCGTTTACAAGGTTTCTAGCCGGGCCTGCTGAATATACAACAATGTTATTCAGTGAAAGGAGAGGAGATGCAAGCTGGGCTCACGAAGTTGCAAGTATGGTTATTCTTTCGGATCCGCTTCTTACAATTGCAGCAAACCCGGAATCAATTTTGGAAGTAACCCTGCTGTCGATGTGATTAAAAGCATTCCGGCAGTATGGGATGAAACAATAGTTTTGCCTGATTCCAAAATTGGAAAGTTAGCAGCATATGTACGACGTAGTGGTGATGCCTGGTTTGTTGCCGTTATGTGCGGACACGATGCTAAAAATATTGAAGTGCCATTAACTTTTTTAGGCGGCGGTGAATATAAAGCAACTTTGGTAAGCGATAATAAAGAAAACAGTAGTGCGCTTGTTGTGAGTAAAAATAAATTTAAGAAAAGTGATATCTTAAAAATTGAAATGATTAATGGCGGAGGATTCGTTGCCCGGTTTACAAAATAAAATTTCTCTGTGGTTCTCTGAGGAGCTCAGTGTACTCTGTGTTCCTTTTAAAGCAGTTACACAGGGGACACAAAGAATGCATAGAGAACCAAAGAGGTTACTATAAGATTTTTTTTAGAATTAAGGAATATAAAATGATCAAACGAAAACTGATAATTTTTTTGGTTCTCATTCCTGTACTTTTTTTAGGGGCAAAATTTGATACATCGGTTTATAACATAAAAGATTTTGGTGCAGTTGGTGATGGAAAAACATTAGACTCACCAGCTATTAATAAAGCTATCGATGATGCTGCTTCAAAAAATGGAGGCACAGTTTATTTCCCTGCCGGAACTTATCTCTCTGTTTCAATTCACTTGAAAAGTAATATTGCTCTCTATTTAGATCAAGGTGCAACTATCCTTGCTGCCGATCCAAAGGATGGATATAAATATGATTTGCCTGAAGAAAATAAGTGGGATGAATACCAGGACTTTGGGCATACGTATTTTCATAACAGTCTTATTTGGGGTGAGAATTTAGAAAACATTTCAATCCTTGGCCCTGGATTAATAAATGGTGATGGGTTAGTTAGAGGCGGGAGTCAGTCACGTACCAAAGAAGAGCAGGAAGCATTAAAAGGTAAGGCTCCAGAAGGAAGAGAGATAGGGCAATTCGGTTATCCCAATGCTAGAGACAATGTTGAACCAGGCTGGGGTAATAAAGCAATCGCTTTGAGGTTATGCCGTAATGTTATATTAAAAGATTTTTCGATTCTTCATGGCGGGCACTTTGCTATACTTGCTACGGCAGCAGATAATTTGACTATAAACAATTTAAAAATTGATACCGACCGGGATGGAATGGATATCGACTGCTGCAAAAATGTAAGAGTGTCAGATTGTTTTGTAAACTCACCTTTTGATGATGGTATTTGTTTAAAGAGTTCTTTTCCATTAGGCTATGCAAGAGCGACTGAAAACGTTACAATAACAAATTGCCAGGTTAGCGGATACGATGAGGGGACTATGCTTGATGGGACATACAAAAGAGAATATGAAAAATACAGTCATCATAGTCCCACTGGTAGAATAAAATTTGGAACGGAATCAAACGGCGATTTTAAAGATATAACAATATCAAATTGTGTGTTCGATTATTGCCGTGGGTTAGCTTTAGAAACTGTCGATGGTTCTCATTTGGAAGATGTTACTATTAATAATATAACCATGCGTGATATAGAAAATTCACCAATCTTTTTAAGGCTGGGAAGAAGAATGCGCGGTCCTAAAGGTGTTCCGATTGGCGAGTTAAGAAGAGTTATTATAAGCAATGTTATTATTTATAATGCTTCGAAAAATTCATCTGTTTTAATTGTTGGATTACCTGAAAAAGATATTGAGGATGTTCAGTTTGACAATATTAAAATTTATTATAGGGGCGGCGGCACAAAAGAACATGCGGCAATAAGACTTCCTGAAGATGAAACAGGCTACCCTGAACCTGATAATTTTGGAAATACACCTGCTTACGGATTTTTTATCCGTCATGTTAAGAACATCAAGATGAGCAACATTGAAGTTAAATATATGAATGCTGATCTACGCCCTCCATTTATTTTGGATGATGTCAAAGATGCAGAATTTAATTTTATCCAGGCTGAAAAAGGAAATGGCATTCCGTCTTTCAAATTGGATAATGTTAAAAACTTTAAATTATTTAAATGTGAATCCTTGAAGGATACAATGATGAGTCATGTGACTAATTCAACTTTTTAAAACAGAAGAAATGAATCCTGAAAAATCATCTTCTGTTTTTCAAGTAATAAAAATTAAATAGACAATAAAAGAAATAGAATAAATATTAAATCCAGTTTTAGATAAACGTTTATTATTAAGCATAGTATTGAAAATAAATAATGGAAAACTTAATTAAAATAATTTTAGTGTTTTGGTTTGTTGTTATATCTAATTTGTTTGCATCCACAATACAAGTATCATCTATCCAACAATTCAATTCAGCAATTACAAAAGCAAAAGCCGGGGACAGCATTATAGTTGCTGATGGTGTTTATACTTTAACTAAGCCTATTGAAATTTCTTGCATTGGAAATGAAAATCATCCAATAATTATATCTGCTCAGAATATAGGCAAATCAGAGATAGAAGGTTCAGGCGGAATTATTCTTGATAGTCCTGCTGCATTCATAGTTATTCGCGGATTCAACTTTACTCATGCCACCGGAACTTCGGAAATAAAAGTTGATGCCACTCATTGTAAGATAACCAGGAATATTTATGAGTGCGTTCGAATGGCCCTGGAAATAAACCTTACTTGACGTTTCTGGAGATGACAATGAAATAAGCTATAACACTTTTCAAAATAAAAATACTGAAGGATGTATGATTACGGTTCAAGGCCCAGGTGAAAGGGGTAGTGAGATTGCGCAAAAGAACTTGGATTCATCATAATTACTTTTACAATTTTGAACATACTGCAAATAACTGTTCTGCTATTCAAATCGGGTTGAGCACAAGAAGTCTTTCTTCTGCTTACAGTATTGTTGAGTATAATTTATTTGTAAAAACTCGCGGTGAAAATGAAGGCTGTGTCTGCAATAAATCATGCAACAATATTTATAGATACAACACTTTTGGAGAAGGCAGCACTGAATTATCACTTCGTCATGGAAATTATAATCAAGTTTATAATAACCTTATTTCATTGGAAATACCGGTGTAAGATTCTGCGGAGATAACCAAAAAATATATAACAACTATTTTATGGGATGTTCATTTGCAATCAATTGTGTAAATGGAGACGGAGTTGTTCCACCTAAAGGAAATGATAAGCTTACAAGTCATGATCGCCCGGACAGCGACAAAGTTGTATTTAATACTTTAATCGATAACAAAAGAAATTTCGGAATGCCTGCAAGAAAAAATGGGCTTGGTGCAGCTGACATTACTTTTGCAAATAATATTATTCAAGGCGGTTCGTCAATCTCAATTAGTTCTCCTTACAAAGAACCTGTTTGGGAAGGAAATATTATTTGGAATACCGATAATGAGAAGCTGGTGATATTCCTAAAGATGGATATAGATGGATTGACCCTCAGTTAGAAAAAAGTTAAATAGGCATTTATCAAATTAAATCAACAAGTCCAGCAATTGAATGCTGCAGTTGGTTCATATTCATATGTTAAAAACGATTTCTTTGGTTAATAAACGTTCTGAACCAAAAACAGTAGGAGCAGAAAAATATACAAATCAATCAATGAAATTAATTCCTCTAACCCCAAAAGATGTTGGGGCTTTTGCAGCTAAAAATAAATCAGATAATAAATAGGGCTTAATGAATTTAAGAATTAAACAACCAATATAATAATTTTATTTATAAAATTAAATGAATGACTTAAAAGCTATGATAAGAAATAAAAACTATTTTCTATTTTCAATTATTAATAACTCTTTTGATGCTATTATTTCTTCTTCAAATTTAATTGCACAGAAAGCAAATGACAATCTTCTTCAAGTAAATTATAAAAATTTAATCTCCCGAGCAGATCTTGATTACACAAAGCCCGCATCCGAAGTGAAGAAGGTATGCCGATCGGGAATGGAATTACAGGATCACTTGTATGGACAGAACCTTTCGCGTTAAAATTTCAAATTAACCGGGTTGATGTGTTTGCTAATGATGCAACTTCAGTCAGCTTTCCAAAAGCAGACAGCGATTACGGCAGCGGATGCGGTTATGTAGATATTAATGTTGTCGATGCTGGAGATGATGTTTTTACCGGGAAAGATTTTCATCAGCATTTATCTGTCTACGACGGATTAATGACTGCAAGCGGAAAAGGTTTAACCGCCAAAGCTTTTGCTTATCATGGCAAAGATATAATCGCAGTTGAGATTGATGATCAAAGGCAAAATCCGGAACCGATAAATATTGATCTTCGGATGCTTCGTTATCGAATGGAATGTATTTATAACCAAAGTTATGAGCTTAAAAAAAATCACGAAGTTATAGTTCGAAATATTGAACATACTGCTGCATTCACAATTATTAATTGATAACGGCAGAATAATTTTAACTCAAAAATACACTGAGAAAAAATATTATGATGCATCCGGAGTTGCAATCCAGGTCATTGGAAGAAAATCACGAGCAAGATTTTTAAATGGATCCACAGTTCAATTATCTGCTGTTCCCAGAAAAGGAAAATTTACAATTTTAATTTCAAGTGCGGCAAGTTTTGATTCGACAAAAAATATAGCGCAGCTTGCATTAAACGAACTGGATGCTGTTGCCGGAAAAAATTTTGAAACTCTTTACAAAGAGAATGCAGATTGGTGGAAAAATTTTTGGTCAGAAGGTTTTGTTCATATGCACAGCACAGATGGGCAAGCAGATTTCGTTGAACAAAACTATAATTACTTCTTATATTTAATGGGTTCAACTTCTCTTGGAAAATATCCACCACGATTCGGCGGATTACTTTTCAATACCAATGGCGACATGAGAAGATGGGGATCACAATATTGGTGGTCAAATACAAGTGCTTATTATAGAAATTTAATTCCAGCCAATAGGATAGAATTGATTCAGCCTGTGTTTTCAATTTACAGCAGTATGTATGATGCATGTGCAATCGCAGCCCGTCAGCAATGGGGGTCAAAAGGAATTTATATACCGGAAATAACTCCATTTAATGGCCCGGAAAAATTACCTGACGATATTGCTGCTGAATTACAAGATTTGATGCTGGTTCGAAAACCTTACAAAGATCGTTCAGCAAAATTTCAATGGTTTATAGAAACAAAAAATCGTCATGAAGCACGATGGAATTTTCAAACAGATGGCCATTATGAGCATGGGCATTATATCGTTCCAACAAAAGCTGAGACACAGGCTGATCGTTTCTCTTCCCCGCAAGCTGTAGATGGTATCTTTGGCCACTGTACACATTTTATAAGTTCCGGTGCAAGAATAGCGGAATTGTACTGGCACTATTTCCAATGCACAATGGATACAAACTGGCTTCGAAAATTTGGATACCCGCAGATAAAAGGCAGTGCAGAATTTTATAGAAATTTTCCAAACTTCACAAAAGATGCTGATGGGAAATATCATATACACCATGTTAACAATGTTGAGAGTGATTGGAATACGTCAGATGCTTCGAATGAAATTTCAACAATGAATATGATTTTCCCGGTTGCTATCAAAGCTGCTGAAATACTTGGAACTGATTCTGATACTTCAAAAAGCATGGAAAGAAGTTGAAGATAATCTTTTTCAATTACCTGAACGCCAAAACACGACTGGGGCAGAAGAGGCGGTTATGGCGCTTTTGTAGGCGGCGGGCCTGGCGCAATTGACCCTCTCGGTTCTGAAAAAGAATTAAAAAGTATGTTTCTAAGTTTTAATAGAACCGGAGGATTTATTGATACTATCGGAATTGGTGGTGCACAGATATTTAGAAATCGATTACGTTTACGCGAAGGCCCGGGCGCAATAGATGCTGAACACATTGGAGGATTAACATCAGGTGTTCATACTTCACTTTTAAAAGATGATTCAAAAGAACCAGGGGATAATCCGATTCTTCAAATCTTTTCTGAATGGCCAAAAGATTGGGACTGTGAATTCGAACTATTAGCCCCGGGTGCATTTGTAGTAACTTCGGTACAGGAAAAAGGAAATATCCAATTTGTAAAACTGCATTCAAAAGCAGGCGGTGAATGCAGATTAGAAAATCCCTGGAAAGAAGAACAAGTAACATTATATCGCGATAGAAAAAAATATGAAAATAAAAGTGGTTCATTACTAAAATTTAATACAACTAAAGATGAAGATATAATTATTGTCAGGTCAAATTCAATCCCGGATAATTTTAAACAGAAGATTTTAGAATATTAACCGGAATAGTTTAAGAAAAGATCTCTTAAAAACTTTGTGTTACCTGGTGAGTACTTTGAGTGACTTCGTGAAACAAAAAAGTCAACAAGATAGCTCTAAGTTCACATAAAGTTTCACAAAGTAATTTTAAATATTTCGTTGGTTAGAACAAAGTTGGACGATTATATGTCAGAAAAAAAATATTTTATCTACAATATAATTTTGTTGTTAATCTTCACCTGGTTGAGTTTTCTAAACGTGAATTTATATGCTCAAGTAAACAAAAATAGAGCAGCATGGATGAGAAATGTCAAATGGGGAGTGATGTCTCATTATTTAGCTGACTGGAAAGAGAGAGAAAGCGGCAAAAAAATGAGTGTGGAAAATTGGAATAAAATGATTGATAATTTTGATGTCGAGGGATTAGCTGATCAAATAAAATCAGTTGGAGCGGGATATTTTATTTTCACTATAGGACAAAACTCAGGATACTTTCTTTCACCAAATAAAACATATGATCAGATTACAGGTATTACTCCAAGCAAATGTTCAAATCGAGATTTAATTTCCGATTTAGCTGATGCATTAAATAAGAGAGGAATAAAGTTAATTGTTTATCTTCCTTCCGGAGCCCCTTCAGGAGATAAAACAGCAAGTGAAGAATTGCAATGGAAAAATGGCCCATTTAGAAATAAAGAGTTTCAAATTAATTGGCAGAATATTATTCGTGAATGGTCAAAACGCTGGGGCAAAAAAGTTGCAGGCTGGTGGTTTGACGGATGCTATTGGCCAAGTATTATGTACCGTTCATGTGAGGAACCAAACTTCAAAAGTTTTGCTGATGCAGCAAGAACTGGTAATCCCGAAAGCATTGTCGCCTTCAATCCAGGTGTTGTTTACAGAAGTATTTCTCTGACACCTTATGAAGATTACACTGCTGGTGAAGATGATAAACCCGATAGAATTTCAATCAAGAGAGCAATCAATGGAATTATCGATGGTGCACAATTACACTACTTAAGCTATCTTGGTGAAAGATGGGGAATGGACTCACCAAGATTTAAAACAGAGCAAGTTGTTGAATGGAGTAAAGGAGTTCAAAAAGAAGGCGGTGTAATTACCTGGGATACTCCAATCCAAGTAGATGGATTATATTCGCAAGAATTTATGAAGCAGCTAAAATCATTGGGTGAAGCTATGAATAGGAAATAATAATAAAATTAAATTATGAAATATGCATTCCACAAAATCTTAATTATTTTTCTTTTTATAAATATTCTTTTATTCGCTGACAAAGACAGTTTAAAAGTTTATTCAATCAATCCTAATAGATTAATTGATCTTCACAATCAATATTTAAAAAATAAATTAATTGATAATAAGGCATTTAGAGAATTGATTTCTCAGGCAAATGATAATTTAGATATGAATCCGGTTTCCATAATAGATAAATCTCAAACTCCTCCAAGCGGCGACAAACATGATTATATAAGTCGGGGCCCTTATTGGTGGCCTAATCCAGATACTAAAGATGGGCTGCCTTATATACGAAAAGACGGGGAAAGAAACCCGGAAATTTACAAATTTACAGACCACTCGAACGAAAGTAAAATGACTAATGCGGTTCAAATACTTTCAATTGCCTATTATATAACAAAGGATTCAAAGTACTCTAAAAAAGCTTCACAGCTTATTCACGTTTGGTTTCTTGATGATTCAACAAAGATGAATCCGAATTTAAACTACGCACAAGGTATTCCAGGAATTTGTACAGGAAGAGGAATTGGAATTATCGAGTTATCCCATATTTATATTGTTATTGATGCAATTGGAATTCTTGAAACTTCAAATGAATGGAGTAAAAAAGATGATGAACAAATGCACAAATGGTTTACAGAATATTTAAATTGGCTTACCACAAGTAAATATGGTAATGATGAATTTAACTGGAAAAATAATCATGGCTCATGGTACGACGTTCAAACCGCTGTTATTTCTTTGTTCCTGGGAAAAGATGATCTTGCAAAGCAAATCATTAATAGGACAAAGATGAAAAGAATAAATTTACAAATTCAATCTGACGGCAAGCAGCCGTTGGAATTAGCAAGAACAAAATCGTGGGGTTACAGTTCCTTCAATCTGAACGCGCTTTCACATCTTGCTTATTTAGGAGATCATGTTGGAATAGATTTGTGGGTTTATACCAGTCCGGATGGCGGTTCAATTCGCAAAGCTTTGGATTTTATTTTACCTTTTACTTTGAACTTTGATGAATGGAAATATAAGCAGATTCAAAATATTGATAAAGAATCGATTTATTTGCCATTGCTTCTAGCAAGGGAAAAATATGATAATAAAATTTACTCTAATTGGATTAAGAAAATTTTTGATGACAAACAGAAGGAAAATTTTGATAATTTATTATACTGATATTAAAACTGGATTAAGTTATGAAAAAGAAAATGAGTGTTTATTATCTGAATGCAAACATAGAAAAAAAACTTTTTGAATTATTTAAATACATTAAAGAAAGGATAATTAAATGAACCAAAGACTTAACAAAATTAAATTATTATCCACTGCATTAAGCTTAGTCTTATTTTTTTCATTTAGCTCTAATATTCAAAGCAAAGATAAAAAATTAATTAATTCAGGAAAATTAAATCTCAAAATGCAATCTCAACAAGACAATGCATTAACTGAACAAGAGAAAAAAGAAGGTTGGAAATTGCTTTTTGACGGCAATACCTCTAATGGATGGCGGGGCGCAAAAATGGATCATTTCCCGGCAAAAGGATGGGAAATAAAAAATGGCATAATAAAAG
This sequence comes from uncultured Bacteroidota bacterium, assembly GCA_963777615.1. GTDB lineage: Bacteria > Bacteroidota > Ignavibacteria > Ignavibacteriales > Ignavibacteriaceae > CAVSWT01. Next base: position 15,946 of record CAVZSD010000029.1, on the reverse strand, counting down.
TCCTTGCCTCAAATGGAGCAGAATCCGCAAATGGTGGAGATATAATTACAGTGGATACTTATAAAAATTTTGATCTTAAAGTTGATTTTAAAATTACTCCCGGTGCAAACAGCGGCATAAAATATTTTGTTGATCCTGAATTAAACAAAGGCCCAGGTTCAGCAATAGGATGTGAATATCAAATACTTGATGATGAAAGACATCCCGATGCGAAACTAGGAGTAAAGGGTAATCGTACTCTAGCATCTCTTTATGATTTAATCCCGGCAGTTAATAAAAAATTCAATGGTATTGGAAAATGGAATACTGCTGAGATTATTGTAAAAGGTAACCACGTGGAGCATTGGCTTAACGGCAAAAAAGTACTTGAATATGAAAGAGGAAATCAAATGTGGAGAGCCTTAGTAGCTTATAGTAAATATAAAGACTGGCCTAATTTCGGAGAAGCAAAAACCGGATATATTTTATTACAAGATCATGGGAATGAAGTATCATTTAAAAATATTAAAATAAAAATTTTATGAATTCATTCTTAGAATTTAATAAGGAATATTGTAATGAATAAAATTAATTCGAGAAGAAATTTTATTAAGCTTACAGGTTTAGGGATTGCTGCGACTTCAATTAATATTTTTCCTAATTCAGTTTCTAAAAACATCTTTAAAAAAGAAATAAATGCTTCAGAAAAATTACAACTCGGTTTGACCTCTTATACGTTTAGGAATTTTACATTGGAGCAAACGATTCAAATGACCAAAAGGTTAGGCTTAACAAAAATATCTTTAAAAGATATGCATCTGCCATTAAATAGCACAAATGAAGAAATTAAAAAAGCTGTTAACGAAATTAAAGATGCGGGATTAGAATTGTATGGCGCCGGTGTAATTTACATGACAAATAATGATGAAGTTGAACGGGCTTTTGAATATGCAAAAACAGCAGGCATCCAAATAATCATAGGCGTACCTGAACATGAATTTCTTCCTTTGGCAGAACAAAAAGTTAAAGAATATGATATCAAGCTTGCTATTCACAATCATGGCCCGACGGATAAAAGATTTCCAAGCCCTGAAAGTGTTTATGAGAAAATAAGGAATATGGATAAACGAATGGGAATGTGTTTGGATATCGGCCATACTATGCGGTTGGGAATTGATCCTTCCGATGCTTATGAAAAGTATTATGATAGAATATTTGAAATACACATGAAAGATGAAAGCAAAGCCGATGCTGATGGACAAACAATTGAAATTGGAAGAGGAGTAATTGATATTCCAAAATTTTTAAAGACATTAATAAAGGAAAAATATTCCGGGACAGTTGCATTTGAATTTGAAAAAGATAAAGAAGATCCTTTACCTGGAGTTGCTGAGTCAGTTGGATATGTTAGAGGAGTTTTGGCAGTTGCCTAAAGAAATTAAAATGAAGTTTTTAAAATATTTATTAAAATTTATTCCTACTACAAAATCAGTGAGTATTGTTTTATGTTTTTTATTGTTCGGTTTTGTTTTTCACTTTAATGGATTTGCACAAAAGATAGAACGCCCAAAAATATTAGGGATCGCTCATGTTTCATTTAAGGTAAGTGATATAAATAAAACTCGCGAATTCTATGGAAATCTGTTGGGTTATGAAGAAGCATTTACTTATTACAATAAAGACGGCAGCATCTGGATAAGTTTTTTTAAAATTAACGATAGGCAATATCTTGAGATAACTCCTAATTTGAAACCTGATCAAGTAGATAGACTCAATCACTATTGTTTAGAAACCGATAACCTTGAGATGATGAGGAAATATCTTAAATCGAAGGAGATAAAAGTACCCGACAGTTTGCATGTTGGCAGAGATAGGAATTTGCATTTAACTATTCCTGATCCTGACGGACACCCTGTCGAATTTGTTCAAGTAGTACCAGGTTCAGATCATTACAATGCAAAAGGAGAATATCTTTATGACAAAAGAATTTCAGATCGGATTTATCATGTAGGAATTACTGTTAAAAATGTTGATGCGGCAAATAAATTTTATAAAGATATTTTAGGCTTCTCAGAAATTTGGCGTGGAGGAGTTAATGATTCTATTACAAGCTGGATAAATATGAGAATTCCTGAAAGTACCGATTACATTGAATACATGCTTGCGGGTAATGATGTTACTCCATCAAGACTTCATTCCGCTCATCATATTTGTTTGCTGGTTTCCAACATGCAGAATGCAATTGAAAAGTTAAGACAAAGACATGGAGGTTCTGAAATTGAACCTCCGAGGATCGGTCACAACAATAAATGGTTACTAAATATGTATGATCCTGATGGAACAAGAATAGAATTAATGGAACCTTTTACTTTTAGATAAATGTTAATAGTTGTTTCAGTGTTTCAATAAAAAAAAGGAGAACAAATGAAACAAACAAGACGGGATTTTATTAAAAGCATTTCCGTAGCTTCAGCAGGATTGGCAATAGGCTTAAATGCTAAAAGTTACAGCAGAATAATGGGAGCTAATGACAGGGTGAACTTTGCAATTATTGGTTTGAATGGAAGGGGATATGCACATCTATCAAGCATTCATTCTTGTAAAAATACAGGAGTAGCTTACGTTTGTGATGTAGATAGAGGAATCTTAAATAAGTTTGCAAAAGAAGCGAAAGAGAAATATAACCAGAGCCCGGTATTGCTTAATGATTTTAGAAAAATGCTGGATTCAAAAGATGTTGATGCAATAACTATTGCAACACCTGAACATTGGCATACCCCTATGGCTATCATGGGGTTGCAAGCTGGTAAACATGTTTATGTTGAAAAACCTTCCAGCCACAATCCTCATGAAGGAGAACTTCTTATAGCCGTTCAAAAAAAATATAACAAACTTGTTCAGTTAGGTGATCAGCAAAGATCTTCAGCTTTTACTATCAAACTGATGAAGAGAATCCATGATGGTTTAGTGGGAAAGCCTTATTTCGGAAAAGCCTGGTACAGCAATACAAGAGGTGGTATTGGTATTGGGAAAGAAGTTCCGGTGCCGGAATATTTAGATTGGGAACTTTGGCAAGGGCCTGCACCCAGAAGGGCATATAAGGATAATGTTCATCCTTATAACTGGCATTGGTTCTGGGATTGGGGGACAGGTGAAACTTTGAATAATGGAACTCACGAAGTAGATCTCTGCCGCTGGGCGCTTGAAGTTGATTATCCAAATTCTGTTAGTGCTTCAGGCGGAAGATATCATTTTAAAGATGATTGGGAATTTTATGATACCTTAATTACAAGCTATGAGTATGATAATAAAATGATTTCTTGGGAAGGAATAAGCTGTAACGGAAAGAAGAAATACGGAAGAGGGCGCGGCGCTTCAATTCATGGGACAAAAGGAACAGTAGTAATTGATAGAGATGGTTTTGAGGTTTATGATTTAAACGATAAACTGATTGAAGATTATAAAAAATCGGATGAAAAAAATACGACTCAAGATTTATTAAGTATGGACGATATGACAGATGCACATTTTCAAAACTTTGTAAATGGAATCAGAGACGGTGAAAAACTGCACTCTCCGATTAGTGAAGGAAATAAAAGCGTTACTATTCTTCTTTTGTCGAACATTGCGTGGAAACTGAACCGTACTCTTAAATTAAATAAAGATAATGCACACATATTAAATGATGATGAAGCTATGAAATATTGGCAGCGAGAATATGAACCTGGTTGGGAAATAAAAATTTAAAAATCTAAAGTTATTTAGAAACTTTTATGAAATTCTTTACCACTATTTTATTGATAGTCTTTCAACTTTCAAACTTTATTTCTTTCGCTAAAATCAGCAAAGAAGAAATGGATAATGCTGTAAATCTTAAAGATCTTCAACATCCTTATTTATATTTTTCAGATAAAGACAAGCCGGAAATTTTAGAAAGAGTTAAAAATGATCCGCATTGTAAAAAAGTAATGGAAGTAATTTTAGCTGAGGGCCATAGATTTCTTAAAATGCCTTTTAAAGCTCAAGACCTTGTCGAGCCAAAACATCCGCGCTATTCAAGTGATGGAGTAGCTACTCATTATTTTTCCGAGATAAGTCAAGGAGCTATTACTTGTGCTTTTCTCTATCAAATGACGGGAGATACAGCTTATGCTAACAAAGGAATTGAGTTTGCAATTGCGCTAAGTGATTTACCTGAATGGATAAATGGTGCTCATAGATTCGATATAATTTATCCGCGAGTGTGGCCCTGGAATGTTCCCGATGATCAGGTTGTTTTTTCATTTGACATAACAGCTGCAAGAAAAGCGCGTGTGCTGGCGATTGCCTATGATTGGCTCTATCCTGTATTAACAAAATATCAAAGAGATAAAATTCGAAATGGCCTGCTTGAAAAAGCTATTACAAGAGTTAGAGGTAATTATGAATTTTTTTGGTGGTCAACCGCATACCGGTGTAACTGGGCTGCAGTTTGTTATTCGGGTTTGGGTGTAACAGCACTGTCTTTACTGAAAGATAATCCTCAGCTTATTGATGTTGCTGCTGAATGTTACAACCGGATAAATCTTGTCTTCGATCAAATTGGAGAAGACGGAGGCTGGCAGGAGGGAAGGGGTTACTATGGTTTTATGCTTGATCATAGTGTCTTCTTTATGGATGCATTAAAAAGAATAACAAATGGTAAATACAATTTGTTCAATCACAAAAAAATTAAAGATCATCCTTTTGATTTCGGATTATACGCGTTAACGGCTTCATTTGAAGACAGTGATGGAGAGCCGATTGGGAATTCATATTTAGTGAACAAATTCACAAACGAAACTCAAAATAATACTAGTGCCTGGTATAGTGAAAAGTTTGTTGAGGAAGACAATAATATCTTTGATATTATATGGCCAAAGAGTTCAGTAAAACCTATCGAACCAAAACAAAAATCAAAATTATTTAGCAGTATTGATTGGGCAATAATGCGAAGTGATTTTTTTAATCCATCAACTGTTACAATAGCTTGTAAAGCGGGGTTCAATAATGATCCCCATCATGGGCATTTAGATATCGGGCAATTCATTCTTACTTATCAAAATATTCCTTTCATTAGCGAATCGGGAAGAATGAGATATGATGAATTTTATTTTAATGAAGAACGCTATAATTATCCTCAGGCTTCGAGCTTAGGACATAATGTAATTTTTGTTAACGGCGAGCAGCAAATAATCGCAAAGAAAAAAAATAAGCCCTGGAAAGAAGGAATTGGCGGGAAGATTTTGGATTTCAGAACCAGTGATAATAGAGACTATGTTTTAATGGATCCGACTCACGCTTATCCAAATAAAGAATTAAAAAAATGGAGACGAAGTATAATTCTCGAAAAGCCGGTAGTCACTTTAGTGCTTGATGAAATCGTTTCAAATCCGGGTTCTAAAATAGAAGCAAGATTTTTTTCTGGTGTTGGTGTTCCCAATAGTTCACAGAGAAATTCTAATCGTCAATCAGAAATTAACGGAGAATATAAAATATATGATAGATATGTTTTCCTTTCTGATGGTAAAAATCATAATATGGTTTTAATCCCGTTGGTGTTAAATAATGAATTTAAAATTATTAAAGATGAAGTTCCGACTATCCCGGTGACAGAAAATGCAAGATTAGCCTGGTTACAATATTTTGAAACAGTTACAAAAGCGAATTCGGATAATACAATTATTGCCTCAATTATTTTACCCGTGAGCAGCCAAGATGATGCTAAAAGCATAGTTGAATCTGCAAATATTAATCAAAAAAAATCTGATGAAATAGAAATCAGCTTAAACTCAAGCTTTGGAAATTTCAAATGGCTATTTAAAAAAGAAAAAGAAGGATATGTTTTTGTAAGTAACTTATAAATTTAATTAACGGAAACTGAAAATAAATAAACAATAAAATAAAAATAGGGAGGCTGTTATGGCTCAATATTCTATTAAAGTAAATGGGCAAAAAAAGACAGTAGATGTTGATGATGATACACCGCTGTTGTGGGTACTTCGGGACACATTAGCATTAACAGGCACTAAGTTTGGTTGCGGTGAAGGTTATTGCGGCGCTTGTACTGTCCATATCGACGGACAAGCAGAAAGGTCTTGTTCTGTTACAATAAAAGAGGCGGCAGGTAAATCAATTAAAACTATCGAAGGATTAGCTGCTGAAAAGAATAATAAAATATTTGATGTCTGGATTGATCTTGAAGTTTCCCAATGCGGTTATTGTCAGCCTGGGCAAATAATGGCGCTTGCAGCGATGATTGATAATAATCCGAAGCCATCTCAGCAGGAAATTAGTGATACAATGTCGGGTATACTTTGCCGCTGTGGAACTTACCACAGAATTAAAGAAGCAGTAAATAAAATAGTTGGGGAGGGCTAATAAAATGAATATTAATAAAAAACAATCGCGCAGAGAATTTATCCGTGTAGTTAGTTTAAGCGGCACGGGATTATTTCTAGCATCTTATGTTCCTTTTACAGGCTTAGCTTATGCAGATAGCGGCGGAGACCCAAAGGTTTTTTCACCAAGTGCTTTTGTCAAAATTGATTCAGATGGAGTAGTTACTGTTATTGTTCCAAAATCTGAAATGGGACAAGGAATTTTTACTGCAATCCCAATGCTAGTGGCAGAAGAACTTGATGTAGATTGGAAAAAAATTAAAGTTGAAAATGCCTATGGAGATAAAAAATTTGGAAACCAGAATACCGGCGGCAGCACAAGTATCAGAAGAACCTGGGAGCCATTAAGAGTAGCCGGTGCAACTGCTAAAGCAATGTTGATAACTGCTGCTGCTGCAAGATGGAAAATGAAAGCATCGGATTGTAAAGCTGAAAATGGTTTTATTATCAATAAGAAAAATAATAAAAAGTTTTCTTATGGTGATTTAGTAGAAGATGCATCAAAACTTCCGGTGCCTGAAAATGTTCCTTTAAAAGATCCAAAGGATTATAAAATTATCGGCAAGAAAATTCACCGTTTGGATACTGCAGGGAAAATAAAAGGAACTGAAAGATTTGGAATTGATTATGCATTACCTGGAATGCTCTACGCAACAGTTGCACATCCACCTGCTTTTCAGGGCAGTGTTAAAAACTTTGATGCTTCAAAATCGAAAGCTGTCAAAGGAGTAAAAGATGTTACAACAATCAGTACAGGAGTGGCAGTAATTGCCGAATCTACCTGGCTTGCATTTAAAGGGAAAGATTTACTATCTGTTAATTGGGAAACAGGCCCAAATGCTAATGTAAGTTCTGAGTCCATTCATAAAATGATGACGGATAAATTGAATGAACCTGGCGAGGAGATGGAAGCGGAAGGAAATTCTGATGCTAAAAATCAAAGTGTAAGGACAATCGATGCTGTTTATGAAGTCCCATATTTAGCACATGCTACTATGGAACCAATGGATTGTACTGCCTGGGTTAAAGATGGCAAAGTAGAAGTATGGGCGCCGACTCAAAATCCGCAAGGCGCTCAAAGAGATGTTGCAAAAGCATTAGGATTGAAATTAGAAGATGTCACTGTTTACGTAACTTTCATGGGAGGCGGCTTTGGGCGCAGAGGTGATTCTGATTTCGCTGTTGAAGCGGCAGAGCTTTCAAATTATATTAAAAAACCTGTTAAGGTTATATGGCGAGAGAAGAAGATATGAAGCATGATTTTTATCGCCCTCCAAGTGTCAATCATTTACAAGCATGGATTGATAAAGATAATAATCCCGTTGCCTTATCTCACCATGTGATTGCGCCTTCTATTAGTGCTCAAAGATCAAGTAAAAAAAGAGAACCTAATCAATATGATATAAGAGAAGGAGCAATCGTAAAGGATTATAAAATTCCATATATGCAAGGTAACAGGAAGTCTTGGTTGATTCCATAGTTCCTCTTGGTTATTGGAGGGCTGTTTATTTTTCACAAAATCCTTTTGCATGGGAATCATTTATAGACGAAATGGCAATAGCAGCAAATAAAGGATCCTTTTGAATTTAGAAAAGATTTATTACCGCAGGATTCAAGATTAAGAAAAGTTCTAACAGTTGCAGCGGAGAAATCAAATTGGAGTAAAAAATTAAAAAACGGTAAAGGTAAAGGTATAGCTTGTTTTTCGGGGTACGATAGCTATTGCTCTTATGTAATGGAAGTTACTGTAAAAGATAATAAAGTTAAAGTTGATAAAGTTACTTGTGCCATAGATTGCGGTTTAATTGTTAACCCGGATATGGTTGAAGCACAAATTCAAGGAGCAATCGGGTTTGCTCTTTCAGCAGCCTTACTGCAGGAAATTACTATCAGAAACGGTGGAGTTGTTGAAAGCAATTTTGATAGCTATCCAATGATAACTTATGAAGAAATGCCTGACGTGGAGGTTCATTTGATGCAGAATACTTTCCCTGTTGGCGGTGTTGGCGAGCTTGGAGTTGCCACTACAGCCCCGGCTTTATGCAATGCAATTTTTGCGGCAACAGGCAAACGAATTAGAAAGCTGCCTATAAAATTATAGAGTTATAAAGATTCTAAGGGGTATTAAATAATTTTAATTAAGTAGGAATAAAATGAAATTCAAAAAAAAGTTCCTGGTGATTGCAGCCATTGATAATATAAATAAGCCGCCATATCAATTTTATTTTATTAATACTCCTTAGTTCTATAATTCTTTTTGCACAGTCTGATTCGAAAATATCTCTTAATGATAAACGTATTTTATTTCTTGGTGACAGTATAACGCAGGATGGAACTTATGTTACTTATATTGATTACTTCCTGCAGTCGATGTTCCCGGATCAAAATTTCGATATTATAAGTATTGGGCTTTCAAGTGAAACTGCTTCAGGGTTAACAGAACCAGGCCATCCATTTCCGAGGCCATGTATTCATGAACGATTAAAGAGAGCAATACATAAAATTCAGCCGGATTTAGTTATTGCATGTTATGGAATGAATGACGGAATTTATTATCCTCAAAGTGAAGAACGCTTTCAAGCATATAAAGATGGAATGAATAAATTATTAAATGAAATTAAATCCTATGGTGCGGAATTAATCATATTAACACCAACTGTTTTTGATCCTGTGCAATGTGCAGATAAAATTCAAAAAGAAAATACAACTGATTATGGGTTTTCACATCCATATTATCTCTATGATAATGTGCTTACTGATTATAGTGATTGGATAATGAATAGATATGGATAAAAATGTAAAGTCCATTGATCTGCATACTCCAATGAAAAATTACTTAGAGCAAGGGCGAAAAGAAGATTCATCTTTTACAATCACGAGAGACGGTGTGCATCCAACTCATCTTGGACATTTATTAATTGCGGAAATCATTCTAAATGGAGTTGGTGTTCAAGTTGATTTTCCAAATTTAGATGAAGAATTAAAAAAGATGGAAGCAGATACTTTATTTAAGTTAATTGATGAGCAGCGGCAGACGCGGTCCAAAGGCTGGCTTGATTATATTGGCTATACCAAAGAGAAAGCAGTTAAATCAAATGATATTAAATCAACAGTAAATAAAGTAGTTGAGCTTCAAGAAAAAATAAATTCAATAAGACGTGAAGGAAAAAATAAATAAACATTTGTGATTACTATTTCAAAAAGTGCATATTTGAATTAACTGCAAAGGATTTTCATTTGTTCAATCAATATAAGGAATGGGAGGTTGTACCAGGCTTATTTGATGTTATGGTTGAAAATTCATCCTTTGATATAAAACCTAAAGGTGAGTTTGAAATAACTGGTAATGCTTCAAATAAAGCTTTTGGTTTATAAGTATTGTTTATTTTAATAGACCAAAGATGATTACTAACTCTAAATATTTTATGATTTGATATCTATTTAATAGATAATTGAAAGGGGCAATTGGCAATAATTTTTAACAATTGATGAAAGTAAATTTTATGAAAAAAATGCCTTTACTTATTTTAATTTTTTTATTTTTTGGACACAGCTACATATTTCCCCAAACTCCTCAATCACTTCGTTCAGACATAACAATTAAAAAAATCGTTAGTGTTGAAAATGACTGCCGGCGAATTGCTCAAGATCCATCAACCGGGAAAGTGTATTACATAAGAGCCAACGGAAATATTAATGAAGTTGATATAGTAAATAAAACAACAAAGCTTATTTATTCCGGCACAACTACACATGCTCAGTCGTTTGATGGCGGCGGTGGATTTACGATTTCTAAAGATGGAACTTTTTTTATTGTTTCCGATCCGCGTGATAAAACTTATGATCATGGCTTAATAATACGCGGAAAAATGAAAGACAGCGCAATGGTTTGGGATACTGTTGCAGTAACAGAACCTTACCTTATTCCCGGTGGAAGAGATCACCGGTTTAATGGAATTATTGTAACCTTGGATCAAAATTATTTAATTATTAACAGCGGTTCGAGAACCGATCATGGCGAAGAACCTGTTAATGGCGGAAGAGAATATCCAATTACTTCTGCTATGTTTAAGATTCCTATCAATACAAAAAATCTTATACTTTATAATAATGAGGATAGTCTAAAACCATATCTATTTGTTGATGGAGTTCGAAACAGTTTTGATATGGCGTACACTCCGACAGGTGATTTAATAGCGACAGAAAATGGTGATACACGAGATGATACAGAAGAATTAAACTGGATTAGAGAAGGATATAATTATGGATTTCCATGGAGAATTGGAACCCTTGATAATGCACAGCAGTTTCCAGATTATGATCCTGCAAATGATCCTTTGCTTGGACCTTCAAATATAGAAAGTACGTTTCATAATGATCCTGATTTTCCGGTGAAACCGGACAGTTTAGTTTTTACAGATCCAATTTTGAATGTAGGTCCCGATGATGATAAATTTAGAGATACAGATAGAGTTGTTAAAGATGCCAGTGATCTTGGTTTGAAGATTGGAACATTTACTCCTCATAGTTCTCCGCTTGGAATTGTCTTTGATACATCATTCGCATTAAGCAGTGAATTTGCCGGCGACGGATTTTTTATGGGCTATAGCGGGCATAGTGCAAAAAAATCAGCGCCATTTAATGAACCAGGCGAAGATTTGTTTCATATAAAGCTTATTAAAATTGATTCTGCGGATAATTATGAAGTTGCAGTCACACGAATAGCACAAGGATTTAGCAACCCGGTAGATGCTGTGTTAATTGGAAATAAAATTTATGCTATAGAAGTTGGCAGTGGTTCAAGTATTTGGGAAATTACGTTGCCGTCTAAAACAACATCTATTAATGAAAATGAAAGTCAGCCTTTAAAATTTTCATTGGAGCAAAATTATCCGAATCCTTTTAATCCAACAACTACAATAAAATATCAAATACCAGCCTCTCTAAATCTCCCCAAAGGAGGAGGCTTTAGTACAACTTAATGTTTATGATATACTTGGAAAGAAATATACACTTTAGTAAATAAAACAACACCAGCCGGAAATTATGAAGTTAAATTTGATGCTCACAACTGCCAGGGCGAATTTATATTTATATCGCCTAACTATGACAAGATGGTAGCTGAAACAAAAAAAATGATTTTGATTAACTAAGTGAAATATATTAAACGTTGAATACGGATGAATATGTCTAATTGTTCAAGATTATTGCATAAGCAAACAAAAATATTAATGATTTTAACTTTAAGTGATTTATACTTGAGTATCAGAAAGTGATAATGAATAAAATGATTATATAGCATGTATAAATAATTTTATTTGATGAGGATATTTCCATGGATATAAAAATGGTTATGAAAATATTTTTAATGATTCTTCTTCTCTACAAAGTTAAGTTATTACGCAAAGTGAAAATACATTTAAACCTGACTTTGAAATTTCAGACGGACTATCTAAATGGAAATTAGACGGTATCAGGTTCATGGAAAATTTCTCATGACGAATTAATTTTATATAAAGCCGGAACACCTTCCGGAGCAATTCGCAGGCCTTCTGCGTTAGCAATTCTTAAAACAAAACCATATAAAAGTGTTTCAATTGAAGCAGATGTAAAATCAACTGCTGATACAAGTGTTATTAGAAGAGATATAGATTTTATTATTGATTATACTTCACCGAATGAATTTTATTATGTTCATTTGGCAGGAATTACTGATGAAGTTCATAATGGAATTTTTATTGTAAATAATGCAGATCGAAAACGAATTGATTCGGGGAAAGGAAAACCGCAAATTACTGATACAAATTGGCATCATGTTGAAGTAGTTCGCAATGGTGTAAATGGAAGTATTAAAGGTGTTTGTTGATAATTCAAATCAGCCTGTACTCGAAGCTAATGATTTGACTTTTAAGCAGGGCCAAATTGGTGTTGGTTCATTTGATGATACCGGGAAATTTAAAAATATAATGGTTCAAGAAAATTAAACTTGTAATTGAAAGATAAAGTTAATGAAGAAAATTATATTTATTATTTTTCATTTAGTCTATTTCATTTCAAAATTATTCTTCGGCTTCTAAAAGAATTTTATTATTATTTGTCATTGATGGGCTTCAAAGAGATGCCGCAGAAGTTGCAATTAATAATGGAGCTAAAAATCTAAAATATCTGCATGATAATGGTGTTTGGGTTGAAGAATCATATTGTGTAAGCCCATCTCCATATCTTAGGCTGCCTGATGGCTCGTTTCCATGGGGCACATCTTCACCGCCAAATGTAGCAATGCATACCGGCACTCATATTTTTGAATCCAGGAATATGGATGATATTTTTTTAGACGGCAAGACGATCCGGAATAAAATCGATATTTGCCGGGGGTGCAGAAAATTATAAAGAATTTAATACACCGGATTTTTCTTATGTCTCAAACACTGATCCCGGATTCAGTTATGGTTCAGCATGGGATTGATCATTTTAAAAATGATGATGTAAGATTTAATTCGTCTTCACATGCAAAGAATTAGAAATCATTGGACAGGCCCGGAAGATAAATTAAAACCAGGCTCTGATTATCAAAATTATATTGTCTATCTCGATCATTTACTCGGGAAATTAATAGATACATTTAAATCTGCCGGAGTTTGGGACAGCACTTATATAATTGTTGCCGGTGACCATGGAATGGGAATGACCAAGAAAAGCGAGCATCCGGCTTCAACTGTTTCTTCATGGAAACCATATATGAATTTTTATGGGCCGGGAATTAAAAAAGGGAAATCAATTCCTTATGCAGAATCTCCCGATATTGCTATTATGATTGACTATCTTTTAAATTAACTCCATTAAAAGGGCATACTAGATCCAAGTGTCAATATTGAACCAAAAGGTACCACCGGCACTTTATTGACAAATATTTTTGTTGGTTATTCGAAGGAATTAAATCATCCCATGTTAATTAAAAAATATCTTCAAAGTACAAATTGGCATCCGTCGGATGATTACGGAGATTACCGGTTAGCAATGATTAAATTATTGAAACAATATTTTGGAAAAAATAAAAATTGAATTAAAAAATCACTTCATGAATTTATTTTTGAATTTTGACTTTTAAATTTTGACTTATATTTTTTGAACTATCTTAATCTTAATAAAGGAACATTAATGAAAAGCAAAATCCTATTTACAATTTTATTCGTATCACTTCAGACTATATTCTGTTTCTCTCAAGATCCGGAGTATTACCAAAAGAAAGGTAACTGGATTGAAACATTAATTACCTCAAGAGAAGCCTTAACAAAATATCAACAGGTAATTAATTCAAGATTCAAATTAGAATTGGAACCCTGGTACAGTGTAGGGTTTTTTCAAAGTAAACCCGGGGAATCCTTTGATCAAAAATTCCCACCGGAAGACAACAGTGATTTAAATAAACAATATGATAATGGAAAATTTAAATGGAAAAGACAACCTGACTGGGTTGATGGTGTTGTTAATTATTTCCCTGACTCATTAAACTGTGCAATCTATATTCAAAGAATTATTAAAAGTGATCGAGATACAACTATAAAAGTATACTTCGGAAGCGACGATGGTATAAAGGTTTGGTTTAATGATAGTTTAATAATCAATCATAATGTAAATAGAGCATGCAGTCCTAACGATGAAATTGCGAATTTAAAATTATCTAAAGGTAACAATAAGTTGTTGATGAAAATAAATAATAATAACGGGCGTTATGGTTTTTATTTTTCATTATATGAACAAGCTCCAAAAGAATTAATCTGGAGTTTAATCGAAAGAGATTTCTCAAGTTTAAATTCTGTTACAGAAATATCGTGGGTGCGAAATGATAAAATTTGGTCACATGATTGGAAACCAGGGGATTACTCAGATATTGCAAATAAATATGCTGCGGCAGTAAAAGAAATTGCTCCAGAAATTTCTGAAGAAATTCTAAAGCAAGCATCTTCCGCAAACAATATTGCTTCAATAGAAAACATAAATGATGAATATATTAAAGCAAGAAGAAGTCAATATGTAATCCTTACTCCTGAACCGTCACCAAATCCCAAAATAAATGGGCCGGATGTTTATGGTGTAAGGCCTGGTTCTCCTTTTTTATATATTATTCCAGCGACGGGTGAAAGGCCGATGAATTTTTCTGTTGAAAATTTACCGGATGGATTACAACTTGATTCAAACACAGGAATAATAACAGGAACAATTGCAAAGCAAGGGGAATACGTTGTTACTTTCAAAGCTGAAAATAATCTTGGTTCTTCAGAAAAGAAATTTAGGATTGTTTGTGGAGATAAAATTGCTTTGACTCCTCCGATGGGATGGAATAGCTGGAACTGTTTTGCAAGTTCCGTAAGTGATAAGAAAGTCCGTTCAGCGGCAGAAGCCATGATTAAAAGCGGATTAATAAATCATGGATGGACATACATAAATATTGATGATTATTGGGAAACAAAACCCGGTTCAGATGATCCAACTCTACAAGGTGAACCACGAGATACAAACGGTTTCATTCTTCCAAATAAAAGATTTCCGGATATGAAATCTCTTGGAAATTTTATTCATAGTAAAGGATTGAAGATGGGAATCTATTCTTCACCCGGTCCTTTAACTTGCGGTGGCTGCATTGCAAGCTTTAAACATGAGGATCAAGATGCACTAACTTATGGTAAATGGGGTGTTGATTATCTTAAATATGATTGGTGCTCCTATGAAGGAGATAGAAACGATTTAAATGATTTAATGAAACCATACTTTGTTATGAGAAATGCACTTGATAAAGTTAACAGAGATATTGTCTTTAGTCTTTGTCAATATGGAATGGGCGATGTTTGGGAATGGGGTGCTAAGGTAGGAGGTAATAGCTGGCGAACTACCGGTGATATTACTGATACATGGCAGAGCATGAGCGATATTGCGTTTAATCAAGCAGGGCATGAAATATATGCAGGCCCGGGGCATTGGAATGATCCCGATATGCTTGTAGTTGGAATGGTTGGCTGGGAGAAAATCTTCACCCGACAAGATTAACTCCTGATGAACAATATACACATATCAGTATGTGGTGCTTGCTTTCCGCTCCTTTATTAATTGGCTGTGATATGACTCGTATGATGACTTCACTTTAACCGTTTAACAAATGATGAAGTGCTTGCTGTGGATCAAGATTCACTTGGAAGGCAGGCAAGCAGAATTTTTAAGAAAGGAGATATAGAAGTCTGGGCAAAAAATTTAGAAGACGGTTCAAAAGCTGTCGGACTATTTAATTTAGGAAAAACACAGACAGATGTCGCTGTTGATTTTAATTCGCTTGAATTAAAAGGAAATTGTTTAGTTAGAGATTTATGGCGACAAAAAGATTTAGGAGATTATGAAAAACAATTTAAAACAACAGCGAATTCTCATGGAGTAGTTTTTGTGAAAATAAAAAAGATAAATAAAGGTAGTAAAAAAACAAATATTCCGCCGCTAATTTCACGAGTAGAACTTCAAATAATTCGTGTTATTTGTGAAATTAGTGGCTAAGAATCTTG
>CAVZSD010000028.1:0-10423 GCA_963777615.1 uncultured Bacteroidota bacterium | reverse complement strand
CCCATCTTTATCTTTTTTAAATTTCCAATTAAAACTACCAAGCTTTGAAGAAACATTAACTTCAACTTCATCAGGAGTAATTTGCTTTATGCTTGAAGCTTTTATTATATCTTCCGCCTCTTTTTTATTTTCTACCGGAAGAATAAGAGTAGCAATAATTGAATTATCATATTTTGAATTTACAACTGTTTCAAAAAAGTTTACATATTGCATTCTCGCTTCCGCAGTAACTGGAATAAATGGAAGATGGTCTTCTTCAATTTTAAATTTATTATCGAGCACAAAGGGAATTAAAGCCATGTTATGCTGCTTTGAATCCGACAAGAAAACATAATCATTCATTACTTCATAATTACCGTTTTGTCGTCCTATATTTCTTGTAAATCTTTCTGATTGTTCTATCTTTCCAACACCAGGGAAAAATCTATCTTCTATTTTAGAATCGGGTGCCGCTTCAACTTCATCAAGTAATAAAGTAATTTCTGGCTTTTGAAGAATTATATTTCTTCTCCATTTTTTTAATTCTTTATTTGGGTAAGCATGAGTTGGATCCATTAAAACATAATCCTGTTTATCGCTGGTTCTAAAATCAAGAATGTTTCCGCCGATACCTTCTTTCCATGGTTGGTTTTTTAATTTTGCCGGAATTTGTTTTTCCCCGTTAACCATAATTACATTGTGCCCGATGCTTGAAGCAAAAGGATAATCCCATCTATCCTGGTTAAAATAATATTCATCATATCCCATTCTGCCAATGTCTCTAATGAATGGAACATCATGCCAGGTTAAAATAAATTGTCCGCAGTCAAGATGCCCGTGATGTGGATCATCATTGTATCCTGCTTTGCATGCGATTGTAACAGTTGAGGGATCATCAAAGTTCGAGCGAAGCATTGCCCAATTAATTGTTTTAAAAAATTTTGAAGCTGGTTTTGGCTCAATCGGTTTTACATCTGCTCTTGGCCAGATAAGATCAAACACATCTGTTCCTTCATCAAAATATTTATCTCTATAAAAAGCTCCAGTGTTATTTTTTGTTTCAGCTATAAATTTATCGAGCATATAAGTCGGTCCAACCGGATCTCCGCCGCTGTCTTCAAAGTTAGCTGTTAATCCGTAAAGTTCAATATCAAGCGGATGATTTGCGATAGTTTTATTTTTAAATAAATCATATTTGCCGTTAGTAAGTCTTTTTAATGCATCCATAAAGAAAACACTTTCTCTCATCATGTAGCCGTAATAACCGCGACCTTCCTGCCAGCCTCCTTCTTCACCAATATGACTAAAAGTTTTATTAATTCTATTATAGCATTCTGTAATTACATCAATAAGCTCGGGATTATCTTTTAACAAAGCCATTGATGGAACAGCTAAGCCGGTATAACATATCGCAGACCAATTACATTTATATGCACTTGACCACCAGAAATAATCATAATTTCCTCTAACTCTTAAAATGGCTTTTTCCATAAGAGCGCCGCGGATTTTATCTCTTTCAGTATGAGTTAAAACTGGGTACAGCCAATCATAAGCAGTTGCAAGTGTGATTGCCATTCCGGATGCATAAATGTCAAATGAGAAAACATATCTTTCATCAGGAACTCCCCACGGCCAAACTCGAGGATAAATAATATCAAACTTATGGGCTTCATTTACCCAATCAGTTAAATCGCTGACAGCTAAAGCAAATTGAATTGCTTTATTTGCATAAACGGTATCGCCTGTCATTTGATATAAAAATGCTAATGTCAACGCTCCATCATTTATCTCACGCATATAAGTGGTGCCTTCTTCTTCGTTCACAAATCGGGGATGTTTTGGATTTATTGGAGGGGGATTTTTTATTGGAACATGCATATAGCGATGGCCTTCTGCTTTAATGGCTGCAAAAATATTGTTGCATTCATGGTTGGATTTAATTCTATTAATTATTTCCTGCTTCTCATTATTATTAAAAAATAAATATGGATGCTGTAAGTTTTTTATGTCGATTGAATTTTTCATGTCATTCATACTTACCTGTGCATTTAATAAAGGTTGAACAAAAATAAAAAACAAAAATATCGCTGCTAAAAAAATTATCCCATGCTTTGAAGATTTTTTTCTCTCACTGCTCATCTCATTTCCTCCGTAAATGTAAAATGAAAATTATTGACCTAAAACGACAACAAGGTCAAAATAAACTGAATATTAAAATCATTTTCTATCAAGCTTAATCAAATATATATTTCTATATTCAATCGGCTTTCCTTCCATTTGGAACCCAATAAATCCTTTTTCAAAATTTGATTCGGAGCCGCTGTTCTGCATCCTGTGATTTACATAAACAATTATTGAACTTTTTGTACAGATTACATCGCAGCTATTCCATTCACCTTCTTTCTTTTCACTTGATGAAACTATCATTGGAGCCGTGTCTTTTGGCTTTCCTTTAGTTTCCTTTAACTCTGCACCATTCATGGCAATAAAGTCTCCTGCTCTTCCTTCTTTAAGCTGTACTTGAATACATTCCGGCCAAACAGTATCCGGTAATTGCGTATGCACTAAAATTCCGCCGTTAGCTTTTTCGTTTTCCTCCGGCCACCGCCATTCAGAATGTAATACATAATTAGAAAATTCTTCTTTGGTTCGGAAGTAACCATGCTGAACACCATAGACATGCGCAGCACCATTTTTAATTTCATATTTATCTTTCTTATCCGGGTTCAATTTATCCATTACGAAAACAAAGTTGTCCATATTTTTTCCATTGAAAAGATAAAGAGTATCCTTTTTTGAAGGCGCTGCATTCATTTTTGCTGGGTGTTCATTTGAATTATTTTTTACTTGCGCAGATAAAGAACAAAACATTGAAATTAAAGCGAAGCTAATCATTTTTATAAAATTCATAATTTCAATTACTCCTTTTTAACTGAAAACTTAAAAATAGTTGTTGAATGAAATATTTCTCCCGGCCTTAAAACTGTTGAAGGAAATTCCGGTTTATTTGGTGAATCCGGAAAATGCTCTGTCTCTAAACAAAATCCATAACTGCTTTCATACTTTCTTCCACTTTGTCCTGAAAATTTTCCGTTTAATCCATTAGCCGTGAAGAACTGCATTCCTGGTTCTGTTGTATATGCTGTCATAACGATACCACTTTCGGGACTGTAAGCTTCGGCTGCTAATTTTAAAATCTCCCATGGATGATAAAAAACAAAATTAATATCGTAACCGCGTTTAAGCTGATACATATATTTACCAATAGTATGGGCTTTACGAAAATCAAAAGTAGTATTAGCAACACTTTTTATTTCGCCGGTCGGAATCCCTTCGCTATCCGGTTGGTGTGTAATGGTCAGCATTAATCATAAGTTTATGTGTTAAAACATTTCCATTTCCTTCTCCATTTAAATTAAAGTAACAGTGATTAGTAAAGTTCACGACTGTTGGCTTATCCGTTTCAGCAAAATAATCTATGCTTAAAGAATTATCATTCGTTAAAGTATAAATCACTTTTACTTTTAAATTGCCGGGAAAACCTTCATGCCCATCCGGGCTAAGATGAGTTAAAATTAATGACGGGCCTTTATCGGTCATTAAAGTATCTGCATCCCATACAATTTTATCAAATCCAATTTTACCGCCATGTATACAATGCTTACCTCGACTGTTTTTTGTTAGATTATAAGTTACTCCATCGAGAGAGAATTTTGCATTTGCAATGCGGTTTGAGAAGCGTCCAATCAAAGACTCCGAAATGCGGATTCGGTTCAAAATATTTTGGAAGACTATCTAAACCTAAAACAACATCAATCATTTTGCCCGACTTATCAGGAACATTAAGTTCGTATATTGCTCCAGCATAGTTTGAAATTTTAGCGACTAATCCGTTTTTATTTACAAGTGTGAAAAGATAAACTTTTTTACCATCGTGCTTGCAGCAATATTCTGTTTTTATGGAAGGCAGTACCTCATGAGATTTGATTTTGGGAAATGATATTACAATGTAAAATACAAAAATGAAAATGACTAAATTAAAAAAAGAAAATATTTTCATTTTTATTAATCCGATAACTTAAGAAGCTTTGCCCCATGCTTATTTATTGAAAGCGAAATTAAATTTTCAAAACTCCCTAAATTAGTTTTCGTCCATAAGTCTCTTACATTATAGGTTTTGTTTTTGAGTCCCAACTTTTCCCAATTAATTTTTATGTCGGAATTATTTCCATCGTTTGTATTAAATACTCCAATATAAATATTTTTTGAGTTAGGAATATTAGCCGACCAAACAACAATATCGCTATCTTCATAAGCTTCATGATTGTTATAGCTATTCTGATCAATTGCGAGAACTTCATCATTACTTATCAATGAAAGTGTGAACTCATCATTGTCCGGCAAGTTTCCTCCGAACATTAAAGGCGAACGGAAAATAGACCATAATGAAATTAAAGTAATTTGCTCGTCCTTTGTAAAATTTGTAGAACGGCTGTTTCCGCGTTCAGCACGAATCCCGATTTTGCCGAGCGGCAGCATGTCTGCGTCAGGCCATGAATTTGGTTTAACATATTTGTACCATGTTTTCATGTAATCAAATTGTTTTAGAATATCTGTCCACTTATCCCAAAAGTCATCCGAGATTCTCCACATCTGTGCATGTGACTGCAAAAACTCAACCTGACCGATACTTGCCGGGCCGGGAGATAAGCTCAAAACTATTGACTGTTTATATTTTTTAATGGCATTACTTAATGCAGCTATTTCATTTAATCTGCCTTCGTCAGCCTTCTTGCCATTGTATGCAGTCATATCATCGGCTTTGATATAATCAACTCCCCATTTAGAATATAGTTCAACAATAGAATTGTAATATGCTTGTCCTCCGGGAGTGTTTGCTTTCACACCATACATATCTGTATTCCACGGGCAAACATTATTTGTATCTGCAATATCTTTAGCATGAAATTGAGAATCCATTATTGGCAAATTTTGTTTAACTGCTTGTCTTGGAATTCCCCGCATGATATGTATGCCAAATTTTAGTCCAAGCTTGTGAATATAATCTGCAATTGACTTAAAACCTTTTCCATCTACTGCAGAAGGAAAACGGTTTACCGCCGGAAGAAGCCTTCCATATTTATCAGTTACTAATTTAGCATTTTTACGGTATCCATGAGCTTTTGCATTTGGTTCATACCATTGAATATCTACGACGATATATTTCCATCCATGTTGCAGAAGATTTTTTGACATGTAATCGGCATTCTCTTTAACTTCATTCTCAGTAACAGTTGTCCCAAAACAGTCCCAGCTATTCCAGCCCATTGGAGGAGTTGGTGCTGCTAAAGTTTCTTTAGATTCAGTTTGAGAATAAAAATTTTTAGAGAAGATTAGAATAAAACAGATTACTAAAAAAGGGAAGAATAATTTTTTCATAAATTGGGTTTGCACTTTTATTTATAGTTTAGATGAATGTTAAACGATTAACATTTGAATCAAAAATAGTAATTAATCATGAAAGATATAAGCATCTTTAGAACAAAGTTTAAATGAATTAAAAATTTAATTCAGTCAAAAAATCTGAACTTATTTTGTAAGAGAACTTGGCCTTTCTGATTTTAAAACGCCCCAATTTTTATCCGGCTTATCACTCATCTTAAAATCTATTTCGCCGCCTTTTATAAGATCAAAATGATTAAAATAATTTTTACTGTATAGCTTGTCATTAATTTTAATTTGAGAAATATATTTCTTTCCTGAAGATGCGCCTGGAGAATTTATTATTAAAACTTTATTCTCATTTAACTTAATTTTGATTATATCAAAATGCGGCCCTGATATAACATATTCGGGAAGGGAAGGGCAAACCGGGTAAAAACCTATTGCAGTAAAAACATACCAGGCAGACATTTGTCCTCCATCATCATTGCCGCTTAATCCGCCAGGGCCAATTCCGTATTCTTCATTCATTATTTGAGAAACAATTTCCTGAGTCTTCCATGGCTGTCCCGAATAATTATATAAAAAAGGAATTTGATGTCCAGGTTCGTTTCCATGCCAGTATTGTCCTGCTTCGAAAAATTCATCTAAATTATTATTGAATTTTTCTTCGCTTCCAAACAACTTTATTAATCCTTCCATATCCTGCGGGACATAAAAGGTATATTGCCATGGAGTACCTTCTGTTATATATGACATTCTTTTTAACTTATCGAAATCATTCGTCCAGCTTTCATCTTCATATTTACCTCTCACGCAATCAACACTATTATCAAAAACATTTTTATAGTTGTATGCTCTTTTAGTTAACATTTCTGCATCTGAGTTCATTCCCATTTTGATTGCTGTTCTGCTTAAAGCAAAATCGTCATAAGCATATTCAAGAGTTCGTGACACTTGTTCTTTTTTATGAAATGATTCCTGCACACTGTCCTCAAGCGGAATGAATCCATATTTTAAATAAGAAGTTAAAGCTCTTCTGCCTTTGCCATCTTTGTAATCTGAAAAATTCTTCGGTGAAGTTGTAGCATTCTTAATTAAATATTTATAGTCATCTTTAGAAAGGTTTATAACATCTTTTATATAAGCATCAGAGATAGCTGAGATGGCATGGTCTCCAATCATAGCTGAAGTGTAATTATTCCAGCATGGAAAAATAGGAAGCCAGTCACCATCTTTAGCTTTTAATAAAAGTGAATGCATAATGTCTTTATTGATTTCAGGAATAATCAAATTATATAAAGGCAGCAAAGCACGGTAAATATCCCACATTGAAAAATCACAATAATAATTTCCGTCTTTAATTTTACATACAGAATCACCGGATGCAAATTTCATATAAGAGCCGTCAGCGTCGTTAAAAATTCTGGGTTGTAAAAATGAATGATAAAGTGCGGTATAAAATTTAGTTTTGTTTTCTTCCGAACCACCTTCAACAGATATTTTAGAAAGAAGTTCATCCCATTTATTAAAAAGTTTTTCTTTCACTTTATTAAAATCAAAATCGTTTATTTCGGAATTTAAATTCAATTCTGCTTCATCAATACTTGTAAATGAAGTTCCGATTTTAACCAAAACTACTTCATCTTTTTTATTATGAAATGAGATGAAAGCGCCTAAATTATTTTTATTTGATAATTCTTTTTTACTTTGATAAATACTATCACTATCGAAAATCCCAAACTCAGAAAAAGATTTATTAAGCTTTGCAACGAAATATCCTTTGAACCCAGCGTAGTCTCCCCAGCCCTGATAAATGCGATGCGCAGGATTGTATCCCACAATTTCATTTTTCTCCGGGATAATTTTTATATAGCCTTCGCCTTCATCACTGTTTGGATTTATAAGTATGTGCCCTTGGCCTTCTTTATTAAAAGTAAATTTAAAAATACCGGCTCGTGTTGTTGATGTCATTTCAACATCAATATCATAATCATCTAATTTAACTTTGTAATAATATGGAGTTGATATTTCATTTGTGTGGGAATATTTTGAACCATATTCTTTAGGCAAACATTTTAATTTTCCGGAAGTCGGCATAATAGAAACACTGCCGTAATCTTGTACACAAGAGCCACTTAACCAGTGGCTTCCTCTGAATCCGTTTATAACAGTGTCTTTATAATAATATGGAGCTATACATTTTTTTTCTGTTGCCATTGTTTGAGGTGTCCAGTTTGTCATTCCAAATGGAACAGTTACAAAAGGAACAACCTGGGCATTATTTTCAGAACCTTCGCCATGTTTTAATGCGCTTATCGTGTTTGCTGGCCCTGTACCTATCAATGGATTCACGTACTTTAAAAATGAATTTTTTGATTCGGTTTTTACAGTATCAGATGAATATGCCAGAATGGAAAATGAAAATATTAGAGAAAGTAAAATTGAGCATTTCATATAATTAATTTTTAATAGAAATGATGAAAAAAAACTATAAAAAGTTAGATGAAAATAAAAATTCAGTTTGAATATTTTTTATAATATTTTATTAAATAAAAATATTTAGCTACTTAGATTGATATACAGTCAATCCCAATAATTATTATCTCTGCAGATATCCATTCTCAGGAATCCCAGGTTCATCCAAAAGCTGAATTGCGGAAGCCGGACCTAAATCAGGATTTTTCCATTGTCTTAATGCCCAAACTACCTTTTTATCTGGAGTTACTTCAATAATTTGAACAACCTTTGACCAATCTTCTTTTTTGACACCTCCAAACCAATTGCATATAACTGTATTTCCATTTGCAAGGCGGTCAACTTCTTGTACGGTATAAAGGTGAATTCCGGGCAAATCATCTTTATTAATTTCCCAAACAATTTTCCCCGCTGGATTAACTTCGCGAACATATCCATGCTGATTACCACTTATTAAAGTATTTCCATTTTTTAATCTCACGGCAGCCCAAGCAGAAGGTGCATCAACAGACCAAATGGGACTCCAGTCTCTATCATATTCAATGACTTTTCCTAAATCAAGATGGGCAACCAGATAAGTTGAATCTTTTGTAATTCGAATATGCCTGAACTGACCATGAATTGTTTTGGGGTCCGTGGATGATTTAGTTTTCAGAATATGCTCCATTTCTATCTTGCCGGTTTTAGTATTTATGATCATTGCTTTGGCGGGCAGGCCATTCTGACAAATAAACACCCTATCTTTTCCTATTGGCTGGCAAGTATGAATTTGTGTTCCTTCAGGAGCATCATAATTCCAGATAATTTTTTTATCAGGAGTAATTTCGCTTGCACCGCTCGACCTTGAAAAAACAATATTACCATTTGAAAGCATTGTCGCATCGCCGTATTCTCCATGTTCCGGCATAGTGTATGACCAAACAATTTTTCCATCCCGTATAATATACATTTTTTGATTTTCCATGGAATGATTTTGCCATTCCCCTGCGTACAAAAAAGGATGTTGTTTGAGTCCATTTCCTGGCAGTTCCGGAAACTCTTGAGAGAATGCATTTATTGGAATTAATATTAAAAGAGACAATAAAATTAGAGAGACATGAGTTTTCATAGTAATATTCTCTTTAAATTTTGGTGTGTAAAAATTAAAAATTATTTACATCCTTATATTTATAATATTATTGTAAATAGAACCGAAAGTATATTTTATTCCGATAGACGATTGAAAAGTATAACTCGTCTGCAGCTGCCGCTGTTTCAATAAAATTTCTTCAAGAGAAGCTTCGCCCCGCGGTAAATAAAGCTGATCGTGTATGCTTTCACCTTCAAAGTCCAATGATAGTGAAAGACCTTCGGTCAGCCTAATATCCAAATAAGCTTCCATCCTTATTTTATATTTTTTATTAAGATTGGGATAGTGGGAAAAATCAATCAGTCCATAAAAGTTCCCCCAAGGCTGTTTTATATCTGCTTCTACTCTTGCAGAATGAAAAAATAGCCCCTGGCTCAGTTTATCGAAAATAGTTTCGTTTATATAATTGTAATTTTTATAACCAAAATAATATCCAAAGGTAAGTATTTTTCTGCTTACTTCGCTCCATGGGAAAATATTGTATTCTATACCGGGATAAATACTGTAATCCAAATTTATATTCTTATATGTTGAAGAATGAAGATCGATAAAAGCTCCTGCAGACCAATGGTTAGAAAAACTCTTAACAACTGAAGAATTCCCATCCCATGATTTAACTGTACTTGTAATTGTATTAGAGCTGTCTTCAAAACTTTCTTCTTTAAATTCATAATCAAAACCATTTCTAAATCGCCAATCCTCAGTCACTCTATTTCCATTAATTGATCCTTCCAATCTTGTTGAACTATTATTTTCCTCTGATTCTAGTCCTCCTTCTAATCTAATATCAAAGATCCAATGATCCCACGGGTCATTTATATGCTGCGGCAGATTATTAAGATTTTGTTTATCAAAAGAAATATTAATATTGTCCGCAATTCCGGTTTGGGCAACATACCGCAAAAGCCCGAAGGTTAAAACTTTGGCAATCCCTTCCTGTCTTTCGATATCAGTATTGGATTGGGGTGATGAATAACTTAGATTTTGGTCCTGGTTGTTATACTCTCCTCTTCCGATAAATTGTAAAGTATATATATGTCCACCGCTGGCTGTTGATTGCCTAGTTATTAAAACATGTACCTGCGCCTGACTGGGGTCGCGGACATAATTAACAAATGGAATTTCTGATTGTATAATTTTAAAGTTGCAAGTGTTGCAATCCAAGAAAACATTGAGCATGACATTAGGGTGTATACTCACAGAATCTTTATTTTGCTTGTTACATGGATAAGAGACCGATATAAAAAATATTAAAAAATAAATTACTGAAAAGAAATTTTTAAACATGATAACTATTTTAATTTTTATTAAAATTTTACTTTAGACCGTTAATTGTTAATTTTTAATTTTACCTTTTACTTCAAGTTTAACAACACTTGCAACATCATCAGGTGC
>CAVZSD010000027.1:0-9457 GCA_963777615.1 uncultured Bacteroidota bacterium | reverse complement strand
TGCATAAATATATTCTTATAGTTCATCTTCTAATTAATCCATTTGTTTCTGATTTTTATATCGTTTGCTTCCCTTATGCATGTAGACTTTGCTTATAAATGCGATTGCGGATTTCAATTTAATTAACACTCGGAAAGAATGTACTAAAAAGCTTTTTAATAAACATAGGAATAATTACAATTAATCTCATTTGATAAAAGATATAAACTGTCTTCCTTTCGTAGATAAATTTCACGGGACAAATCCTGGAGTTAACTTTTTGTCTTTTAATCACTGCAATAAATTATGGCGCTAACTTTTATTTCAATCACCAAAAGTTTGCGACCTGATTTATCCGGTGATCGTATTAGGCCTTTTTTAAGTTGTGCATATTTGAATTATATGTTTCATTGTCTCTTCGGGAGTTTTATCTGAATTATCAATAAAACATTCTATTGGGAAAACCATTCCATTGAATTTTATTCGTAAAGATTCAACTCTTTCTGAACCTGCTACCCAATCTGTTCGTTGTGAATCTCTTTTTATTGCAACTTCCAATCGAGGATGAAGAACACAAAGATTCCATTTAATACTATGCTTTTCAAAGAATGCCTTATACTCATAAAATGCTTCCGGCGGGGATTCGTGAACTGTTGCATCTATAACAATGTTGTGATTCCCGGAGTGAACAGAAATAATATCTTTTAAAATTATTTTATGAACTTGTTGTCGCTTTCTTCGGTGTTCATCTGAACCAAAAGTTCCACGATTTTTGCCGAAGAGTTGTTTCCATATTTCATCTTCAGATATTCTTACCCACCCGGCTTTAACAGCAAGTAGTTTTGAAATTGTAGTCTTTCCACTTCCACAAGTCCCGGTTAAAATTAAGGCATAAATCATAAAATTATATGTAATATAATATACTTCCAATTCAAACTAACGGCGTTGTGGCTTAGGCGTTGCCCAAAACAATCCGACGGCTGCCGGACCGAACTTATTATTAATTATTATATTTAAAAAAATCTTTTAGGGGGTGAGATAACTTATTGAATAACTGAAAATTAATCTACAAATATTTTTGATTGATAACTCTTGTGTCAGTAAAAAATTATCTCACCCTCTGAATAGCACAACAACATTGAACAAGAAACTAAACACGGAAAGACTAACCTAAAAACCCGAAATTGCCAAGTGCGAAATAGCTGTCGCCTTTAGCCACTTGATATTTTGCGTTTAATACTCCTTTTGATTCTATCAGAATAATGATATAATTTTGACTCAATTAAAAAAGGAAAGCAAAATGCCAAAAATTAAACCTATTTCCGATTTGAGAAATAAATCAAATGAAATATCTGAGCTTGCAAATAGTTCTAACGAGCCGATATTTATTACGAAAAATGGAGAAGGTAATTTAGTGGTTATGTCTATGGCTCATTATTCCAAACTTCAATTAAAGCTCGATTTACTTGGCAAATTGTCTATTGCCCAAAAACAAAAATCCGACGGAGATAAAGGAAAAACATTGAAACAAGTGATGACTAATATCAGGGAAACAATTAATGCCAACAGGTAAATATCAAGTTCGATTTCTTAGTATAGCTGAAGAAGATTTTATTGAAATAATATCATTTATTGCAGCAGAAAATCCAACCGCCGCAGAAACAATCGCAAACAAAATTGAAAAGAAATTAGATCATTTATCGGACAATCCTTATCTTGGTTGAATTCCAAGAGAAGAAGAAATACGAAGCCTTAGCTATAGATATTTAATAGTTAATGATTATTTTATATTTTATTCATTAGAAGAAAGAACAATTTTAATTCATAGAATTTTACACGGTGCTCACAACTATAAAACACTTCTCTGATCTGTTATTCTATATTGCCTAAGCCATATAAATATTACTTAAACTAAAATTAACTTTAATTAAAAGAACATATATATGCTCGCAGTTGCATACCTACCTACCGGTAGGCAAGAATAAGTGCTTCCATTATCATGTTGACATTATGTATAAATACAATCACCTATTTCAATTCAAAGCAGCAAATTTTATCGAAAAGAATGTAATAAAATGTTTTTTCACATAGTGATCTCACATTGTGATCGCTATGCGAGATTCCGATAAAAAACATCAGCCTGCCCCTACCTACCTGTAGACAGGTGCCGGTAGGCGCATTTAAATACTATTTATTTTTATGAGGATTGGACCTGGCTGGGAATAACCTTCTTCTTTAGATAGATAAATAGAAACTGTTAAAAGGGATTTTGTTTTACTTTCAATTTACCCAATGAATTGCGGTATTAACCTGTAAAACCATTTATCAATGGTTAACACCTCGATTTATATTATGTGTGAAGACATCATCGACATTGTATTTCAAAAGGCATTTATGAAAATAAAGCAGAGTTATTTAACTCTATAAATGGAATGAAAGTTTTATTCCTTCTATCGCCATACCTGTACCTATTATTGCCAGGATTAATCCCATTATCTTCCCGATTACCATTATCAAATGATTCCCGATTTTTTTTACAATTAGATCACTTATAGTAAAAGCTAAATAAGTTAGATAAATCATTAAAGCAAAAATTAAAATCACGATTGTAAGATGAATTAAGCTTCCGTTAGTCATGTAATTCATTGCTGTGACTATTGTGCCAGGGCCTGCAAGTATGGGAATAGCTAAAGGAGATATCGCAACTCCATCATCAGGTTCAATATCTTCCTGGTGATGTATTTTTGATTTCTTTGATTGTAGCATTTCAAAGCCGACATAAAATAATAGTATTCCACCGGTAATTTTAAAAGCCGGGATTGTAATTCCGAATAGCTCAAAAAGATATTTACCAAGAATTACAAAGAACAGCACGATAAGAAAAGCAGTTAAGCAGGAAGTTTTTGCAATAGATTTTTTTTCGTTTTCACTTTTATCACCAACCAGTCCTAAAAAAACCGGTGTGTTGGCAATGGGATTCATTATAGCAAAGAACCCCATAAATACAGTTAAAGCAAATGTTAAATTATTTTCAAGCATAATTTGAATTTTCTATTTATTAACCTACTTCAATCGGAAAGATATACTTGAAATAGATTTCCCATTTGCGTCTTGAATTTCAACACGCCAATTACCTTTCCAGGCCGGCATAATTGTTTTTGCTGACCAGGTGCGCCATGATTTGGCTTTCATCGGTAAATCAATTTTGGCCATTTGCTTGTCCTGATAAAACCAAATGTGAGAAATTTCCGATGAATCGGTTTGACTGCTTAGTTTTGTGAAGCAATATAATTTTCCTGCATCAGCAGTAAAGACAGAATCTGTTCCTACAGGCTGCCTGTTTTCCACTGAAGTGCAAACAGCGATATCTTCTACCTCGATGCTCGATGAATTTTGCGCAAATAACCCACCAGAAAATAATAAAACTATCAATACAAAAATCGAACATGTTCTTTTCATGATTTCACCTCCAACTATTTTTGATTTAATAAAAAAACAAGTTATGGTATATCTATATTCTATGATGTGACAGGTAACCTATCTTCATATTTTATACTTGGTAGATATGATTACAATTAATTTTTAAGGTTCAGTATAATCAATTTTATTCATGTCTAAACTTTTCCGGATCAAGCTCATAATTTTTAAGCAGCCTATGAATATTTCTCCTAGTCATACCTGCTTCTTCGGATACTTTTGTTACATTCCCTTTATACTTTTCGAGCAGCGATAATAAATATCTTCTTTCAATGTTGGTAATTATTTTATGCTTCACTTCAGCAAGAGTATTTTCAGAATCAGGAGCAATTGGCTTTTCTTTGAATCCTTGCCTTAAGTTTTCAGGCAGTTCATTTGCACTTATAAAATTATTTCTCGTTAAAACAACAGCCCGTTCAATTACGTTTTCAAGTTCCCTGACATTTCCCGGCCAGTTATAAGATTCAAATATTTCTTTTACTTCTTCAGAAAACCCGGAAATATTTTTACCGGCTTTTTCGGAATCTTTCTTTAAAAAGTGTTCTGCAATCAATATAATATCATCCCTTCTTTCTCTCAAAGGCGGAATGTGAATGTGAATTACATTCAGCCTGTAATAAAAATCTTCCCGCAGCTTATTTTCTTCAAGCATTGATTTAAGATCGCGATTAGTGGCAGAAATTATCCTGAAATCAGAATTGATTAATTCGATTGCCGCCCAGCCTTCGAAGTTGATGGTCTTGAAGTACGCGTAATAGTTTAGCCTGTAGGCCTGAGTTCATTTCGCAGACTTCATCAAGAAAGAAAGTCCCATTATTCGCATACTCAAGCAGTCCTATTTTTCTTTTAGCTGCATCTGTAAATGCTCCTTTTTCATAGCCGAATAATTCTGCTTCAAAAATATGTTCCGGAAGGGCGCTGCAGTTTACAGGGACAAATGGATTTGTTTTTCTATTACTGTGCGCGTGAATGCTTCTAGCTATTAATTCTTTACCGGTGCCGCTTTCGCCTGTAATCAAAATATTTGCATCTGAATTTGAAACTGTCTCAATTATCTCAAATATTTTTTTTATTTCATCACTATTTCCAAATATATTATCGAATTTAAATTTCTCGTCAAGCTGCTTTAAAAGATTTTCTCTTTCTTTAAAAAGCTGACGCTGCCTTAATCCTTTTTCAATTACGATTTTAAGCTTTGCCGTGTCAACAGGCTTTTCTAGAAAATCAAAAGCTCCGGCTCTCATTGCATTTACAGCTCTTTCAATTGTACCGTAAGCAGTGAATATTATTACAGGAGTTTTGGGAGCCAATTTTGATGCTTCTTTAATTATTTCATTTCCATCAATGCCGGGCATGAGTAGATCGCAAAAGATTAAATCGAATTCTTCTTTCTTAAAATATTCAATTGCCGAATAACCATCTGAAACCGGGACAGACTGAAAACCAAGTGCGGATAATATGCTTGTAAAACCACTGAGCATATCCGGCTCATCATCTATAACAAGAATCTTTGCTGTACTATTATTTGTTACCATTTATTATTATCCCGGCTTTAATGGAAGAAAAATTATAAATGCCGCACCATTACCTTCACTAGATTTAATAGAAATATTTCCTTTGTGTCTCGCAATAATTGCTTTTGCAATGGACAATCCCAGGCCAGTACCGTTTGATTTTAACTTTGTGCTGAAAAATGGATTAAAAACTTTTTCAATATTGCCTTCAGCAATTCCAATTCCATTATCTTTAATTTCAATTTCAATTCCATCAGTTTTATTTTTTGCCGGATGGATTGTAACGGTAATCTCTCCATGGCTGTTAACTGCATCGACAGCGTTATTTAAAATATTAATTAACACTTGCTCAAGCTGTCTCTGATCTGCAGTGATTAAAGGAATTGAAGCATCATAATTTTTTATAATGTTTATTTGCTTGGCTTTAAAACGGTGGCCAAGCAAATACAAACATTCTTCAGATAGATCTTTAATATTAATTGTTTCCGGCTTAAAAGGCATTCTCTGTGAGTAATTCAAAAGACTTTTTGTATAGTCGCTAATTCTTAAAGTTTGACGCTTAATTATATTTAATACATTGCCGACAGCTCCTTCATAATTTTCTTTGAGCATCAATCCATCAATGTGCGCCGAAATTATCCCAGTAGGAGTATTAATTTCGTGAGCAACAGAATCAACAAGTTCACCAATTGATGCCATCTTTGAAGCCTGGTTTAATTGTTCCTGATACAATTGAACTTGTTCTAAATTTCTTTTTGCTTCCTCAGCACGAACTCTTTTCAAATTAACAAGATAAATAAGGACGCTGAAAAACAATATTACAGCAAGGATTACGAAGCCGAGAACAAAAAAGATTTTAAATTTTCCACGCAGGCTTTCAGTTACTTTAGTAACATCGGCGGAAATAACCAGTATCCATTTTTCATTAAGAATTTTAATTGGATAATATGCCATCACTTTTGCAGGCTGATTATTTATGACAAAATATTCTCCCGTGGCTGGACCATTTGCTTTAAGCATGATTTTTTGAGCATCAAAAGATACATGGCAATCAAAACATTCCTTAGGTGTATTATTTATTGAACGGAAAATCATTTCATGATGGCTGGGATGATAAATCAATCTACCGTCCGAATCGATAATCCATGCGAAATCCTGCTTGCTCAACTTTAAAGGTTTTATATATTGATCAACCAATAGGTTAAAATTAATTAGATAGCCTAAATAGCCAATTATTTCTTCAGTGTTCTGGTTGGTTTCATTTGTAATTGGAATTATTACTTCAAAATAAACATCGGCAGTGCTGTCTTTTTTTTCATCTCTTATCACTTTAGTTAAATAAGTTCCGGAATTTCTATTTTTAGATGATATATATTTCAGATCATGTGCATTAGTTATTTCCGGAATTTGAATACCTGAAGAACATAGTAACTCACCGGATTTATAAAAAATAAAAATTGAACTAATCATCTTCGATTCATAAGCATATAAAAATTGATTAAGGAATTTAACAGAGCTGTTATCCATTTTTTTTATTTCAGGTATTGAGGATAGAAAATTTATATCGTTTGAAATATGATTAAGAAAATAGCTAATTCCGGTTGCAGCATTTTTAGCCATTTCCAATTGCTGAAGCTGATAATCTTTTTTTTCATCTTCAATTGTGCGGGTATAAATTTCAACGACAAGAAAAGCAAATAATATAACAAAGGCGAGAGTGCCGGAAATAATCCAGTATTTTCTGAACTTCCCGTTATTCATGGTATTTGAATTTTGTAAATAAATTTCTTTTACCAGTTTTAAGTAATGAAAGTAGTGCTTTTAAAAAGCTGATAAAAGGTTAATTGTTGTTAACAACAATCATGAAATTAAACTAATAAAAAATTTCTATAAACTAAACAATTAAAAGTTTAATATTATCGCTGGGGAATATGACTCGAAGGAATAATAAATATTATAATTGAATCTATTTTTATAAAGCATTAAGTTTGAAACAAGCCGCAAGTAATGAAGCTAGGCTAATTTTAACATTGTACAAATAGGCATGAGAATTTATGATTAAAAGATTACTGATTTTAGTTTATGTTCTATCCATTATCACTTTTGCTCAACCTTATCCTGATCAATATTATTCCTATCAAAAAGACAGCTTAATGATTAGAGTTGAAAGTTTAAGTGGAATGGAAATTTCTAAAGATGGAAAAAGTGTAATACTTTCTGATGGTGTAAATGATGGATATGTAATTTTCAAACCTGATTCGTCTGAATATCTCTTTAACCGGGGCTTGGCTTCATGGAATGGCCATGTCCCAAATGATAACAGCAGCTTCAAAGTTTTTATGAGATATTATAATGGAAGCTGGTCTCCGTGGCTTACTATTGGATACTGGAGGCATAATTTTTGGACTTCAAAGTCAACTTATGGTGCTACAAGCTTCAGCGATGGCAAAATAGATGTTGATTACACCGTTTTGAATTCATATTACTCTAAATGGCAATTCAAAGTTGAAATGAAAAGAACCAACAGCAGTGTACCTTCACCTAATTTGTGGAAGCTTAGTTTTTTTGTCAGTGATCAGAAAACAACTGATAATGTTAATATTACTACAATTGTAAATGACAAACCGCCAGCTATTTTTATTCCTACAACACATTATTATCAATATGCACTTGACCCGGGAATAGGGGGCGATATTTGTTCTCCAACATCTGTATCCATGGTTTTAAAAAGTTACAGCATTGATGTAGATCCTCTTCAATTTGCAAGAGATAATTATGATGATTATTGGGGAATGTTCGGCATCTGGCCTAAAGCAGTTCAAAATGCTGCTGAATATAATTTGAATGGGGAAGTATCACGCTACCGTACATGGAGCGAGGCTTATGATGTTTTAGCAGCAGGCGGAAGAATAGTAATGTCTGTTGGCCCGCCTCTTTATACCGGCCATTTAATGATGTTAGCTGGGTTTGATTCACAAGGAAACCCTCTTGTTCACGATCCGGCAAAATCAAAGGGTTATGGTTATAAGTTTGATAAAACTGATCTTTCAAAATCATGGTTTAATAAAGGTGGAGTAGCTTATACATTTTTTCTTGATTCTACGGCTATTACTTCTGTAGAAAATAAATACCCGGTACAAGTTGTCAAAGATTTTCAACTAAGTTTATTTCCAAATCCATTTAATCCTGAAACAAATATTAGATTTGAAACAACAGAAAAAAAATATACAAACATTTCTATTTATGACATTGCAGGCCGTGAAATAAAAAATATTTTTAAAGGTGAATTAGAACCAGGTTCATATAATTTCAACTGGAATGCTTCAAATCTTCCTTCAGGAATGTATTTAATTCGAACTTTTAATGGCAGCAATGTTAAAACAATTAAAGCTATGTTGATTAAATAGAAAATTGTTTTATGATATAAACATTTATGGTGTTTCAAATCACAATCAAAAATTCAAGTTAAAAAATCTACATTTCAATGATGTTAAAAAATATTTTAGTACATATGAACTATTGATTGTAAGCACTTCAAGATTAAGTTTGCATTCAGTCGTATTCAAACTTCTCTTCTATCGCTAAAATTCCCTGGCGGCTAATAAATAAATTTGATTTTCTTTTTCCGGAGATATTCCTTTTACAAATGAACTTTTCATTCTGTTAAAGAGAATATTTAATTGCTTCATGTGCAGAATATATATTACGATGTAATTCAGTAAGTAACCAATAACATAAAAGGAGGTTTCTATGATTAACAAAAAAAGTAATTACAACTTTCTTCAAGCTATAGTTGTAATTTTTGCGTTGTTCTTTGGCGGATGTCCGCTTACGCAGGAGCAATTACCAAGCGACGCTGCCGGCAATTGTGTAAATGCTTTAACTGCATCTGAATTTAACACTTGGTTCGAATCAGGAAGTGTTTCACTTAACGGTGCAGTTATGCCGGCTAACAGCGTTCTTTTTCCTGATATTCCAAATTGTTCTTTTTATAAATGGTCTGAACAAATGTTTTTATGGCTGACTTCACCGGCTCCGCCTAGATATGGCAGTAATGGCTTAGTGATGAATACATCAGCATTTTATGATATATCACTTCCCGATGCAATGGGGCAAAGGCATTTTCTTCCTCATACACCAGGATT
This sequence comes from uncultured Bacteroidota bacterium, assembly GCA_963777615.1. Lineage (GTDB taxonomy): Bacteria > Bacteroidota > Ignavibacteria > Ignavibacteriales > Ignavibacteriaceae > CAVSWT01. Next base: position 342 of record CAVZSD010000027.1, on the reverse strand, counting down.
AATTAGAGCGTTTAATTTACGTGACGCTCAAAAGGGCTTACTTGATTTAAATGTCATTATGGAAAGAAAATCTTTAAGGATTCTTGAAATTATACCCCCGGTAATATCCACTTCAGGAAAGCAACTGGTACTTGACAACGATAATAATGAAAGAGAAATAGGCCAGTTCACTTTGAATGATAATCGCCGATTAGTGTTTTATGATACAAATGGGAAAGTAATTGAAGGGCCGCGAGCTTTACTTCAGTCTTCAAAAGATGATACTGAATTACCATTTATTAAAAAAATAAGAATGTTTGAAAATTTTGACAGAACTTCACTTGTTCAAAAATTTGTGTTTGA
>CAVZSD010000026.1:0-6335 GCA_963777615.1 uncultured Bacteroidota bacterium | reverse complement strand
AGCAAATTTCTGCAGCTTATTAAATCAATTCTGGAAAAAGGAGGATCTGTCTCAATGTTTTGGTTTGCAAAAACACAAAACTCTCGTATCTTTCTTGAAATTTGATAGCCGCCGTTACTTTTTATAAAATATTTCCTTAATCTTTCTTCCGAAACATCCTGTTTTATTGATTCGGAAAAAACACCCGAACGCGCTTTATCAATTACAAAGTCATTTATATCCGTAGCAAATATTTGAATTGAATTTTTCAAATTATGTTCATTAACATATTCTAAAAAACTAATTGCAATTGAATATACTTCTTCACCGGTAGAACATCCCGGTATCCAAACACGGACGGTTTCATTCTCCTGTTTATTCAAAATTAAATTAGGGAGTATATTTTCTTTTAAAGATTCAAAAAGGTTTTTATCTCTAAAAAATCCGGTTACATTTATAAGCAAATCCTGAAATAAATTTTCAACTTCATTGGGATTTTCATTTAAATATTGAATATAACTATCAATAGAATTGATTTTGGCAAGCATCATTCTCCGTTCAATTCGTCTATTAATTGTGTTCGGTTTATAATGCTGAAAGTCAACATTGTTTTTGTTTTTGAGAATGGAATATATCTTTTTTAAGTTATCCTTTTTCTCAGGCTGAATTTCTTCTTCTTTTTGTTTTTGAGGAAAAGCTACATAAGGATGTTTGCCGATGCGAGTTAATTCTTTTGCAATATTCTGCAGTGGAAGAAGAAAATCGACATTGCCGGAATTGTAAACACTGCGCGGCATATCAGCAAACTTTGCAGACTTTAAATCTTGCGCAAAGGTTAAGCCGCCTTCATTTTTTATTTCTCTCATTCCTAAAGTGCCGTCTGAACCCGTGCCGGATAAAATTACACCAATAGCTTTGTTCTTTTTTATTTTGGCAAGAGAGCGCATAAAAAAATCAATTGGAAGATAATTTTTTGCACTTTCTTCTCTCGGTGAAACTTTGATTGTATGGTCTTCCAGCTCAATTATAGTGTTAGGTTTTATTATATAAATATTATCTAACTCAATTTTTTCTTTATCTGTAACTTCGTGAATCGGAATTTTTGTCTGCTTTGAAAGAATTTGGGATAAAGCACTTTCGTGATCCGGAGATAAGTGCTGGATAAAAACATAAGCTAATCCTGTATCTTCAGGCAGATGATTTAATAATTCAGAGAATGATTCTAATCCTCCTGCCGAAGCCCCGATACAAACAATCGGAAAGTTATGTTTTTTATTACTTTTCCTTGAATGTTTTATCGATTCTTTTGAGCTGATTGAAGCGGAATTCTTTCCACTTTGCTTTCCGGTATTTTTATTTTTTTCGGAATGTAAAACTGTTTTTTCTTTACTTTTAGTCATAGTATTGTATAAACTCACTTAGATAATCAATATTGAATAAATTAATCAAATAGGTGATACTTATAAATTTTTAGGAAAATTTACTAACAATAATAAAAAAAACAATTAAAAGCTATGAAAGTTAATACATTAAATACATGTGAAAACAAGCAGTATTTAATGACTTTTTGCCCTATTTTGAAGTAACCCCTGCCCACAATCTTAGCAAAAAATAATTATATTTGCAATTCATAAAATTTAAAAAGATAAAGAGAAAAGATGTCTGACACTCAAAATAAAGAGATTCCCAAAGCATATAATCCGTCTTCTGTTGAAGATAAGTGGTATTCATATTGGCTGAAACATAAATTTTTTCATTCTGAAATTGATGAATCAAAAGAGCCTTACACAATTGTAATTCCTCCGCCAAATATTACCGGCAGTTTAACAATGGGACATATTTTAAATAATTCACTTCAGGACATTTTTATCCGCACTAAAAGAATGCAGGGCTTTAATGCCTGCTGGGTTCCAGGTACTGATCATGCATCAATTGCTACTGAAACCAAAGTATTAAACTTCTTAAAAGAAAAAGGAATTGATAAATATAAAATAGGAAGAGAAGAATTTTTAAAGCATTGCTGGGAATGGAAAGAAAAATACGGCGGAATAATAATTCAGCAGCTTAAAAAACTTGGAGTTAGCTGCGACTGGGACAGTGAACGTTTTACTATGGATGAAGATTATTACAAAAAAGTAATTGAAACTTTTGCTGCTCTTTATAATGAAGGAAAAATTTATCGCGGCTACAGAATGGTTAATTGGGATCCGGCTTCAAAATCTGCCATCTCCGATGAAGAAGTAAATTATAAAGTTGTAAACGGGAAGCTTTGGTATTTTAAATATCCTGTTATCGGTTCAGATAAATTTATTGTAGTTGCTACCACTAGGCCTGAAACAATGCTTGGCGATACCGGCATTGCTGTTAATCCTGAAGATGAAAGATATAAAGATTTAATCGGCAAAAAAGTTCTGCTTCCAATTGTTGAAAGAGAAATCCCAATATTTGCTGATGAATATGTTGAAAAAGAATTTGGAACAGGTGCAGTAAAAGTAACTCCAGCGCATGATGTTAACGATTATGAAATGGGCAAGCGGCATAATCTTGAAACAATAAATATTTTTAATGATGATGCATCAACCAATAACAATGTTCCGGAAGATTTTAGAGGACTGGATAGATACGAAGTTAGAAAAAAAGTTGTTGCAAGATTTGAAGAATACGGTTTACTTGAAAAAGTAGAAGATTACCAAAACAAAGTTGGTTATTCTGAAAGAGGCGGCGTGCCGATTGAGCCATATCTTTCCGAACAGTGGTTTATGAAAATGGATGATTTATCAAAGCCGGCATTAAAAGTTGTTAATGATGGAAAAATAAAATTTTATCCTGAGCACTGGGTAAAAACTTATGATCACTGGATGAATAATATTACTGATTGGTGCATCTCACGGCAGCTTTGGTGGGGGCATCAAATCCCGGTTTGGTATTGTGTTGGTGATGATGAATGTAAATTAGAATGTAAAAATCCAATCGTTTCTGTTACTCCTCCTGAAAAATGCCCGCATTGCGGTTCAACAAATTTACGTCAGGAAGAAGATGTGCTTGATACATGGGCTTCAAGCTGGCTTTGGGCTTATGGAGTTTTTAAATCCGACGACGAACAGAATTATTATTATCCAACGGATACTTTAGTTACAGGGCCTGACATAATCTTCTTTTGGGTTGCACGAATGATTATGGCAGGAATGCATTTTAAAAATGACATTCCATTTAAGAATGTTTATTTCACAAGTATAATACGAGATATGCAGGGAAGAAAGATGAGCAAGTCTCTCGGCAATTCTCCCGATCCGCTTGAAGTAATTAAGGAATTTCGGAGCAGATGCATTACGATTTACAGTAATTTATTTAGCACCTTTAGGACAGGATGTTTTATTCAGCTCCGACAAATGTGAAATTGGTAGAAACTTTGCAAATAAAATTTGGAATGCCGGAAGATATCTTTTAATGAATGCTGAAAACATTCCAATTAAAAAAGAACTTGCGGACAAACATTTGGACTTTGCAGACAAATGGATAATCTCTAGATTCAATCAAGTATTGCTTCAATTAAATCAGGCAATGGAAAAATTTGAAATTAATAATGCTTCAAAAATTATTTATTCCTATGTGTGGAATGATTTCTGCGATTGGTATATCGAGCTTTCAAAAAACAAATTGTACGCTGATGATGAAGAAATAAAATCAGCCGTGCTGACAAGAGCATTAGGTTTATTTGAAGATTTATTAAAGATTGTTCATCCTTTTATGCCATTCATTACCGAAGAACTATGGCACTTGATTGAAGAACGAAAAGAAGGTGAAAGCATTTCAATTTCAGAATATCCCAAAATTGATGAAAAAAATATTAATCTTGAAGCAGAAAAAGAAATGGAATTTGTTCAAGATATTATAACAGGAATCAGAAACATCCGCGGTGAAATGAATATTCCGCCTTCAAAAACAGTTGATGTTTTATTTAAATCTTCAGATGTAGCCCCGCACCAATTAGACTATATAAAGAAGCTCGCTAAAGTTGATAAAATTACAGTTGATAAAAATTTAACAAAACCGAAAGCTTGTGCTTCGGCAGTTATTAAAGATGTTGAAATATTTGTTCCGCTTGCCGGTTTAATTGACCTTGATGTTGAAAAAGGCCGGCTTCAAAAAGAAATTACAAGATTGGAAGGTTCGTTAGCTGGAATTAATAAAAAATTGTCGAATGAAAAATTCGTAAACAACGCTGCACCTGAAGTAGTTGAAAAAGAAAGAACAAAGAAAAAGGATTGGGAATCGAATCTGGAAAAGTTACAAGCTAATTTGAAGAGTTTGGGATGATTAGTCCTGCTTAACAAACGGCCAATCATTTTTAATATTTGCTCTAATCAAAAATGCAATTGCTCCGATTAACATTACTACAACTCCGCCAACAGCAAAGTAAGTTCCCGTTGATAGGAATAATCCAACCCACATAACTATTGCAATTAAAGCTGGCAAAGGATACAGCCACATTTTAAAAGGGAAAAACGATTCGGGTTTTTTCTGTCTTAAAATCAATATGCCTACAGCCTGCCCAATAAATTGAACTAAAATCCTCATTGCCAAAATTGCACTTATTACTTCCCTAAGCTTAAATAATAAGCTGAAAATAAAAGCTATAGCACCAAGGATTAATAATGAATAATCCGGGAAATGTTTTTTAGGATGAGTATGTGAAAATAATTTAAAGAATGCACCGTCAACTGCTGCCGCATAAGGAATTCTTGAATAACCAAGCGTAGCTGAAAACAAAGATGAAAATGCAATCCATAATATTAAAACAGTAACAATAATTGCAGCTTTAGAACCATAAATATACTGTACGAAAGTACTGACTATAAATTGTGAATGCATCGCTTCTCGCCAGGGAACAACTCCCAGCACGCTTAACTGCATGGCAAGATAAAGTATTGCAATTCCTATAATGGAAATGAAAATACTTTTGGGAATATTTTTTTCAGGATCCTTTAATTCAGAGCCAAGGTTGCTGATGTTATAATATCCAAGGTAAGTATAAATTGTTTGAACCGAAGCACTGCCAAGTCCGACAAAAAATATAAAAGAAAAATCAAATGCATTCGGCGGAAAATCAAAAGCAATCTTTGGGTCGAAATGAGTAACGCCGCCAAATATCAGCCACAAAATAGTTGCAATCACGCCAATCCAAAGGAACAATGAAATTTTGCCAATGGTTTCTATTTTTCTATAAAGAAGAATAACAATTAGGATAATTAAAAGACCTGAAATAATTTTCTGTCCAAGCGGACCAATTGGTAATAAATAGGTAAAATATTGTGAGAAACCGATTGAACCGGAAGCAATAACCAAAGGCGCTTGAAAAATTGTCTGCCAAATTAAAAGAAACGAAAATAATTTTCCCCAGGATTTAGGTCCATAAATTTCCTTTAAGAAAACATAACTCCCGCCTGCTGCGGGCATAGCGGCGCCAAGCTCAGCCCAAACAGCGCCATCCATTAAAGATAAAACAGCGCCTAAAATCCAGGCAAGCATACATTGCGGCCCGTTCATTTCCTGAATAACTATCGGCAAGACAATGAATGGCCCGATGCCCACCATGTCAATCATGTTAAGCGCAGTTGCTTCTTTTAAACCTAATCCGCGCTCTAATTTTGAATTGGGAATGTTGTTAAGCAATTAAGAATTTTAAAAATAATTTATGAATGAATTGTCAAAATATAAAAATAAATTTTGATAGACTCTTAAGCTTTAGAATAGTTTTAAGTAATTTTGAAATAAATAATTTTAATAACAAAAGGGGTTTTTTATGTATCACACAGTAAAAGAATTTTTAGATGATTGGAAGTATGAAAGCGATTCAACTATAAAAATATTTTCCAATTTAACAGATGAAACTTTAAATCATAAATTATCGGCAAAAGGCAGAACTCTTGGTAGATTAGCATGGCATATAACGGCACAAATCGGCGAAGCACTTAATAGCATGAATATAAACTTTGAAACAATTAATGATGACGAAAATTATCCAGTTGAAGCGAAAACTATTGTAGACAAATATAAATCCGTTACAGAAACTTTAGTTGATGAAGTATCAAAACAGTGGAAAGATGAAACATTAAAAGAAGAAGTAAATGTATTTCATGAAACCTGGACAAAAGAAAAAATTTTATCCGCTTTAATTAAGCATCAAATTCATCATCGTGCGCAAATGACAGTAATAATGCGTGCTGCCGGATTAAAAGTTCCAGGTATTTACGGCCCCTCTTATGAAGAATGGCAGCAGTTTGGCGCACAGCCGCATGTATAAAATATTATTTATTTTTGAAATAAATTTTTATGAGAGTAAATGAAACTAATAG
>CAVZSD010000025.1:0-40358 GCA_963777615.1 uncultured Bacteroidota bacterium | reverse complement strand
ATGTTTTTACTACTAAACCATCGTATTGCTATATTATGTTAATGTAGTTTATCGTGATTCATTTACTTATCCGCCGGTCTTTACTTATTCCGGAAATATGGTTAATTCTGTCTCAATCAATTTACGTGATGACAATATTAATTCCTATTATGCTTTTGCACAGAATACTAATAATTCTAATTGGCAAAATTTTGCAAAAAGCGGTTCAAGCACAATTACACTAAATACCACAGGCAGATATATACAGTTGAGCAATGGCTCATCATCAGTCAATATGTATGCTTCAGCTTATTATCCGGCGAGCTCTCCATATTATTTTAGACCTAATCCCATTGGAGGCTTATTGAAGTCATCAAGTGAAGAAGACTCTTATGGAAGAGGTGTTGCATTGGAGACAGATGAATTAGGGTTCTCCTATTCAATGAAAAGCCTGAGAGTGGATAAAAGCAATATAAAATTTGTTGAGATACCTGAAATAAAAGATACAACGGCTAAAAGAAGAGGAATGCAATATTTATCGCTTGATAGCTTGAACACAATGCTGTTAAGTGAGCCGTTTACAATTCAAAAAGGTACGACGATCAGCTTTAGTGAAGGAGGCGGCTTTATTGCTTCTGCAGAACAACAGTCCGGGAAGAATTATCATGTTGATTGTACAATAGAGTTAATGGAAGAAGGAACTAACAAGCTGATTGGTGTAGTAAAGCAATCCCACTTTACAACAGCGGATAGCAAGGATAAAACCGACATTACTGTATCGAATCTGCAAATAAGCAGCAATGATACAAAGAATGTAAGGTTGAAGGTTACACTTACTTCAAATATTCCGGATGTGCGTGGAATTTTTGTGAATGAATATAACACAGTGAACAATAATGCACTATCGAAACTTGCGACAGAGGAGCTGACACTAAAAGAAGAAGGAGTAATAAAAACCTACGCACTTGAACAAAACTATCCCAATCCCTTTAACCCAACAACAACCATAAATTATCAGATTCCAAAAGACGGATTTGTAACACTTAAAATTTATGATGTATTGGGAAGGGAAGTTGCAGTACTCGTAAATGAAAATAAAAGTACCGGCAGATATAATATAAACTTTAATGCAAGTAATCTTGCAAGCGGAGTTTATATGTATCAGATAAAGGTTAATGATTTTGTTTCGACAAAGAAGCTTTTACTTTTAAAGTAAAGATGCACTAAATAGAGGGGCGGATTGCTGTCCGCCCTTTTTTAATTTTAATAATTTTTAATTCTCATCCGCAAGGAATGAATAATTCTTTGCATAATACAGCATCTGCTCAGTAAAGTCTTCGGGATATTCAATTTTAACATCGGCGATTTTTCCATCTTCCATTACAGGAGTTAAGTATTGGATTTATAAATCCTTTGTAAGGAGATACATTCAGTTTGGCATAACGTTCTTTTATTTCTTTCAAAAGATCCTGGTCAACTTTTACTCCATAGCTCTCAACTAACTTTTTAGCTCCATCAAAATCACCTTCGGAAGTTATGCGCTGCATTTCTTTCAAAAGCTGCCCGAATAAGCCTCTTAATTTTTGATAATCATTAATTACAAAATAAGTTTTACCGTCTTTAATTTTTTTCTCAATTACATTATCCGGCATTCCTTTTTCATAAGCCCACTTTGCTATAAGCTGACGGTCACGCATATGAGACTCCTCGATATTATCGCCGATCTTCAATCTTCTTAATTGAAGCTGAAGTCCATTGCGAACTTGATAAATATATTCTGCTTTATATGCTCATCATTTGGAATTACTCCGATATCGATTAATTTTTGATCCGGCAGATAATAAAGTGCAACAAGATCTGCGCGTGCTTCTTCAATTGTTGAAGCATAATTTTTCAAGGTTTGCTTTGGAGTCCCAACGCCTGGATTTATTTGTCCCGATGCATGCCCGATTACTTCATGCATATCTGTATGAAGGTCAGCAGTAAGTGATTTATATTTTCTCAACAGTTCAGCTTCTTCATCTGAATAAGAAAATTCTTCATTTGCACCTGAGCCTCAGCCTCATTATAAGCATGAACTATGTTTCCAAGATTTACGGATTTAGAGCCGTATTCTTTTCTAATCCAGGTGGAGTTTGGTAAATTTATTCCAATTGGAGTTGATGGAGAAGCATCGCCGGATTCTACTACAACAGTAATTACTTTTGCAGAAATTCCTACCACATTTTTCTTTTTAAATTTCTTATCAATTGGGAATGATCTTCAAACCATTGTGCTTGGTCGCTGATTGCTTTTATCCTTTTCGTTGCTTCTTTATCTTTAATAGAAACGATTGATTCGTAGGAGCCTTTATACCCAAGCGGATCTCCGTATACTTCTATAAATCCATTCACAGCATCCGTACGCGATGCTGTATCATCAACCCATTTTATATTGTAATCGTCCCAAACTTTTAAATCGCCTGTCTTATAAAACTCAACCAGCTTTTGAAGAGCTTCTTTTTGCTGTTCATTTTCAGCAACAGTTACAGCTTTTTCCAGCCAGTAAACAATTTTTTCAATTGCCGGACTGTACATGCCTCCGACTTTCCAGATTTTTTCAACAAGTTTTCCATTTTCTTTTACAAGTTTGGAATTTAATCCATACCAAATTGGAGTAGAATTATTTTTATCCTCAATTTTGTTATAGTATGCTTCAACTTCTTTTTGAGTTAAATTATCTCCATAAAAGTTAGTTGCAGAAGTTTGAATTAAATCTTCATTTGGAGCAAGATTAACTTTTTTTGAATCAACTTTAGAATCAAACATGATTATAGTAAGCTTTTGAATAAGTCGATCTGCAGTTTCGCCTTTGGTTAGTGGAAGCGTTTTGGGGTCAACACTTTTTACAAGCTGAGCAAAATATTCTTTTGAAAATTCAGGTATGAATTTAACTGATGAATAATGATGATGAATACCGTTTGAAAACCAAACTCGTTTTGTGTAAATCATAAATTTCTTATAATCATCGGAATTCTTATCACCCGAATAATTATTGACAATAGCTTCAAGCGTTCTTCTAATAATCAAATTGTATTTGTAATTCTGATCATAAATTATATCTCTACCTGATAGAGCAGCTTGATATAAATAATATAGCAGTGTTTTTTGTTTTAAAGAAAGCTCTTCGAAACCGGGAACTTTGTAACGTACTATTCCCAGATCAGCAAATTGTTCAGTTAAATATTTGAAATCGCCCGATTTATTCATTTCACTTTTCTCTTCCTTTGTCTTATTGCAACCTGTTAAAAATAAAACAACGAATAAAATTGTTAAGAAAATTTTTATTGGATTCATTGTAAAACCGATTAATATTATTAAAAAGTGTGGTTAATTTAAGAATTATTGACAAAATGTTAATAATAAATTTGAGGGAAATTTTGAGTATAGATTTTAAAAACGACAGAACATGATACGATTGATATTTTACTTATAAAAATCAAATAATATCATTATCTTTTAAATCTTTAACAAGCTGCTCATAAGTTGTAAACTGTGTGCCGCCCCACCCTAATTTTTTTGCACCTTCTACATATTCAAGAATATCATCAATAAAAAAATGTTCATTGGAAGGCTTATTTGAAAAAGCTTCAGCAGAACGATAAATTTGTTCTTCCGGTTTTATACTCCCTACTTCATAAGATAAAATCAGCTTGTCGTAATATTTAAGAAAATCGTAATGATCCCAGCCGTATTTTCGATGAATTGAATTAGTATTGGAAAGAAGCACCAAAGTATATTTTTCTTTCAGCTTTGGAAGTAATGAAACAACATCTTCGTTCACACTAAAAACTCCGGAATATATTTTACAAAATGTTTCCGCATCAATTTTATCTTCAAGAGCATTCAGCATTATTTTGATAAATTCTTCTTCGCTTAATTTCCCGCTTTCAAATTGTCGATGGATGTTATAATTATTTTTATAAAAATCCATGAACTTTGTTCCGAGGTTATCATCTACATCATTTAATCGATTTATTAAAATATCATAATCAAAAGGAAGCTGAACGTTGCCAAGATCAAAAACAATTACTGAAAAATTTTTAATCATTTATCTTTTTCGGCTTTATTTAAATAACAATGTCTAATAGAAAGAAATAGAACACAGATTTCACAGATGCGACTGATCTACGCTGATCTTAATTTTAATGCAACTGAATAAATATCCGTGAATATTTGTCCAATCCGTGTCATCAGTGTTTTAGCGGTTTAAAAAAGTGAAGATTGGATTTATTAAAAAAGGCAGTCACTCGGAATCGATCACTATGTGAAAAACTATTTATGACTGCCATTAAAATTATTTGCTATCTATATTAAAATTCTTATCAGCCAATCCGGTATTTACTTTTATAGAATCGACCTTAAATTCAAATGATTGGGTTCCTAAGCTTTGTTTTATGGAATAAGGATATTTTACTCCATTTACATCTTTGTAATCACTGTAGAAGCTTTCTTGTGTAAAGGTACCTTGAGGAGATTCAATCGGTTTTAATTCTTTCACCTTCAATCCAGTCTCGGTATCATAATATTGAGTCCATTTAATTCCTGAAGGTAAATCTAATTCAACTTTATAAGCATTCTTCCCATCAACTTTTTCAATACCTTTTAAGCTTGATTTAATGTTGTAGTGGCCTAAATCTAAAATAAGATTAAGTGTTGCTTCCAATTTCAATTTTTCCAAATCTTTACCGCTTACGGGCATGCTTTGCCCGCCGGCTTGCATCAAACCCTTATCACCGTTAAAAATAACTTTTTGCTGCATTGCGCCAGCGTTAATATTTTGATAAAGTTTGTTGGGAGCTTTTTGATAAGAAGTTATTGAAATACTAACACCTTGAATTGCGGCGGACATAACCGTGGTTCTATCCGATACTTTTAATAAATTATCTTTTCCGCCAATTGCATCGACATATTTATCAATTACAGCTTTTGCGGTTATACCTTCAGGCAATTTAATAGCAGATGTATCAACTTCATTTCCAAACCTATCATAAAATTTTTCAGGCCCGAATGCTGCTAGTTTTTTTCCAACATCATCGGCGCTTCCAACTACTAAAATATAACTTTGATCCGGACGAATATATTTGTCAGCCATTGCTTTTACATCATCAACTGTAACTGCAGCAACGTTTTTCAAATAGTCTGCATAATAATTTTGTGGAAGATTATACCTTTGTACATTTATTGCAAAATTTGCTATTGTCTGGGGATTTTCAAGAGAACGTGCAAATCCTCCAATCATATAATTGATAGTTGATTGAAGTTCCTGATCCGTAACTTTTTCATCCCTTATCTTTTTCATCTGGGCAATGAATTCAGCTATTGAGCTGTCTGTTACCGAATTTCTTGCTTCGCATGAAGCATCAAAATTACCAACCAGCTTATCTGAAGTGATTGAAGAGTGTGCACCGTAAGTAAATGCTTTTTTCTCTCTTAAATCCTGCATCAATCTTGATGAAAATGATCCGCCTAGTATTGTATTCATAACACTTACCGGAATTATATCCTTACTATTTTTTTCAAGCTGCACAGGGTAAGTAACATGAATAACAGATTGAACCGCATTTGGCCTATCTACAATTGCAACGATTCTTTCTTTAGGTGGTTCAGGCATCTCATATTTGAAAGCAGGAACATCTTTCTTTTCCCAGCTCCCAAGATATTTTTTAATTAATGGTTCCGCTTCATCCTTATCTATATCTCCGACAATTGCAAGGTAAGCAACATTTGGATGAAAATATGTTTTGTAATAATCCTTACACATTTCCAGTGTAATTGCATTGACAGTTTCTTCTGTCATTGGTTCACCATAAGGATGGCTTAATCCATAGTCAATCGCATTTTTTACATTCCCGGCAATTGCATTTGGATCATCCTTTTCTGCAGCAAGGCCGGAAAGAGTTTGCTTTTTTATTTTATCCAATTCTTCCTGATCGAAATTGGAATTTAAAACTATATCAGAAAAGATTTTGAGCAGCTCTTCTGTGTGTTTCTTGAGTGATGAACCATAAACACTAGTTGCAGATGTAGACAAGCTCGCACCTATAAAATCAATTGCTTCATCAATTTGATCTTTTGTCATTGTTGTTGTGCCGGTTCTAAGCAGCTGACCTGCAGCAGAAATGTAGCCTGCACTGTCGCCTTCAACAATAGGATCTCTATCAATTATTAACGAATAAGTAACTTCAGGAACCTTATCATTTTCTACAATGAAAACTTTAAGTCCATTATCAAGAGTGAAAGATTCATATTCACCAAGCTTAATTTCAGGAGCCGGGCCCGGTTCAGGTTTTTTTGTTCTGTCTACCTGGCTGAATGCCGGAAGAGAAATCAAAATAAAAATTAATGCGGTTAAAATTTTATGCCGAATGTATGGATTAATATTTTTCATTTTATTTCCTTTGATGAAAAATTTTTCAAAAACTTTTAAATTATTATTGCTCATTTACTTGCCTGTGCTGATTTAGGAAGATAGTAAAGCACAACTCTATTCTTTTTTGTCAGGTATTTTTGTGCTGCCTTTTGAATATCTTCCCTGGTAACATCCATATACCTTTCGAGTTCGGTGTTAATCAAATTTGCATCTCCGAAATAAACATGATAAGTGGCGAGATTTTCAGCAATACCTTCATCTGTTGAATGACTGGTTACAAAATCATCTTCAACCTGGTTGCGCAGCTTTTGAAATTCTTTTTCAGATATAAGTTCATTCTTTGTTTTATCTAAAACTGTTTCCATTGCATCTTCGAGGTCGTTAGCATTAACACCTTGATTAACTATACCGTAAGCAATAAATAACCCGGGATCTTCAAGAGAAATTGGGAATGCCCCTTCATTTACAGCTTTCTGTTCCTTATCAACTAATTCCTTATAAAACAACGAGCTTTGTCCTTCCGAAAGAAGCGTGGTAAGCATGTTTATTGCGTAATAATCTTTTGTGCCCTGCGCCGGAATATGATAAGCTTCAATCACAGCCGGCAATTGTATATTATCAAAGACAGTGTCTCGAACTTCAGCTTCTTGCGGAGGTTCAACCTCTGTGGGAACATGCATCATCTTTGTGCCGCGTGGAATTCCAGCAAAATATTCTTCAATTAAATCTTTAGCATCATCTTCATCAATGTCACCGGCGATTGAAAGAGTTGCATTATTTGGAACATAATAGGTTTTGTAGAAATCTCTAAATTCATCTAATGTAGCTTTATCTATATATTGGACAGAGCCGATTGGTACCCATCTATAAGGATGAACTTTATAAGCATGTGAAAATGTTTCTTCAAAAAAAGAGCCGTATGGCTGGTTGTCATATCTTTGTTTTCTTTCTTCTTTAACAACCTTTCGTTGAGTTTCAACGCCGGCACTATCAACTTTTAAATGAAGCATTCTTTCCGAATCAATCCATAAGCCAAGCTTTAGCTGATTTGAAGGAAGCACCATATAATAAAAAGTTCTATCGAATGATGTATTTGCATTTAATATACCACCGGAGCCAAGAATTAATTTATCAATTTGCCCACGCGGTATATTGTCTGTTCCTTCGAACATTAAATGCTCAAAGAAATGGGCAAAGCCGGTTCTTTTCGGGTCTTCATTTTTTGATCCAACATGATATGTCATTGTAATCGCCACTATCGGGGTAGAATGATCTTCATGAAGGATTACATGTAATCCGTTATCAAGATCATATTCAGTGAAATCAATTTCCTTCTGCGCAAAAATTAAAGTAGTGCTGAACAGGATAAAGAAAATTGAAAATAAAGATTTCTTTTTCATTATTAATCCTTTGTGAATTCTGGTTTTTAAGAAACAGACAAAGTTAATATTATTATTACTACTATTAAATACATGAAAAAAGTTTTTAACAAATTTTAAGTAGATATAAATGTTATTACTTGATGATGAGATTTTTATTATATTTTTAATAAACTGATTCATCTCTTTCTTTCCACTTAACAAGCGACTATTTTTATCATTAAATTTTAAACAACTTTCCCGGGACAATGAAATCATATACAATTCCTTTCACTATTATTGTTTTCATCTTTACATGCAAGCCAATTTTTTCGCAGGATTATTTTATCCGCGGTTCAGTTAAAACAGCCGAAACAAATGAAGTTTTAAGTTATACAAATATCCGTGTAGCCGGCACTACTCAAGGAACATCATCAAATAAAAAAGGGGAATATGAACTAAAAATAAAAAAAGGAAAGTATGAGTTAATTGCTTCATATATAGGGTATCTCTCAGATACGATTTTAGTGAATGTGAAAAAAGGCCTGGAAAACATAAATTTTAAATTAAAAGAATCTAAAATAGAACTGCCGGAAATTGTTGTTAGGCCGGGAGAAAACCCTGCTCTTGAAATTATTCGTAAGGCAATTGCGGAAAAAAATAAAAGAAAATCAAAAATAAAAAGCTTCGAGTTTGAAGCATACACAAAAGGTTTATTATTAACACAGCACGATATTGTTGCCGGTAATAGGAACGTCTCTGTTGGGTTAAGCACTGATACCTCTGCTTTAAAAATAACGGGCATTCTTGAAAATCAAAGCAAAGGATTTTTTAAATCACCAAATGATTATAAAGAAGAAATAATTGCACGTAAGCAAAGTTCTAACTTCCCCCCAACTTTAAATGTATTTACAGGGGGAAGGCTGATTAAAAATTTTTATGATGAGGATATAAATTTTATTGGAAGTGAACTGCCGGGGCCAATTTCTAATGATGCGCTTGATTACTATGATTATTACATCGAAAATACTCTAGCTATGAATGATCAAACTGTTTATCAAATTCACATGAGGACTAAAAATTCAAGCGATCCGGGTTTTATTGGAAAGATTTATGTAACTGATAAAAATTATGATTTACTCAAAGTTGATTTACAGCTTAACAAAGCTGCTAATCCGGGCGGCATATTTGATACTGTAAATGTGTTCCAGCAGTTTAATATATATGATGATTCTGTTTATATGCCTGTTGATTATCGTGTTTTTGTTAAAGCTAATTATTTAGGCATAGCTAAGTTTGGTTTTGAACTAAACAGTATTCTTTATGATTATAAAATCAACCCGGTTATAAATGATGACTTTTTTAATAAAGCTGTAATAACTGTTTTGCCAAATGCCGATGATAAAGATTCGACTTATTGGCTAAATGCACAAACAATTCCTAACACACTTGAAGAACAGAAAGCTTACAAAAGGATTGACAGCGTCAGCAATATTCCAAGATCGTTTTGGGATGATTTTTCGATTTTATCAACAAGATTAGATTTTACAGAAAATTTTTCGATAAACGGCCCATTAAGTTTTTACCACTTCAACAAAGTTGATGGACACTCAATTGATGCGGGTTTTTATGTAGATAACTTATTTAAGAAACGAAGCAATTCTTTTCTTACAGCTTCTTATGGTTTAGGTGATAAAATATTTAAATACGATTTAAATACTGAATATCTTTTTGGTGATTACCGTACATATAATATTTCATTAAATGTTTTTAACAGAACTAGCGTTCTCTTCGCAGATCCAGGCAGAATTGCTGATTATGGCGCAACCTGGCTTGCTTTATTATTTAAATACGAATTTCAAGATTATTATTATTCGAATGGATTTAACTTTAATATTGGGGGAGAAGTATTTCCAATCTTAAGTTTAAATTTAGGCTTTCAAAATAGAACAGATAAGAATGCTTCTATTACTTCCAACTTTAGCTTCTTTAGGAAAAATAGAAAGTACAATTTGAATCCAATAATAAATGAGGCAAAATTAAATACTGCAACAGCGGGCTTCAATTTAGATTTTAGAGATTACATTGAAGATGGATTATTTAGAAGAAGAATTTTTTCCAATAAGTCCTTTATTTTAATTAACGGAAATGTTACAGTCTCAAATAAAAATATACTAAAAAGTGATTTTGACTTTACTACCTATAGACTGAATGCTTCGGGAAGATTAAACTCATTTGGCTCAACTTCAATAGGTTATGAAATTTTAGGAATCTATAACCAAGGGATATTGCCTTTTCAAAATTTACATTCATTAAACGGAAATATCGAAATTCTTTCACAAGATTTTTCTTTTAGAACTCTGGATATAAATGAAGTGGTAGGAGATAGAGTTGCAACTTTAAATCTTGAATATTATTTCGGAAGCGAACTTTTTAGAATATTAAGGATTCCCGGACTGAAAGATTGGGATATTCAATTAACTGCATTTTTAAATTCTGCAATTTCGAGGATAAGCGACGGAACAAAATCAAATCTGCTTTCGTCTATTAATACGTTTGATCATCCATTTTATGAACTTGGATTTGGAATTGGCCATGCATTGTTCCCGTTTCAATTGGATTTTGCCTGGAAATTGAATTATAGAGGGAATAATAATTTTGTAATTGGAATTAATACTCCAATATTTTAATAAAAATTTTTCTCCACCAAAAGCCATTGCACTGGATTTATGTAATTATTATTATCAAGTGCGATGGTTTTTTATTTTAATTAGTGTTATATCAACTATGTAATGACATTTTATAAACCCAATTTCTTCAAGAAATGGGGTTTATTGACAAAGTTTTAACGACATCATACAATTGACATTTAATGGTTTAAAAAAACAAAGCGCTCTTAAAAAGAGCGCCTGAGAATTGCAAAATAACCAAATACCTATTTTTTTAGCTTTTCGGTTTTGCTTCGCTAACAATGATGCTTCTGCCGCTCAACTCTGAGCCGTTAAGAGCCTCAATAGCTTTGCTTGCGTCGGCTTCGTTTTCCATTTCAACGAAACCAAATCCTCTTGACCTGCCAGTTTGGCGATCGGTAATAACCTTGGCAGAAACAACTGCACCATGAGTTTCAAAAGCGGACTTTAAATTCTCATCAGTTACTGCCCATGGAAGACTACCCACAAAAAGTTTAGTACTCACGAACTTACCTCTAAAAAATAAATAAATAAAACAATACGGTTTTTAAACCGCTCGAAAAAGTTACAATTATTAATTATTAAAACAAAATGGATTTTTAGAAAAAAAACAGAACAATTTTGGACGAAAAACTGATTGTGATTTAAATCAAGATCATTTTTTTAAAGATTCTATAATCAAAATAGCGAATGATTTTACTTCAAAAGTAATCTTCATGGTTCGTCATCATTTTACAAAAATGTTCTTACAAGCTGACTTTTTTTTCTTAAAAAAAGTGAAATGATTTGTGAATAATTAATAAAACAATACTTATTCTTTGTTGCCTTAGCAAGAACATATTCTACTGAAATAAAATTTTATCTCATTTTTTACATTACATGTGAATTCGGAAAGATGGGTAGTAGCATATATTGTCTTTTTAATCCAAATGTCTTCATTCTATCTTCATTTTGCTTTTTAAAATATCATCTATTCCTAAATTCTTGAATTTATTTTCAATATAAAATATAGAGAAGTTAAGGAATTTCACATTTAAGAAAATTAAATTTTTTTTGTGTTAGGCTCTTATGAAATATTAGGCATGTAGAGAATAAAGTAGTCAGTTCTTATTGGATGAGTCAAAAAGGCGAATAACGCTCATAACACATTATTTTATAAATAATTAATATCAGTTTTTAATGCTAAAAAAACTCATTCTCATCTGTTAGAAAATCAAGCAACTCTCCTATTTCATTTTATCTAAATTGAAAAAAATCATTGGAAAAATTCAATTATTCCCACAAAAATGCTTGGTATAATTATTGGCTTTTTTAGAACCTTGTTAAGAGGAAAATAAAATTTAAAAATCAAAGGAATAGACGGAACTAAAATGGAAAGAAAAAAAGTAACAATTGACGGTAACGAAGCCGCAGCGTATGTAGCTTTTAATACTAATGAAGTGATAGCGATATATCCTATCACACCTTCTTCAAATATGGGGGAATGGTGTGATGACTGGTCTGCAAAAGGTAAAAAAAATATTTGGGAAGAAGTTCCCTCTGTTAGCGAATTACAAAGTGAAGGCGGTGCTTCCGGCAGTGTTCATGGAGCATTACAAACCGGTGCTTTAACGACTACTTTTACGGCATCGCAAGGTTTGCTTTTGATGATACCAAATATGTTTAAGATTGCCGGTGAACTTACATCTACTGTTTTTCATGTTTCGGCAAGATCAATAGCAGCTCAGGCTTTATCAATATTCGGCGACCATAGTGATGTGATGGCAACCCGTTCAACCGGTTTTGGATTGCTTTCATCAAATTCGGTTCAGGAAGTTATGGATTTCGCTTTAATAGCTCAAGCCGCAACACTTGAATCAAGAATTCCTTTTATTCATTTCTTTGATGGATTTAGAACTTCTCACGAAGTAATGAAAATTGAACAGCTTTCAATTGAAGATATGAAAGCAATGATTGATGATGATTTAGTAATAGCACACCGCAAACGTGCTTTAACTCCTGATAATCCTTTTATCCGCGGCACAGCTCAAAACCCTGATGTTTATTTCCAGGGAAGAGAAACTGTAAATTCTTATTATATAAAATGCCCGGATATAGTTCAGGCTCAAATGGATAAGTTTGCAAAGATTGTTGGACGCCAATATCATTTATTCGATTATGTTGGTGCCCCGGATGCTGAAAGGGTAATTGTGATTATGGGTTCCGGTGCAGAAGCTGCGGAAGAAACAGTAAATTATTTGCAAGATAAAGGTGAAAAGGTTGGCGTATTAAAAGTAAGATTGTACAGGCCTTTTTCAATTAAACATTTCATAAACGCACTTCCAAAAACGGTAAAAGTAATTTCGGTTTTAGATAGAACAAAAGAACCAGGCGCTTCCGGGGAGCCATTATATCTTGATGTTGTGAATGCAATTTCCGAAATGCATGTTGACGGCGAGCTTCCTTTTGCATATCCTAAAATAACCGGCGGACGTTACGGGCTTTCATCTAAAGAATTTACTCCTGCAATGATTAAAGGAGTATTTGATGAAATGTCTAAAAAGAAACCTAAAAATCATTTTACAGTTGGAATTATTGATGATGTTACAAATACCAGTCTTGATTTTGATCCTGAATTTTCTGTTGAAGATGCGAAAACATTCCGTGGTAAATTTTATGGCTTAGGTGCTGATGGAACAGTTGGTGCAAACAAAAATTCAATTAAAATTATCGGTGAAGGAACAGATAATTATGCACAAGGTTATTTTGTTTACGACTCTAAAAAATCCGGCTCAACCACTACTTCTCACTTAAGATTTGGGCCAAAGAAAATACAGTCAACTTACTTAATTAATAGAACTAATTTTGCTGCTTGTCATCAACAGGGATTTTTAGAAAAAATAGATATGATTGGAGATGTTGTTGAAGGCGGAACATTCTTATTAAATACAATCGTTCCAAAGGAAACAATCTGGGATACTTTACCTGAAAAAGTTCAAAATGATTTGATAAAAAAGAAAATGAAACTTTATGTGATTGATGCTTACAAAGTTGCCGGTGAAACGGGAATGGGTGTAAGAATAAATACAATTATGCAGACATGTTTCTTTGCAATTTCAAATATCTTCCCGAAAGATGAGGCAATTCAATTAATTAAAAATTCAATAAAGAAAACCTACGGCGCAAAAGGTGATAAAATTGTTCAAATGAATTTTGCTGCTGTTGATAAAACATTGGAAAATCTTTTTGAAGTTGAAGTTCCGAAAAAGGTAACCAGCAAAATAAAACTAAAACCTGCGGTGCCTGAAAATGCTCCTGAATTTATACAAGAAGTAACCGGTCAAATAATTGCAGGTGCAGGGGATTTAATTCCTGTTAGCAAAATGCCTATCGATGGTACTTATCCTTCAGGAACAACAAAATGGGAAAAAAGAAACATTGCATTGGAAGTCCCTGTTTGGGATGATAATGTTTGTATTCAATGTAATAAATGCGTTATAGTTTGTCCACATGCAACAATCCGCGCAAAAGTTTATGAAGAAAAAGATTTGAAGAATGTTCCTGAAACATTCAAATACACGAAATTCAAATCAAAAGATTACGGCGAAGGAATGTATTATTCACTTCAAGTTGCTGTTGAAGATTGTACTGGCTGCGGAATTTGCGTTGATGTTTGCCCTGCAAAAAATAAACAGGAAACAAAACTAAAAGCTATCAACATGAAAGAGCAGCTTCCGATACGGGAAACCGAAAGTAAAAATTGGGAATACTTCTTATCAATTCCTGAACTCGACAGAAGAAAAGTTAGTGTAACAAAAGTTAAAGATTCACAATTCTTACAGCCGCTGTTTGAATTTTCCGGTGCTTGCACAGGCTGCGGTGAAACACCTTATGTTAAATTAGTCAGTCAATTATTTGGCGATAGAACAATTGTTGCAAATGCAACCGGATGTTCTTCAATTTACGGCGGTAACTTACCCACAACTCCATGGACAATGAATCAGGACGGAAGAGGCCCTGCATGGTCAAATTCATTGTTTGAAGATAACGCAGAATTTGGTTTAGGATTTAGATTAGCAATTGACAAACATAATCTTCAAGCTAAAAATCTTCTTAAAAAACTTTCTGGAGATATTGGCGATAGATTAGTAGTCGGATTATTAAACGCAGAACAAAATGATGAAGCAGGGATTTATGAACAGAGCGAAAGAGTAACAGCATTAAATGAAAAACTAAATGAACTTCTTAAAACAAATAAAAATGGAAAATCACAAGACATAAAACATTTATTAAGTTTGGAAGATTACCTCGTTAAAAAATCTGTTTGGATAATGGGCGGAGACGGCTGGGCTTACGATATTGGTTATGGCGGTTTGGATCATGTACTTGCGTCAGGTAAAAATGTGAATGTTTTGGTTTTAGATACAGAAGTTTATTCAAACACGGGAGGACAAGCTTCCAAAGCAACTCCTAGAGGAGCAGTAGCAAAATTTGCTGCCGGTGGAAAGCCGATGGGTAAAAAAGATCTTGGATTGATGGCTATGTCTTATGGAAATGTTTATGTAGCAAAAGTAGCAATGGGTGCTAATGATACTCATACTGTAAGAGCTTTTCTTGAGGCAGAGGCTTACCACGGCCCTTCATTGATCATTGCATACAGCCACTGTATTGCTCATGGAATTAATATGGGTACAGCAATGAATAATCAAAAAGCTGCGGTTGATTCAGGTTACTGGCAGTTGTATCGTTACAATCCTGATCTTGCACTTGAAAGAAAAAATCCGTTTCAAGCTTGAATCTAAAGGCTTAAAGATAGCATTAAAAGATTATGCATATATGGAAACAAGATATAAAATGTTAACCAAAAGTCATCCGGAAGAAGCAGCACGTTTGATGGAAGAAGCTCAGAAAGATGTTGTTGATAAATGGAAAACCTATGAGCAGCTAGCTTCTTTTAACCCTGATAACGGAAAAGATAGTTAATATAAATTGAGTAATTATTTTTCCGTAAATAATGTTAACTAATTTTAATAATAATTTAGTGGAAGGGTGCTAAAATGGAAATGGAAAATAAAAAGGGAATACCGCTGATTGGCGATAAATTTCCTGAAATGAAAGTTCAAACTACAAAAGGAATGCTGAATATACCGAAGGATTTTGAGGGCAAGTGGATGGTATTATTTAGTCATCCTGCTGATTTTACACCGGTATGTACAACCGAGTTTGTTGCATTTGCAAAGAGAAATGAAAAGTTCAAAGAATTAAATGCGGAATTAGTTGGATTGTCAATCGACCAGGTATTCTCTCATATAAAATGGATTGAGTGGATAAAAAATACTTTAAATGTAAATATCCCGTTTCCTGTTATTGCAGATCATTCCGGCAATGTAGCTGAAAAGCTTGGGATGATCCATCCCGGAAAAGAAACTAACACAGTAAGAGCAGTATTTGTAGTTGATCCAAATCAATAATTAGATTGATGATTTACTATCCTCAAGAAATTGGAAGACAAGTTGACGAAGTATTAAGAGCATTAAAAGCTTTACAGATCTCTGATAAAAATAAAGTTGCCATGCCTGAAAATTGGCCGAAGAATGAATTAATCGGTGATAAAGTAATTATCCCACCACCGAAAGATATAGAGACCGCCGAAAAAAGAATGAACCCGGAAGAAGGTTACGACTGGTGGTTTACTTATAAGAGTTTGAACTAAGGAGTTTGGCTCTGTCCTGTTACTAGTGCGTCTTTAGTACTGTTGGATGGAGCCTAAACAATTTAATAAAAAATTTTTGAAGTGGGTAAAGATTAAAAATAGAAAAGAAAATAAATTAAAAAGGTAGACTAATGAATCTCTCAACAAAATATTTAGGACTTGAATTAAATAATCCTATTGTTCCTTCTGCTGGGCCGTTATCGCAAAGTATCGATAACATAAAAAAGATGGAAGACAATGGCGCCGGGGCAATTGTACTTTACTCACTATTTGAAGAACAAATTGAACATGAACAATTAGAATTGAATCATTACACTTCGGTTCATAATGAAAGTTTTGCCGAAGCACTTGATTATTTTCCTGAACCTTATGAATACAAAACCGGCCCGGAAGAATATCTTGAACATATCAGAAAAGCAAAAATTTCAGTTGATATTCCAATTATTGCCAGTTTGAACGGTAAATCATTAGGCGGCTGGATTGAATACGCAAAAAAAATTGAAGAAGCCGGTGCAGATGCACTTGAGTTAAATATTTATCACCTTGCAACAGACATAAATAAAACTCCCCAGGAAATTGATAACTCATATATTAACATTGTCAAATCTGTTAAAGCAAATATTAAAATTCCTATTGCAGTAAAAATGCATCCGTTCTTCAGTTCTGTTTCACATATGGCAGGCTGAATTAGATAAAGCAGGAGCTTCAGGTATACTTTTATTTAACAGATTCTATCAGCCTGATATTGATTTACAAACTTTAGAAGTTGTACCAAATGTTTTATTAAGCACGCCGATGGATGCAAGATTACCATTAAGATGGATAGCAGTTTTGTACAATAAAATTTCTGCCGATCTTGCAGCCACCAGTGGAATTTATACGGAAAAAGATGTAATAAAAATGATTATGGTTGGTGCAAAAGTAACTCAAATGCTTTCATGCTTATTAAAATTTGGAATTACTCACATTAGTGAAGTTCTCACAAAAATGAAAATTTGGATGGAAGAAAATGAGTATGAATCTCTTGATCAAATGAGAGGCAGCATGAGTTATATGAATGTTGCCGATCCTTCACAATTTGAACGCGCAAATTATATGAAGGTTTTGAATTCATACAAATAAAAAATAAATAACTATTTTAGCCTGCAGTTTATACGGGGAAGTGGTTCGATAAATAATTTCTTATTGTTGTTTTTTTACCGAATTAGATAAATCAGCGGGCTTTTTTATTTTTAAATATAAATCCCATCTTTTACATGAACGGTTTGACATATCTCTGCCATTCAATTAATTTTAAACCGATTTGAAAAAATATTTATCAATAATATTAAACATTAAATTGGAAGCCTGGATGTGGATGGCAGGTTTGTTTTATTTGATGTTAATCGATGCAAATAGTATTCATCATTTTACTTTTTGCCCCTTAAAAAACTTAGGGTTTAATTTTTGTCCGGGCTGCGGACTTGGATTATCAATCAGTAAAATTTTTCATTTTGATTTTTCCGGTTCGTTCCATACTCATCCATTGGGAGCAGTGGCTTTAATAATTATTTTACATAGGATATATGTTCTAATTAAATCATCAATTAGTTCGCAACTTAATTTCAATAGATAAATTATTATAAAAGGAGAAACTACATGGTAAACATTCTACACTTAATGCCCAACTTAGATGAAATGGAATTGATGTATGTTAAAGATATAGTTAAAGATATGAATGATAACCAGATTCAACAGTTTGCAATAATTTATAATTCAAAAAGAAGAGACCCACAGTTAATTCTTATTCTTACCTTAGTTGGTTTTTTAGGGTTTGCCGGAATTCAAAGATTCTTAACTGATCAAATAGGTATGGGGATTTTATATTTCTTTACTGCAGGTTTATGTTTTATCGGGACAATAATAGACCTTGTAAATTATAAATCACTTGCATCTGAATTCAATATGAAAATGGCAAGGCAGGCTGCTGCAATGACTATGGCTTCAACCTAAAAATTTTTTCGTGGGGTTTGTCTCCAGGATGAACCCCAAATGTTGGGTATTATTTAGCAGTAATTTTTTTTAATGCTATTATGCATACATAGCGATGGTTATAATATATGAATATAAAGGATTTTTTATATTAATCACTCACCAATATATCCAAAGAATAATTCCCGTAACAACAAAAAGCAAAGCTGATTGAAATCTATAATTTTTATAGATCGGAAGCAGTTTTAACTGAAGTGTCTCTAACCTAAAGATAGTTTTTGACCAGGTAATATTTTTTATTTCTTTTTCAGGTGGCGGTTTAGTAACAAGGCTTACAACGATTATTGCAATACATGAAATTATAAATAAAATCCCTGCTGAGTATAGAAAATGTATCTCTGGAAATATTCCTTTGCCATTAAACAAAACAAATAATACGCTGTAAATTATTCCAACTACTATCGCGGCAAACGCACCGCTTCCGTTTGCACGTCTCCAGAATACACCCACCACAAAAAGAGCAACTATCGGCGGACTTATTAGAGCAAGAGCATTTTGTAAATAAACCCAAAGAGTCGGGAATCTGTCGATTTGTGGCGCCCATAATGCTGAGAGTATCATAAAGACAAATGTGAATGCTCTCCCAACCCACATCAAGCCTTCGTCCGAGGTTTCTGGTTTTATTTTTTTATAAAAATCCATAGTGATAAGTGTTGATGCTGAATTTAATGCAGAGTCGATGCTTGACATCATAGCGGCAACTAACCCTGCCAGGACTAATCCTAAAAGTCCTGCAGGAAGAATATCAAATATTAAAGTAGGATAAACCATATTAGCTTTTTCGATATTAGGGTAAAGTGACTTTGCCATAATTCCAGGCAAGACCATTATAAATAAACCTGTAAGCTTTAAAAAACCGGCAAACACTGCGCCCCATTGACCATGCTTTTTATCTTTTGCTCCAAGGGTTCTTTGAACGATATATTGGTTAGTGCACCAAAAATAAAAACCAAGCAGAAGCACTCCCGTTATCAATCCAGGCCAGGGTAAAAACGCATCACCAATTGGCTGAATTAATTTCATGTAGCCCGGAGGCGTAACTTGAAGTACAGAACTCCAACTCCCAATTCTAAAAAAAACTTCTATAGTAATTATTATCGATCCAACGATTAATAATGTTGCTTGAATAGCATCAGTATAAACTACAGCAGTTAAGCCTCCCGCGATTGTGTAGAGCCCGGAAAGTATCGCTAAAGCCATGATGGATTCCCATAAGGGAAGCGAGGGGAATATAATTTTTAAAACTAATGCCCCGGCATATAAAGTAGCAGCCGTATCAATTCCGATATTTCCGATAATTGTTATTGCAGAAAAATAATATCTTGACCGTGAATCATATCTTCTTTCTAAAAACTCCGGCATAGTATAGACTTTTGATTTTAGATATAAAGGTAAAAAGAAGATTCCGAAAATTACCAATACAACTGCTGCCATCCATTCATAATTGAAAACAGAGATGCCTGTTTTATAACCGCTGCCTGCAAGCCCGATTAAGCTGCTGCTAGACATATTGGTAGCAAATAATGATAATCCTATTAAAGGCCAGGTTAATTTTCTTCCAGCAAGAAAATACTGTTCAGCGTTCTCATGTCTTTTTGCATATACAAACCCTCTCCACATTACAAACAGCAGGTAAAGAATAATAATTGCAATATCTATTAAGGATAACTTAAATGAAACCATTGAGTTTAGTCTTCCGAATTTTTAAAAAGATAAATAATCATATCAATAAATTCAATTGATGAAATATTTATATTTAATTATGTCACACTTTATTGTATAATATATTTATGAGTAGGGCATCATGGGTTCTAGAGCCAATTAAGAAATTTTAAAGAAAAAACTGAAAAAGGCTAAATATTTTTTTATTTTAGACCGTCGCTATTATCAAACCAAAAAGGGAGTTAAAAATATGTTAGAAAATGTTGCTACTATTTCTCCGATGTTCCAAAACCTTCTCAATAGGATGGCAAAGGATATGCGGTTCGTGGGCATATTCTATATTATTGTCGGCGGCTTTTATTGTCTTTCCATAATTGGCGCAATAATGGGAGTTCCATTTATCATCTGCGGAATCAGGCTAAGAGAATCAGCGAATTTTTTTGATAACTATTCTTTTGGCGGTGATACTGGAATACTTGAGAATGCAATCGAAAGACAAAGCAAATTTTTCTTCATTCAAAAAGTCCTTTTTATTATCGGCATTGTTTTAATGATTCTATACATAATTTTTATCTTTGCTTTTCTTGCAAAGTTTATGAGTAGTTTCAGCCCGGGCAGTTTCCCTTCATCATGATTTTAAAATTTATTTGAATGAAGTAATGGGAATCTATTTTTAGTAGGTTCCCTTTTTTATTTTTCGCTTTAATATTTTCTGTCTATGGCTTTCTTCATAATGATATTCAGGATTTTACATTAACATTAATAAAAATATTATGCCCTCACGAAATCAATCACTAAATGAAAAGATATATGATATAGCCATAATTGGAGGTGGCATAGTTGGAACCGCAACTGCATTACAACTTTTACACAATAAAAGCTATTCCTTAATTTTAATTGAAGCCGAAAATAAATTAGCTGCTCATCAAACCGGCAGAAACAGCGGAGTAATTCATTCCGGCTTGTATTACAAACCTGGTTCTCTAAAAGCATTGAACTGTGTTGAAGGGCGAAGTTTAATGTACAGCTTCTGTGAAAAAAATAATATCAAGTTTGATAGGTGCGGAAAGGTAGTTGTCGCTGTTGATGAAAATGAAATTCCCGCTCTCGATGAATTGGAAAAGCGGGGGATTGCCAACGGATTAAAAAGTGTAAATCGTTTATCTAAAAATGAAATAAAAAACTATGAACCTCACACAGTTGGAATAGAGGGGCTGTTTATAGGAGAAACCGGTATTGTTGATTATACCGATGTAACCAAAGCTTATGAAAAAATAATTTTAATGAAGGGCGGGGAAATAAAAACCAATTGCCGCTTCCTCTCACTTGAACAAGCTAATGAAGTTTTAAAATTAAGAACTTCATGTGGAGAAATATCCGCAAGGTTTTTAATTAATTGTGCAGGATTACAGTCCGATAAAGTTGCATTGATTTGCGGCGAGAAAACAAATGTTCAAATCATCCCATTCCGGGGTGAATATTACAAGCTGAAAAAAGAAAAAGAATATCTTGTAAACAACTTAATTTATCCTGTTCCTGATCCGAGGTTTCCATTTCTCGGTGTGCATTTCACAAGAATGATAAACGGCGGGATTGAAGCCGGCCCTAATGCAGTGTTAGCATTTAAAAGAGAAGGCTATACTTTAAAAGATTTTTCAATAAAAGATATTTCAGAAATGTTAAGCTTTCCAGGCTTCTGGAAGATGGGAAGAAAATATTATAAAACCGGGTTTAAAGAATTCCATCGTTCACTTAGTAAAACAGCATTTGTGAATGCGCTTAAAAAATTAATTCCTGAAATTACAGATGATGATGTTACTCCTTTTAGAGCCGGGGTCCGTGCTCAGGCTGTTGATAATGATGGGAAATTAATTGATGATTTTAGAATAATTGAAAATGAAAATATGGTTCATGTTTTAAATGCACCTTCTCCTGCTGCTACAGCTTCTTTAAGCATTGGAGCAAAGATTGCTAAAATGGTAATTGAAAAAATTTCTTAGATTCGTTTTATTATTGTAAAGTCAAATATTTTTAAAGAAAATTTGTTTATAATACTAAGTAAGCTAGTTAACGTGCATCTAAAATTCTCATCCAATTAATCTCTTATGATCTATAAAAGTTTACATGCCAATAAAGTGAAATTGCTTTTCGAAATGAAATAAATATAGCTCTGCAAAAATTATTGTAAATTAAATCCAATATTGTGCAACAGCATCCATCAACCGCTGAATGAGTTCTCGATTATGTTTATTGATTTCGTTTTTTCTAACAATCGGCTGAAAAGCCGGGATAGGGTCATGTAGGAATTCCGGTAATTCTTTATTTGTTTTTTCCTGCCAATGCATTCTCCATTCTGAAGGCAATCGCTCAGGTATTTTTATGCCGAATAAAATTAAATACAGCAATATCCATATTCTTGGAGTAGCCGTAATTGAATATCCCCCTCCGAATGTGAAAAGAGCTTTACCTTTGCAGTACAAATTAACAAGCTCAATTACGCGGTGATAAATTTTTTCAAAATCTTGTGTGGTTAACATAAGGTCTGCTAACGGGTCGGAGAAATGAGCATCGGCTCCTGCTTGTATTATCATTGCATCCGGTTTGAACCATTTTAATGCGGGTGCAACTATTCCATCAATAATTTCTAAATATGAATCACCTTCGGTAAAAGGTTCTAACGGCACATTAAGCTTTAACGATCTTCCCATTCCTTTTCCAAGTTCATGAAGCCAGCCGGTACCGGGAAATAAAAATTCTCCTGATTCATGGACGGATATTGTCATTACTTTTTCATTCGAGTAGAATGTTTCTTGAACTCCATCACCATGATGTACATCAAGGTCTAAGTAAACAACATGCCAGCCTGCATTTACCATTTCATTTACGGCAAGCGCAAGATCATTATAAATGCAAAAGCCCGCAGCAAGATTTCTATGCGCGTGATGAAACCCACCGCCCATTTGTAAAACTTTATTGGCTTTGTTTTCAATTAGAAGCTTCGCACCTAAAACTGTTCCGCCCATTTGTAACCGTGCGCCTTCTGCCATCCCTTTAACAATGGGATTGTCCAAAGTTCCTAACCCATAGTCGTCTGCATTTTTTAAATTTTCTCCATGACTCACTGCCTCAACAATATTAATATATGCTGTATCATGTATAACAGTTAAGTCTTTCGGAGTTACCGGATCAGGTTTTAAGAATGGTTTTAAATTTCCGGTTCTCCTTAAAAAATCAAGTACCATCTCTGCACGAACCGGATTAAAGGGATGTTCCGAACCTAAGTCGTATTTATTATAATCGGGATGATAAATTATTTGGCACATGCTATTTGAACCGGCCAAATAACTTCAAAGCCAGCATTGCAGATGGCTTTAGCAATTAATTTCATTTCAATTGTTCCAAGTCTTAAGACTAATCGAATATGTTTATCCTTTTCAGGGTAAGATAAAATTGAATGAATGTTAACTTTATATTCAGCTAAAAGCACAGCTAGTCTTGCGAGCTCTCCTGTTCGATTTGTCAACCGGACATCCAAACGGCCGGAGGGTTGATGTACGCCGGTCAATAAAAGCAGAGCATCCAGCATATCTGTAATGGTAACAATACCTATTAGCTTCAATTCTTCAACAACAGGTAAACAGCCAATTTTTAATTCTCTCATTAATTGCGCTGCCGATTCTATCGTGTCTGAAGGGTGAGTGGTTTCAACTGGATGGCTCATTATATTTCTAACTGCTTCTCCAGGTTCAAAAGGATGTTTAGCGAGCTTACTGGTTGATAGTCGTAAATCCCTATCGGTTATTATTCCTACCAGTTTGTCATTTTCAACTACAGGCAGATGACGAATATTTTTATTTAACATAACCTGGTATGCATCGCTCAATTTTGTTTCAGGTGAGATTGAAGTTAGCTCATTTTTCATTACTTCTTTAATAGTCATTTTTTCCCCAAATATATTGTTAATAAAGAATTCATATTAAAAACATAAATTAATTTTCGTTATGTTAAAATAATATTTATTTTCTATAAATTAATAAGTGGGCCTTTCAACACCGCCAGGTTTAATTGACATAGAGGCATTCTGGATTATCAAAGGAATACTATCATTAATAGCCTGCACTTCAAGACTCCATATCCACGGCAGCTCTTCAATCATTTGCGAAACTCTACCTAAAACCTGACCGATTCCGCTTTCTTTATCCAACTTTAATTCTTTCATAATTTCTTCAAGGTCACGGTCAGTTAAGGGGGTTATCCGTAAAATTGGCTGAGTATTTTGCGCTTTCACTTCCAGCAGCGGCCCGAAGAGTGAATCAGGTTTAATTTTTATTTTGAATATATCCGAAGAAACAGGAGTAATATCTATTGTTTGAATTCCAAAATATTTTATTAAAGTTTCTGCATCGGCACTTTTATTTAATTCAATTATCTCTTGCTGTGATGCTTCCCTGGATAAAATTGAGTGGACAAAACGACGGGCTTCATCTGCCTTAACATCGTCATACCAAACAAGCTTACCTAGAGGCTGTTTACGGAAATCTACATAACGGATAATTTTTCCCAAAGCATTAACAGCGGATTCAGGAAAGCGGAAGGTAGGGAATTTTCTACTAATATTTTTATTACTTGTATCTTCTGCTAATGAAACAGTTCCGGACGCTCCCATCAAACACAATAATACAGGCTTTTCAATATTAGTTTTTTCTTCTGCTGCACTAACGCCTTTTCGGATTGCTTCTGAATACTGTTCAACATTACAATCACCCACGCATGCGAAGCCTACAAGAAGCGAATCAACGTTTTCATTTAAAAGAGAATCTCTTACTGCGATTTCATAATTTGCAGGAGAGGTAAAAGCACCTAAATCTATAACCCCTGAATTTTCAATAACCAATTCATTCATCTCGCAAGCATCAGCAAAAAGCGTAGCCATACCGGAAGAGTTTGCAATTATGTTCACTCGATTATTTTTTGGCAATGGCTGGCTTGATAAAACAAGTGCAATATCAAAAATATTTTCAAGCGAGGGTGCTAAAATAATTCCGGTTTGCTGAAATAATGCTTCAACTTCCTGATTGCCTACATTGTGAATACCGCTTTTTGCTTCGATTGTTTTTTTGCCCGCAATACTTCTTGCACCTTTAACACATAGTATAGGTTTTTTATAAGTCATCCTTCTGGCTATTCTAACAAATCGCCTTGGGTTTCCGAAAGTTTCAAGATAAAGAATTGCGATTTTAGTGTTTTGGTCTTCTTCCCAGTATTGAAGCAAATCATTTCCAGAAACGTCGGCTCTATTTCCGGCAGAAACAAATGAAGTAAATCCAATTCCTTTTTCTCTTGCATAATCCATAATTACCAAACCTAAGGCTGCCGAGTGTGAAAAGAATCCTATTTGTCCTCTAGACATAATTTTAGGTGCTAAACTTGCATTCAATCTAACTTCCGGATCGGTATTCATTAAGCCAAGACAACTTGGACCCAAAAGCCTTGTACCGTGTGCTCGCGCTAAATCAACCAGCATTTTTTGTCTTTGAATTCCTTCAGGGCCTGCATCAGCAAAACCGGCAGACACAACAAGAAATCCTTTAACTCCTTTTTGAATTAATTCTTCTGCAACTTTCTGGACCTTTTCTGCCGGCACAGCAATAACCGCAAGATCAACAGGTTCCGGTAATTCTTTTGCGGATGAATAAGCTTTAATTCCATTTACTGAAACTGCCTGCGGATTAATTGGATAAACTGTGCCGTCAAAATTTGCAGCCAGGATATTACGAAAAACTATATTCCCTATAGAAGATGTATCACGTGATGCACCAACAACAGCAATAACTTTTGGGCGAAGTAATGGAACTAGAGAATTAGCAACAGCAATCTTTTCACGAAGATCCGCTAATTCCCATAGAGCTGAAGCACCGTTAACTGGTAATTCAATATGTACAGTATCGGAATCCCAAACGCGGTGTTTTTCAAATCCTGAACTTTTAAATACATTCATCATTGGCTGATTGTCCGGTAAAACTTCTGCCTCCAATTCAATAAAACCATTAGCTGCAGCCAGCCCGGCAAGACGTTCAAGCAGAACAGTGCCTATGCCGCGGCCCTGGTACTCATCTTCAATTAAAAATGCGACTTCAGCAGTTCGGCCATTTCCTGCAGAAATATAATTTCCTAATCCTACAACTTTTGTATCATTATCTTCCCCGGTTAATGCTAAAAGGCATCCGCTTTGTGTAAAGTCGCCATTGCATAATTCATTTATTATTTTGTCGGATACTTTGGAGATTGAAGCCATGAAACGCATTCTCAAGCTATCTTGAGAAATTCGTTTCATAAAAGAATCTACAAGAGAAATTTCATTTTGTGTTGCAGGTTTTAATAAAACACCCTGGCCATTTTTAAGTAAGACGTGTTCATTATAGGATAGCCCTTCGGGGATAATTCGGAACATAGGTTATTTAATTCCCTTAAAAATTATAAATAGAGTTTCGGCAAAAAATTATATTCTATTTATTGTTATTTCTGTCTTCTTTAGAAATCTAATCTTTGAAAAGATTTCTTGTTTTGTCTTTCTTTTGAAATGAGCAATAAACAAATTGTAGTAACGTTAATATATAAAAAAAAAGGAGGTTCTAAACAAGTGAAAGAACCTCCTGAAAATAAAATAAATTATTTAGCCATATTTACAATTTCTTCAACAACCTGCGGATTTGCTAAAGTCGTAATATCACCCACATCCTGTTTGTTTGCGATTGCTGATAATATTCTTCGCATAATCTTTCCGGAACGTGTTTTGGGCATATCCGATACAATCCATACTTTACCTGGTTTAGCGATAGGCCCAATTTCTTTTGCTAAAGTATCAGAAATCTTTTTTTCAATTTCCGGACTGCCTTTAATTCCTGGTTTTAGAGATACGAAGATGTGTGGAACTCTGCCTTTAATCGGATCAGCAACAGGAACAACAGCAGCTTCCCCTACTTCCTGACACATAAGTGCAGCCGATTCCAATTCTTTTGTTCCAAGACGATGTCCGGCAACATTTATTACATCATCAATACGTCCAAGTATTCTGAAATAACCATCCGGAGCTTCAACTGCACCATCTCCGGCAAAGTAAGGCCAGTCCTGCCAATTTTTACTTTTGGGATCTTTATTATATCTCTGATAATATTGTTTAACAAATCTATCATCATCTCCCCAAATTGTAAGCATACGCCCGGGCCATGGATTTTGGATACAAATGTTTCCTGCTTTACCGCTTCCTGCAGGCAAGCGGTTTTCCCTCTTCATCAAAAATAATCGGGTAAATTCCCGGGACACCTGGTCCAGCACTGCCTGGTTTCATTTTATGCAATCCTGGAATTGTTGAACATAAGAATCCACCGGTTTCAGTTTGCCACCAGGTATCAACTATAGCAGCTTCTTTTTTTCCTACTACATTATAATACCATCTCCATACTTCAGGTTCAATCGGCTCTCCTACAGTAGTCATGTGTTTAAAATGGTAATTGTACTTCGCGGGTTCATCCGGGCCAACTCTTCTTAATGCACGAATGGCTGTGGGTGAAGTATGAAATATATTTACATCCAGTTCTTCCGCAACACGCCATGGCCTGCCTGCATCAGGGTGAGTAGGAACACCTTCGAATATTACCGAAGAGGCTGCTAGTGCAAGCGGTCCATAAATAATATATGAATGTCCCGTAATCCATCCAATATCGGCCATACACCAGTAAACATCTTCAGGGTGAATATCTTGAATATATTTTGAAGTTCCGGTTACATAAGCTAAATATCCTCCTATTGAATGCTGGGCTCCCTTTGGTTTGCCTGTTGAACCGGATGTGTACATAATAAAAAGAGTTCCATCAGATGGAAGCTGTTCTGGCTCAACTTTTTTATGGTAATATTTTTTTATTACATCATTAACTAAATAATCCCTGCCTTCAACCAGAGGTGTCTTTGCAGAATATTTCCCAGGATATCTTTCGAAGATTAACACCTTTTCAATTTTTTGGCCTTCCTTCAAAGCCTCATCATAAGCAATATCAGCTTTTTCTTTGTGGTCTATTAGATTTCCTGCTCTGTAATAAGAATCAGCCGTTATAAGAACTTTACTTTTTGCATCTGCAACTCTCTCTCCACATGCTTTTCCAGAAAAACCTGAAAATACCTGGGAATGGATAGCGCCAATTCGAGCACAGGCTAGCATTGCAACAGCAATCTCCGGTATCATAGGCATATGAAGCGTAACTGTATCACCGGCTTTCACACCGCAGAAATCTTTTAGTAACGCAGCAAACTCATTTACTTTTACATATAACTCCTGAAAAGTAATATGTTGAATAGCTTCATCTTCCGGCTCCGGTACAAAATGTATTGCAGTTTTATTTTTATATTTTGCTAGATGCCTATCAATGCAATTATATGAAGCATTTATTTTTCCACCAGTGAACCATTTAAAGAAAGGAGGCTTTTCTGAATCCAGAACTTTTGTATAAGGTTTATACCAGTCCAGCATATCGGCATAGTCTGAAAAACATTGAGGAAAATTTTCCATACCAAATTTATCAAATACTTTTGCGTCATTTAGATTTGCCTGGTTTTAAATTCCTGAGTGGGTTCATAATAATCTTCCTCTTTCCAATGAACCGCTATTTGGGATTCGGAAACTTCATCCTCAGTTTTTTTCTTATCCATAAGTTTACTCCTAAAGTTTTATAAGTTAAACAATTTTAGTCTCTCCAATGGTAAGCACAATTCTACCATAAGTTTCGTTAAGAACCTGGGCAAGTGCCAGGTAAAAAGCAGAGAACCCGCAGACAATTCCTTCCCATCCTGCAATAGTTTTTATAGCTGCGCTCCCGGTGGCATCGCCAAGCGCTAGAAGCCAGAACAAAATAAACAAAGTGAAAAAAACAACTTGAAGGGCTTTATTATGTTTTAAAGTAGCAATCCACATAACAAAAGTAAATAGACCCCACATAAATAAATAAGCAACCATGGCTCCTTCTTCAGCCGCATTAAACCAGCCCCATTTAGGCATTAGTATTAAAAATACAAGTGTTTCCCAAAACAATCCATAAGACATAAATGCAGTAGTTCCAAAAGTATTGCCTTTCTTCCATTCCATCCACCCGGCAAAAATTTGAGCAATTCCTCCATAGAATAATCCCATTGCTAAAATCATGCTGCCTAGGTTAAAGATTCCTGCATTATGAAGATTAAGTAATATTGTAGTCATACCAAAGCCAAGCAAGCCTAATGGTGCTGGGTTAGCAGTAGTGTCAACAATTTTAATGCTATCTGACATGATACCTCCATTATTAAATTATATTGATTAAATGTCTTTGTATTGTATTGTACAAAATATTGTTTTTCTCACGAGGTACTTATTAATCGAATTGGAATCTCTACTAAATTATCCGGACTTAGTTTTTTTATTATATAGCTAATCTCAGGCATTTATTAAAAAAATCTTTTTATGTAAAAAGTTGTGATATTTAACTTTTGTAATACTAATATTTATGAGGTTATAAATTCCAAATGAAGAAAAAGATATTACTAAGGTGGCAATAAAAGCAAAAAGATTATTTTTGAAGATATTTAATTTATCTGTTGTTATATTACTAAAAATTTTTTTTTGAATGGTATACTTGTATGAAGGCCTTGAAAAATTATTTTCAATCATTTTGTCTTAAAATATTATTAAATTGATTAGCCAGAATTTTAATCCGGCAGTTAAATTTAATATTAAATTACTCAACATAGATATCACTATCAATAATTTTTTTTACACAAGTCGAATGCTAAAGGTGAAAAACTGTTAAGACTCCGGTTTTGATTCTCATAAGTATCCGGATTGACCCTGATGCTAATTATAAAATATCAACATTCATAACGGATTATTTACCTGATGGCCGGCTTAAGTTATTTATAAAAATAATAATAAAATGAAAACAAAAATTATAATTACAATTTTATCAAGTTTGATTTTACTTTCATGCAATTCTTCAAACCCAATATTAGAAATTAAAACCGAGCTTGGAAACATTAAGGTAGAAATATATAAAGACAAAGCTCCAATCTCCGCAGAAAATTTTCTTAAGTATGCAGATAAAGGTTTATATAAAAACACTTCCTTTTACAGAACTGTAACTATGGATAACCAGCCGAATAACAAAATTAAAATTGAAGTTATTCAAGGCGGATTAGGCGACAATGAAAATAAAATGCTTCCTCCAATTCAGCATGAGCCTACAAACAAAACCGGGATACTTCATAAAGATGGAGTAATATCTTTTGCAAGAAATGAACCCGGCTCCGAAACTTCTGAATTTTTTATTTGTATAGGCGACCAGCCGGAACTTGATTACGGTGGAAAAAGAAATCCGGATGGACAAGGTTTTTCTGCATTCGGAAAAGTAATTGAAGGAATGGATGTTGTTCGTAAAATACAATCGCAGCCAAATAAAGATCAGGCTTTAATTCCACCTATTAAAATTTTTAATGTTGTTAGTGCTAAAGATTAATGAAATAAACAAAAAAATTATTCTGTAAATGTTTTAAGGAAAGTTTAAATCTACTTAAGAATTAAGATGTAATTTTCCTTATCATTATAAAAATTTTTAATCTTTATAAAATTATCTCTCAAGGTCTTTGCAATATAACTTGTTGAAGTATTCCCACTTCTTAACCAAATAATCTTAGGTGGTGCGTCGTCTGAAATGCCTATATCGATAAAGTCCACATCTTTGGAAATAATCGCAAAACTATTTTCTTTTGCATATTTCCAAATATCATTATCGCTTCCTTTTTCTAATCCAATACTTTTAATATGAACAGAAGAAGGGAAAATATCATCAAGCATGTTACATAATTTATGAGATAGATTCTCATCAAAAAGTAGTTTCATACTATGAGTGATTTCTTTTCTCTATCGGCTGCATAGCTTAATGCTGCCAAGATATCATCTCGATTAAGTTCAGGGAAATCATCGAGGATTTCATCGATAGACATTCCGGAAGCTAAGTATTCAAGGATATCATATACCGTAATTCTTAAACCTCTGATACAAGGCTTACCGCTTCTTTTCCCGGGTTCAAATGTTATGATGTTCCGGTAATCCATATAGATTCCTTTTTTATTTGAAAGTTAAAAAATTAATCTAAAAAAACCTATGAGTTAATTGTAGGGACAATAATGTAACATGAAAAAAATCGTATTGCAGCCATAAACATCCGAAAGAAATGGTAGAGCTAACAAAGCTGGTATTGCCTGGTGGAATATTTTCAAGAAAATTTATTATTTTATATCCGACCCTCTTTTCAATCAAATTTAAACTTTCCCAAAATTTTTCTCTGCTCTTGTTATCACTTTCATCAAAAAATGTTGCGTTTAATAGTACATCCGCAAAAAATTATATAAGAATTAAAAAAACATCAAAATAGTATTTCATTTATAAGAAAGGATAACAAAATGCAAAAAACAGAAAACAGCTTCATTAAATGGATTGGGGTTATTTTCTTGTTGATCATTTTTCTTTATTCAGGCTGCACCAAAAATACTGTTGCACCGGAAGATACTGCTAATAATGGAGCTTCAATTAGTGATTATATTCAGAAACTAAATTACGATCCTGAAACGATGCTTAATTTTCAAAATACCGGAGGACAAAGTTCTTCCAATGAAGTAGTTACAGCAGACACGGCAAATTCAACTTCAAGTTCCGGCGATCAGATGGTTTCCTGCATCAGCACTACATATAATTTAAAAGAGAATTTTGAAGACATTGCAATTCTTCGGCCTACCAGTGGAGTTATATGGCCGGGTGCACTTGTAAAAGGAAATCAATCAATGTTGGATGGTTTACCTGAACCTATAACGCTTCCAAGAGCTCCGGTAACATTTAAAATTGATTTACCGGGAATTGGTGAAAATGGAGTTAAGACTGTTGAGAATCCAACTAATTCAAATATTCAATCTGCAATTGATAATGCCCTGGAATGGTGGAACGCAAATGCTTATCAAGATGGTTATGTAAACCCGGCGAGTTCTTCTTATAAAGTTCAAACAGCATATTCATCAAAACAAATAGCTCTTCAAGTAGGGCTTAACGCGGAATGGGCATCCGGCGATGTCAGCGCTCAATTTAATTACCAGAGCAGCGAGGAAAAAACTGTAATAATGGCGGTTTATAAACAAGCGTTTTATACAATAACAATGGATTCACCTGTTTCCTCTGATGCGGTGTTCAACAAAGATGTTTCGCTTGGCCAGGTAAAAAATGTAATGGATAATTCAGCCCCGCCGGCATATATACAAAGCGTTACTTATGGAAGAATAATTATGTTCAGAATGGAAACGAGTTACAAGGCATCACACTATGAAATTGAAAGCGCTTTTAAATATGCGGCTGGCGTTTCTGTGGACGGTTCGCTTGAAGCAGAGTATAAAAACATTCTTAAAAATTCTTCTGTTGAAGTTATTGTTCTTGGCGGAAATGCATCTGTTGCATCCAGCGCTGTTGCAGCACAAAATGCAAATGACCTTGTTCCAATAATTGAAGGAGATAATGCCGTTTATTCCAGGAATAATCCGGGCCTTCCGATTTCTTATACAATCCGGTATCTCAAAGATAATTCACTTGCCAAGCTTGGTTATTTTACTGAATATACTGCAACAGAATGTTCAACTACCAAGCTTATAAATAATATTGATATAAAACTTAAAAGCTTTTATGTAATTAAAGATTGTGATGGAATTGAAGGAGCCGGCGATTTTTCATTTTCAGTACAGGTGCTTGATAGTAAAGGAAAAGTTTTAACCTCTTATTCAGGTGGAAGCGCAACATTAAATGACGGCGAAAGCGTTAATATAAATAAAACACTTTCAATAAAATTAAAACGTGAAATCGGCAATAAGTTTATGATAAAATTTATTTGCAGCGAGTGGGATAAAGATATTTTGGGAAATGTTTATGAAGATACGAGAATGAACCATAAACCGATATCATTTACTCATAACTATAACTCAAGCGGAAGCTGGAGTGATATTTCCGGTACGAGAAAACTAACGCTTAACCCTGGTTCTGATTGTTCTTCCGAACTTTTATATACCATTGCTGTAAACTGACTAAATATTATTTTATAACTCAAAGCCGGCTTCTATAAATTTTGGAGCTGGCTTTTTTATTGCAAATGAACTTTAAAGTGTATTGCTTAAGACTTAATTATGGATTAAATTAAGGCCATAATTTAGACAAATAAAGGATACGTGAAATGAGAAATATCGTAGTTTCAAGAGATATAATTCCGGTCGGACAATTTAAATCTAATTTAGCTAAGTATCTTAAAGAAATTCAGGAAAAGAAAAATTCTTTAATAATAACTCAAAATGGAAAGCCCGCAGGCGTACTTATATCTCCTTCAGAGTTTGATGAGCTGCAACAAACAAAATTATTTATTGATTCAATTTCGCGTGGTTTATCTGATTCGGAGAAAGGTGAAAAATTTACAGTACCTCAATTAAAAAAAGAAATGGAAAAGGCTAGAAAAAATAGAAGTTAATGAAGCTATATTGGACAAAAGAAGCTTTAATAAGGCTTCAAGAAATTGAAGAATTTATTTCAAAAGATAATCCGAAGATTGCAATAGAATTTACAGATAAATTAATATCAATTTCAGAAACAATTCCCCGAAATCCTGAAAAAGGGAGAATTGTCCCGGAACTTACCATAGAACAAATTAGAGAATTGCTCTACAAAGGCTATCGAATAGTTTATTTGCGAAAAGAAAAATCAATTGAAATATTAACCGTATTTGAAGGACATCAACTTTTGAATAAAGAAGATATACTAAAAGGTTTATCAAGATAAGTTAAAAAACAAGAGTAGTTTTTAATTGCGACTAAGCTAATTATAAATTAATTTCATTCCGGTAATTGTAACTCTTCTATAAGCTGCGATGAAAATGGGGCAGGCAAATGTGAAAACTACTTCTCGATATTCAGCGGATGATATAATTTCAAGTTCATAATTTAAAACAATTTGAGTTTGATGGATTTTATAGCAAATTAGAATTTATCTCAGCAAACATTTGCATATATATAATATTACAATAACAAAATAAGTGTGTGGCTTAAATAATAGTTATATTCAAGAAGAACGGAGATTATGGAGAGAATTAAAAGAATAGCAACACAAATCGAAGAGTGCAAAAAGTTTATAGATATGCAGCAAGATACGCATTATCGATTGGCTGTGTTACTCCTGGATAATTTAGTTGAACTGTTAATGTATCATGTGGTTAATAATGAGTATCAGTATGATGACTGGTACAAACAGTTATATAAAACAATAGAAAACACTCCCACAAGTGAAGAAGAAAAACAAAAAATCATATCCAAAATAAATCTTAAGGTAATACAATCTAAACAACGTGGAACTATTAATAAATATTTTGATGAAAAATTAAAATTTTTGTCTTCAGATAGAAGCTACATCCCTGTCCAAACAGCACGTGTTCTTTCCAGATTACACCTTTATCGAAACGAAATATATCATCGGGACAAGGTAAGGCCGGAATCTATTAGAACAGTAGCTCTGTTGCTTTTCGATATTTCCTGTGACCTTATTTCTGATCTTAAATTATCAAGCTTGAGCTACAGTAGTGGAGATGATATTACTTGGATGTCAATATATTCAGAAATAAAAATGGACTTTGGTATACAAAATAAGATTGCGAAATATTATCGTGATTCTTTCAACCTTGATTTGGTTAGAATTAAGAAGAGTCTGATTGAACATCTCAATGATAGATTCAAACAGTTTAACGAGAATTTATTGTTTATAAACGAAAATTCGCCGAACCAAAGAGATTCGTTAGATATAACATTGAAAGTTGTGCAGTTCTGGTTTGCAGATCGCACAAGAAATCCTCATTCAAGAGATGCGGATTTTCAGAAATTTAATCCAAAGTATAATTTAGATTTTATTAATAATCTAAGAAATCGAATTCAGTTTATCATGCAAAGTATGAATAAAATTGAGATGTTTGAAATATTTGCTGATATTGAAGAATCGCTTGAGCCAATTGAGGCTCAGGTTATTGAAGTTAAATCAGCAATAGAGGAAGCGATACAAATGGCTATAGATATTGCGCGTGGGAAATGATTGATCAACTTGAATATAACATCTTTAATAAGTAAAAAATCAATAGATTAGGATAAAATAATAAATTGCGATTCTATTCAATAAAAGTTTTTTATTATAAAAAATTGTTCGTTCTCGCTGTGGGTAGCCGCAAATAGTGTTAAGTATACACATTATTAAAATAACTTTTAATTCGATTCATATTCAGGTATATAATGAAAACGATTATAATATTACTAATTCATTTATCATTATATAATTTATCCTTTGCACAAGAAAAATATGTTACTATAACAATGGACGACTTGTTCTATGCATTTGACGGCAACTCAATTGATAAAATAGAAAATGCATCCGATTCACTTTTATATTCCATTACTAAACTAAATATCCCGGTTACTGTTTTTGTTAATGAAAAATCATTTATAAAAGAAGGAGAAACTGACCGGAGACTTTCACTGCTTAAAAAATGGGTTAGTAATCCGCAAGTAACAATAGGTAATCATACATATAGTCATATCAATTATGCTGATACAACACTTTCTGCTTTTGAGGATGATATTATTCAAGGTGAAGCATTAACAAAAGAACTATTAAATAAAGAAAATAAAAATCTTAAATACTTCCGATTTCCTTTTAACTGTACCGGAAAGGACAGCATTTCAAAAGCGGAAATTTATGACTTTCTAAATCATAGAGGATATGTAATTGCTCCATTTACTATTGAAAGCTCGGATTACATGTATAACGCTTTATATACTAAATATATCAAAAAGGGAAATATAAAAGCAGCAAATGAAGTCATTGAGGAATATATCGGTTTTACGATTAAGCTCTTCCAATTCTTTGATGAAGCAGCAAACAAAATTTTCGGCAGAAACATCCGGCAGATTTATTTATGCCATACAAATTTGTTAAATGCAGCTTCGTTTAATATATTAATAAATACGCTGACACAGCAAGGTTACTCGTTCATTAGTCTGGATAAAACACTTGATGATAAAATATATCAGAGCAAAGATTATTATTTTCAACGGTTCGGAATTTCTTGGTTCTATCGCTGGATTGAAAATAAAGCTGAGAGAATAAAACTTATGAAACAAGAACCGGAGGATACAAATATAGAAGAGAGATATAACAAATTAGCTGATTAATCTTATTATGAATTTACATAATGGTTTATTCATTAGTAAGAAACACTATTTAAAGCATGCCTAACATCTTTAATCCACCGGAGGCGGAAAGGTAAGGAAAAAGTCAAGTTTATATATTACGTTAGAAAATAATTTCTTTGTTATGAAATGTAACTTAATTGCTAACTGTCTTTGAAGGTCATCAACTCATAAAAAAAAAGAAGTAATAAAAAGTAAATCAAAATAAACGTCAACATAAAATTTAATTTTTATTGTAGATAAGCTTATCTTTAGGCAAATATGAACGGGGCATCTCAAGCTAAAAATAACTCTTATGAAAGGAGGTTATCTGTAAGTATATCAATCAACATTTATTTTATTGTTAAATAGGATTAAATTAAGGAAACAAAATCTAATTAGAAGGTAATAATGATGGAAAACGAAGGATTTTATAATAAATTCGAATCTCTTCCAATTGAAGCAAAGAAACAAGTGTTGGCATATATGGATTTCTTAAAGGAAAGATACGAGAATAAATTAAAAGGGATTGGAGAAAGAAAATCTATAAAAAATAATAAATTCGTTGGAATGTGGGAAGACAGAGAAGATTTAAACGATAGTTCTGCATGGATAAAAAATATGCGAAAAAAAGAATGGGAAAAAATTGGCTGATAATTTTTTATTAGTTGACTCCGATATATTAATTGATGTTGGTAGAAAAAATCTTACTGCTATAGAAAGATTAGAAAAGGAAAGAGATAAAACTATAGCAGCAATTAGTTCAGTTACGCAAATGGAATTAATTGTTGGATGTAGAAATAAGACAGAGCTGAAACAGCTAGATGCATTTTTAATTAATTTTGAAATTATCAATTTAAATTATGATATAACTCAAAATGCAATTAAACTTCTTAAAGAATATAGGTTAAGCCATGGATTATTAATAGCAGATAGCATAATTGCAGCCACATCATTAATATTAGATATTCCATTATTAACTAAAAATCAAAAAGACTTCAAATATATAGATGACCTGAAACTACTAAAATATCCATAAACAAAATAAGTGCTGATGCAAAATAGACTTAATTATCAAAACTTTTGCAAAATACATTTACTTCTCGCTAGATATAAAACCTAATCCTTTCTGTTGAAACAATAAACAATTTTCCCCAAAATCAATAATAGAATTTTTTCTTTCAAATAGTTTTACTATTATCCAATTCAGCTTCACAAAGTTCGATATCTAAAAAAAATAAAATTCGTTATCACTTTCTATCTTTTTTCTTGCGTTATAGAGTGAGGGTAAGAATTTTTTATTTAATCAAAAGGCAGGTAAAATGAAAAGTGCGTTGGTAACTATACTTATATTATTTGTTTCAAATAATATTTTTGCCCAATCATCATCTACAAAACAAGATCCTTTACA
This sequence comes from uncultured Bacteroidota bacterium, assembly GCA_963777615.1. GTDB lineage: Bacteria > Bacteroidota > Ignavibacteria > Ignavibacteriales > Ignavibacteriaceae > CAVSWT01. Next base: position 2,819 of record CAVZSD010000025.1, on the reverse strand, counting down.
AGGGCATTATAATATGGGAACTTCTGACGAGATTGCTCTTTTTTGGCGAAATTCTAATGATGGTTATGTAGCAAAGCATCAAGTTTTTGACTATTATGGAAATTCAGGCCAGTATTTTATAGATTCTTCGGCAAGAGGAATTTATTCCGGTAATTTAGGAGCCGGAGAAGATGGTTATTACCCTGGAACCGCATTTGGTGCTATAACTGGAGATTTTAACGGCGATGGATATGATAACATAATTGCTGCCTGGGAAACAAAAGATAGTTCAATTAATATTGTCGTTCCCAAAAACATCAATAAAAACTCATTGACCTGGAATGATGAAAATTCATTGACACTTACAAATGTGCTTTACCCCAAAGCCAATTTCTCAGCTCATAGATTCAAATTGATAAAAGGATTTTTTGACGGTGATCCGGAACCTGAATTTGCATTGGCTTTTTGGAACAAAGACGGCAACATAGAAATAAGAGTTTTCGATGTTGATCCCAAGACATTAATGCCGGTTGAAAAAGCTAAGATTGCAGATGTGTTCAATGATCCTTCATTAGATAAAGCTGGTATTTATGATATTGCAGCAGGCGATTTTGATGGTGACGGCAGGGATGAAATTGTTTTAGTAAACTATACAGAGCGTACAGACCATGATTGGAATATGTCTGCAAAAGTCTATGATTATGTTGAGAATAGCGGCAATTTTACCTTAGTACCAAAAGTAGAGAAAGATGACTATTTTACTAGCAATGATTTTTTTGATCCATATCATCACATAAATGATTTATTAGTTGCGGCTGGCGATTTTAAGAATAATACCCTCGATCAGTTTGTAGTTGATTTTGTACTTTATAGAAGCGGTTCGGAAACCTATAACAAAATGCTTCCAGCATCGGTTACAATGAATTTAGATACCATTAAAGTAGATAAAAATAATTTAAAAGATATATTTCAAACACTTGGGACACAAACTCTCGCTATTAATTTAGTTACAGGCGATATCAACAATGATGGAAAAGATGAAATTGTAATTAATGGAGACGGAAGATTAAGAATATACGATATTGATACTACCTTAGCTATACAAGGTTATACAAGCGGAGATTATGGCTCAAATGATATAATTGGAACAAATTTAGTGCTTGCTGATTTAGATGCCAGTACAGCAGACTCAATATGGAATCCTGAAATTGTTTCTGCTTCAACTCAATTTCACCAACCTGACAGCGGGCCAAGCTATACAACATTTGATATTACTGTTTTTGAACCTACTGTGGATGCATCGGGAGATATTATTGCACTGAACAAAAGGACTTCAATGACAATTGATTCTACAGAAGGATCCGAGGTTTTTATTGGGCTATAACTGCCGGCGATTTTGATGGAGGAGGAATAAAATTAGGAACACCAAGCTATTTTAGTGCAACTGATATTGTACAGCCACTAGTTATCCTCAATGCACCGCCAACTCATTTTGATGTTTTAAACGGTGTTAGTTATGATGTTAATGAAAGTTATAATGGACAAGCAAGCAATTTCTTTTCAAAATATTATACTTCATCAGAAACTGATATAGAGGTTGAATCCGAATTGCATAAAGGATGGAGTGTGGGAACCAAAGTTGAAGGAGGATTTTCAATTCCAATAGTTGATATTGGAGTAAAAGTAAAAGTTGAAGCAAATTACGGGAAAAATTTTTCAAAGCAAACCTTTAACAGAAATACATATAAAGTAAGCCAAAATATTTCTGCCAGCAATGATGATTACTTATATGCAACAATAGTTGATTATGATATCTGGGAATATCCGATTATTGCAAATGATACAGTTCAAGGATATACATTGGTTGTTTCACCGAGCCCACCGAAAAAAGCATGGTTCCCTAGTAAAAGCCCACAGGCTGCCGATTATTTACCGGATCATGAAGTTGGAAATATTCTTTCTTACAGGCAGTTAGCGTCACCATCTGATAACGGTGCTTTGCAAACAGCAGTAAAATGGAATACATCTGATGAAATAACACTTGACGGTTCGCCTGGCTTCGAATATAATTGGTCGTTAGAAAATGAAACCCAAACTCAAACTACAGTTACAAATGAAGTACATTGGGATGTTAATTCATCTGCCAGTTTTGATATTCCATTTAAATTTATTCCCAATGTTGAAATTCACGGAAGCTACCAAAAAAGTAAAATTTCAACAAGAACTAATAGAGTTACATATAAAAAGGGACTTGATGTTCACCTCGGCCCAATTGATCTTGGGATAGGTGAAACTTATTATTCGGTACAGCCTTATGCATATTGGGCAAAGAGCGGAGCGTTGGTTCTGGATTATGCGGTTAATCCCCGTCCATCGGGTATAAATGTTCCTCAAACCTGGTGGCAGAAAGAATATAGTAATAAACCTGATCCTGCATTTATTCTTCCCTGGAGATTAGATCCTGAAAAAGGTTTCAGCATACCGGAAGACAAAACACAGCAGACAAAGGAAATACTTTTTAGTCCTGATAAACCGAAGAAAGGTGAAACAATAAACATTAAAACAAGAATACATAATTACAGTTTATTAAATACTGCAGGGCCGGTAAATGTTAGATTTTATGTAGGAGATCCAGACAGCGGCGGGACACTAATTCAAAGTACAGGCGGTAAATCGGAGTTTACTACAGATGATTTTATCCCGGCTAGAGGGAGTAAAATTATCAGCTTTGATTGGACGCTGCCGAATAATTTACCGTTCTATCCAAGAATCTACGCTGTTATTGATCCGGAAAATCAAATAGATGAGATACATGAAAGTAATAATAAAGGCTGGGAAGT
>CAVZSD010000024.1:0-50280 GCA_963777615.1 uncultured Bacteroidota bacterium | reverse complement strand
TATTGATAGCTGAATTTATTATCAAGCTTCTTTACTGTTGTTTTAATTTCTACATTTAGGTTATTTGCTTTAGTAAAAACCATATTTTCGATATTAAAATCATTTTCAGTCAAAGCATAAATATTACCATTCCATGCATAAACTAATTTTTTAATGTTTTGTGTTCCATCCGATGTTTCATTGTCATAATCATCCCCTATTATTTCGTATATGCCGTCACCGTTTAAATCTAAAATTTGTCCACTTGTTGGTATCATAAATATCTTAGAAGTTGAATCCTCATTTGAATCATAAAGTACATTTTAAACGTTACCATCCCAAGAATATATTCCAACTTTCTAATGAATTTTCAGTGTTAGTATCTTCTATTGAACTTATTATAATATCAACTTTACCGTCATTATTTAAATCTATTGTTCGTTCAAATTGATAAGATTCAGATTCTCCTACGAGTTTTATTTTACTTCTCCAAAGAATATTATTGTCCTTGTAGATTCCCAATAATATTTTTCCTGGGATTAAAGAATCTGAATTTGCTGAAAACAGAAATATATAAGATAAAGTTCCATAAGGATTTTGAAAATAGTCGTTATCTGAGGAATCTATATCAATAATAGATGACAGTTCAAACGAGTCATCATAAATGGTTTTTAATAAAGTATTGAGTTCATTTATTGTTTGTTCTTCATTTTCTGTTTGAGAATAACAATTGAAAATCATTGCTAAACCAATTAATAAAATTAAAATTATTTTCATTTTATATTCCCCAATAAAAATTCCGTATTAAATTTTATCAATGCATAAGCTTCGCTTGTTAGATTTGCTTCTTTATCTATTTCTACTTCTTGAAGAACATCATTTAAAATGTTTTTTAGAGCTCTATAATATTATTTTGCTTTAGCTGGGTTTTGGCTGACTGAAATATTCTTTATACTTAAATAACTGTAAGGCTTGTCTTTTATCCAGCCTAATGAAAATGATTGACTACAATAGTCTTTTATAGCATCCAAAATTCCTTGAACATTTAATGAATCGAACAAGTTACTGAACTAACCGTTCGGCTCTTATTAGAATTGGTAAATATATTATTATCAAAATCTTCGAAAGTTACATATTATCATCCGATCAATCGCAGGTTCCATTATATCCTTGACTTATAAAACTTCACATATTGCCGGCAAATTGATATGATATTGAACCCACATGAATCTGAAGATCTACTTTTATAAAATGATTTCGCAGACTATAATTGTTGGCCGATCTAAATCCTCAAAGCCAAATAAATCATTAAGCTCATCATGATTACCAATCTGACGGAGGATAATTTATTGTTAAAGAATCAATGTTGAGCTGAAAATCTATCGAATTTACTTCTTGAGTGCTAGAAGAAAGGTTATGTAAATAATAATGATAAATAAATCCCGAATCGCATTTTTCTACTTTAGTATGAAGAGTTATATCTATTCTATTTTGAGTTAGAAATTCATTTTCCTGCGGTTGCGGCTTTGACAGATTAAGGGAATAATCTTTTCCGTTCCAATAATAAGTAACTGTTTTTTCTTTTTCATCTTCTTTAGAAAAATGCCAAAGCCCCCGGATTTCAAAAATACCATCTCCATTTACATCTACAAAATCGAATTGGCCAAATCCTGTAAATGATGTAATTGTAGAAATTCCAGTTTCATTCAATTCCGTAATTAGCTTCCCTTTTATACCATCCCACGAATAGATATATAATTTCTCCCATCCATTCCCAGATTCTGTGTAGTCGTCAGTTGCAAAAATTAAATCAGTTTTGCCGTCCCTATTAATATCGGAGATTGAAAATAATGATAGCCCATCCATATCCTTGAAATTAATTGTAGTATCAGAATCCCATATAATTTTACCATTTCTATAAACACCAACCAAACCTTTCACTGCAATACCATTATCAAATTTTTTACTTGTAAATATTATTGCATTCCTTAATTGGTTATACTCATCGTAAATTTTATGAGGCTGTGGATAGCCGAAATATGGAATCTTAATTGAATCTATATTATATATAAATTCAGTCACTACATCGGGGCCATATTTTAAACTCACTTTGTTCTTAATTTCATTCAATAAATTTTCATCCATTATTAATTGCGGATATATTATTGTTGATAAAAAGAAAGAACAAAAAATCATTATTAGAAAATTTTTTTCATTTGGATAACCCCCAAAAGGTTATGTTATTTGCATTCATAGCATTTTATTAAAATACTTATAGAATAATATTTTCACACAAGCATTTTTGTTTCAGAATTATTTACATATAAAAGCAGTTAATTAGGAGAAAATATTACAGATGAATTCCTAATTGTTTTGTGAGACTTCCCTTTCGAAATGTATTCATCTGTTTTTTCGTGAATTTGCAGATTGCCCAATAATAATTACAATAAATGTTCCAAAAACATCAATTTTATTCTATTGTGCTAACCCTCAAGGTTTAAGTTATTGAGATGAGGTTAACTAAATTCATGTTGCTTTACTTAAAAAATGAGTGCAATGTAAGTAAACCTTGAGGATCTTTAGTACTTAAAAATTAAAAACAAAAAACCCAACTTCATTTAAGAAATTGGGTTTTAATTTTTGTTATAATTATATTTTAACAACGGTTAATCAAACTTAACCATCATCGGTTCGCTCATCTCTATTTTTATTCCGGGGATTCCTTTTACAATTTCTTTTAATTCATCAAGACTGTTGGGATGTATCTTTGTAAATTCTTTAAACTTTTCCGGGTCATCAATCAGCTTTCCAAAATCAATTTCAAAAAGAGTGATTTTAGAATTATCAACATAGGTTGCATTTGTCTCTTCTATTTTTCCATTTAACTCTAATGAAAGAGACATTCTTAAGTCCTTTAATATCTGTTTCATTTGTCCCATTTCAGCCATATTCTGAGATGCTGTATCGCTTTCTGTTTCTTCATTATCAAACTTGTTGTCTTCTTTTTCTTTAGGCTGCGAGAAGTGTACGATTATTTCAGCGGGACTGCCTTTGATGAATTGGAAATTAACATACTCTTCTTTTACATCAACAGTATCTTCGTCCATTCCTTCGCCTTTAAGTTCGTCCATTGATAATTTGCTGTTGGGGTTTTGATTTATTTTTAACAGGTTCAAATCCTTGAAGCTGTAAATTGCTTTAAATCCTTCTTGTGTATCTGAAGTAATACGCTCGCCTGAAACGTATTCAACTCCTTCACCGTAATCCGAAGCTCTCTTCTTTGCATCTTCTTCCTTAAACATTTCAAAATCTTCTGTCTTCTTCGTTGAATCATCACTGAAAGAATTAGCAAACTGCTTAAACATATTAATTACTTCATTGCTCATCATGATGGTTTCTTCAACTGTCCCGGAACCGTCAGGATTAACTTTGACGTTTGTATTCACTTGTAAACAGCCTGAGAAAAATACAAAGCTTAATATAAAAGCTATGGCACCCGTAAAGATTTTCATTTAGTTTCCTTTTTTTTATGATTAAATTTAATAATCAAAATAGTTACCTACAAAAACAAAATAATTATTTATTTTAATGATTTAGATAAATTTGCAACTATTCATTAATATCCTTTAAACCTTAACTAAGAATTAATTGACTAATATATTAGTAAAATAAAGATTATTACATGAAAATTATTCTGGGTTTCTGATCTCGTTATTCTTAAGTTCAAATCTATTTTCTCAAACGCGTATTCTTTCCGGGCAGGTAGCTGATTCCTTAACTAAAGAAAATCTTATTTCGGCAAATGTTATTTTAAAAATTCTCAACCTCTGAAGAACAGGGAACAACCACCGATAATAACGGCATTTTTAGGTTTGAAGGAATTAAAAACGGAAAATATAATTTGAAAGTAAGCTATGTTGGTTACAAAACTTTCCAGACTAATGTTGAAATAAAAAATAGATCAATCGATTTTGAAAAGATTTTACTATCTCCAACTGATATAGAAACTAACGAAGTTGAAGTAGTTGGAAAAGTCCCGCCTGTTGTGCAAAATACAGATACAACACAATACAACTCAGATGCCTTCAAAACTAACAAAGATGCAACGGCTGAAGATTTGGTTCAAAAGATGCCTGGAATATCTGTTCAAAATGGTAAAGTTCAATCGCAGGGCGAAGACGTAAAGAAAGTGCTGGTTGATGGAAAACCCTTTTTCGGAGATGATCCATCGGCAGTTTTAAAAAATGTTCCGGCAGAGATAATTGAAAAAATCCAGGTGTTTGACCAACAAAGCGAGCAAGCTCAGTTTACCGGATTTGATGATGGAAATTCCAGTAAAACAATAAATTTAATTACGAGGACAAAGTTTAGGCAAGGAACATTCGGTAAGCTTACCGCGGGTTATGGAAACCAGGAAAAATATTTATCAAACGGAAACATTAATATTTTTAATGGAGATCAGCGGATAACATTATTGGGGCAGATAAATAATATTAACCAACAAAATTTTTCTAACGAAGATCTATTAGGAGTGATGTCTCAAGGCGGCGGAAGACGCGGCGGCTTTTCTCGTCCGCCGGGTGGAGGAGGCGGATCTTCAAGAGGCGGAAATTTTAGAGGCGGTGGATCAGCTTCCGATTTTCTTGTAAATGCCCAAAATGGTTTAACGAACACAAAATCCTTCGGACTAAATTATTCCGACAAATGGAGTGACAAAATAGACGTAAGTGGAAGTTATTTTTTCAATCTCACAAATAATGACGCAGAATCTTTCACTAACCGGGACTATTCCTTAAACTCAACGGCACCGCAAAATTATGCTGAAAATAATTCTTCAATTTCAAAAAATATAAATCACCGTTTTAATTTAAGAATGAATTATCAAATCGATTCTGTTAATTCCATACTTTTCGAACCGAAATTAACAGCACAAATAAACGACGGGAGCAGCAATATAATTGGAAAAACAAATTCCGGTTTAACAAATTTAAACTCCACATCAAGTTTATTCAACTCTAATCTTTCAGCAATTAATTTTTCAAATCAGCTTTTATTCAGGCACAAATTTGAAACCAGGGGAAGAACTTTTTCAGTCAATTTGAATACAACCGTTAACAATAACAAAGGCAATAATAATTTATATTCAGAAAATACTTACTATACAAATTTAGCTCTCTCAGATACTTTAGATCAGATATCAAATTTAAATAAAAACGGAAAATCAATTTCTCCTAGAATTATTTATACGGAACCGTTAAGTGATAACGGCATTCTTCAATTAGGATCATCCTTTACCTATTCAAAAGATGAAAGTGATCAAAAAACTTTCAATGGTAATGTGAAATAGGAATTACAATTTGCTTGACACATCTTTAAGCAATATTTATAATAAAATTTATAATACTCAATCTTACAGCACAGGATACAGATATCGCAAAGATAAAATAATGCTGATGGCAAATCTAAATTATAATATATCACAGCTTAAAAGCGAACAGGTTTACCCATTTGCTGCTACCACCGAGAAAACGTTTAACTCTGTTCTCCCTTCTTTTATGTTTCGATATAATATTTCCAGGGATAGAAATTTCAGATTTTTTTATCGAACAAATAATAATGATCCCAGCGTAGAGCAGCTTCAAAATGTGCTTGATAATTCCAATGCACTTCAGTTGAGTATCGGGAATCCAAATTTAAAACAAGATTACACACACTCAATTTTTATGCATTACTCTCAAATTAATATGCGAAACTTAAATTCATTTTTTGTTTTGCTTGGCGGAACTTTTACACAAAATTATATCGGCTACAATACAATAATTGCTCAATCGGATACAACAGTTTTGAATAACATTACACTGGCACAAGGTTCTGAATTAAAAACTCCTGTCAACGTGAATGGGTATGCTAATCTACGTTCTTTCTTCACTTACGGCAGCCCTATTTACTTTTTAAAATCAAACTTAAATTTAAATCTGAGTGCTAATTATTCCAGAACTCCCGGGGTTATAAATGGATTTACTAATTTTGCTAACTCTACTACTTTGGGTGCCGGATTTGTTTTAAGCAGTAACTTCAGCGAGAATTTGGATTTTACTCTTTCAAGCAGTTCAAATTACAACATTGTTAAAAATTCGGTTAATGAATCGAATAATAAAAATTATTTTAGTGAAACCGCTTTTCTGAAATTTTACTGGCTGATGTGGGAAGATTTTACGCTGCAATCAGATTTTAATTATCAATATAATGGCGGGTATTCAGACAGTTATGATCCAAATTCATATTTGCTGAACGCAAGCTTGGGTAAAAAATTATTTGCAGATAACAGCGGGGAAATAAGATTTACTGCGTATGATATACTGAATAAAAACAATAATGTGCAGCGCACCGTTTCCGATTCGTATATTGAAGAAACTCAATCCAATGTTTTGGGCAGATACTTTATGCTTTCGTTCATCTATAATGTGAAAAATTTTTATTAAGATATAATAAAGGATAGATACATGAACAGTAATTTAACTAAAGTTCTTGGGAAATTCATTTTAGGAATATTATTTATCCCTTTAATTAATGGATGCTCAAGTGCAATTAATATTCAAAGCACATCAAATGATAAACAAATTATTGTTGATGGAAACCAACAGGATTGGGGCAGCTTAAGCTTCATAAAAAATGAAAATATTGGTTTTGGATTTAGAAATGACAAAGATAATCTCTACTTGTGTGTCGTTACTTCTGATAGAACCAAAATTAGAAAAATATTATCCGGCTTAACTGTATGGCTTAAAACTGATAAAGATGAAATTGGAATTAAATTTCCGATGAAACCTGATTTTAATGAAATTGGTGAAATGAGAAACTCCCAAAGTGAGCCGGATGGGATGAGAAATCGTGATGCCGAAAATGTTGAAAGAACAAATCAATCAGAACGTGATGCACGCCGTGAAGAAAGAATGAAATTATTGGTTTCAAGAAGTAGGGACCTTCAAATAATTAATACCGATGATCTCCCTCTATATACAAAAAGATCTGATGAGGGTCCTGATTTTATCGGGAAACTTGGATATCAAAACGAACAGCTTGTTTATGAATTAAAAATTCCTTTAGTGAACAATGATATTTCAAAAAGAATTTTCGATAACGGCATAAATGATGTTAACATTAGTTTTATGACTGATAAATTAGAAATGCCAAATCGTAATAGTAGAGATAGAAGAGAAGGCGGAATGGAACCCCCTGAAGGCGGAGGCGGTTTTGGCGGAGGACGCGGTGATGGCGGCTTTGGCGGTCCACCCCCTGGCGGTGGCAGAGGTGAACGCACCGGAATGCCAAGAATGGATTTTGATGCGCTTGAATATAATTTTGATGTGACACTGTCGAAGTAAATTTATTTTTCGTTATCTCTCCTAAGGCTCTTATACTTAACAGTGTAAGGGCTTTTTATTTTAAGAAAATTCCTCTCTATTGTGAATAAAACTAATTTAATTTAAGTTGAATTCAATTATTGATTTTCTATAGAAACTAAAAACTATAATTGACCATAGCATAATTTTCTGATACTCTATTTTGTACTTAAAGTGTTAACATGTAAAGCATAAAATTCAGTAAATAGACAAAGGGAGTAATTTTATGAAGTACCTATCAATATTGATTTTTGTAGTATTGTTTATGTCTTGTGAAAACTATTTAGAAGTCTATGAATACCCTGACGGAATTTCCAAACCTGATAAAGTTATAGAAAGCCGTGGCTGCGGTAATATTTTTGTTTATCAATTCCTAGATAGTTTAAAAGCATTGACTGTATATATAAATCGCAACTACTTTGAAATTAACCCAAAAACGGCAGGACTTTGATTTGAGTGATTCAAACCCAAATATGTACGTTGTATTGGAAATTTCAGGCAACAATCCAGATAGTGTATATTTTAACTATTGTAATGATGTTGGCTACCTTAACATGGGAACAACTACTAAGTATAAAGCTGTATCCGGCAAATTATCTTTTTCAGTTTCAGAAGATAATCCTATTAAAGAACCAATTTGGGAAACAAATTATTTTGTTACTGTTAAGATTGAAAATCTGCATTTACTAAATCAAGCAGCAAATGAGGAGATTACAATTGATGAAGCTGTATTTTGGAATGTCAGAGTTGGTTGGCTGCCGGGTTAAAAATAATAGATTTAATACGGATAAAAATAGTTGTACATATTTATAATTTCAAAATACTTTTCTGACTATAGTAAATTACTCGCCAACTCCGCCAACTCCGACCTCTCCCCTTTTTCAAGATTTATATGTGCGTAAAGCTTTTGCCCTTTGAAATGATCAATCAAGTATGTAAGTCTGTTTGATTTAGAATTAGTATATAGATAAATAATCCTTGAAAATTATTATACAATGAAGTCTTCATCTCTTATTATAATATGTCTTGATTATAATAACGCAAAGCGTTATTATGTAAATGTATGATAAATAACTTTTCTGATAAAGCCACTGAAGATATATTTAACAGGAAATTTGTAAAAGGTTTTCCTTCAACTATCTTAAAGTCTGCATATAGAAAGTTATTATTAATTGATGCAGCAGAACAATTAGAAGATTTGAAAATTCCACCGGGAAATCGACTTGAAAAGTTATCAGGTGATTTATCCGGGAAATATAGTATAAGGATAAACGATCAGTGGAGAATAGTTTTTGGCTGGAAAGAAAATAATGCATACGAAGTAGAAATAATTGATTATCATAAAGGATAAAAAATATGAATAAAAAATTAGAGCCCATTCATCCTGGAGAAATTCTACTTGAAGAATTTTTATTACCCATGGAAATTAGTCAATATCGTTTAGCTAAAGATATAAATGTTCCTGCTCGGAGGATAAACGAAATAGTTCTTGGAAAAAGAGCGATAACTGCAGACACAGCATTAAGGTTATCGGAATATTTTGGTTTGTCCGAAAAGTTCTGGTTGAATTTACAAATGCGATATAATTTAGAAGTCGAAAAAGACAAACTGCAAGACAGGCTAAAAAAGGAAGTAAAAAAACTAAAAATGGTTAGTTAATAACAGCATTAAGCAAAAAATTCTCAATTGAAAAATACAATTAACTTTTACATTAGTAATTAAAAAGTTAATATCTCAAAGCAAATTACTCGCAAGTTCCGCCAACTCCGACCTCTCCCCTTTCTCAAGATTTATATGTGCATAAAGTTTTTGCCCCTTGAAGTGGTCAATCAAATATGTAAGTCCGTTTGACTCCGTATCAAGATAAGGATGGTCAATTTGGTAAATGTCGCCTGTAAAAACAATTTTAGTTCCTTCGCCAACACGAGTAATTATAGTTTTAATTTCATGCGGGGTAAGATTCTGTGCTTCATCAACAATAAAATAAATTCTTTGCAAGCTTCGGCCGCGAATATATGAAAGTGGTTCAATCACCAGCTTCTCTTCTTTTGTCATTGAATTTATTGCCTGGTAATTTTTGTCATTCTCTGAAAATTGATCTTGAATCACTTTTAAATTATCCCAAAGCGGCTGCATGTAAGGTTCAAGCTTGCTTTGTACATCGCCCGGCAAAAATCCGATATCCTTATTGCTTAAAGGAACAATCGGTCTTGCAATATAAATTTGACGGTAACTTTTTTTTATATGCAAAGCACTCGCCAATGCCAACAATGTTTTCCCCGTTCCTGCTTTTCCTGTTAAGCTTACCAGTGGAATGTCCATATTTGTAAGCGCATCAACAGCGAAAGTCTGCTCAGCATTCCGCGGTTTAATTCCATAAACTGAATTCTTATCGACTTTACGGATTGTTTCTTTTTCCTGGTCAAGATAAGCAAGCACCGACCGGTTTGTATTTCTAATAATATAAAACTTATTTGGAATCTCTTCGCCATTAATTTTCTTAAGTATTGGTTTCGCCGGAGATTGATAAGGAGTTTGATAAAGCTTGAGTATTAAATCGTCATCAAAATTTTCAACTACCTGCTTGCCGCTGTACAGTTCTTCAATACTGCCGATTCTGTCAGTTGTATAGTCTTCAGCTAAAATGCCCAAAGCCTTCGCTTTCATCCTGAGATTAACGTCTTTAGTAACGAGAATTACACTTCCATTTTTAGTTCTTTTATTCCATTCATGTGCTACAGATAGAATCCTATGATCGGGAGAATCTTCTTTAAACAAATCTCTTATTTCATCATTTATTCCTCTTGTCAAAGCAATTCTAACTTTGCCTTTCCCCTTGCCAAGAGAACGCCGCCGTTAAACAATGCACTGCCGGTAAGTGAGTCCAGTTTTCTTGCAAACTCACGCGCATTTAAATTAATTACCTGGCTTCCCCGTTTAAAATGATCCAGCTCTTCAATCACCGCAAGCGGAATTACCACATCGTTTTCCTGGAACTGCTGAATTGAACTTGCGTCATGAAGGATAACATTTGTATCTAAAATAAATGTTTTTGGTGATTTGGCGTTTTTAATTTTTTTCATGGTTTATAAATATAAAATTGGTTGGTGATATTCGGAAGAGAAGAAAGTGTGATTTGTAACAATTAAAAATTTGAAACATTAATGCTATTTAATAGTAAATTCTAACTGCTATATAATTTTTTTTTAATTAAAATTAAAGACCTTTCCACAATTTAACATAAAATTATTATGAAAATTTATTTGAGCATTTTAATATCGTTAATTTTAGCAGGCTGTTCTTCAACGGAGAAATCAATTCCCCAAAGCATTTTATTGAATGATATTTGGGTACTGGGGTCATTAAACGGGCAAACAATCTCATCAAATGAATTTCCAAATCAATTTCCACAACTTGAATTTAATGACTCAGCAAAAAGTTTAACTGGGTTCACTGGCTGTAATAATTTGAGAGGAACTTACAAGATAAACGAAAATGAAATTACCTTTTCTCCCTTCGCTACCACTAAAATGTACTGCCAGGGTGTTAATGAAAATGAATTCCTTCATGCAATGGAAGGAATAAATAATTATAAAATTGAAAATTTAAAGCTCTATTTGTATAAAGATGAAAATATAAAGCTGATTTTTAAAAAAGTTGATTAAAGTTTTTGTTTCTTAATTGTATCTTAAAACCGATTGCTTTATATTTGTTTCCCAAGCAAACAGAAAGAAATTACCAATCAATAAGAAGAAAATTAAAATAATCACTGATGATTTTGAAAAAATAAATGTTATTGTAGCCACTCATTGAGTGGCTATTTTTTTATAAAAATATTTAATCTGAATTATGAATCAATCAAAAATTAAAGCAGCATTAATCTTAGAAGATGGAACTGAATTTACCGGTTACAGTTTCGGGTATGAAAAAAACACAAACGGCGAAGTAGTTTTCAATACCGGCATGGTCGGCTATCCCGAAACAATGACAGATCCTTCATACAGAGGCCAAATCTTAGTTTGTACTTTTCCGTTAATCGGCAACTATGGTGTCCCTGGCGATGAAAGAGTTGACGGCCTTTATAAAAATTTTGAATCTGAAGAAATTCATGTAAGAGCACTAATTATTTCCGACTATTCACAAAACTACTCACATTGGAATGCAAAAAAATCTTTAAGTGATTGGATGAAAGAACAAAAAATTCCAGGCATATACGGAATTGATACCAGGATGCTTACCAGAAAGCTGCGCGACCAGGGAACTATGCTTGGAAAAATCATTATCAATGAAAAAGAAAAAATTGATTTTGAAGATCCAAATTTAATTGACCTTGTGGGAGAAGTTTGTGTTAAGAAGCCGGTTGAATATAAAAGGAACGGGAAGAAAATTGTTTTGGTTGACTGCGGAACAAAGAATAATATTATTCATGCTTTCCTTGGCAGAAATATTTCTGTGCTTCGGGTTCCTTATAATTATGATTTTGCAAAAGAAAAGTGTGACGGTATAGTTTTATCAAACGGCCCCGGCGATCCCAAAATGTGCAACAAGACAGTGGAAGTCACCAAAGAAGCTATGAAAAAACAAATTCCGATTTTGGGTATTTGTCTAGGCAGCCAAATCCTTGCTCTTGCTGCCGGAGCTAATACTTATAAATTAAAATATGGACATCAGAGGGCATAACCAGCCATGCAATGAGACAGGAACGAAACGCTGTTATATTACTTCACAGAATCACGGTTATGCAGTTGATTCCGAAACCTTGCCTGAAGATTGGCGAGAATGGTTTACAAATGATAACGATGGAACCAATGAAGGATTGATTCATATTTCAAAACCATTTTTTGCAGCACAGTTTCACCCGGAAGCTTCTCCAGGGCCGGATGACAGCGAATTTATTTTTGACATGTTTGTAAGAGCATTATAAATGATTTAACAAAATTTATTAGCAGGAATAAAACAATGAACCACTTAAAAACAATTTTAATTTTTTCAGCATTAATATTTTTTTCGTTTGAATTAAATTTATCCTCGTTTGCTCAGGAAACTCCTAAAGAAAAAAACGCAAGAATGGAATGGTGGCGGGATGCCCGCTTTGGTTTGTTTATACACTGGGGGCTTTATTCAATTCCGGCAGGCGAATGGAATGGGAAAACAAATTATGCTGAGTGGATTAGAAACAATGCCGAAATACCTTTGAAGACTTATGATAAGTTTGTTGATAAATATAACCCGGTAAAGTTTGATGCAAAGCAATGGGTTAAGATGGCAAAAGATGCCGGGATGAAATACATTGTAATTACTTCCAAGCATCATGATGGTTTCTGCAACTTCGATTCGAAGTATACAGATTTTGATATTATGTCTACCCCTTTCAAAAGAGATGTTCTAAAAGAACTAGCTGATGCTGTTCATGAAGCAGGATTAAAAATGTGTTTCTATTATTCAATTATGGACTGGCATAATCCAAATTATCTTCCCAGGCGTCCATGGGAAAATAATCGCTCAACCGAAGGTGCAGACTTTGACAAATATGTTCAATACATGAAAAACCAATTACATGAGCTTTTAACAAATTACGGTGAAATTAGTGTCCTTTGGTTTGACGGCGAATGGGAAAGCACCTGGAATAATAAATACGGTAAAGAAATATATGACTATGTAAGAAAACTCCAGCCGAATATTATTGTAAATAACCGTGTCGGAGTTGGTCGAAATGGTTTAGAAGGATTTGCAAAAGATGGGGAAACAATTGGCGATTATGGAACTCCTGAGCAGGAAATTCCCGCAACAGGAATTAAAGGAGTTGATTGGGAAACATGCATGACAATGAACGATCATTGGGGTTATAATAAAAATGATCACAACTGGAAATCATCAAAAGAACTTATCAGATTGTTGACCGATATAGCTTCCAAAGGTGGAAATTATTTGTTAAATGTCGGCCCGACTTCTGAAGGAGTTTTCCCTCCAGCCGCAGTTGATAGACTAAAAGAAATTGGCGATTGGATGAAAGTGAATGGTGAATCAATTTACGATACTAAAGCAAGTCCGTTCGCAAATTTAAAATGGGGCCGCTGCACAATGAAAGAAACTGAAGATGGAACTAGATTGTATTTACATGTTTTTGACTGGCCGGCAGATGGAAAAATATCAGTACATGGAATAATGAACAAGCCAAATGCTGCTTATCTACTATCCGATCTTAAACAAACCTCTTTAAAAGTTGAGCGAAATGAAGATGCATTAGAAATAAGTTTACCTTCAACTGCTCCGGATTCAATAAATAGTGTTGTTGTACTTGACTTGGATCGTAAACCGGATATTTATAATCCTCCGGTTATCAAAGCGGCATTTGATTTATTTATCGATTCATTACATATAATATTAGAATCAGAAAATCCAAAAGCAGAAATTAGATACACAACTGATGGATCGGTTCCAACAAATTCTTCTCCTATCGTATCGAATACAATAACTATAACTAAAACAAGTACAATCTCAGCTAAGAAGTTTTTTAAACAACATGCCACTTACATCAGCTTCTGAAGCTACTTTCACAAAAGTAAGTCCGAATCCTGCAGTCACCGCCGATAATATAAAGCAAGGTATAAGCTATAATTATTATGAAGGCGAATGGGACGCACTGCCTGACTTTGATAATATGAAGACTATTGACTCAGGTATTATTAAAAACATTGATGTACTTCATAAAAATAAACAAAACGATTATTATGGTTTTGAATTTAGCGGGTTAATTAAAATTAATGCAGATGGTGTTTACAGATTTTTTACTTCATCAGATGACGGAAGCCGATTGTATGTTGATGATAATTTGGTTGTAGATAATGATGGGCCCCATGGCCTGACAGAAAAAAATGGACTTGTTGCTTTATCAAAAGGTCTGCACAAATTAAAAGTAACATATTTCGAAGCCACAGGCAGTAATGATTTATTTGTTGAGTATGAAGGATCTGGAGTATACAAAACAAGTTTTGCCAGATTCAATTTTATTTTATGAAGGAAAATAGGACAGTTTATAAATTAAATTAATAAAGTAAATAATTTGATTGGAACATAGGACTTATAAATGATAAAAAAAGGAAAACCAAAAAAAGTATTGATACTTGGCTCAGGAGCTTTGCAAATAGGACAGGCAGGTGAATTTGATTATTCAGGCAGCCAGGCGATTAAAGCGTTAAAAGAAGATGGCATTGCAACGGTACTTGTAAACCCGAACATTGCAACAATTCAAACTTCTGAAAATTTTGCAGACAAAGTTTATTTCCTCCCCATCAAACCTGAGTTTGTTGAAAAGATAATTGAAAAGGAAGAACCAGATAGCATTTTACTTCAGTTTGGCGGACAGACAGCTCTGAATGTTGGAGTATCTCTTTATGAAAGCGGAGTACTTGCTAAAAATAATGTTAGAGTATTAGGTACTCCTGTGGAAGCAATTCAAAATACTGAGGACAGGCTGCTATTTGGACAAAAGGTAAGTGAAGTAGGATTAAAAATTGCAACTAGTGAAACTGCTACAAATGTTGATGAGGCAATAAAAGCTGGTGAAAAAATTGGCTACCCATTAATGGTTAGAATTGCCTATGCCCTTGGCGGCCTTGGTTCCGGAATTGTTAATAATAAAGAAGAACTTGCTTGAAAAAGCAAGACGGGCATTTACTTTTACAAAACAAATTTTAATTGAAGAATCCTTATACGGCTGGAAAGAAGTTGAGTATGAAATTGTTAGAGATAAATATAATAACTGCATTACAATCTGTTCTATGGAAAATATTGACCCAATGGGAATTCATACCGGAGATAGTATTGTAATTGCTCCTGTACAAACTCTTTCCGCAAAAGAAAATTTTATGCTTCGTTCAATAGGAATAAAATTAATTCGACATCTTGGGGTAATTGGTGAATGTAATATTCAATATGCTCTTGATCCAAATTCTGATGACTACAGAATAATCGAAGTAAATGCACGTTTAAGCAGAAGCTCGGCACTTGCATCAAAAGCAACTGGCTATCCGCTTGCTTTTATTGCAACAAAGCTTGCCCTTGGTTATGCTTTAAATGAAGTTGAAAATATTATAACTCAAGAAACTTCTGCATGTTTTGAGCCTGCACTTGATTATGTTGCATTAAAATTTCCACGATGGGATTTACAAAAATTTAAATTTGTAAGCACCCAGCTTGGTTCCGAGATGAAATCCGTCGGCGAAGTCATGTCGCTCAGCAGATCATTCGAGGAGGTTCTTCAAAAAGCAATAAGAATGCTTGATGTAGGTTTTGTTGGCTTTGTTGGAAATGAATTGGAGTTTAATGATCTGGATAATGAGCTAGCTCAACCTACTGATAAAAGAATTTTTGCAATTGCAGCCGCTCTTCAAAGAGGATATTCAATTGATAAAATTTATGATCTGACAAAAATTACCAAATGGTTTCTTGTATAAAATGAAAAATATTGTTGATACTGAATTAAAACTTAAAGGGAAAAAATTAAATTCTATTCCGCATGATTTAATGAAAGAAGCAAAGGAATATGGATTCAGCGACTATCAAATTTCAATAACCAACTTCTTCAACAGAGCTTGAAGTGAGAGGATATAGAAAATCTTTAAATGTGATGCCGGTTGTTAAGCAGATTGATACGCTTGCTGCAGAATATCCAGCACAGACAAATTATTTGTACTTAACTTACAACGGAAGTGAAGATGATATTTTATTTAGCAAAGAAGATCCGGCAATTACAAAAGATGAAAAAATAATTGTACTAGGAAGCGGAGCGTATAGGATTGGTTCTTCAGTAGAATTTGATTGGTGCTGTGTAAATGCAGTTTTGTCTTTGAATAAAAGCGGATATGAATCAATAATGATTAATTGCAACCCGGAAACAGTAAGTACTGATTATGATATATGCGATAAGCTTTATTTTGAACAATTAACTTTAGAACGTGTACTTGATATATGCGATAAAGAAAATCCAAAAGGCGTTATTGTTTCTATGGGTGGACAGGTTCCAAATAATCTTGCCATGAAACTTGCATCAAGCAGGAATAAATATTTTAGGAACTTCTCCGATTCAAATAGACAATGCTGAGAACAGGCACAAGTTTTCCGGAATACTTGATAAGATTGAAGTTGATCAGCCGGAATGGGAAGAGCTTACCAGCTTAGCTGAAGCAAAAGAGTTTGCTAAAAAAGTTGAGTATCCTGTTTTAATCAGGCCAAGCTATGTACTCAGCGGCGCTGCAATGAGTATTGTAGTCTCTGACGAAGAGCTGGAAATATTTTTGAAGAAAGCAGCCGAGATAAGCAAAGAACACCCGGTAGTGATAAGTAAATTTATTACAGATGCGAGAGAAATTGAAGTTGATGCAGTTGCAGAAAACGGGCAATTATTTTGCTACGCAATTTCAGAACATGTTGAAAATGCCGGCGTTCATTCAGGTGATGCAACAATTGTATTGCCGCCGCAAAGAACTTATTTAGAAACTATGCGTCGTGTAAAAATGGTTACAAAGCAAATTGCAAAAGAGCTTCAAATTACAGGGCCATTTAATATTCAATTCATTGCAAAGGATAATGAAGTAAAAGTAATTGAATGTAACTTAAGAGCTTCACGAAGCTTTCCATTTGTATCAAAAACTTTAAAAATAAATTTCATCGAAATTGCTACAAAGCTTATCTTGGGAGAAAGAGTTCCTAAAATTGATAAGTCATCTTTCGATGTTGATTACGTGGGAGTAAAAGCACCACAGTTTTCTTTCACAAGATTAAAGGGTTCTGATCCTGTGCTTGGGGTTGAAATGGCATCAACCGGCGAAGTTGCTTGTCTTGGTGATGATTTTAATGAAGCATTCTTAAAAAGTTTTTTATCAACCGGGTTTAGAATCCCTAAAAAAGCTGTTATGCTTATCAACCGGAACTTTAAAAGACAAAGCGGATTTGCTATCCGAAACCAAAAAATTATGTGAGATGGGACTAAAGCTTTATGCTACAAAAGGCACTTCGGAGTTTTTAAATAGGAACGGTATTGAATCAGAAATATTAAATTGGCCGCTGGAAAAAGAAGAACCAAATGTAATTACATATTTGAATGAAGGGAAAATTGACCTGGTAATTAATATTCCAAAGAGTCAGGAAAAATATGAACTTGATAATGATTATATAATACGAAGAAAAGCGATTGACATGAATATAAATTTAATTACGAATACTCAGGTTGCTAAAAGATTTATAAAAGCAATTCACTTAAATAAAGAAGAAAGTCTTTCGGTTAAAAGCTGGGATGAGTACAATTGATAGGTCAAAAGTAAAAAATCAAAATTCAAAAAATTTAATTTGAATCATCACCTGATTTCTTCTTAATTACTTTGAACTCAGCTACAACAGGTAAATGATCAGATGCACCGCTTCTGAAAACTGTAATAAGTACAGGCTTAATAATAATTTTATTTTTTTCTATCCCGCCCGTTAGAATAAAAAATATAATCTATTCTTTTTCCCGGAAAATCAGACGGATAAGAAAATCCATTGCCATATCCAATTTCTTCCCAAGCATCTGAATAATCTTCTCTCATTTTTAAATAAGTTCTTCCCATTGACGTGTCATTAAAATCGCCGCAAACAATTATAGGCATTTCAGGATATTTTTTTACTTCATTTTTAATTTCATCAACATTTAAAACTCTTTCGCTGTCACTTCTGCTGTCGTTCAGATGTGTATCCATAAATAAAATATCATTGCCAAAAAAATCGACTACAGTTTGAAGCAATCCTCTTTGTTCACCTTCCTTATTCATTTTATAGTGATAATTATATTTTACTAAAATCGGAAGCCGGGATAATATTCCATTTCCAAATTCACCGCCTTCGAATTCAATATTTTTATCAAAATAAAAATGCATTTTCGTAATTGCTGCAAGGCTATCCAATATTTTAACACCAGATGAT
This sequence comes from uncultured Bacteroidota bacterium, assembly GCA_963777615.1. Classification (GTDB taxonomy): domain Bacteria; phylum Bacteroidota; class Ignavibacteria; order Ignavibacteriales; family Ignavibacteriaceae; genus CAVSWT01. Next base: position 31,939 of record CAVZSD010000024.1, on the reverse strand, counting down.
CTTTCTGTCCCTTGATCTACCTCCTGTAAAGCGACAAGATCAACGCCGGTTTCTCTTATTATTTTCGCTATTCTATTCAGATCAGTCTTACCATCTATTCCCTCACAGTGATGAATATTGTAAGTCATGACTCTTAAATATAATGTATCATTGTTTTCCTGAGAGAAGACAGAATTCGGGAAGATAATGAAGCACATGAATGTAATTAAGAATTTATATTTCATATCAGTTTTCAGGATTTGATTACAAATTTTTAACACTAAATTAAAAATAATTTTAGTTTGATGTCACACAAAAAGAAGCTAAGAATTAAATATATTTGCAGCAATAATTTTTAATTTCCAACTTTAGGTTAAAATAGAATGATTCTTTTCCTATCTATATTCTTGTCTTTATACTTTGCTATAAATTACTATGTTTTTATACGCGGCTGGCAAGCAATAAACGCTTTTCATTCCTTGAAGCCATTTTATATCATTATATTTTTGATTGCCTCAACGTCATATTTAATAACTAAATTTTTCACATCAAAAATACCGTCATGGTTTTACGATTTCCTTTTATGGGTTGGCTCGTTCTGGTTTACATTTTTAATATATTTTTTCCTTTCAATACTTATTATTGATTTTGCAAGATTAACTTAATCTGTGGATTCATTTTATCCCAAACTCATTTTATAATAATTATGAATTGACAAAACAAGTAACGGCATTACCATCATAATTTTTATAGTCTCTGCACTGGTTATTGCCGGGTATATTAATACAAGAATACTTTCAGTTTTTACAAAAGAAATTTCAGTTTCTAAAAAATCAAGTAAGCTTAATGAATTAAATATTGTTGCTGTTTCGGATTTTCATTTAACACCTGTAAACGATGGTAAGCTGCTTAAGAAAATCGTTAATAAAATTAATGCCTTAAAGCCGGACATTATTTTACTACCTGGAGATATAATTGATGATAAAGTTTTTATTCTTAAAGAAAGAAATATCTGTGATGAATTAAAAAACTTGAAAGCAAAGTACGGAGTATATGCTTCAACAGGTAATCACGAATATATAAATGGAGTTGAAGAATCAGTTAACTATTTAAAAGAATTCAATATTAATGTACTTCGAGACTCAGTTAGAAAATATTAATGATGAATTTTATTTAATAGGTCGGGAAGATAGAGAAATTGACAGGTTTAGCAGTAAACACAGATTGAAGTTAGAAGATATTTTAAAGAATACAAGGAACGACCTTCCTAAAATTTTGTTGGATCATACTCCATTTAAGTTAGAAGAAGCTGCGGAAAATAATATTGATTTACAATTATCCGGCCACACGCATCATGGACAATTTTTTCCTGGCAATTTAATTACCAAAATGATTTATGAAGTTAGCTGGGGCTATCTTAAAAAAAATCAAACGCATTATTATGTAAGCTGTGGTGTTGGTACCTGGGGTCCGCCGGTAAGGATTGGAAGTGTAAGCGAAATTGTAAATATTAAAATTAAATTTACTGATTAGAAAAATATAGGGGTGTTCAATTGAACACCTCTACGAATTAAAATACAAATGAAAGCCCAAATTTAAATTGATCATAACTTAAAGGTGCTGCAGTGTCAAAAGGCCAATTCATTTTTTCCTGCCTCAACTCATATAAACCATAAGACAGCGCATTCTTTAAAATAAAATTTACAATCGGGGCAGCATAAGGAGATGACTTATATATTGCCTCCACAAACTCATCAAGCAAAGACTGGCTTGAAGCTTCAATTAATACACTGCCGGCCCATTTCCAAAATAGATGTCGTGGGAATACAATTGATCTTTCATATTCCACATTTAGTCCAATATTTTCGGTGACTTGAAATTCAATGCCGCCTTTGGAACTTGTACCAAACCTGAATGCTTTATTAAAGTGATCGATCACATCATTATCAGTTGAGTCAGATATTTGATTACCCATGTTTAGTCTTGACCATATTAACGAATTTGAATAATAAGGAATTAAAGCAGACTTGCCGAATTTATAACCTAAAGCATAAGTTCTGCCAACTCCTATTCTCCACATCTCTGAACTTAAACCATCTTTATTTCCTGAAATCTTGTTTGAAATGTTGCTGACAGATACAAACCTATAGTTCATCTGGAAAATCGATTCGAGCCATTTCATTTTATTATTAGTGTATCCCAATTGAAGCTCAATCATATTTGGGTCAGCAAACTTTTGCCTAAAATTATTTAAGCTCATATTTGATAAACCGTAATTCAAAACAATTGTGGGCTGCGCATTCTTTAAAAAATCCATACTGAAATCTCCCCACCGGTCATTCATTTCTTCTTCCCATTTTTTCCATTTTTCCCAATCCTTATCAGTGGAAGTAGTGTCCGAATTATCCTGAGCTAGCACCAAAGATGTGCTGAATATAAAAATGAACGCAATAAATTTCATAGTATTAATTAAAATCATTTTTTTCCCTTTGAGTTTATTGGATTTAATTTGAAATCAATATTAATGCCAAGCAAAACTTGTAATAAAATGTTAAAAATTAAAATGTTGTTTGATGAAAGGGTAATATACTATACAAACGGAACATTTAATTGTACATCAAAATCTTCTTCTAAAAATTTAAGATGAGCCTAATTTATTTTTAATAACTTCATCGAGATAAGAATGAAATTTCTGAGGTAGGTTTTTATATTTTGAAGAAAACTTTATTTTTGCCGATTCAAATTCTTTATTATCAAGTTTGTTGATATCACTTTCAATATTCTTAATGAACAACAGAATTTTATTTTTTACTTTTTCTTTTATATCCTCATCATTGCTTGCCGAAATGAAATTAACCGCATTTGTTAAATCAAAATCATTTTCAACCAGGGCCTTCAATGCAGCACCTCTAAAATTTTCTGAAACTAATGTGCGGCTTACATTTCCAAGTTCAACAGCTGTTTCAGTAATTGATGAATGGGAAAATTTTTTCTCTCTAAGTGAATCAAGAACCAAGTCCTCAAAATTAAATTTAACTCCCTTAACAATTTCTTCAGGCAAATCAACTAATTGAACAATTTTTCTATTTGCTGTTTTACAGAAAATAGCAGAACGTTTAATTATCGCTTCAAGTTCTCTAACATTACCTTTCCATTCATACTCATTTAAAACTTCAGCAACAGCACTGGATAATACCATCTCAGCCGCTTCTCTCTCTAAAAATTTTTGAGCTAAAATTTCAATATCTTCTTTTCTTTCCCTTAACGGGGGGAGCTCAATTTTTATTACGTTTAAACGGTAATATAAATCTTCCCTAAACTTTTTCTCCTTGACTGATACTTCCAAATTTTTATTTGTTGCAGCAACAATTCTTACATTAGTCTTTTGAGTTGAGGATGAACCAACTTTTTCATACTCGCCTGTTTGGATAACTCTTAACAATTTAACCTGAAAGTTTTCACTTGTCTCTGCAATTTCATCTAAGAAAATCGTTCCATTATTAGCTGCTTCAAACCTTCCTATTTTATCAGTTACTGCACCTGTGAAAGCACCTCTAACATGCCCGAACAATTCACTTTCCAATAAGGAATCAGACAGGGCCCCGCAGTTAACTGCAATGAATTTACTATCTTTTCTTTTGCTTAAAACGTGTACTGCTTTGGCAACTAGTTCTTTACCCGTACCACTTTCGCCTAGTACAAGTATATTAGCTTCTTCCGGTGCTGTCTTAGAAATAAGATCAACAATTTTTGCCATAATTTTGGTTCGGTAGGTTATGCCATAAAAATTATTTACCTTTTCATCAGGTACTTTTTCAAATTCAATCTCATCATCTTCTTTTAGTTTTAATTTATCGATATCCGATTTTAAAGATTTAATTCTATTAATTAGTGAGCCGGAATTTTCTCCGGTAACATTTAATTCTTTCTGAAGCTTTTCTAACTCAGATTCCTTTTTATGTAAATGAGATTTTAGAATTGCTGCTTCATCTATTGCGCTTTCAAAAGAATATTGCTTTTCTCTCAGCCAGCTAAATGAATCTACGACAACCAATATTATTAGCGGTATAACCAACCAACTATAAGCAAGCTGTAATTCATAGACGGAAAAAAGAAAGTAAGTTGGGATTATAAATGCAAGAAATAAAACAGAATAATGCTTAAGCAGCTTTGAAGGATTCCTTTTCATATTAAAAAAAAGGAAAACTAAAAAAGTAAAAAGAAAAAATGCCTTAGAATAATTTTTAAAGCTGCTGTTAAGCATGGAATGATTTAATAAATTATCGAGAGCAAAAGCATGAAGTGCTACTCCAGGTAGATCATCATCAAAGCAAGTTGATATAGCCAGCGTAAGCTGCGGATCACTAACTCCAATTATTACAATTTTATCTTTAAGTTTTTTTAATGATGAATCATTTTTTTGAAGCATGTCAAAATATTCCAGCCAGCTATAACTTCTAAATTTAGTCCAGCTTGAATGAAAATTAACATTAACCAAAGAACTCCCCGATAGCTCATGCTCATTTATTTCCAGGTGAGGGATATGATTTAATTGGTAGCTAAATGCAAATTCAGTAGTATTGAATGATTTTATCTCTACTGGAATTTTAATTTCACTGTCATCTTTGATATAGTTGATATGCCCGGTTGTAATATTTTCATTTAAAAGTTTTGGACTCGGATAGCTAAGCGAATCAGTAGCAAAACTATTCCCAGACAACTTAATTTCACCAGCCAAAGAACTTAACACAACTTTGCCAGACTTTTCAATTTCCTTTGTTAGTAATTGATCATATAGTGTCTGCGTAACAAATTTTGCACTTAAAAATATTTCCAACCCAATCTTCTTTACCTGCTGTTTGGTTAGACTGTTGATTATAAGAGCGTAGTAGCTTCTTTTAATCGGCCATTGACCTAATTTATCAATGTCACTTTCTGTTAAATGAATAATAACAATGTTAGTATCCGGCTGAGTCTCCCCTTTAACATGATAAAAAGTATTTTCGATTTGACGGTCTGCTTTCTTATTTATTCCGCTGAATACTAATAGTACAACAACTGCTATTGAAAAAGCCAGTAGTCTAATAAGAAATTTTTGTGGGAATGCAGTTTTAATGTTCATCAACTGAGAATATTAATTTTGAGGTAACATTGCAAATATAAAATAAGTTAATGTAATTATCAGAATAGGCGAAAATTTATTTCAAGTGATTCTGAGAAATCATTAAGATAATTCGCAATTCAATCTCAGCATATGAAACTCGGACATAAAGATCTACGAAATTTTATAAATAAAATTTTCATCTATAGAATACTTGGTTACCAGAACCGTTGCCATTTATTATTTATTAAGCGTAGAATAAACTCAGTAGTGCACAACTTTCCAACAATCCTGTGGTCCCTACTCACTTTAATTTGATTTAAATAATCTTCAGTAAAGTAATTTTGAATTAGCGAATCCCTAGAAAAAATTAAATTATCAATAATGCTTCTATGATTTACATTCAACCAATTTTCCCAATTTTCAAGCGGCTTTTGCCCTTGGTAAAAAACAATATTATTAAATTTATTGATGAATCTTCTGTAATAAAAATAAGCCTTAAAATAAAAATCGTTTGTCAATACTGTTTTCGGAGTGGTCATACTTAAAGTCGGAACTTTCATTAATTCCGGGGCAAATTGAGAAATGAGATAAGCTTGGAGCATCATTGATTTTCTCATTCCTCTTTTGTTACCGGCAAATTCGGAATATGTAAGGCTACTTTGTTCAATCGTAAATGATAAATCTATGATGTCTAAATCCCATCCAGGAGCCCTTAAAGTTGAAAATCGTTCCGCCACCTTATATTCACCAGCAAAATAATTCGGGTACATTACATAATTATTAAAAATTGATTGCCCCTCTGGTGTCTGAAGATTCCCGCAAACCTTTTCCAATTGAGTTAGTTTATTACGGACATGATCAGAAAATTTTTGAAAATCAATCTTAAAAGTATTTTTAAATGAATTAAAATGAATGTCCCTATTTCCATTCTTAAAAACATTTTTTATTCCATCCGAAATTATACTTGGGCCGCCTATATGCCCGCGGAATAAACCATCATAATGAATACCACTAATGATTACTGGAAAATCCGAAAGCAGGGAATAAACTCTCAATAATGTTGCTCTTTGTATTCCCTGTAAACCTGATGTCAAATAAACTGTTTCTCCGATAAGTTTAGGTAAGTCATCTGTGAATTTTTCGTCAAACAAAATCTTTTTATGTTTAACCCCAGCGGCTTTAGCTGCATAATTCGAGTAAATAAAATCATGACAGTTTTTCCCACCATAGGTATATGCAGTGACTTTATTCTTATTAGGAGCCAAAGCAATGTTAGTCCTTCCATCCCAACCACCAGTTAGTGCACATGCAATTTTATCAGATCCTTCAAAATACATCGGAACTCTTTTGCCGAATATTTCTTTAGCATAATTCAATCCTTCATTCCCTTTTAATATTGGTTCTTTCTTTCTAAAGACATCAGCATATTTTTTTATACTTACTTCTTCTGATTTTGAACAATATCTAAGAACAGAAGAATATGATAGTCTGTTAACATTTTTTAGAAAAGTATCCCCATCTAATGGAAAATTAAAATACATAAAATCATACAACCACTTCTCATTAAACTCAACTTCATCAAATATCCTGCAATAAGATGACAGTTCTGACGTAATTACAAACGCATTTTTATAAAAACTATAGTAAATCGGGTATTGTCCGCGCCGATCGCCAATAATATAATATTCATCTTCTTTCTTATCATAAACAATAATTGCAAAAATTCCGTTAAAGTTTTTGAACTCTTCATATGTTCTATTTTTTACAATATCAATAATTTTTTGAAATGGAACAGTTACAAAATCAATTACTTCACCTAAAAAGAGTACTGCCCAATATTCATCACTAAAATATCGCTCTCCTTTTAATGGCTCATGATTCAAATAAGTGTATAGGAAAATTGAATTGTTTTCTATTTTGACCTGTACTTCTTCTTTTGGGGATGGTTCAACGATACTTTCTTTTTGTGAATTTATACTTGAATGATTGACGAAATTATATTTTGAAACTATAAATCTAGACACGAGCTATACCTCCCCGTTTCCCTACTAAAAATATTTTTTTTACCAAATATAATCTAAAATAATTTGAATTAATCACAACAAGATTGAAAATTTTATCACTCACCAGTATCTTCTCCATTTATTTGAAATTAGATTTATCAATATTTCTAAAGTACATAATTTACCGATTGTTCTGTAATCTCTTTGTGCTTTCATTCTATCTAAATACTCTTCCGTAAAATACTGTTGAATTAAAGATTCCTTGGAAAATATTATTTTATCAACCAAATTTCTATAGTTAACATTTAACCAATTATTCCAATCTTCAAGTGGTTTTTGATCTTTATAAAAGATAGCTTTACTTATTTCATAAATAGATCTTCTATATTTAGAATGAAGATTGAAAAAAACTAGAACTGCTTAAAACTGAATTGGGAGTACAGGTTTTAACCGGCGTATTAAATAATTCTGGAGCAAATTGTGAAATTAAATTAGCCTGCAAAACCATCGTCTCTTGCATTCCTCTTTTTTTCCGTATAAACTCAGAAAACTTTAAAGTACTTTGCTCAATTGAAAACGCTAAATCAATTATTTCATAATCCCACGCTGGAACTCTTAAGGTCGTAAAATGTTCTGCTATCTTATACTCTCCTAAAAAATTTTGAGGATCACAAACATAACAAGTAAAAAGCAAATGACTGTCTGATGATTGAAAATCGCCAAAACAATTTTCGATCCAATTAAATTTACTATTTAGATGGTTCGATAATTCTCCATTAACATTAATAAAAATATTTTTATTATCATTTAGCATATCTGCCTGCCTGCCATTTTTAAAGAAATTAATGACATAAGGAGATATAATACTTGGCCCGCCGATATTTCCTCTAAATAATCCGTCATAACTAATTCCACTAACAACCAATGGAAAGCCGGCAAGTCTTGAGTATACATCTAATAATGTTGACCTAAGAATTGGTTGTGTTCCAGATGAAAAATAAACAGTTTCATACATCTGCGTTTTTAGATTATTTACAAAATTATCATCAAAAGTTATTTCAAAATGTTTCGTTTTAATATCCTTTACAGCTTTTCTTGAAAAAATAATATCATTACAATCTTTTCCACCATAGGTGTAGGTTGTGATTTTATTTCTATCAGGCGCAAGGGCAACATTTGTCCTGCCATCCCAACCACCGGTTAAAGCGCAGGCTATATTTTCTGAACCATCAAAATATTTGGGAACTACTTTGCTAAATACTTCTTTTGCATATTCAATTCCTTCATTACCCATTAATAATTTTTCTTTTTTCTTAAAAACTTCTGCGTAATTTTTTAACTTTATTTCTTTTGTCTTATTACAATAAATCAACACTGAAGAATATGAAAGCCTTTTTACATTTTCTAAAAAAGTATCATCCCCAATAGGATAATGGAAAAACATATAGTCATACAGCCACTTCTCATTAAACTTAGTATGATCTAATAATCTGCAAAAAGATGAAAGGTCAGAAGATATTATTGCAGTTTCATTTTTAATATAATAGTATAATGGATATTGAGAACGGCGGTCGCTTATTAAATAATACTTTTCTTCTTTTTTATTATATGCAATTATTGCAAATACACCATTCAAATTTTTAAGTTCAGTAAAATTTTGTCTCTCTAATATTTGTATAATGTTTTTGAATGGCAGCGTAGGATGATCTATTAATTCTCCAGCAAGAAATATTGTCCAATTTTCATTACTAAAATATCTTTGTCCTTTTAATGGTTCATCCTTTAAATAAGTATAAATAAATAATGAATTTCTTTCATTTTTAATTTGAATTTTTTCTTTTGAGGAAATATCTACTAAGCTATTTTGAAATAAATTTATATCAAAATTAGCTTTTGGATCTCCAATTGACAGGACAAACCTGGACATAAATTAAAGCTTCCTTTTTACTAATAAGATTTTTCATGCAAATTGCGAAGGATGTTAAAAACAAAAGATATGCCAAGAGACGAATGGCTATTAGGAAAAAATAATTGTTTGGTTTTTATTAAAACTATCAATTTTTATAAAAAAACCGGCTTTAAAATGAAGCCGGTTTATTATAAAAATACAAGTCTAATGTCAAAATTTTTCGTGATATTACATTTATTTACAGGATATATTTACTCAAGTCTCTATCTTTTACAATTTTATCGAGCTTTTCTTTCACAACTTTTGCGTCAATTTTCACTGTTTCTGTTGGAATTTTATCCGGCACATCAAATAGAATTTCATCTAATAAACTGGTAAGAATAGTATGAAGCCTTCTTGCTCCAATATTCTCAACATTTTCATTTACTTCTGTTGCAACACGGGCAATCTCTTTAATTCCGCTTTCTGTAAATTTTAATTTAACACCTTCGGTTTCAAGTAAAGCACTATATTGTTTTAGCAAAGCATTCTGTGGAGTAGTAAGAATTTTAATGAAATCTTCCTCGGTCAAGCTTCTCAATTCTACTCTAATTGGGAATCTTCCCTGAAGTTCCGGAATTAAATCAGATGGTTTTGAAACATGAAAAGCACCGGAAGCAATAAACAAAATATGATCTGTTTTTACTACTCCATACTTTGTATTTACGTTTGAACCTTCAACTATCGGAAGAAGGTCTCTTTGCACTCCTTCGCGAGAAACATCCGGCCCTTGTGATTTTCCACCGCCTGCTACTTTATCAATCTCATCAATAAAAACGATACCTGAGTTTTCAACTCTCTCAATTGCTTCTCTTTGAACTGCATCCATATCAATTAATTTTTGAGCTTCTTCCTGCGCTATTATCTGCCGGGCATCAGCAATTGATGTTTTTCTTTTCTTCTTTTTCTTTGGCATCATATTACCAAGAATTTCCTGGAAATTTATTCCCATGTCATCTAATCCCATTGGCCCTAAAACCTGCATACCAACTGAAGTCTGAACAGAAGCATCAAACTCAATCATTTTATCATCCATCTCTCCTTTATTAAGTTTTTGCTTCATCCATTCGCGCGTCTTTTGATTCTGATAATGCTCGTTATTCTCATCTTCAATCTCATCAGAATTAGTATTCGCAACTTTAACTTTTTTTACAGGAGGGATTAATATGTCTAAAATTTTCTCTTCAGCAAGAGCTTCCGCTTTATGCTGCACTTCAGAAGTCTTTTCAGATTTAACCATGTTTACTGCGAAGTCGGCTAAATCTCTAATCATGGATTCAACATCTCTTCCTACATATCCAACTTCAGTAAATTTTGAAGCTTCAACTTTTACAAATGGCGCCTGTGCTAATTTTGCCAATCGTCTTGCTATTTCAGTTTTGCCGACCCCGGTTGGGCCGATTAAAATTATATTATTAGGCAGTATCTCATCTTTAATTTCACCCTTAACTTGCTGCCTTCTCCATCTATTTCTAAGCGCAATCGCTACAGCACGTTTAGCTTCATTTTGCCCTATGATATAATTATTAAGCTCCTGCACAATTTGAGTAGGAGTTAATTCTTTCATTTCAATTTTTTCCATTTTTTATATCCGTTTTTATTTCTCAATTATTTCAACATTAATTTTATCGTTGGTATAAATACAAATTTCCGATGCCGTCTTCAATGCTTTCTCCACAATTTCGTTTGCAGATAAGCTGCTGTATTGTTTCAGCATTTTCGCTGCAGCTAAAGCATACATACCACCAGAACCAATTGCAACAATTTGATCGTCCGGTTCAATCACATCACCATTACCGGAAATTACCAAAGCTTTATCTTCTGTTACAACAGCAAGCATTGCTTCCAGCTTTCTTAAATATTTATCTGTCCTCCAATCTTTTGTCAATTCGACAGCAGCACGATGGACATTTCCCCTATATTGTTCAAGCTTGTCTTCAAATCTTTCCATCAAGGTAAAAGCATCGGCAGAGGCACCGGCAAAACCACAAAGCACTTTGCCATTTGAAATTTTTCTTATCTTTAATGCATTATGTTTCATAATAGTGTTTCCAAGTGAAACCTGTCCGTCACCACCAAGCGCAGCAACTCCATTATGAATTATTCCTAATATCGTTGTACTTCTTATTTTATTTTCCATTTAATATTAAATTCTCCTTTACATTTCAGTATTTTGTTTTCATTGTTATATATTTAATATGAAAAAGGCAAACGCATAATTAATTAAGTTTTTACAAATCAGAGAAAAAGATCTAACAAACTTAAAAAAGCATTTTGTTAACAAACAACTTTTATGGATTCACTTTCTGACCATTTTCCCAAACAGGGACCCACTCTGTAAAATTAATTGTCGGTGGAACAGCAGTTATTCTTCCGCTAAAGCCCATATAGCGGAATGCATAAGTTTTTAAGTCCTTAATTTTTAATCTATCAAAGATGTTGTTATTGATTTGAACATTATATTTATTCGCTAAATTTGCCGTATAATCAATTAAATATTTAATGAATTTATTATATAATGCTTCCTTTTTCATTTCATTTTTTACGGAGTCAAATGAAGCTACTTTATTATCTTCTGCTTCTTTTTTACCAATTAACTTTATTATTGAGTATCCTTCTTTTAACTTCAAAGGGCCATACACTTCACCAATTTTCATTTTAGCAGCAGTTGTTCCTATCTCATCATACATGGTCGATGGGAAGTATCCAAATTCACCACCTTTATTTTTTGTCCACATTCTTTTTGTATGAATTGCAGCTAGTTTTCTAAAATCCATACCATCATTTACTTCGTCAAGCACTTTTTCAGCAACATCAAGGCTATCAGTTAAAATCTCAAGAATATTTACTTCAGGCGGATTTTCCATTTTAAATTCATTCTTTTTTATATAATACTGATATACTTCATCATCAGTCACTTTAACCGAATCGATAATTTTTTGTTTAAATATATTTGCAAGATAATTTAATCGCCACATATTCAGCTGTGACCTGACTTCCGGTAAATTTTGAAGCCCTCTTCTATAACCTTCTCTTGCTAACAATTCTCTTTCAATAAAGGTTTTTACCCGTGAATTTAATTTTTCTGAAATGATATTCTCATCAACTTTTTTTAAAAAGAACCCGTCAAATAAAAATTGTCTTAAAAATATTATAGTAGTAATCGGATCTTTTTTAAATTTAATAAAAGGCTTACCTAAAGCTTCATCCCCTAATTCAGATTCAAGCTTTAAAATATCATCTGCCTCAAGATTTACATTTTGACTGTCAGATATTGCATCTTTTAATTTTCTATCACCCATTACTTTTGTTAACAAATCAGAAATTCGCCAGAATATATCACCATCAGATTCAACATGCATATAGGCAAGAAATTTATTTAAATACTTTCTATAAACTTTGTCAGTCTTCCTTTCCTCAATAACTTTCTTAATTTTCTGGGCTGCAGCACCAGCATCTTCAGATTTATAAGACTTTGTTTTTATATCATTAATTTTAAATATTGCCCAGCCATAACCGGTATTTACAGGAGCAGTGTATTCACCAATCTTTAAATTGTAAAACAAGTTTTCGTTTTTCTCATCCATCACGCCATATTTTATCATTGTTGTATCAACGATTTTGTTATTATTACTAACCAATGAATCGAACGAAATACCGGAATTCAAAATTCTATAATCGTCGTAAATTTCTGCCGAATCTTTTTCAAGTAAGCTGCTTACAGATAATTCGGAATAGTATTTTTTAAAATCATTAAAAATTTCTTTATCAGTAACTTTAACTTTATTTGCAATTTCGATTTTATATAATGCGTCACGCACATACATCTTTTCAATACTTTTATAAGCAGTCTGCATAATTAAAGCTGTATCAAGATTTTCGTTTTCGGCTTCAAGTGCCCAAAGTTTTTCGGCAATTAAAGAATAAAGCAGATCGTACTTCTTTGACGATTGGTCTCCGGCTTTTGTTAGCTGCGGCACTAATTCAAATCTGTCTGTAAATTCTTCTTTTGTTATTTTTAAAGGGCCAACTTTTGCTATGATACTATCTTGAGCAAAAATATTGGATGTAATTATTAAGACGAATAAGACACAAAAATATTTTAAATAAAATGGTTTTACTCTATTATCCGGTTGTAACTTTATCACGGGATAGCTTAAAAATTTTTGCGGGAAAAATTCTTGGAACTTGATTTTGATACTCTCTATAAATTTCACCAAAATTTTCTACTAACTTTCTTTCTTCATATATCGAACCTACGTAAAAATAAGCAAGTGCGCAGATAAAAACAGTTACATAAAACAAATCCATTATCGGGCGGAATAGCAAAAAAAGAATACTAAAAAGATAAACCGGATGCCTGCTGAATTTATATGGCCCGGAAATTTTCAATGTCAATTTTTCATCTAATTCATCGATAAGGTAATTGTTATTCAAATATCTTTCAACCTGCTTAATCCCAAGAAATTCTTTTCCAGAAAAATATTTAAATGACCACAACAATCCGGCAAGACTTAAAAATTGAAGAATTAAAATAATGATGTCAAAAGGGCCTGGTAAGTCATAAATTATTATATCAGGCTTAGGTGAAATTTCATAGAAGATATATAAAGTAAACAATAGAAACTAAATTATAACCCAAACGGTAAAAAGCAATTTTATTTCCCAGCCTAGGAAATTAAATACCGCTTGAATTTATTGGAAGCTAAAAGTGAATGCGAATAACCAAATAGAAAGAATAAAAATATTATTATAAGAACATCCACCACATAAGAGATCATAATTCTCTTCTTAACCTGGCAATCGGAAGCCTAAGCTGCTCACGGTATTTTGCAACTGTTCTCCTGGCAATATGAATTCCTTCATCATTCAACATTTCGGCTAATTTATCATCACTGTAAGGTGAATTTTTATCTTCAGCTTCAATTAATTCTTTTAATCTTTCTTTGATATGCTTGTTTGAAACTTCTTCGCCTGAATCGGTTGTTAAACCTTCACTAAAGAAATATTTCAACTCATGAATCCCCATTGGACTCTGAACATACTTTCCATTAACCACACGGCTGATGGTGGAAATGTCCATCATTATTTCTTCGGCTATATCTTTGTAAATCATCGGCCTCAAAAATTTCGGCCCTTTGTCGAAAAACTCATATTGCTTTTCGAGAATCGCTCTCATTATTTTCATCAAGGTTTCGCGGCGCTGCTGAATGCAGGCAATAAACCACTTTGCCGATTCAAATTTTTCTCTTAAAAACTTATAAGTATTTTTTTCTCTATCATTCTTTTTTGCTTTTTTGGTTGAATCGATCATTTCGAGATATGTTCTGCTGATAGTAACGGAAGGCAGGCTTTTATCATTTAAAGTTATGACAAAATTATCCTCAACTTTCTCAATTAAAAAGTCAGGTGTAATTTGGTTCAGCTCATCACTTTCAATATTGCCTTCGCCGGGTTTCGGATTTAAATGCTGAATTAAATCAATAGTTGCTTTTAATGATTCATCAGTTAATTCCATTTTTTGCTTCAGTGCATCAAATCTTCTTTTTGTAAAATCATCGAAGTGAAGCATTAACATTTGCTCAGCTAAATATGTGTAGTAAGTATCTAAATTAGAATTACGAAGCTGAATTAAAAGACATTCTTGCAAATTACGGGCGGCGATGCCAATCGGATCAAATTTCTGAATTTTTTCTAAAAGATGTTCTGCTTTATCCAAAGGAATATGAATGTGTTCAAACAATTCAAGTTCTGATAAAATTTCCGGCAAACTTCTTTTTAAATATCCGTCGTCATTGAGGTTGCCAATAATTTCTGCACCCAAAGTAAAATAATCTTCATCAAGCTCCATCATTCTTAGTTGATTAGTTAAATGTTCGGTTAATGATTCTCTTAGCTGGAGTTAAAGGCTGATAAACTTCATCATCGCCGCTCCTATTAACTCTATCCGAAGAATCATATTCGTCATTCATGAAGTCTTCTAATTCGAATTCTTCTTTACTGCTGTCATATTCTTCAAACTCCTCATCAGTCGAATCATCTTTTTCCTTTTCCTGAGTCAATTCCATTTCACCTTCCATGACCTCTTCAAGAACAGGATTTATTTCCAGCTCATTTTTAATTCTTTGTTCAAGAGCCAGGGTATTTAATTGCAAAAGCTTTTGATACTGAATTTGCTGAGGTGACAGCTTTTGCTGCTGCGATAGTCTTTGATGTAGTGATAACATATTACTTACCGATAATCTCCTTTAGTTTAACATACCATTTTTTACCATATTGTCGAATCAAGGATTCTTGACAGAAATCAACAATTTTAATTTGTTTGTTTTTCCCATTTTGCAGTGCAGGCTCACATTCACTGAAATTTTCGTACCTTAAAATATCACCTCCCAAATTAGAAACTCTTATAGGGAATAAATGACAGGATACCGGTTTTTTAAAATCGATTTTTCCATCATTATAAGCTTTTTCAATGCCGCATTTAGCTATTTTTCCTTCAAAATAAACGAAAACGCAAGCTTTGTAATCAACACTTCTTGTCATCAACTCATTATCGTGAATGTCATAAAATCCGTTAATATCAATTTCTTTCTGATGCCTGGGAGGAAGATATCCCTTTACAATCGGTAAAATTTCCTCAATTTTTTCAACTTCTTCCTGAAGTAATGGAGCTCCATATTTACTTTCCAAAGTGCAGCAAGCACCTTTACATTTTTCCAAATCACATGCAAAATGTGTTTCGACTATCTCAGGCCTTACTAAAACTTCATCAACTGTTATTATATTACTAACAAACATTTATGATCATTGGAATAATTTTTGAAACAAACATAATAATTTGCAATTAAAGTTGAAAGATGTTTTGGCTTATATTTTGATGATTGCAAACTTTTCTTACAAATCTAACTATAAATTGATATTACAAACCAGTTCATCTTTAAATTATATTAGATTATTTTTGAACAAAGAATAAATTCTACTACTTAAAACTTACTTTTAAAATGGACATCGCCGGAAAAGTAATTTTATTAACGGGGGCTTCAAGCGGAATCGGATTAGCACTCGCCGAAGAAATATCAAAAGAAAAATGCAAGCTTGCAATACTTGCCAGAAGAAAAAATAAATTGAATGAGCTTGCTGTTAAATTAAAAAATAATAACAGTGAAATACTTCCGATTGAATGTGATGTTACTAAACTTGATGACATAAAAAATTCTATTGCTGCAACTAGAGAAAAGTTTGGTGAAATAGATATTGCTATTTTAAATGCCGGCACAAGCAAAAGAGCTTTAACTGAAAACACAGAACATTCCGCGGCAAAACAAATTTTTGATGTTAATGTAATGGGCATTATCAATTTTGTTATTGAATTGTCAGAAAGCTTTAAGCGACAAAAGCAGGGAATGATTGTAGGAGTTTCCAGCATCTCTGATGTTCGTGGGTTCCCGAAAGAGCGGGTTATATTGCGCAAGTAAAGCCGCTGCTTCATCTTTTTTAGAAAGCTTAAGAGTAGAACTATCAATGCACAATGTAAAAGTAATTACTGTAAAGCCTGGCTATGTTAAATCTCCAATGACAGATAAAAATGAATTTCCAATGCCTTTCCTAATGGAAGCAGACAAAGCAGCAAAGATTATTTTAAGAGGCATAAAAAAAGAAAAGAAGATAATCCAATTCCCATTTCCAATTGTCTGGGGTGCTAAATTTGTAAAACTGTTACCAAATTCTTTGTTCGATTATTTTACTTTACAGCATCTAAAAAAGTATAATTGATTTTTGCCGGCATTTGCTAAAATTAAACTGAACGCTTAATTTCAAAACCAATTTAATTCTTTTAAGAAAATTGTAGTGTATAGTGAAAACAATTCTATTTCTACTAATATTTAGTTCTTTTAACTTTGTTTATTCTCAAAGCAATACTTCAATAATTTTCAGCGAAATAATGTTTAGCCCAAACAGCGGAAATAATGAATTTATTGAGCTGTACAATACAAGTGAAACTGACACTGTTGATTTAAATGGATTTAAAATTAAATATCAAACCTCCTCTGCTGATTTGATTGTTCAAGTAAATGATTCAACATTATTGCCACCAAAATCTTTTGCTGTTATTTTTCAAGGAAGTTATGATTTTCAAAATGGAATTTATAATTCACTAATCCCCCTCACCGCTTTGGTATTAAAAATAGATGATAATGCTTTCGGTTCAGCAGGAATGTCTAACTCTTCAGACAGAAGCCTTTATTTATTAGGTTCTTTAAGTGATACAATTTCAACTTACACATATTCTGCAAATAACAGTGCAGGCATTTCTGATGAAAAAATATTAATGACAAATGATAATTCAGCATCAAACTGGGCTAACTCGCTAATTGTAAATGGAACTCCTGGATTTAAAAATTCTGTAACGCCAATTGATAATGATTTGTATTTATCTTCAATTTCTATTTCACCAATAAATCCTATTGAAGCCGACAATGTTACTATAAATGTAAAAGTTAAAAATATTGGATTACAGTCTGCCGATAATTATTCAATTGAAATTTTTAATGATGTTAATTTTGATTCTATAGGAAGTGCAGGCGAATTAATTTTTAATCAGCAATATTCAAATCTTACTGCCGGAGATTCAATTACCGCAAATACTGTTTTGAATTCATTAACTCATAAAGATTATCACATAATTGCAAAAGTTATTTTTTCGAACGACGAAGACACTTCTAACAATAATAAGTATTATTCTTTTACTGTCTTCCCGCCGGGAAATAAATACAATGATATTGTAATAAATGAAATCATGTACGCTCCTTCTTCAGGCGAACCTGAATGGATTGAAATTTATAATAGATCTTCGGCTTCTATAAATATAAAAGGATTGTCGGTTTCTGATAATTCAACCAAAGTAAAAGTTATCCAAAATAATTTTAATCTTGAGGCAAACAGCTTTTTGGTGATAAGCAAAGATTCTTCGATTTTAAATTTATATGACGTTGGTTCGCAAATTATTGCTGCCAATTTTCCTTCTTTAAATAATACCGGAGATGCAGTTGTTATAAAAGATTCTTTAAGTGTTGTTTTAGATAGCCTTGAATATTTAACAAACTGGGGCGGTTCAACAGGCGGAAAATCTTTAGAAAGAGTTTCAGTCACTGCAAATAGTACAACTCAATCAAATTGGGGAACTTCACAAAGTTTGAAAAAAGCTACTCCTGGAAAAGTTAATTCGATTACTCCTAAAAATTTTGATTTAAAAATTACTTCATTCAAACCGGAAAAAGAATTTGCTGTGGTTGGAGAATCAATCAACTTTCAAATTAAAATTAAAAATGCCGGGCTTTCTCCCCCAAATAATTTTCAAATTCAATTCTATAAAGATTTGAATAAAGATTCTATCCCGGAGACTAATGAATTGCTTTCAAGCTTATCAGGGAATGCAATTCAGCCAAATGACAGTTCTGATTACACTGTTTCAACTAATAATTTTGATAATGGTGTTAATCAATTTATTGCCAAAATTAATTTTGCTAATGATGAAGACACTTTAAATAATTTTGCATTTACAAAAATATCTGCGGCACAAATAAATGAAGGAAGAAACGACCTGGTTATAAATGAATTTATGTACGCCCCAACATCTCCGCAGCCTGAATGGATTGAGATTTTTAATCGAAGTAATAAAACAATCGATTTAAAAAATTATAAAATCGCTGATGAGAATGACACAATCGTGGTGGTTAAAAATTCAATTCTACTTAATCCAAAAGATTATTTCATAATTACAAAAGATAGTTCCATTAAAAATTATTTTAATATTAAATCTAAATTTGTTAAAGCCGGTTTCCCAACATTAAATAACAGCGGCGATAGAATTGTTTTAATCGATTCACTTAACCGTACAATAGATTCACTTGAATATCTTTTTACATGGGGAGGAAGCAGCGGGAAATCCCTTGAAAGGAAAAACCCGGATAAGTCTTCAACAGACTCATCAAATTGGACAACTTCTATAAGTCCATTTAAAGCAACACCTGGAGAAATAAATTCAGTTACGCAGAAAGATTTTGATGCGGCAATTACAAAAATAAATTTCACTCCTGCAAAACCATTTTTTGGTGATGATGTTTCTATTTCTGCCGTTATAAAAAATATCGGTAAAAATATTTCAAGTTTTAACGTTTTGCTTTATGAAGATACAGGCCTTGATTCTATTCCGGATTTAAGTTTGGAATCAAAAGAAGTTTCAAGTTTAATTGCAAATGATTCAGCTGTTATCAGGTTTGACTATCAAATAAAAAATCTTCAAACATTAAAAAGATTTATTATCAAAGTTGAATTCCCTACTGACCAGGATACAACAAATAATATTTTATGGGCAGATATTCAGCCGGGTTATTTTTCATCATCAATTATTATAAATGAAATTATGTACAGCCCGGCGGCAAATGAGCCGGAGTGGATTGAACTTGTTAATAATTCAGACAATGAAATTAATATTAAGAATTGGAGCATTAGCGATTTGCTTCCTTCCCCTACTAAGAATTTAATTTCAAGCAATGATGTTGTTATAAATCCGAATGAGTATTTTATAATTACAAAAGACACTTCCTTTAATTCATATCATCCCGAAGTTACTTCAAAAGTTTTTATTATAAATTTTGGAACTCTCGGAAATACTAATGACGGCATAATTCTATATGACTTTAGAAACGAAGTAATGGATAGTGTTAATTATAAATCCTCTTGGGGCGGCGGCAATGATTTCTCATTAGAGCGAATTTCTTTTAATTCCCAATCAAATGACAGCACAAACTGGATTACATCTTTAAGCATAAGTAAAAGCACGCCAGGAAAATTAAATTCCATATACAATTTAAAACCAGCGAAAAGAAATGACCTGGTAATAAATGAAATTATGTACGACCCGGATGTTGATAATTCCGAGTTCATTGAATTTTATAATATGAGCAGCGATTCAATAAACATCGGCGGATGGCAAATTAAAGATGAAAATGGAAATGCTTATGAATTATCCAATGTAAGCCGTTCAATTCCATCAAACTCATATTTTGTTTTAGCGGCAGATTCACTAATAAGCAGTAAATATAATCTTAGCAATTATTCTTTAAAAGATCTTTAAATACATCTTCACTTGGCCTGTCAAATTCAGGAGAATTAATTCTTCTGAAAGATCTATTCGGTAATACGATAGATTCGGTTCACTATTATGACAATTGGCAAAATAAAAATTTCCTATCCACAAAAAACATTTCTCTGGAAAGAATTAACCCAACTTTAGGCAGCAACGATCAATTTAACTGGAGCAGTTCCGTAAACTCATTTGGTGCTACTCCCGGATTAAAGAACAGTATCTTCACGGAAGAAAAAAACAGTCAATCAAAAATTTCGGTGTCGCCAAATCCATTCTCACCTGATAATGACGGCTTTGAAGATTTTACAATCATAAGCTACAAGCTCACACAGTCTATTGCGCAGATCAGGGCGAAAATATTTGACAGCAAAGGAAGATTGGTTAGAACAATTTTAAATAATCAAGCCAGTGGAGAGCAAGGCTCAATTATTTTTAATGGGTTGGATGATGCAAATCACACGCTAAGAATTGGAATTTATATCGTTCTTATTGAAGCTTTAAATGGCAATTCCGGAGTTGTGGAAACTTTAAAAACTACAGTAGTAGTCGCGCGGAAATTGTAAATATTTTCTAAAAACGAACAAAAAATAAATCATCCAATTAATTCTCGCCTAATAATCTCTAAATTATTTAATATCATTTCAATCTCTTTTGAAGGTATATTTGAGTTTTTTCCGTAATTATTTAAGTGAAAAATAATTTTCGCCTAATATTGTTTTTTATCATAAAATGTTTTTTATTAGTAATTAAAGGATTAAGATTATTGGTTGTTAATTCGCAATATTTTCGTCACTGAGAATATATTTTCGTATATGTGAAAAATCACAACAAATTAATTTGAATTTTTTAATTTTTCTACGAAAATATAATTGGCACAATGATTGGATATCATATACTGAACAATTAAAGTTCTAAATAATTTTTTGGAGAAGGCCGCATGAAAAATTTTGAAGGTTGTGTATTGACTGGTATCTTCAACGGGATAATAATTGAACTTGCTTTTATAGTAGCTATCGTTTTTATAATTAAGTTATTTTGATTGGATTTAAAAAGTAATTAGCTGCTTGATTTGATGTAAAAGAAAATCTTCTTCAAAAATTGAAAAAGCCGTAAACCGTACGGCTTTTTTTATTTTAAACAACCTGTAAATAAAAGTATAAATATTTCTTTCCATATTTTATTTTCCACCCATAAATCAATTCCGAATTTCTAAAAAAATTCTACTAAAATTATAAAATAGTTATTGGATTTGAACTGTATTAATTTTAATTTCATATATTGTTTTTGGGGATACAAGCCTTATTCAACAAGTAAACAATTTAATTTAATTAGTCAATGATCCTAATGAGACTAAGAGAGGGAAAGGGCAAAATGAAAAGACGCAGGCTGGTTTTTATAAGAATTCTTTTGGCGCTTACTTTTCTTTTTTTATCCTCGTGCCAGGCAAAAAATCCAAACCGTTATGTAAATAAAAAGGATAATTTTTCAATTGAATTCCCTCCCGATTGGGAAATAAAAGAAAATTATTATGGAACAACTGTGATGGCATTAAGCTCGCTTGAAAATGAGAATGATAATTTCAGAGAAAATGTAAATGTGGTAGTTGAAGTTATCCCGGATGGCACCAGCCTAAATGATTATTTTAGTGCCTCAGTATCTAATTTAAAACAATTGAATAATTTTAACGATGAGTTTAGCGGTTACGATGAGTTCAATAATAATAAAACAAAATGGCTTTATTATAGTCATGAAATGGGAACTTACAAACTAAAAGTGATTTTATATCAGTTCATAAATGGGAATAAAGCATATTCCATTACTTGCACAGCAAAGGAGGAGGACTTTGAAAAATTCAAAAAACAATTTAAAGATGCTGCTTCAACATTTAATTTTGAATAGGCCAGCTAATTTATGAATAATGGGAGAAAGCTTAATTGATATTATTTGATATTTTAAAGCTGGTTGGTGCATTAGGTTTCTTCATTTACGGAATGAAAATAATGAGTGAGGGAATCCAAAAAGTAGCCGGCAATAAAATGCGCCAGGTGCTTGGAGCAATGACCACAAACAGATTTACAGGAGTGTTAACCGGATTTGCAGTTACAAGCATTATCCAATCATCTTCCGCTACCACCGTGATGATAGTTAGTTTTGTAAATGCCGGACTATTAAAGCTAAAGCAGGCTATCAGTGTAATAATGGGTGCGAATATCGGAACAACTGTAACCGCAGTTCTAGTAACGGTATTCGGTTTTTCTAAAATCAGCGTCGCTTCCTATTCCCTTCCAATAATTGCAATAGGATTTCCATTAACGTTTATGCGAAGCAATAAATTAAAATCATGGGGAGAATTTTTAATTGGTTTTGCTATTCTGTTTATGGGCCTGGAAGCATTAAAAGATTCAGTTCCGCAGATTAGCCCTGACATGCTGGCTCATTTAAAAGGGCTTACCAACATGGGTATTTTCTCTACCCTATTATTTATTTTAATCGGGACATTGTTTACAATGATTGTTCAATCATCAAGTGCAGCCATGGCTTTGACATTAGTTATGTGTGAAAACGGTTGGATTACTTTTGATATTGCAGCGGCAATTGTTTTAGGTGAAAATATTGGAACTACAATCACTGCAAATATTGCGGCAATCATTACAAATATTCAATCCAAACGGGCAGCAAGAGCTCATTTTATTTTTAATGTTTTTGGTGTCTTGATGGATGCTAATAGTCTTCCCTTTCTATCTTCAGGGGATCGATAAGATAATGTTAACTACAGAAGCAGGCTCGCCATTTATAAACTTTCATGCGATTAAATGGTCGCTTACACTTTTTCATATTTCATTTAATATAATTAACACTTTGCTGCTTAGTATGGTTTATTCCGCAAATTGTTAAGATTGTGAAATTGATGGTTCCGTCAAAAGATACAGATGAAGAATATCATCTTGAATATATCGGAACCGGGCTAATGAAAACTTCAGAGTTGTCTTTACTTGAAGCACAAAAAGAAGTTGCTAAATTTGGTAAGATTGTTTCTAAAATGTCAGGCTTTGTTCAGGAACTTTTAAACGGTGAGCAAAATAATAAAAGAGGCAAGCTGTTCGATAAAATATTAAAATATGAACAAACCACGGATAGAATTGAAGTTGAAGTTGTAAATTATCTCGCTAAAATTTCAGAAGGAAGATTAAGCAAAGATGCATCAAATAAAGTTAGAAGCATCTTAAGTATAGTCAGCGACCTTGAAAGGATAGGAGATATATATTATCAAATGTCACGTTCTATCGAAAAAATGGATGAAGAAAATATAAAGTTTACAGAAATGCAAATGTTTAATTTAAAATCGTCTTTTATTCTACTTGATCAGGCATTGGTTATTATGCATGATAATTTAAAGACACCTTATGAGAAAGTAGAATATACGTTAGCGCAAGGGAAGGAATTAGAAATAAATGAACTAAGAAATAAATTCAGGAAAGAATATTTTGAGGATATTGAAAAAGGAGATTATAATTTAAAAAGCGGCATGATTTATAATGACATTTTTAATTCATGTGAAAAAATCGGTGATCATGTAATAAATGTTACAGAAGCAATTTTAGAAGATCATAATGAAAAAATTCTTAGTCAATCATTAAATTAATTTATGGGGTAAAAATGCTTAAAGAATCTTTTATCGAATTATTCGATCGTGACCTAAAAAAATTAAAAGATGAGATATCAGCTTTTAAAGATGAAAAGAATTTATGGAAAATTTCAGGCGAAATAAAAAACCCTGCTGGTAATTTATGCCTTCACTTGTGCGGGAATTTAAAAACTTTTATAGGTGCAAATCTTGGTCACAGCGGCTTCGTCCGTGACCGGGATTCGGAATTTTCCAGCAGTAATATTTCAAAAGAAGAATTATTGGAAAACATAAATGAGACTATTGAATCGGTTAATTCATCATTGAGTTCTATTGATGAAAAAGAATTAGATCACATTTACCAGCAGAATTTCTTAAAAAAAAATGTGAGCACGGCATTTTTTCTGGTGCATTTAATAAGCCATTTAAATTATCATCTCGGACAAATTAATTATTTGCGCAGAATGACCGAATAAAAAAACCAGAAAATATCCTTTTTACTTGAATTGTGTTTAAGTAATTTCTTGCCGATAAAAAGTAGTAC
This sequence comes from uncultured Bacteroidota bacterium, assembly GCA_963777615.1. Taxonomy (GTDB): domain Bacteria; phylum Bacteroidota; class Ignavibacteria; order Ignavibacteriales; family Ignavibacteriaceae; genus CAVSWT01. The sequence goes on along the minus strand of CAVZSD010000024.1, from coordinate 7,587 downwards.
TTTAATAAGCATAGAATTTTTGATAATTCTTTGTTAATAAATCCAATTTCTACAGAGAAATTGGGTTTATAATGCGTATTAAATAATTAACAGGATATCAATTTTTCAAAAAAAATAATTATAGAGACGCTCCGATGGAGCGTCTTCATTTTGATTCAATTTTATATTTATATCATTTTTATTTAGGCCGTCATTTAGACGCTTCACCGAAGCGTCTCTACTTGATTTAAGAAGTCATTTTTTTAAAACCAAAATTAAACTTATATGAAAACTTTTACCACTTTCTTATCAGTACTATACTTTGCATTTCATTTTACTGCTTGTAACCAAACACAGCAAAAGCCAAATAAAGATTTTTTAACCGCAGCTATGGATACTACTGTTAATCCCGGCGAAGACTTCTTTAAATATGCAACCGGGAAATGGATGAAGGAGAATCCAATTCCCAAATCGGAAAGAAGATGGGAGCTGTCTAATCTTGTAAATGAAGAAACATATAGCAGGCTTAATGGAATACTAAAAGAAGCTTCTAAATCAGATGCCCCGACCGGAAGCAGCAAGCAAAAAATAGGTGATTTTTATTTTACCGGGATGGACTCTGCCATTATTGAACAGCAAGGAATTTCATCAATTCAACCTGAGCTTGATAAAATTAATTCCATAAAAACTAAAAAAGATTTGTTTGAAACTGCTGCCCTGCTTCACCGGGAGGGTGTTGGAGTTTTGTTTAGCATGTTTGTAGAACAAGATGCAAAAAACAGCGAGCAGGAAGCGTTACATTTATGGCAGGGCGGACTTGGGTTACCAAACAGAGAATATTATTTCAGAAAGGATGCGCGTACTGAAAATATAAGAAATGAATATAAGAAGCATATTCAAATTATGTCTGATATCCTAGGGAAGAATTATAATGACACAAAAGAAAATTTAAATTCGATATATGAAATTGAAAAGTTCTTAGCGGTTTCATGCAGAAAACTTGAAGACTTACGTGACCCCTATGCAAATTATCATAAGATGTCTGTTGAAGGACTTCAAAAAATTACTCCTTCCATCGATTGGAAATTTATGTTAAATGAAATGGGAGCCGGCAATGTTGATTCTGTTATTATTGGCCAGCCGGAATTTTACCGTCAGCTAAATACAGCTATAAATAAATTTAATTTGAATCAATGGAAAGCTTATTTAAAGTCGCATTTTATAGAAGATTATGCAAGCACATTAGACAGTAAAATTGATAAAGAATATTTTCATTTTAGGGGAACAATAATGACCGGAGTTAAAGAACAAAAACCAAGGTGGAAAAGAATTCAAGATGCCACGGAAGATGCAATGGGCGAGCTGCTGGGGCAAATTTACGTGGAAAAATTTTATTCACCTAAAACTAAAAAGCGATATGAAAAGATTGTTGATAATTTAATTGATGCCTTTGCAAACAGGATTCGTAATCTTGATTGGATGAGTGATTCAACAAAACAAAAAGCGATTTCAAAATTATATTCAATAACAAAAAAAGTCGGCTATCCGGATAAATGGAAAGATTTTTCAAAACTTGACATCAAAAAAGATTCTTATTCCAGGAACACGATTCGGGCCAGCGAGTTTTGGTTTGATAGGAATTTAAATAAGCTTGGAAAACCTGTGGATAAAACAGAATGGGATTTGACTCCTCAAACCTGGAACGCATATTACAATCCTTCAAACAACGAAATTGTTCTTCCAGCTGCCGCATTCATTGTGCCGGATGTTCCCGATTCTCTTGTGGATGATGCAGTAGCTTATGCTTATGCCGGAGCCGCAACAATTGGGCATGAAATGACTCACGGCTTTGATGATGAAGGAAGGCTATATGATTCTAACGGAAATTTACATAATTGGTGGACAAAAAAAGACGAAGAAAAATTCAATGTAAAAACAAAGTTGATGATTGAACAGTTTAATAATTATACTGTGCTTGACAGCATGCACATTAACGGCAAAGCAACTTTGGGAGAAAATATTGCTGACCTTGGCGGCATTGTAATCGGTTGGGATGCTTTTCAAAAAACCGAAGAATTTAAAGCAGGTAAAAAAATTGATGGTCTTACACCGGCACAAAGATTTTGGTTAGGCTATGCATATTCATGGCTGGGTCAAACCAGACCCGAAACTTTATCACGGCAAGTTTTAACAGACGTGCATTCGCCAAATTTCCTTAGAGTTAACGGCCCTTTTAGTGATGTACAGGCTTTCTACGGAACATTTAATATTAAACCGGGACAGCCAATGTGGAGGCCGGAAGATAAAAGAGTTAAGATCTGGTAGAAGCTTATTTTATCTTGACTATATCAGCGTGACAAGACAATGTCAGGCTGAGCTTGTCGAAGACTGAAAGATTTGATTGACAATTTAACTTCACACTTCGATCCGGCAGCTGCCGGACTCAGTGTGACACGATAGATGTGTGACGATGACATGAATAAAAATAAATGTTATGCAGCATAATGAAGCTATCGATCTGCTTTCATATTCGTCCGGTGAAAAACAAACCTGGACAGATTTGGGATGCGGCGCCGGAACATTTACTTTAGCATTAGCTCATCAGCTTAAAGAAGGAAGCAATATTTGTGCTGTTGATAAGAACCTTTCCGCGTTAAATAAAATTCCAAATGAATTTGATAATGTTCAAATTAAAAAGCATCAAGCGGATTTTACTGAATTTGATTTGCCCGAAAATTTAGACGGCATTTTAATGGCTAACTCTCTGCATTATGTCGACAATAAAGCAATTTTTATAAAAAAGATAGAGAATAAGTTAAAATATAAAGGAAGCTTTTTAATTATTGAATATGACACAGACAAATCAAATCAATGGGTTCCCTTCCCTATTACATTTCAATCATTAAAAATATTATTTGAAAATATTGGCTTTACTTCAATAACAAAATTAAATGAACAACCTTCAATATATAAAAGGGCAAATATATATTCTGCATTAAATTAGGAAATAAATTACTTTATTAAGTTTTATAAATTTGAATAGTGATTTTACTATTGAGTATTAAGAATTATTAATTTATTTTGTAATTGATTTTGGGGATAAAATGATAAGAAATTGTAAACAGGGTGAGCTTACATAAATAAAATTCCGAATGAATGAAAAATTAGATTATTTATATTATAAATCTGAGTCAATGTAATTGACTGTACGAAGTTTTAAATAAACAAAAAGATTTATGGCAGAAGCAAAGCTGTTGGATAAAGTTTTTATAGAATTGAGAACAAGACACTATAGCAAGAGAACTGAGGAAGCTTATTTAAATTGGGTCAAGGCGTTCGTCAGGTATCATCGTATGAAGCATCCTAATAAAATGGGGGCAACTGAAATTAGCCATTATATTAATTATTTGGCTGTTAAAAGAAATGTTTCTTCCTCAACACAAAACCAGGCTTTGTGTGCAATTATTTTTCTTTATAAGCATGTATTGAAAAAAGATGTAAGTGAATTTGATATAATCTGGGCAAAGAAACCGAAAAAGCTGCCCGTGGTTTTAACCAAGGAAGAAGTGAAACAAACTTTAATTAATTTAAAAGGCACAACCTGGATAGTGGGAAATTTATTATATGGCTCAGGATTAAGATTGATGGAGTGCCTAAGATTAAGGGTACAAGATATTGATTTTGCAAATAATCAAATAATAGTGCGCAATGGAAAAGGTGGAAAAGACAGAGTAACTATGCTTCCATTTTTAGTTAAGGATGCATTAAAAGCAAAGCTGGAGGATGTAAAAAAACTTCATATAAAAGATTTAAAGAATGGATATGGGAAGGTTTACTTGCCTTATGCACTGGATAGAAAGTACCCAAATGCGAATATAGAGTTTAAGTGGCAGTATTTATTCCCTGCCAGGGAACTTATCAATTGACCCTATGGATGGATATAATGCGAAGGCATCATTTGAATGAAAGCATAATACAAAAAGCAGTTAAAGAAGCAATTAGAAAAGCAGGTATTAATAAATCCGCAGGATGCCATACATTAAGGCACTCTTTCGCTACACACTTATTAGAAAGCGGTACGGACATTAGAACAATACAGGAATTACTTGGACACAATTCCATTGAAACAACAATGATATACACACATGTAATAAATAAAGGGCCGTTTGGAATAAAAAGCCCGGCGGACATTTTATAAATTAAAATGAATAAGAGAAAAAATAACATTGGTAAAACTGTAAAGCTAACAGGGAGAAAGTTAACGGCAGGAATGCCCGGAACAAAAAAATTGGTAGAGAAGTTTGGTGAAAAATTATTGTGTGTCCGCTATAAATATGACCCGGGAAAGAAAATAAAATACAAAACTGTTGAATTAATAATTGATAAAGGATTTTGGGATCCGGATGAAAATTTAATAAAAAGAAGAAGAAAAGTATTTTTGAAAATCAATTATAGCGAAACAGAGCTGCGGATGAAAGTAAAAGCTAAAGGCGGAAGATGGGCACCGGAAAAAAGATTATGGATAATAGAACAAGCGAAAGCAGAAGCGATGGGATTGGAAAATAGAATTTGCAAATTCGAAGGATAGTTATTTCAAATAAAAATAGAAGAAAAAACTTTCTTATATAAGAAACATTTTGTTTCTACATATAGAAAAAAAAGAATTTTTTTTCTTATATAAGAAAAAAGTTTCTTAATTTAGAAACAAAAATATAGACGCCGTTTGGCGTCTAATCAATTAGTTAGGCAGTTAATAATATTGAAATTAAAATTGTGAAGAAAAATATTACAATTAAATAATCTGATTTTAAAATTAAACAATAAGTGGTATTCATTAATATTTAGTGAATTATAATTTTAACAAGATTATAAAATTCATATTATTGAAAGTATTTAGCTTTACAAAATATATTGATGATAAATTCATTTCATTTGAATAAAATATATGAACTCAATGTTTAGAAGTTGCTTTTATGTTTAATTTCTTCAAGAATATTGACAAATTAGATTGTATATTATTGAAGATGAATATTGGTATAGACGCATATATTAAGATATTTAAATTTCACATGGCCATTTAATACTTAACAATGATTATAAAAAGATTAAAAATGTCAGGATGTAAATGTAAAATCGCTATATGATTGGATTCTTCAAAAAGTTGATGAAATTAAAAATGTATTATTTATAAAATATTAATTTTGATTCAGAAGAATAACAAAAATTTACTCTACACAATTAATAGTAATTTAAGTTATTACAAAAAACCAGCTAACCCGCGGCTCAAGGCGACAGCGATTTCGCTCTTGGCAATTTTGGGGTTTTCGGGTTTGTCTTTCCGTGTTTAGTTTCTTGTTCAACGTGGTTGTGTTATGAATTATTTTTTTAATTATAAAATTTACTAATTAATTCGGCATTGCTGTTCTGGGCTGCGCCTTAGCCGCAAAGCCGTTATACCTAATATAAAAAATATATATAATGAAAAAAATAGTTTTGCCTTAATTATTTTAATTTTTATGTATTAATTTTGTTCATTCGTACAAAAAATACTCACATGAAAATAATCGTAAATCAATATGAAAAGTTTTGCTAAATGAAGAATTTATAAAAATTAGCATAATTAATTAATTATACCTTATCATATTTTAAATAATGACTTTTTCTCATGAATATGAAAATTGCTATGAAATAAGTTAAAAGTTGATTTTAAGAACTTTATGATATAAAACCTTAGTTACTTTTCGATTATAATGGATATTTTTGCAAATTAATGATTATAATTATAATTTTATGATATATTAGAATATGGATATATATTTTCTATTAATAACTTTCCTAATTATTGAATTATTGGATATTATAAAAAATGAAACTGAAATATATTTAATTTCTTCTTTGATAACCATTAAATGATTATAAAAACATCAAATTGAAAATTTATATTCATATTTTTTTAGAAATGCCTTATTATTGAAAACAATGAATCGAGAATAAATGAATATAATTATTATACTTTGGCCAATCCAAAATGATTATAGATAAACAATTATTAGAATTAGAATAATGAATATTAACGATTGTAGGTTATAAAGTAAAACTCGTATAACCCGCGGCTCAAGGCGACAGCGATTTCGCTCTTGGCAATTTTGGGGTTTTCGGGTTTGTCGTTCCGTGTTTAGTTTCTTGTTCAACGTTGTTGTGTTATGAATGATTTTTGTAATTATAAAATTTACTAATTAAATCGGCATTGCTGTTCTGGGCTGCGCCTTAGCCGCAAAGCCGTTATATGGCTAAACTAAATAAAGGTGAAAGATGTATTCAAATTTCATTTATCGATTTAAATTTTTTGTAATCATTATTTTTATTTCATCTTTTGTTCAAACATTTGCTCAAAATGATATTTCAATATTTGGAATGGGTGGTTTGAATTATATACCTATGAAAAATTTTTCACATTTCTTAAATGGCTTAACAAACCCTAAAATAGATGAAGTTGGTTTTAACGGAATTATAGGGGTTAAATACAATCAAACTAATAATAATGTTTTTTTAATCAGTTCAGAGATTATAAATAAAAATGCTTCTTTTTCTGGAGGCTTTTTTGGTGCAACATGGAATTTTAAAGTAATCCCAATTGCATTTGGGTACCAATATTTGTTTTCAAATAATGAAAATGATTTTAGACCATTCGTTGGAATAAATTTATCATATTCGTTTATTGAAATTGAAGGGGAATATTCTAGTGATACAGGTCCTTCAAATGACTTTACAAAAAGAAATAAATTTGGAATTGAACCGAACTTCGGATTCAATTATCAATTAATTAAAAGTTTTTCTCTGATTACTGAAATCAAATATAGATATATGAGTGATATAGAATTTTGGGGTAAAGACGTAAATCTATCTGGTTTAATATTAAATGCTGGCTTTCAAATAAGAATGCTGTAAAGCCATATAACCCGCGGCTCAAGGCGACAGCAATTTCACTCTTGGCAATTTTGGGGTTTTTGGGTTTGTCATTCCGTGTTTAGTTTCTTGTTCAACGTTGTCTTGTTATAAATGTTTTTTTGTAATTATAAAATTTACTAATTAAATCGGCATTGCTGCTCTGGGCTGCGCCTTAGCCGCAAGTCCGTTAGGCTGTATATAATATTAAATGTGAGACGATTAAAATATGTTAATTAAATTTTCATTTCTGTTTTTTTACATTTTCATCACTATTATTATTTATTGGTTGCCAAAAGGAAGAATATGAAGTAAAATATTCTGTTACTTCCGGAATAAATGATCTATCCTCAAATATAATTTTTAAGGATGCAAAAAAATCAGAACAAGTTTTATCAGGTGAAAATCTTCCTTGGGATTATACTTTCAGTGGAGAAAAAGGTGATAGTATTAAACTTTCAGCCAATGTTTATTCGAATGGAAATATTGCAATAATAGGAACTGATACTCTAAAAGTTACGATATATATTGATGGAATTAAATACAAAGAAAACTTAGGATTAAATTACTAATAGTGGTTCAGATTTTATTACTGTAAGTGGGATAATTCAATAGATATTTCTAAAGTTATTTAATAATTTTATCCACCTTACAAGTAACAGC
>CAVZSD010000023.1:0-185549 GCA_963777615.1 uncultured Bacteroidota bacterium | reverse complement strand
CCTGCTTGGCTGAGTACGTATTGCTAAACCGATTGAAACTGCATAAAATATTTTTCTTTTTCCTAAAAAATCAAAATTTATATTTTCAAATATTTGCATTTATGAATTTGCTCCTTTTACAATAGGAATACTATATTAGGTTAATCCTTTTCTTAATAAATTTTTTACCAAGATTTATTTTTGCGCCTTTGGCAACCATGTAATCAAAAATTACACGGGCAATAACTAAAGCGCTGAATAAACTTGACACAATACCAATCATAAGTGTTAAAGCGAAACCCTGAACCGGGCCGGTTCCAAATTGATAAAGAATTATACCGGTAAAAAATGTTGTAATGTTTGAATCGACAATTGCCGAATTAGCTTTTGAAAATCCGCTGTCAACTGATGCCTTCATTGTTTTTCCGGTAGCTAATTCTTCTCTAATTCTTTCATATATAAGTACGTTTGCATCCACCGCCATACCTATAGTTAAAATAATACCGGCTATACCTGGAAGTGTTAACGTAGCATTAAATCCGGCAAGCACGCCTAATATAAATAACATGTAAATGTAAGAGAAGCGGCTGCAATTGTACCGGCATTTCCATAATAAATAATCATAAATATACCGACTATAATATAACCGAATAAAGCTGAAATAAATCCGCTATTGATTGAATCCTGACCTAATGATGGTCCGACAGTTCTTTCTTCGATAATATCAACAGGAGCAGGAAAGCACCGGCTTTTAAGCACAATTTCAATAGTTTTGCTTCTTCCAAATTTGCCATTCCGGTAATTTGTGAACGTCCGCCGGTAATTTTTTGCTTATATTTGGAGCAGAATAAACTACACCATCTAAAATAATAGCGCATCTTTTATCAATATTTGCACCGGTAATTCTTGCCCACTCAGAAGCACCTTCGGAATTCATTGTCATATTTACCATTGGCTGAGAAGTAGTTAGGATCGATATTAGCATTCGCATCGGTAATAACACCGCCGGTTAATTCAGGTTCTTTATTTACAAGATATAGATGTATAAAATTCTTTTCCTTCTTTTGTCTAGTAAATGGTTTTGCGGAGAATACAAATTCAACATTATTCGGAATTACAGTTTGAACTTCCGGTCTATTAAGCATTTTTGCAGCTTGTCTCTATTATCTGCCAAAACATATGCGTCGGCTGTTTTGCCTTGAGGATCAATATTTGCAATTGCAAAAAATGGATGTTCTTTTTAAATTCTTCTCTTGTTTCAGTTCATCGGTTAGAAGTTTATCTGCTGAATCTAGTTTAGAAGCTTGAGTTTCTATCTTTAACTGTTTGCAGTATCAGTTATATGTTAGAATCCGTTAAATCTTTTCCGGCTAAAAGCATCATCAACTTTTTGCATTACATTAAAAGTATATTGCGGATCTTTTACCAATTTAAATTCAAGTAATGCAGTACCCTTGCAAAAGCTGTTTTGCTTCTTCTTCCCTTGCAACACCGGGAAGTTCGACAATTATTCTTCTGCATCCTTGCCTCTGAATTGAAGGTTCGGAAACACCATATTGGTCAACTCTATTTCTGATAATTTCCATTGCCCGGCTTACAGCATCTTCAGCTTGATTTTTTAGTTTATCTAAAATTTCAGAATCTTCTTCTCTTACATTTCCAAAATATCTGCTTAATCTTATTTTCTTTTCTTCAAGTTTTCTTCCAAAAATATCAACAACAGATTCATCCGATCTGCTTCGCTTCTTTTTCTGCATGAGCCATAGCAGCTTTAAAAGTATTCATCAGGATTATTTAGCCAATTTTTTTAGAAGTTCTGCAGTATTAACTTCAAGAACAACGCGCATACCGCCCTGTAAATCCAATCCAAGTTTAATGCTTTTTGCTCTTGTCTTAGCAATATCGAAGGATCAGCAGTTTTTAATGCTGTCTTCAACCAACTTTAATTCTTTTTAACTTGCTCTTTTGTAAGTTTGGGTCGGCTTCAGTTATCTGTCTCTTTTTTTCTCAAGAATTTCTGAAATTGTTTGTGTTCTGATAATCTTGATATGTTGGATACAATAAATAAATACAAAGCCCATGAAAAAAGAATAAGAATTATTCTAAATCTGAATTCTTTCATATATTAATTTTATTTCTTCAATAGTGTGACGAAATTAATTAAGCATCAAAATTACCTGAATGGGCTAAGAAAGTCAATAAAATTATGTATAATGAGCAGTAAAAGTTTTATAGGTATTGGATAGAATTTCCAGGAATCTTTATATGTTTTCAATTATTTTTTTTACTAATTTTTCAAATTTATCTTTACTAAATTTGCGGTTTCAGTTACTTCAGTATGAGATAATTTTTGCATTCGAAATTCCCGCAGCAAAGTTTGTAATGCAAGAAATTGATGCAGTTTCAATTCCAAGATAAGCAGAAAATACAGCTTCGTGAACTGTTGACATTCCAACCGCATCCCCTCCAAATTTGCTGATCATTTTTATTTCCGCAGGAGTTTCATAGACTGGGCCCTTTAGTAAACCAATAAACTCCTTCTTTCAAATCTAATTTTAATTCTTTGGCTGATTCTTAATAATTTTATTAAAATTAGGAAGGAAAATCCAGAAAATTATTTTTAGTCATTTACGTCTGCGAAGCCAATTAATTTGGTTAATTCTTTTTTAATATTAATTCCGTTAAAAGAAAGTGCAAGCATTAAATCGCCTGGCTTAAAATTTTTATTTATTCCGCCGGCAGCATTTGTTAAAATAATTTTCTTGCAGCCCAGTGTGTGAGAAATGAATACAGGAAGAATGCATTCTGAAAATTTATATCCTTCATAAAAATGAATTCTTCCCTGGAATAGTAAAAGTTTTTTTCCTAAAAATTCGGCAAAGTGAATTTTACCTTCATGCCCAGCAACTGTCGAAGCAGGATAGCCGGGTATTGATGAAGTGGAGATTGTTTTATTGGTATTTACAGAGTTAGCAAAATCGCCTAAGCCGCTTCCAAGTACCAATGATATTTCGGGAATGAATGGAGATTCATTTTTTAAGAAATCAATAATTGATTTGTATTTAAAATCTAAATCAAATCAGTTCATAAGATACATTTAAAAATTAAAAAAGAATTCCAGCAAGAGTAGCAGTTGTTAAAGTAGCCAATGATCCGCCTATAACAGCTTTAATACCAAGTTTAGCAATGTCAGATTTTCTTTCCGGAGCTAAAGGGCCCAATGCCGCCAATTTGAATTGCAATTGAGCTGAAGATTTGCAAATCCGCATAAAGCATAAGTTGCCATTAAAATTGATTTTTCGGAAACCAAAGTTTTTGCAGCAATCATTTTTCCCATTTCAAGATAAGCAACAAATTCATTTAAAACTATTTTAGTTCCAATTAAGCTTCCGAAATTTAGAGCATCATGCCACGGCACTCCAATTCCAACCGCTAAATATTGCAAAACCCATCCAATTACCAGTTGAAAATTTAACGGCTTTCCATAAGTCGCAATTAAATCTTTATTCCAACCCGTAAAATCTCCCAACCCATTGCAAACCATAATTTACCAGTGCTATTAAAGCAACAAATGCAATTAGCATTGCACCAACATTTAATGCCAGCATTAAATCCGTCACTTGCGCCGCCGGCTGCAGCTTCAATTACATTGGAAGCATTTTTCTCAATCTTAACTTTTACTGTTCCTTTTGTTTCAGGTTCAGTTGTTTCCGGAAATAATATTTTTGAAATTGCTAATGCAGCAGGAGCCGCCATTACACTTGCGCCAAGTAAATGAGTCGCAAACATATGCTGAGCTTCTTGTATGGAAATCCTAAAGTTTGTGCATATGAATCTCCTAGTATTTTTATATAAGCCGCCATTACTCCGCCGGCAATAGTTGCCATTCCGCCAATCATCACTGTTAAAATTTCACTTTGTGTCATTCCTTTTATATATGGTTTGATCATTAACGGTGCTTCGGTTTGTCCGACAAAAATATTAGCTGTAACTGAAAGTGATTCAGCACCGCTGGTACCCATAACCTTTGCCATAACCCAAGCCATCCCTTGGACTATTCTTTGCATAACTCCAAGATAATATAAAATTCCCATTAGGCTTGCAAAGAAAATTATAGTAGGCAGAACTTGAAAAGCGAAAAACATTCCCAAGCTTCCATTGTTCCCGGGCTCAATGATAGATGCACCGAAAACAAAATTGGCTCCTTCGGTTAGTAAAATTCAAAACAAGTACAAAACCACCGCTTACCCAGCTAAAAAAATCTTTCGGCCATCCGAATGGTGCAAAGAAAGTACGTAGATATTCACCTTTAATAATTAATATTGCAAAAACTATTTGCAGAAAAAATCCGCCTACAACAAGTCTCCAATTTATATTTTTTTTATTGTTTGATAGAAGAAATGCAATTCCTAAAATTAATATGATTCCGAGCAATTCCCCTTAACAGCGCTATTAAATCCATAATTTATCCTTTAGTTTTCTTCAGGAATGTAATGACATTTTCGGCAGCGGGCTTCATAAATATCTGAAGCGCCAACTATCAACTCTTTCAGATGAATGAGTTTTTCTTTGTGTTTTATCTGCCGGATTTCCGCATTCTACACAAATTGCCAATGTTTTTGTAATGTATTCTGCAACAGCTAATAATTGAGGCATGGGCTCAAAAGGCATTCCTTTATAATCCTGATCAAGACCGGCAATAATAACTCTTTTTCCTTCATTCGCAAGCTTGTTGCAAATTGCTACCAGTTCATTGGAAAAAAATTGTGCCTCATCAATTCCGATCACTTGAGCATCTTTTGATTGAGTATAAATTTCAATTGCTTCATCTATCATTACTGAAGGGAGATGTTGTTCGTTGTGGGAGACAATTGCTGTTTCGGAAAACCGGTTATCAATTTTTGGCTTAAAAATTTTTACTGATTGTTTTGCAATTTGTGCACGTTTTAAACGTCTGATTAATTCCTCGGTTTTACCGCTGAACATACAGCCAGTAATTACTTCTATCCAGCCGGTTTCTTTAGGTATTGAATGCAAGGTTGGTTCCATATTTAGAAAATTAAATTATATAAATATTTTTTATTTCAGATTGTCATCACCAAATGGCAGCGGAAGTAATTCTGAAACTTTTTTTACTTTTAATTCTTCTTTTTCATTTATCATTATCACATCAATGTTTCCACAAAGATCATTTATTACTTGCCGGCATGAGCCGCAGGGAGGACAAAAGTTTTTATCATCGCTCGCAACAGCAATTGCTTTAAATTTTCTTTCACCTTCTGAAATTGCTTTAAATAATGCGGTTCGTTCAGCACAGATTGCCAAACTGTAAGAGCTCGATTCAATATTTCCACCCAAATAAACTTTTCCGTTTTCTGTTAGAAGTGCTGCGCCGACATGAAAATTTGAATAAGTGGGAAGCGAATTTGATTTTGCCTCAACGGCTTTTAATGCGAGTGTTTTATTGTCCATTCATCTCTTAAATTTTAACGCCATAAAAATATATGAAATGACTCTTAAATCAAACAATAATAATTGGTTCATAACCTAGTATATTTTTTTTCAATATAAAATAAAATGTGGGGGTAATAAACTTATTTAGAAAACCGGGATTATCATTCGACATTTTAACTATCACTTTATTCAACTTTAAACTTAAAATTAATTTTAGTAAAAAAAGATGAAAGCCGCTCCAGATAATTCCTTTATGCCCTTCCATCAATTTTTGAACAGCAAATTTTGTATTTAGCAATATTATAAACTTATCTCCAAAAAACCTCTTTATTTTATTCAATGAAAATAAACCGGCAATATCTTTTCTCTTTAAATCTTGTTTTCTAAAATATCTTAAAAAATATTTTTTGATTTTTCCCCTTGATAAAAGTGAAACGAAAGGCATCCCCCAATGCGGGTCGGAAAGAATATTTAAACATGAAAACTTGTTTGGTGTACTCATAAAAATTACACCATCATCTTTTAACATTTTAGATAATGTTTCCGGCAAATTATTATTTTCAGGAAGATGTTCAATTACATCCTGTAAAATTATTATATCGAATATATTTTTCTTAAATGGAATCTTTAATGCATCACCATTAATTAAATAATATTCCTGCCCTGCTTTATCCTGGTTTTTTAATCTGAAAAGATCGACATCATAACTTACAAGGAAATTTGAATCTGAAAATACTTTTGATGTTCCACCTAATCCCCCTCCCAAATCTAAAACTTTTAAATTTTTACAGGTGGAATAATTTTTAAGAATGCTTAAAACAAATTCACCACGGTGAATTGAAATATCTCTTCCTCTTTTCCACCTTGTATAATTAGGATGAGAAACATCCAGCCATATCTCTGAATCAAAGGATTTTTTCGACTTTAGATTTAGAAATGAATCCATGAAAAGCGTTTTAAATTTTGATTCGAGATCAAATTCGGAAAAGGGTTTTTGAATTTTGTCTTTATTAGTTCCATTTATCCCTTCTGAATAAAGCATTAAAAAAATTTAAAATAATAAAAGTCTCATAAATAATTTGCATCAGGAAAATATTTACTGCATTAAAATTGTAACTAAACTTCTTTTGATAAGATAAAATTAATATTTCGTCGCATATTATTTTTATTAAAAAAGGGACTATAAAAGCTGTGTTTATAAAAATTAAAACCGGCAAAATGAAAAACAACAAATTTAAAAGATGCCAAACCCCTAAAATTATTTTTTGTTTTAGAAGATAATGAAATGAAGTTTTAGTATGCCTGGATTTTTGAGCAAGATATTCTTTGAGTGTTTCTTTTACAGTTGAAAAAACAAAAGCATTTTTATCTGTAACTAACCCAACTCTCAAATTATTTTTAACAGCTTCTCTTAAAAGTAAATCATCGTCACCGCTTAAAGTTTCAATTGTGTTTTTATAGCCTTGAACTTCCTCAAAGGCTTTTTTACTGAATCCAAAGCTTCTTGATGCCGCAGAATAAGGATATCCCAAATTTGCTAATGAAAATGTCAGTAATGAAGCTCTTAAATTTTCAAACACAGCTAAATTATTTATTAAAGATTTGTTAGTATTAAAAGGTGCAACTCCGGAAACAAAATCAAATCCTTGTAAAAATTTTTCAGAAAAAGATTTTAACCACCCGGCTTCAGGTTTACAATCAGCATCAGTAATCATCAAATACGGAAATTTTGCTTTAGAAACCCCAAAAGCCAGGGCTCCTTTTTTAGCTTGAGATGAGTCATTTTCATTTTGATAAATGGCGAAATTATTTGTTCCGATTAATGATTGTTTGGCTTTCTCAAATGTCCCATCGGAAGAGTGATCATCGACAAGAATTACTTCAAAATCATTATTTGGATAATTTAATTTTTTCAAAGAATTAATTAAGCTTGCAATGTTTTTCGATTCATTGCGGGCAGCAACAATTATTGAAATTTTGATAGAAGAATTATGAAGAGAATCAGGCTCAAGAATTTCTTCCTTGGAAAATAGATCTTTTAAGCTGAAAAAAACGGGAATTATTAAAAAAAGGAACGTAAAACTGCAAATAATAATTACCGTAAATAATGTCATAATTACATAAAAATAAATAATATCACTTAAAATAAATAGAAAATAATCCAATCAAAAAGGAACGATTGTTGAAGGAAATGGAATTCTGATTGTTCTAGTTAAAACCAATTTACAAATATTTTCTAATACAGCATATATAACTTATTTTTTTACAAAGCTATAGGGAGGAAATCTTGAAAAAGATTTACACATTAACTGTTATAACAAGTATCATATTATTGTTAAGCAGTACAGTCCATTCACAATATTTAATTAATGAAAATTTTAACAGTATGACAGCCGGGCAGAAAATACCGCCAGCTGATTGGGTTTTTGGCCAGGGTGATTTTCCTACATTAGATGACCCTAGCTATACATCAGGTTGGAAAGGTAAAGATTTTGGAAATGTTACAGACGGCCCTAATAAAGTAGCATTAGCTGTAAATATTTATGGATCTTCTAGAAGATGCTGGGTTATTACACCTTCTGTTGATTTAAGTTCAACAACAACAAAAGAATTATCTTTTGATATAGCATTAACAAATTTTGGCGCTACAACACAAGGAAATTTAGATACTGATGATGATTCTGTTTTTGTTGCATATTCATTAGACGGTGGCTTTACCTGGAGCTATTCTCAAATTCTTAAAGATATTCAAAGGCGGAGATGTAATTTCAGCAAGCGGAGAACCTTCCGGTGTTGATTTAACTTCTATTGGTTCGGAGACTAATGTCGCTTTTGCTTTTTATGCAGTTTCAAGGCAGTCGGGCGCTGACGTTGATTTCTTTCTCGATAATGTAAAAGTGGGCGGAAGTTCTGCCTATGATATGGAAGCTACTTCTGTTCTTTCCCCTAAAGGTGTAATAAGTACCAATTCCGCAGAAGTAAAAGCCGTATTTTCTAATAAAGGTACAAATAGCCTATCCGGTAAGTATTATGCGCAAGTGTTTGATCAGAGTTTAACAAAAGTTTTTGACGATAGTGTTTCTTTTAGTAATGTTTCCGGTTATGAAATTGATACAGTAGATTTTGGACAAACTCCATGCACTATAAATGGAACATATACCGTTTTTATAAAAGTAACTGCAAGCGGAGATTTAAATCCCGCTAATGATACATTATACACAACTTTTACTGTTTCATTAAATGCTAATAACTTAGTTGTAGTTTATGATAATGCAAACGAAAAAGAAGTTGCAAATAAAACAGCCGTATTCAGCGCATTGAATTCCCTAAGCATTGCTTATGATTCTTTAGATAGAAATGCAGCAACACCTGATCTTACCCTATGGAAAGATGTTATATGGTGTGAAGAAGGAGATATCCCTGCTCCTGAAAGAACAGCTATCATAAGCTTCTTAAATTCAGGGACAAGTAATGCGCAAAAAACATTTTTAATTGCAGGTGATGATATTGGGTATAATCATGGAAGAGTTGGCCAGCCTGGTTATGATTCTATTTTTTACTCCTATTATTTACATGCCAAATTCTTTTCTGACGATGTAAGCACTTTATTTGATAATTACAGATTAGTGGGCCAAGATGTTAACGGTGGCTTACATGATTCTCTTAATTCATTATATCCGGACGCTGTTGGAATTAAATTCGGGTCGGTACCGGCATACAGGTTCACAAATCTTCGAGCACAATCTGATACGGTCGGAGGAGTGGCTTTTGACGGGCCAACTTACAATATAATTTATTATCCATTTGAATTTAGAGAAGTAATTACAAATATTACTCCAGCATGCAAACAATTAATTTCAGGCTCTTTAGATTGGCTTGCAAATGCTGCTGGAAATGTTCCTGTTGAACTAGAATCTTTTGCAGCAAATGCGTTGGATAATAATGTCTCACTAAGCTGGATCACGGCAACTGAAACTAATAATAGCGGTTTTGCTGTTGAAAGAAAAGATGAAACCAATTCATTTAAGCAAATAGCATTTGTTAAAGGTAATGGAACGACAACGATAAAATCAACTTATACTTTTAAAGATGAAAATCTTACTCCGGGAACATATACTATATAGATTAAGGCAAGATTGATTTTGACGGCTCATTTGAATTGTCAAATGAATCATTAGTTGAAATTACAGCACCGAATTTATTTACATTGGAACAAAACTATCCAAATCCATTTAACCCTAAGTACAACAATAAAATTCTCAATCCCTAATGATGAATTTGTAAGCTTATCAATTTATAATATAGTTGGGGAGCGAGTTGCTACACTATTAAATGAGAGAATTTCTTCCGGTATTCATGAATTAAATTTTAATGCATCTAATTTGGCAAGTGGAACCTACATTTACAAGCTGCAAGCAGGCAGTTTCACCTCAATAAGAAAAATGATGGTGATTAAATAATTATTTCATTTAATTAAAATTCAGAATATGAATTGATGGAGAGTTGATTTACTCTTCCCCTTTGTTTTCTTAAAAGCCGCTTTAATTAGTGGCTTTTTTTAAAAGTTTAACTGTAGAAATTATTCTTTCCACTTATAAACACGAACATAATCAATCAACATTTGTGAAGGGAAAGACGTTCTTGTCTATTCCCTTGCTGCCCGCCCCAATCTCCGCCAACAGCAATATTCAAAATGAAATGAAAATTTTTATTAAACGGCCAAACTTGCCAGCCGGTATGTTCATTTTTAAAAGTAAAATATTTTGTTGAATCTACAAAGATGCTTAGTGAGTCTACATACCATTCCATTGCATATACATGAAACTCATCTTGTAGCATCGGGAACCTTTATAGTAGATGTTTTCCCAGTGTTAATTTTCCAATTATATTTATTGGTGTGAGTAGAACCGTGAATTACGCCGGGATCATATCCAACATGTTCCATAATATCAATCTCACCGTTATCAGGCCAACCGCCATTTCCATACGTCCAATTTGTAGGCAGCATCCATATAGCCGGCCAGGTTCCTTTTCCTTTTGGAATTTTTGCACGAACTTCAAACCTGCCGTAAGTCCAGTTGCCGGTATTTGTACTTAACAATCTTGCTGAAGTAAAATAATTATTGCCAGCAATTTCTCGTCTAGCTTCAATAATTAAATTCCCATTTTCAACTCTAGAATTACTATCTCTCTTAAAAGTATAATATTGAGCTTCGTTATTTCCCCATCCGCTACCGCCGACATCATAATCCCATTTGGTTGAATCCGGCAATCCGGTATAATTAAACTCATCAGACCAAACTAAATTCCACCCAGTTTTATTCTGTTCATTTGGATCTGTAGTATTATCCTTACATCCTAATATCAATAGTATTGTTACTATAAAAACATATTTAATCATTAGTCATTCTTGAATTTTTAATTATATTTTTTATTTATATTATTTAAGTAAAACCAGCTTTTTTATTGAATGAATATTCTCTCCAATGATAGAATAGAAATAAACTCCCGAACCAACAGATTTATTAAACGAGTTCAGGGAATTCCAGGTAATTTCATTATATCCTTTTTCTTTTACACCTAAATTCTTTAAAAAAATTTCCCTGCCAAGAATATCATAAACAATAAATTTTAATTCCTGTTGCTTATTATTGTAGTAATTAATTTTTGTCATCCCGTTAAATGGATTTGGGAAATTTTGTTCCAGCTTAAACTGGTTTGGTATGATTTCTATTTTGTCGTTCAAACCTGTGACTATCTTTTCAATTACTAACCCATTTATCTGTGAACTATCTACTTCAGGGCTTAAATTTATTTCCAAAATTCCATCCATAACTTGAATGCTGTCTGCATCAATATCAAAAGCTGTATTATTAGCAGCACGGCTATATATATCTAAATTATTTTCAATTAAATTTCCTTCCACGTATATGTCAAAAATTCTTTTACCTATTTCCGAAAAACGTTCTTCAGCAAACATTAACTTAACATTATATCTCCCGTTTGGTACTCTTACTCTATAGCTTGTCGAACCGCGTCTGCTGCTTTGATAAACTGAATCAAGATCAGTATTATTAATTTGAAGTGCAGATGAATATATTCGAGAATTTCCTTCCATGTATCCATATTCTTTGTCTTCAGTCCAAAGCTGGTCGGGTAAAAAGCCCTGCGTTGAATCTCCTCCTATATTTATTTTAATTGGAAACGACAACTGTTTCGAATTTAATAATTGTAACAGATTTTAGAGACATGGTATTCGGCACAGAAGCAGTATCTTTTATATTAAGTGCAACTAAGCTGTGGTTTTGTGATAGGTCATATCCTGAAACTGAAAGATTTACAGTTCTACTATCACTTTGTAATAATAGACTATCAATAGTTACATTTTGAATAATATAATTTGATTTTGATTCTGCGGTTGTTTTATTAATCGCTTCTGAAAACCTTACTGTTAAGTGTTTTTCATCTTCAGCCCTTGCCCAAAGTACTGTGGGTTTAGTCTTATCAACAAATCCGATATTAGCTGCATCGGTTAAACATAAAATCATTTTACCGTCTTTAAATACACAGTTTTCAGCAATGAAGTCAGAATTGTTTCCTCCAAAAGAATGTACTCCTTTTTCCCATCTGGAAGTATCAAGAGAATCAAAATTATCTTTCCAACTTAAAGTAAAATTATTAGATGAACCGTAATTACCGGCGCCGGGTGTATAAGAATAATAACTTACCCAATCATAAAAGGCGAACGCAGGAAGAACTTCCGGATTCCATGATCCAACCCAACTTTCATAAACAGGATTCCAAATATTCATCATTATTTTTTGGGGATATATTAAGGTTTTAATGTGATCCCCATTTTGCTTGTATACCTCTACATCATCTATATACCATGCTACATAATCAGGTGTCCATTCAATAGCATAAGTATGATAATCTTGCGAAGGATCAAAATTGATATAATTAGCTCTGATATGAAATGCTTGTCCGGGTGTTATAGTATTGAATTGTACATTATTATTATACCTGCCAAGTATTTCTACATCAATTTCATTCCATTTGTAGTTTGCCCAGGGTTCTGATTGTGTCCCGTCAAAGTAAGTAAAAAAAGAAGCGAGAATACCTTCTTTATCGGTGGATTTGTATCTCGCTTCCATTCTTCCATATGTATAAGGCTCCAAAGTTCTTAGCTCGGCTCCTTTAAAATCATTTGCAAAGTTTAAATCCGGAAGAAATAAGATAACACAAAAGAAAAAAAAAGTTAGTAATTTCATTAACTATCATCTCCATAATGGTAAAAAGGCTTCATAAATTTTCTTTGTTAGAAAGTTACCATAAGAGAAAATTTTTGAATATTAGTTAATCTTCCAAAATCCTGGTAAGCATAGTTAAACTCAACCGCAACATTTCCCAGAAGTAATTGCTTTAATCCTGCACCAAGGCTAAAAGTTTCCTCAGAGTCATTAAGGAAAAGTGATTTATATCCACCACGTAAACTAAAGAAATTGTTAAAAGTATATTCTCCCCCAACATTAACACTTTCATAATTATCGCTAACATGCAATGCATCAACAGCCAGAGTGATTTTATGCATATCAGATTTTATCGGCTCATAAGCTAAACCAACACGAAAGTTCAAAGGTAATTCCCAGGTATCAGTCTGAAGATATGCCGGAATATTGCCATTATTTCCAGTATTGTTCGGGTCAGAATCATATAAAACTAAAGATGAATTTCCTTGAAGCTTCATTTTTGTACCGAAGTTAGAAATTGACATTGCAAGAATAATTCCGTCAAACGGAGTTACATATTGAACGCCCATATCAAGTGCAATACCAGTAGCAGACATTTTCCAAATGCTCTGGTAAACAATTTTCGGATTAAACCCTATAGCAAAATTATCGGTTAATTGAATTGCCCAGGCAAGGCTAAATGCGGCATCGCTTACACTAAATGTTTCACCGGTTCCTTCCGGCTGGTCAACTGTTGTAACTTTCATATCTCCATAATCTGAAGATGTAAAGCTTGCACCGATAGTTCCAAAATCACCAAGGTTATAAGTCATAGCAAGAAAATTATAATTCAAATCGGCTAACCATTTTGTATGATCTACTAAAAAACTTGCTCCTTGAATTTTTGTTATACCTGCAGGATTCCAATAAAGTGAGCTTGGGTCATCGGCAATCGCAACAAAAGCGCTGCCCATGCCTATTGCTCTTGCTTCCCTGGCCAATTGATAAAAATGGTGCCGCAGTAGTGCCTCTTTTAGAAACATTAGAAACAAAATCTTGTGAAAATAAAGACGTCGTTACAATAATAATTAAAGCAAATGTTATGTATTTTATTTTTCATTTTTATTCTCCATCTCTACTTTATTATTGCAAATTTGCCGATTTTTTCACCTATTCCCGGGGCATCGACATGATAGATATAAAGGCCGTAGGCTATATCCATTCCATCTTCCGTTACCAGGTTCCATGAAATGAGAACCATTTGTTGGTGATGAATCTTTGTAAAGTGTTTTAATTAAGGCGCCGGTAATTGTATAAATTCTAACAGTACAATTTGATGGCAAATTTGTGAAATCTATTCTTCTTTCACCTCTGCCTGTTTGACCGAAGATTTCTTTGTTCCCATTTATCTGTTGAGATATATGGATTAGGTACCACACCTACTTTAGATAAATCTTCTTTTAGCAAGCGAATTATCAACTTTGGATGATTGAGTAGTAGAATGTAAAATAATCGCCATTTAAAAATGGTTTGTTAGTAACTAATCGGAAAATATCTCCGGCTACAGGCGGTACAATAAATGCAGCGTTCGGATCTTTATAGAGTAGCCTATTCTATAGGTTGATTTAGGAGCTTTTCCAATCATATTCAACAATTACAATTCATCCCCTAAATCAAATACTCTTTGGTATTATTATTATCGTACATCACTACTTGCACCTGTCCGGTTGTTAAGTTAGTAACCTTTAAAATTAATTGGTACTTTGTTAAATGCAAGTTTCTGATGTGTCTGGTAAAAATTCAATTTGATAATCTGCCGGCCAAGCAATATCATTTGCCGCGCTGGATTTATCAGCAGTTATAGGCATATAGTATAAGTGCTAAAACCTTTTACCCAACCGGTTTTATCTTGATTAACAGAAACAGAATCATAATTGTTTACTGATACGGCTAATCCATCAAAAGGCGGACTAAATTTATCTGCACCAAAATGAAGAAGAATCAACATTTGCAACAATCAGTATCTATTGTTGAATCTATCTGCCTTATTATGTATATAAGATGTGGTTTTATAAAATGCATTATTAGTATCACCGGCTGAATTGAATTTAATTTTATAAATAGCACCATCTTTAATTAACGAACCATCAAGTGCCGTTACACCTAAAGTTTCCTGTTCCAAGGCCTTCAGTTAGTTTATCAAATTACCATTAATTTCAGGCGGTATATACCCTGCAGCAGGAGCATTAGGTGTTACCACAGCACAATTTATATCAACAAACTGTTATAGTTCCATTTACATCTGATTGAATAATTTTAGTTGTTTCAGAAGGAATTAATCCGTGCAGTTCCTTTATTGGGATCTCCCATATCATAAGCAACACATGCATAATAATATGGTGTCCGTTCACAACAGTATATCAACATAAGAATGCTGTAATCCCGAATTATTACCCATCCAAAAATGAGCTCCGTTTACACCGATAGGATCAGGCCCGCTTATATCATCTTTTAAATCAAATTGGGCAATTGGCTTCCAATATTTTGTATCGCCTTTTGAATCAGTTATAATTTTAATGTCATTAAATTCAGGCTCTTCACTTCTATAGATTAAATAACCTTCAAAGTCATGTTTATAATCTAAAAATGGGTCAACTGATTGTTCAGAAATATCATCCCAATATAGAAATACTTTTTTATTTCCTGCTACGGCATTTAAGGTTGCTTTGTATGGCGGCTTAGCAAAATTATAATTTGCATTATAAATTTCCTGTACTGTTTCTTTATTGAAAACCATATCGTCATAATCACTGCCGAATACAAGAGCCACTGAAAATCTTTCTCTTCTATTCTGTTTTAATGGGAAAGGGCCGGAACCAAATAATATTTGAATATTTGTATTTTGAATGGTTGTATCAAAACTTCCTCTATTCATTTTTTGCCAAATTACTTCATCGTTTTTAGGCCAAATTGCAGTTGTACCTTTATTCTCTAATCTTTCAATTGCTAAGACTTGTTAAACCAATTTGATCCGATTCATCTTTATCTGTTTCATCAAAATTTGGTTCACCATGAGTCGGCAATCCATCTACCTTCGCCTTCATCCGGCCCATTGTATTGCCTATCAAGAGGCCCTACGCCATCTTTGCCTACATCATTATTTAAAGGCTCTTTATTATCACGTATCCCATTTGCCGTTCCCATTTAAATCAGTAAAAGGAATCCAATCATGGTCATTATCAATACCATCATCTCTTCTTTCATCAATTAAACCATCTTCATCATCATCAATACTATTAAAACCATTACCGGGGCTTTCCAAAAATGCATAGCCGATATAGCCTGTTTTCCAATTTCGGATAACTAAGATCACTGTCATAAGCATAGGCTAAATCTAACTTTGTATCAAAAGAAGCATTATCATCTCCACCATCATCATAACTACCAACTCCGGTATCACAATAAAATCCAAACATGGTTGAATCGTAATCCACATCTGAAATATTTACAATATCATAATGCCAAAAAACAATATCCTCTGCAAGAACATGTGACCATTGGAAGCCTCTTATTTCCATTCTTAATCCTAAACCTCCTCTTGCAGAATCAGCGGCTATAGGAAAATAATTATAGGGAAGGCGAGTCCATTCTTTATCCTGTGAATCATCCATCACGAAAAAAGTTTCAAAGTCTGCATTTTGAACTCCTCTTCCAAAATATCCGTACCAATATCCATCCCAGGTGTCATCTATATTTGGAAGGCTTCTAGGCCAGAAACTTGGCCAAGTCGCAGGCTTAGTGCTCATTGCCGGTTCCTCTGAAGATGCTGCGGCATATCCCGGAACAGGTTCTGTAACCCAAAGCTGTTTTGTTACCGGATCTTCATCATTTTCTTCTCTGATAAGATGCTTCAACCGGATGAATGATTTGTTTATTGCCTGGAGCAATTGCTTTTGAAACAACTAAAGGGGTACAACCATCAAGATAATTATGCGCGGTTCCCTTTGGCCATTCTCCGGAAGGCCCCGGATAACCACTTAGAAACCCAATTACCTATTTGGCCATCATTTCTAAAAATAGTTCTGACTAAATTACCATCCATAATACCTTTTTTTCGAAAAGTTTTATCTCCATAAGGTTCATCTCTATATTTTTGCGTCTGTTGATCAACTTGAGCAAATAGAGATATGTTTACGAAAAATAGTAATATGAAAAAAGTTAACTTTTTAATCATTTGTAGCTCCATATAATTTAAAATCCTACCCCAAACCCAAGCCTTATTTGTCTTGGTGATGAATAATCTTGAGGGTTTAATAAGTATTCTTGTTTTGTATTTACACCATAAATTACCCCTGAATATTCTTGGGCGCGTAAATCAACTCCTGCACGCCCTGTTGAACTGCTTACACCATATTCATTCTTTATGTCAAATAAATTGTAAACCAGAAGGTATGTGTTAAATGTTAGCCCAAATACATCAAAGTTCTTAGTTGCTTTTAAATCAACATTCATGGTAGATGGTTTTCTTCCGTTGTTTTCAAAAAGTAACCCGCTTGTATATCTGGAATCCTCCGTATAAGGATTACCAGAACCATAGCTATATATTAAGCCAACCGTCCAATCCAACGGATTACCAAGGGTAAATGAAATATTTAATGTAGAAGTTTGATCCCAATCTAATGAAACTAATCTTTTCGGAGTTTCAACAGGAGGATCAGATTGATTATTATTAAAAACTTGATTTGGATCGGAAGCATTACCTTGCGCTACCTGGAATGTATAGTCAACTTTAGCGCTAAATAAATCAGAGTATCTTTTTTCTAATGTTAGAACTAAGCCTTTTACATTTCCATAGTCTCTATTTATATATCTTGCAAAAGAAAAGCCCTCATAAGTTTCTAGTATTTCCATACCCAAAAGATTTCTTATATCGCTGTAATAAACAGACATATCTAATGAAATATTTGGAAAAAGTACTTGCTGCAAACCTAATTCATATTTAACTGTTTTTTGTGCTTTTAATTCTGGGTTTCCAATAATGTTATTGACACCTGAAGTTTGATCAATTACATAAGCATTATTGGTATACAAGTTTTCGAAAGTTGGTACCTGGAAAAAGTGGCCGTAGGAAAAATGGATAGCCCCTTCACTAGTAATTGGAAAAGATACCCCAAACCTAGGGCTTATCTGATATTCTGTACTCGCTTTTCTTGTTTGAAATGCACCGGGAAAATTTGGATTATTTAGAGGATTTCGAATGTCAGCAGGCAAAATTGTATTTGGATTGAAATAATCAAACCTAATACCAGCATTGATAATCATAATATCGTATTCCATTTTATCTTGTATATATCCGGAAAATTCAAAGGGCCTTATTTCATACTTTTCATGATCTGACGTACCCGGATTACTGTAGCCAATTGTGAAAATCGGTATTTGCTCCCCGAATTGATTTAAGATAGGATCTCCATTTGAATCTACTTCAATCTGGCCTTCAGTTAAATTTTTAATGTTCTTAGACTCATTAGATAATTTGTAATTTGTATATTCAAAGCCCAGTTTAACTTTATGCTCTTTGCTTACCTGAGATTCTATTGAAAATATTGCAATGTTAGTTAAAGTAGATCTGTTATATCTATCTGTTTCATTTCCACCATAATTAAATGTATAGCTTGAGATCGGGGTGGAAATAGTCGGGTCAACATATCTAGAATCAAATTCATCAGCATATAAATAACCATGGTACTTATTTAAATTTGAAGCAAATTTTAAAGTTGCAAAGGTGCTTTGAGTTGGAAAGAACGAAATCTGCAAGTTATTACTGGTGTTTGTTCTGTAATGATTTTTAATACCATCCGGGGCCAGTCTTAAACCGTGATTGTAATATTTATTCCAATGATCATCCCAATAAAAGCTATAGGTTATTTTCCAGCTTTCAACACCATAAGTAAGCTTGCCGTTAAATGATTTATTTTCTTCAGGGTTCATGGGAACATAAGCGCTGTCACCGGTATTTCTATTAATAAAGAAATCAGGTCGATTTGAAAATGTAAAGGGGGCTTTATCATAAGTATTATACATTCTTCTTCCAAACATAAAGCCATTATTTCTAAAATATCTGCCTGTTAAAAAAAATGATAAACCGTTTAAAATTTTTGTGGGACCGCTGAAACCAAATTGTACATCTTTAGGGCCATCAGCATTTACCTTATTCAAATTATAAAAAATATCGTTATGAGTTGTAAAATAATTGCCGGCATAAGCCGAGGCAAATCCTTCATACCTCTGAGTTCCGTCCTTAGTAACAATATTAACCACACCGGATAGTGCTTTGCCGTATTCCGCATTAAATGTACCACTAATAACTTCAAGTTCTCTTACAGAATTATTTTCAACAGTTAGTGCGGAGTTTCCATCGTAAGCATCATTCACCGGAATACCATCAACAAGGTATGCTACTTCATTTTTTCTTCCTCCTCTAAAGTGGCCATCAACCACACCAGCTTGTAAATTAATCACCTGCTCAATATTTTCAACAGGCATCATATTAATTTCTTCTGAAGAAACAATTGCAGAAGTAGAAGTAAGGTCCTTTGTAATTAATGGTGCTTTTGCCTGGATAACAATTTCACCAATATTAACTGCTTCCGAAGTAAGTTCAATATCCAGAGATGTTGTCAAATCGATTCTAACCCCAACTTTTTCAATCCTTACTTTATGATAACCTACAGCACTTGCAATAATGTTATAAGTTCCAGGGGGAATATTATTCATATAATAATATCCATCAACATCTGCAGCGGCACCGAAATATGTTCCCTCTATAACTATATTTGCTCCTAAGATCGGTTCGCTGGTTTCTTTGTCCACAATTTTGCCTGCAATTTTACCTGTAGTGCCGGCAAATATTTTACAAGTAGATAATAACAGAGTAAGAATTAAAAGAAGATTAAATGTTTTTGTTGTTCCTTTAGAAAGAAAGATTAGTAAGATACTGTTCATAAGACTTGCCACATATTATTTTGAATTTTCATTTTACTAGAAATTGATTGATACTCATTCTAAAAACACACTATTAAAAAAGAAAATCCCGGCACAAAAATTTTTCTGATTACAATATTAGAATTCAATAAATCAAAATGTATATACAGCATACCAGGATTTCCAAAACAAAATTTTACAATTATAAAGATTAGTTAGAAGATAATTTTTGTAAGGACTTAATACCTTTGCTAACTGATTATTTATGCAAACTATTTATCAAGTTTTTGTTTAAACCTAAACTGTAAAAATTCTTTTGTAGTTCATTTAGATAAATTCTCACAACTATATCTTCTCTATCAATAAAAAAATATTGGGCAGCTTTGTTAAGCTGCCCAAACGAATAAATAATTATTTAAGCAGCATCATCTTTTTTGTTGCTACGAATGATCCGCTTTCAATTTGATAAATATAAACACCTGAAGATAAGTTAGATGCATTAAAATCAACCGAATACGTACCTACATTTTGATTTCGATTGACTAATTGAGCAACCTGGCGTCCAAGAATATCGTACACTTTAATATTAACCAAACCAGGTTTAGCAATAGAATAACTGATCTTAGTGGTTGGATTAAATGGGTTCGGATAATTCTGATCTAACTTAAATTGGTTTACTGTTACCGGCTTATCATTAACGCCAACTGTTTTGTTGCCGATATAAGTGTATGTCCATAAATTAACATTTGCATAAGCTTGCCCTTCAGCATCTTTAGAATAATCCATTTGGCCTGATCTTATAGCTCCATCAGCATCATTAATCTCAAAGTCAATTGGAATGCTCATCCCTTCTTTAGGAACAAAAACCTGGTCAGTTGATGTTCTTCCTTTTGTGGCAATATCCTGTAACGAAATACTTGCTTCAACAATATAACCAAACGGGAAATTTAGATCCCAGTAATAATTGGCTCCGGGCAACAATAGGCTGTCGGCACCAGGATTGTCATAACGCAGCATTTCTTTATTAAATCTCATGTGGTAATCAGGAGTAGCATCTCTTTTATAACCAGCATGATTTTTTCCATGATATTGATATAACCCAAGGAACAAATCCGGGCAATCATTTTCGTATGTATTACTTGAAACATCAGTAGAAACCTGATCATCAGTAACATTAAATGCTACATATAAAGAATCAGAATCTATAGCTAAATAGGCGTCACAGGAAAGATCAGCATCATCATCTATAGTAGTATTTTGAACTACTGTACCTGAGCCATCACTTTTGTACATTCTAAATGGCTGAATTCCAGCCCACTCAGTTAAATCGCCATCAACAGCGAAATTAGCTGGCCTGCCCCAATTGATTACAGTTACACCTTGTGCTTTATTTTCTATAGGGCCTGCGGTTGTAGCTTCACCAATATTACCGGCTCTATCCACACATTGAACTGCATAATAATAAGTCATATTTTGATCAGTTAATGGAGCCAATATAACGTGAGAAGTTGCTTGTTGTCCATGAGCAACACCTGTCTCTACAACATCTATATTTGGGCTTGTAACATCAGTAATTGGTGATCTGCTGGCGAATACATTATATTTTTCACTTGTTTCACCAGGAACATCAGTCCAGGTTATCAAATTTATATAATCTGTTGAAATAACATTAACATCCTGAGGTGCTGCCGGTGCTTCGTTATCAGCAAATTGGAAACCGGACTGCTGCAATACATCAAAAAGAAGTGTCCCTGTGAATTTTTCACCTATAGCACCATATTCAGGGCTACCACCCCCGGAAAGTTCAATTTTCCAGGAAGTAACATACTCAAGATTTAATACACCATCTCCAGTTTGGCTCCACCATGGTTGTGCAAAACCATGTGCAGGAAAATGTTGGTGTCCATCATTATCTGTATAAACACTATCTTCCTTCTAACGGCATATAGTATCTAGTCCAATCCGATGCTTGGCTAAGATCAACTGGAACTTCACAAACCCAATCTTCATTAACTCCGGTATTATTTTCAGAAAGGAAAAATCTCATTGTTAATCTATTTGCAGTTCCGGTATGCGGCGTCATGTTTTTAATATAAAGAACTAGAGCAGTTCTTTCTTGAAAGGTATCTGGAACAGCAGAAAAATGATGAGTCATGTTTATATAACCACCATAGTCTTGAGAAGTATTAACAGTGTAATCTAATTGCATTGAGCCGGTTCCTTCAACTTTGTCGGTAGTATTAATACTTAAGTCGATAGACCCTTTGCCAGCATCCCCAGCCCAATCCATCCAATCAAATGCATCAAATAAACCTGTTGTATCATCAAATGTTGTAAACGGAACATAGTTATTACCAACTAATTGAAGATTATCAATTAGAATAGAACCTTTTGCTGTTGGATATGGTGCCGAACCACCGCCTGTAGTGAATACAACAGAAAATTCAAATCCTTTTACTTTAGCAAGTTCGAAAACCCCATCACCACTAGAATTTCCGCCATCTCTTGCAAATCCTACAGTATTATCACTAGATTGAATTAAAGGCATAACAACATGTATCCAATCTCCTGATTCATCAAAATAATTTATATCAGTATGGTGTACCCAAAGGTCTCTAGCCCCATCTCCGAATTCAGCTAGTTTTATTTCAGAAAAAACTGCACCTCCCTGACTGGTATCAGCCGGGGTTATAACTTTATACCAAAAATCTAATTCAGTTCCAGCAGACAAATCAATAAAAGGCAGACTATCAACTTGCCCAGGGACATAGGTATTTCTAACTAAATACCCGCCCCATGTATCTCTAGCTTGAACATTGTAATCTACTTTCCTTGATCCTGTACCTTCATAGTGGTCGGCATCACTTGATAAATTACAATAAGCTGTGGAATCACCGTCAGTAAAATAATTAGTGTTAACCACAGGCGGATCTAAAAAGAATGCCCCAGGAGCATCATCAAAGGATTGAATAACCCATTGAGCTGAAGCAAATCCTCCTAGACCAAGAACAAATAGTAAAATGAAAAGTTTTCTCATAACTTTCCTCTCTTGTTAGTTTATTAAGGAATTAAATCTGCCTTTTATTCTATGACACATTTTAAGGCTGATTTATGTTGTTTAATTATAAATGACTTAAATAATTTTAACTCCACAAACTCCAAACTCCAAAAATTAAAAGAAGTATAAAACCGGACATTAGTAAATTAGTTCTATATGCTCTTACTTTATTGAAAGCAGGAAAAGCAATAAAGAAATCAGAAAAACTTTCCTTTAATGAATATTGCAAACTCCCCATTTTTAAATCAAATGATTTTTCACTTACGTAACTTATGGAAAACAATAAAGCTGAGCTGACCATAAACAACAAAATTGCAAAATGTAAAAAGTTTATATTCGAATAAGTAACTAAAAAACTGTTTGTCGTGTAACCAATATTTACCAGTAAATCTGACAGCAACCTGCTTAGCCCAATTGCTTCTCCAATAATTAAAGTCCAGAATGCGGCTTTGCTGGTTATCCTTTTAATCAATAAACCAAATATAAAAACTGCTGTAATTGGAGGGCTGATAAATCCTTGAACACTCTGAAGAAATAAATACATTTGTGTACTGATTAATTTTACTAAAGGAACACAAAGAATTGCTGTTATTACTATAAATGTGGTAGATAATCTTCCTATTAATACTAATTTCCTATCACTGGCATTTTTATGATTTGGTAAATAAAAATCATTTACAAAAAGAGTTGAAGTAGTATTAAAAACTCCTGAAAGGGAGGACATAATTGCAGCTAATAATCCGGCAACAACAATACCTTTAATTCCAACCGGTAATATATTGCTAGCCAATAACACAGGATATGCATCATCACCAATTATACCCGGGAATAAAGCAATGGCAATTAAGCCTGGAAGAACTAGAATAAACAAAGGTAGAATTTTTAATAGTGCAGCAAACAATGAGCCCCGTCGGGCTTCTTCAATTGATTTTGCACCGAGCAATCTTTGAACTATATATTGATCAGTACACCAATACCAAAAAGCAATTATGGGTGCACCGAAAATAATTCCTGTCCATGGAAAATCAGGATCGGAAGCAGGCTTAAACATTGTAAAAAATTCAGCAGGCAGTTTGTCATGAAGGCCGGAATAACCACCAACTTCCGATAATCCGAAAATCGTTAATGTAACTGCCCCAACTATTAAAATAATTGCCTGAATTACCTGGGTTTTAACTACTGCAGTAGCACCGCCAATAACACTATAAACGCCAGTAATTAAAACAATAATAATTGCTGAGGTGTAAATGCTGAATCCAAATATTTTATAAAACAAAATACCGCCGGCTAATAATGTTACAGTTATTTTAGTAATTATATAAATTGCAATGGATAAACCTGATAAAAATTTTCTGCTTCTAGCATCAAATCTTTTCTCAATAATTTCAGGAACAGTTGCTGCGCCGGATTTAAGATATATAGGCGATATAAACCAGCCCAGTATGATCAAAATAAAAATTGCCATCAACTCAAATTGAGCAACTGCAAGCCCTCTTGTTGCTCCAGAGCCGGCTAATCCAATAAAATGTTCACTTGAAATGTTTGTGGCAAATATTGATAACCCTATTGCAAACCAACCAACATTTTTTCCGGAAAGGAAATAATCTGAAAAATTTTTTTCCTTTTTTCTGGAAGAATAGAATCCTACACTTAATATTACGATTAAGTAAATGATTAAAATTAAACTATCTAAAAAGGAAAAATTATCGAACAATTTTTAACTTTCGAAAATTTACGCCTATATAAATGACACAAACAATGCCATTTATAATTTGTTACAAAATTTTATATTTTGTTTTACTTTACCGATTAAACTGAACTTCACTTTTATTGAAATAATAATTTTAAATTATTGATTTAATAAAACATCAATCAGACAATACCTAAATCTCTGTTTTCCAAAATCTCCAATGTCTAAACAATTACATTCATTATCAAAGACTGAAAATTTTCCTGTTATTTTAAAAGCAGCATTTTTTTTGTTCCAAAATAACTTCCGACATGAAGCTGATAAAAATATACACCGCTTGGTAGTGGCGAATTATTATTCACACTTACATTTGAGTTAAACTCAACTTCGTAAGTACCTGGCTGCTGTTGTTTGTTTACAAGCGTAACTACCTCTCGTCCAAGTATATTATAGATTTTAAGCTGCACTAAAGACTCTCCATTGGGGAGGTTTGAAGAGGCAGGGATTTCATATTTAATTTTTGTCGTCGGGTTAAATGGATTTGGAAAATTTTGTTCGAGTTCAAATTTCTTCGGTAAATCATTAAATAACTTTTTCTCATTTACTCCTACTAAAACACCATCCATATTATAATACGGTAAGTAAGAGGAACGAAGTGTTGATGCTACAGGTTTTTCCACTGTACGATCCATTGAATACAACCCCATGCTTTGAAAACCATTTGGATGGCCATCAGAGTACCAATCAAACACGCACCACCAGGTACAGCCCATTAAAGAACCATTTGTGTTAACAGTACCATTTGAACTAAGTGCAGCAAAAAATTTAAATGCTTTAAATGTTTCATTAAATACTGTTACCTGGTCATCTAATGTGGAATTATTCTCTGAGGACCAATATCCAAATTCCGTATCAAGAATTGGTTTACCCGGGAAATTATTTTGAGCTTTAATTATAAAATTTACTGTTCCTCCGTAGTAAGTAGAGCCATGAAAAATTCCAAAATACATAGTCCAGCCGGCTACATCAACAGGGCCTTGTGTTATATCCGCAGCGCCAGGATTATCTGCAGCAGGTGACTGAGAAATTAATCTCTTATCTTCATAATTTTGCGAATGATCATCAACTACCATTTGATTGTAAACCAATCTCCCGGTTTCTTCATGACATTCGTTTGAAGTGCTCCACATAATTATGGAAGGTCTATTAAAATCTTTAAATACCATTTCCCTGAACATTTGAAGATGGATTTTTCGGGAATTGTTTTGAATATTCCAGGGTTCTTCTTCATCAAACCAGTAAACAGGTATCTCTTCCATCGCAGCAATTCCAAGTCTATCTAAAATTAAATATGTATATGGATCATTTGGGTAATGCGCTGTCCGTAAGAAATTAACATTCAGGCTCTTTACTATTTTCAAATCATTGAAAATAACTTCGTGCGGTAAGCTTCTTCCATAAAGCGGATGATCTTCATGACGTGCTGCACCGGTAAAAAATGTAACTCGATTATTCAATAAAACTTTATTCCCATAAGCTGCAATTGTTCTTACTCCAAACTGAGAACTAAATTCATCAACAACATTACTTCCCTCTTTAACAGTAACCTTCATAATGTATAAATTAGGATTTTTAGGAGTCCAGAGTTTTGGGTTATCAATTTTAATTGAAGTTCGCCAAACAGAAATTGAATCTGCCGGAATTGTTAATGAAGTTTGATTTGTTCCGGATATTGAAACTTCATTGCCAATAAGCTCGTAAGAAAAATCAGTTGAGATATTATTTGAATCTATAGCTGCTTCAAAAACCTGGATTGAAACATCAGTGTTAGAAGAAAGATTATTTTTATTTTGAAGAACTATAGTTGACTGTATATTTCCATCAATATCTAAAGGGATAATATCATTTCTTACAACTGAAACCGGGTCTGTAAATTCAATATAAACATCGCGAATTATTCCACCGTAATTAAACCAGTCTGGAGATTTATAAGGAATAACATCATTTCTTTTATTCCATTGAATTAAATCAATTCTTACCGCTATTGTATTTACTTGTCCGAATTTTAAATGTGATGATACATCAAATGCAAACGGTGTATAACCGCCTTCGTGATAGCCGATGTATTCCCCATTTATCCAAACATCTGCAACATAATTCGCACAAAGAAAAATTATTTTTGCAAACTTCCCTGAGTCGGCAAAATCGACTTCGAAAGTTCGTCTGTACCAAACTCCATCATTAAAATACTCCGGTACAGTTGGATACGTATGCATTTCATTTTCAACAGCAGGAAGATTTTTATCAGTCCAGTCTGAATCATTATAATCTGTTAAAAATCTTCCGCCAGCCTCATTAATTAAATTAGCGTATCCTGCCGAATCTCTTTTAGCTAATGTAATATTGTCATTTGCTTTAGTACGTTCTTTTTTCCAGGTACCGGCAAGGTCTAATATTTTATGATTTTGCTTTTCAAAAGAAGGGAGAGGCATTCCACTTTGATATGGTACTGCTATTGCGTCAACTTTCTCAAGCTTGAGAGTGGCTTCAAGTGTTGCGACTTGTGAATATATTTTTTGAGAATTAAATAAAAATAAAAGAAATAGAAATAAGTTTAAGAATTGTAAAAATTTACTCATAAACTCTCTTTTTGTTAATAACGTCCTGCTTGTTACTATTGCGACACTCAATTGGTAGAACAAACTGTATGTGAATAAGCAATTGAAATGCCAAAGAGATTATAGTTGGTTGCCTGAGATTTTTTGTTGGTTCGGCTATTAAATTTTATGGTGAGATCTATATCTTATTAAGATAATAATTTAAACTTATTATTTTAATAAGAGAAATTCAAAATAATGATGCTTTATTTCATTTGATAAAAAAAATGAAGAAATTATATGAGAGATAAAAAAATTAAAGCATTTTTTATATAGTGATTTTCTTTACATAATAACTTTCAAGCAACATAATTATTAGTTCTACGCTTATGGAAAATAAAGAAAATAAATATGACGTAGCATTTTCTTTTTTAAAGGAAGATGAAAACCTTGCGCAAGAAATGAATGAAGCACTTAAAGATAAAACCGCAACATTCATTTATTCAAAACGACAAGATAAAGTTGCTGAAATGGAGGGGGGAAATAAATATAAAAGACTAAATAAGTATCTTTAAAAAAGCGTATAACCTATTCAATAATTAAAAAGTTAGTAGAGTAAATGAAAACAATTTTTTGCTTATACCAAATTCAAGGCAGGACTGATGAATAGTTTTCCAATCCCAACATTTTATTTCCAGTTAAGCATCTCTGAAAATGTAGAATCTGTTGATGCTTCATTCCAGGAAGTTAGCGGATTATCAAATGAAACAGAACCTGAAGAAACTCTGGGAAATGGGGATAATAAGTTTCAATATTAAACTTCCTAAACAAGCAAAATATTCAAAACTTGTACTCAAAAGAGGTGTGATTTCATCAGACTCTGAACTTGCAAAATGGTTTAATGATAATTTCAATGGAGACATAACAGCAAAAATTTCTACTAAAAATATCATTCTTAAATTGATTGATATGAATGGCTCAATCATTAAAACCTGGAGCTTTGTTAATGCCTGGCCGTTAAAGTGGAATGTATCAGAATTTAACTCCACAAAAAACGAAATCGCTATTGAGACTTTGGAATTAGCATATACTTATTTCGAAGTAAAATGATTATTCATTTGTATTACGCGAATTATCCCGGATCGTGATTCTATTTAAAAACAATAATTTTATAATAAAACATTGACGAGAGATCACATTGAAAACTAAATTCATAATTTATTTTATTTTATTCTTTACTATAACAAGTTTATCATTTTCGCAAACTATGACAGAAAGATATAAACATCTCGGAGAAATGTTTGTTCAAAGTTTTTCATCTGCTCCTTTCCCTCACACGGAAAGAAGGAACGGCCACACCTACGATGGTAAAACATATTCTTTTCAGGACCATTATAATGACAGCAGCGTTGCTATTTTTATTCCTAATGGATTTAAAGAAGATGACTCAACCAATTTTATAGTTTATTTTCATGGATGGAATAATAACATCGACAGTGCGTGTGCACAGTTTAATCTTATTGAGCAGTTTACGGAAAGCAATGTAAATGGGATATTTGTCTTTCCCGAAGGGCCAAAAAACTCGCCGGATTCATTTGGCGGCAAACTGGAAGACAAAGACGGACTAAAGAATTTGCTTAATGATGTTGTAAAGTTTTTAGTTGAAAAAGGAAAGTTAAAATCTTCTAAAATTGGAAAAATAATTTTGGCAGGACACAGCGGTGCATACCATGTAATTTCTTTTTGCACAATGAGGGGAGGTTTAACAAAAAACATTTCCGATATTATATTATTTGACGCGCTGTATGGTCAAACTGAAAAATTTCGCTTATTGGATTGAAAATTACAACGGAAGGTTTATTGATATTTATACAGACAGCGGAGGAACAAAAAACGAATCTGAAAGTTTGCTGGATGATTTGGATGGATGGGGTACTTCATATTTTAAATCAGAAGAAAAAGATTTAAAGCCGGATGATTTATTAAACAATAGATTAATATTTATTCACACTGATTTAGTTCATAATGAAGTTGTATCTAAAAGAAATCAATTACTGCTTTTTTTAAAGACAAACAAATTGCCGAAGATAAACTGAAATATTGTTCAAGAGTAAGTTCATGTTTAAGTTTATAAAATTAATAGTTCACTCTTGAAATCGTAATTTTGCAATTAATTATTTAAGCCCCAATTCCTTTGCCATCCTATAATAATTTGAAGGCGCCAGCCCCAACTTTTTTGCAGCTTCAGTATCGGAAGTAGTTTTATTTCTAATATATCTGAAATATTTTTCCCTCACCATCTTTTCCATTTGGTTTAACGGAACCTCGTTCTCTTCAAATAAAATTTCTAATCCCCTATCATCTCTAATATGGTTTAGTATGCCGACAGCGAATTCGGCGATTGAAAGAGTGATTGTGCCTTCGCCAGTAAATAATAACCTCTGAACAATATTTTTCAATTCTCTAACATTGCCAGGCCACCTGTAATTAATTAAAAATTTCATTGCTTCATCTGTAAAAATCGGTTTTTCTTTTCCCATGTCAATACTGTATAATGACATGAAATGTTCAATCAAAATCGGGATGTCTGTATTTCTATCTATCAATTCGCTCACATAAATCGGAACTACATTCAGCCTGTAATAAAGATCTTCTCTAAATCTCTTTGCCTTAACTTCCTCTTCAATATTTTTATTTGTAGCTGCAAGAATCCTTACATTAACTTTTATTTTTTCAGTCCTTCCTATTTTTTCAATTTCACCTTCCTGGATTACCCGTAATAATTTAACCTGCGCCGACAAAGGAAGTTCTGTAATTTCGTCAAGAAAAATTGTACCGTTATCTGCTATCTCAAATAAGCCAAGCTTCTTTTTATCTGCACCTGTAAACGCTCCTTTTTCATAGCCAAATAATTCACTTTCAACCAGGTCATGCGGAAGGCTGCCGCAATTTATAGGGACAAAATTTTCAAGCTTTCTCGGCCCTTGATAATGAATATTAAATGCTACCAACTCTTTCCCGGTGCCTGATGCACCTCTAATCAAAATATTAATATTGCTTTGGGAATATTTTTTAATATTTTCTTTTAAGCTTGTGATTATGGAAGACTCACCTACCATTTTTCTTTGGTTTAAAATATCCTCTACATTTTTAATCAGCTTTTGGTTTGACCGTAATGTTTCCCTTTCCATTACGCATTTTTCATAAGCATTAAAAACACTAATGATAAAATCCGTAGGCTGATAAATATATTCTTCAATATCACCGGGATATTTTGTGCAGTACCAATATGCACCGGCTTTAATTAATTTATTGGCAAAATTAAAATCCGTAATGTTAATGGTCATCTTTGTAATTACAATTATCTGAATTGAAGAATCAATGGCTTTAATTTCCTGAATAAGATTTTCACCCATTATTCCACCGGCAATCTGGAAGTCCATTATGACTATATCGAACTTGAATTTATTTTTAGATTTATCAAGAATCTTTAAAGCTTCATTGCCGTCTGAACAAATGTCTGCAATATTTATCCTATTAGAAAAAGGCTGAATTGTTTTTAAAACCCTGTTGACGTCAAACTCTTCATCTTCTATTAATAAAACTTGAATAGTACTCTGCATTATTTCTTTCATAATTGTTAGTGTTTAATTGTAATAGTAAAAATTGAACCGCCTTCGCCCAGGTTGCGCGCATCAATTTGCCATCCGCATCTTTTACAAATCTCATAAGCAATATAACAACCGTAACCCGAATTTTGAATTTCAGTATTTTTAGAAGTTATGTTTTCCTGGAATAATTTCTTCAAACCATATTCATTTTGAGATAAAAACTCAGGGGCAATTCCCAGCCCGTTATCTGTAATTGATATTGTCGATTCATTTTTTTCGGATGAATATTTTGTACTTACGGTAATAACCAGTTTGTATTTACGACCATGCTCAATACAATTTTGAATTAAAGGTTCAAGTATTTCCCAAACAACAAATTCATTTATGTGAACTATTGGAAGATATTCATCAAGATCAAGCCTTATTTCATAAGAACCACTTTTCTTTGAAGTCCTTAAAAATATATTATCAACCAAAAACATAATTAGTTCGTTAATATTTGTATTGTATATTTGATTTCGTATGGTTTGAATAGGCGGATCAAACCATTTCATATCATAAATTACCCTTGATATAAAATTGGCATATTTTGTAACTTTATATTTAATTTCATTAATGTTCTCTGCCGAGAGCAATTGCAGGTCACCTTTAATAAATCCCATCACTTTTTCTGCTTTATGGTGAGTGTGATAAATTCTTTTTGTAAAGATTAATTCTTTATCATAATTAATTTTCTTTTTAAGATTTATTTCGTGTTCTGTAAACAGAAGCTTTTGTGCTTCGTCTCTTTCGCGAACCGTATAAGAAGAAATAAAATACATCGCCAGCAGCCCAAGAGAAATTAATGAAAGATAAATAACCGAGGTTTCATCATAATTAGAAACTATCTGGCTGGTTAAAAAAGTAAAGTCAGGTGTATTCTTAATGTACACAGCACCAATGTATTCACCTCTCAAAACAAACGGGACAAAAGTGTTAAATGTATTTTTACCGGTAACAATGCTGCGAATTTGTTCGGTTAAGCTTATTTGATGTTCAACATTTTTATATAAATCAATAGCTTCAACATGTGCCGATTGATTAGCCGCATATTTATATAAATTTGAAAATAAAAAACGGTATAGATCTTTTCCTTCGTCAATAGCATAAATCTTATTATCACGCTTAATAAGAATACACATTTCATCAATATTATGCTGAAGAACCTGCTGGCTGAAAATTATATTGAAGGACTGAATGATCCTTTGTGATTCCTCGTCGGTTATTTCTCTTTTAGGATTAAGAGATTCAAGTATCAATTCAATGGAAGTTGTTGTTAAGTTAGCCAATTTCTCAGCAGAATCCTTTTGATACCAGCCTTGCGTGTTATCTAAAAAACTTTTTATAGAAGATTTATTAATTAGAGATACCAATAATTGAAATGAAAAAATTATAACAAACAAAACGGTCAAATGCCTGAACTGGAAATGGTACTCTTTTACTTTTTCAAAAATTTTTTTCTTGCTCATAATTTTAATTGTTTTTACTTAATTAAAATACTTTGTGAATTTGCTTTTTCAGTGGCCTTTTTTAGCGCTTCATCCACGCTTATCTCTTGCTTGATTGCCAGATGAAGATAGTACGAAAGTATATCGGATATGTTTGTGTAATTTTTTAAGAACGGGCGGTGAAAGCCTTGCTTTAATAATTTTTCATAAAATTTTAAGTTGGGAAACTTGTTAACATAACCGCTATCAGCATAGATTTTAGTATTGACAGGAAGATAACCTCCTTCTTCATACAAAATTTTTTGCGCATCTTCACTAATTAAAAATTTGACAAATGTAATTGCTTCGGGAATATTCCTGGAAAATTTTGACACCATTAAGTTCCAGCCGCCAAACACTGAACTTTTTTCTGTCCCTTTAAAATGAGGGGTTGGAGCGATACCCAGAGCATTATAAGCATCAGAATTATCATACAAAGTTTTATCAAGATTTAAGAAGCTTGACCAGCCTCTTAAAAAGATTCCTTTATGTTCCATGAAATAATAATAACATTCATTCTCCTTAAATTGGATTACTTCCCTGGGTGAAGCATTATATTTATTAACCAGGTCAACAAGCAGCTGTAAAGATTTGCGAGCTTGAGGAGTATCAACATAAAGAGAATCATTTCTAACAATGGATTGGTTTTGATTCTTAAGCAGTTCGCAATAATTACAAATCAATCCTTCAAAATCATCTGCCTGGAAAAGGTAGAAAGGCCTGCCGCTGTTTTTCAATCTCTCATTCAATCCCAAGAAATCTTGCCAGGTAATTGAATCATCCAATTTATTTTTTATGGATTTATAATCGGGCAGATTTTTTAAATACTCTTTATTATAAAACAAAACGGATAAGTCAATATATAACGGTATGGCAACTATAGTATCTTTATAGACACACGATTCCATTGCATAATTTAAAAGTGATTTTTTTTCTGCGCTGCTTATTGCTTTGTCAAGAGGTATCACCCATTTGGCAAATCTCGGCACCCATATTTGATCAACACTAAATACATCCACCCTTTCGCTCTTGCTGCGCAGATAACGGGCAAGAAGCTCTTTCCTTTCATTTGTGCTGAACTTTTCAAAAGGAAGATTTATGGCAATTACCTTTATTTGACCCTTATACTTTTCATTAAATTTATCAATCACCTTCCTGTGTGCGGATGAGATATTGTCAGCAAAATAAATTTTCTTTTCGACGCTTGTACTTGAATTTTTAGAAGAAAGAGGTGAGAGTATAAAACTTATAAATATAAGCACCAAAATTAAAAATGAACTAAGCCCAATGTAAAAAAGCTTTTCATATTTCATTCAGCAGGTTCCCTTTATTATAGGATTAATTTTCATATAATTTATTAACTCACATATTACGCTGCAAGTTTTATAAACTAAATATACTTCAACTTTATAAATATGACAGCATGAATATTTTTTTCAGCTTATCATTTTAATAAATATATATTATTAAAATAATAATTATTAATTGAATAATACTTCCTATTTTTCAGTATTATTGTTTAGATATTTCTAAAAAATATAAATAAAAATATTTATCAAATTTTAATTCTTTGGGCATAAATTTTGTCACTATTATGAGAATTATTTTATTTCGGTAGTGTCATTATTAATATTTTATAAAACCATTCTGAATAATTGAATAACTATAAATTAAAAGACTTATTCATTTCAAATCTGATTCAGCCTCTATCGCCGAATAATAATTTTGTTTTACTAAAATTCAAAAGGGAAAATATATGGATGTATCCAGCGCTTCAGTTAAAGTAAATAACCAGCCCGGTAAAGCAGCTATGAACTATACGCCTGCTTTAGCGGTATTAACAACTCTTTTTTTTATGTGGGGATTTATCACTTGCTTGAATGATATTTTAATCCCTCATCTTAAAACAGTATTTACTTTAAACTATACTCAAGTAATGTTAATACAATTCAGCTTTTTTACTGCTTATGCCGTAATATCTCTCCCCGCAGGAATTTTAGTAGAAAAGCTCGGCTATAAAAACGGAATTGTGGTCGGATTAATTACTGCTGGAATTGGATGTCTTTTATTTTACCCGGCAGCAGGTTATCAATCCTATATCATGTTCTTAGCTGCGCTGTTTATATTAGCTTCAGGAATAACACTTCTTCAAGTTGCAGCTAATCCTTATGTCGCAATTTTAGGAAAACCGGAAACCGCATCAAGCAGATTAAATATGACCCAGGCATTCAATTCACTTGGAACAACTATTGCTCCTTTGATTGGTTCTTTCTTAATACTTTCACTTGCTGTAAAAACTGCTGAAGAATTAAAAGCAATGATGCCGGATGAAGTAAACACTTATAAATTAATTCAAGCAAGCGCTGTTCAAGTATCCATATCTATGGTTAGCAGGCACATTGTTTGCCATCGCGGCTTTTTTTGCAGTTATTAAATTACCAAAAATTGAAGCGGCAGATGTTTCAACTGATGGTAATGCCGGACAAAATTTTCATGATAAGCATAAAAGTGCATGGGGCTATAAACACCTGGTATTAGGCGCAATTGCAATCTTCGTTTATGTTGGTGGAGAAGTTTCTATCGGGTCTTTCTTAGTTAATTATTTGGGACAGCCTTTTATTGCCGGTTTAAAAGAAGCCGATGCCGGAAAATATGTTGCTCTTTATTGGGGTGGCGCAATGATAGGCAGATTTTTCGGATCAATTCTTTTATCAGGAATTACAGATAATAAAAAGAAATACACTTTCTTATTTGCTATACTAATTCTTGCTATAGTATTAGGACTGTATATCACTCAAGAATATCAAAATTTGGCAAGCTTTTCTATAGCGGGCATAGGCAAAACATTAATATTTCTACTTTTTGTTGCTCTTAACTTTTTCGCATTTAACCTGGGAAAAAGAAAACCTGCAAGAACACTAACTATTTTAGCATTATGTGCGGCAGTGTTGGTAATAATTTCTATGCTTACTTTTAATGCTGTTGCGATGTGGACAATTCTCGCTGTTGGTTTATTTAACTCAATTATGTTCCCAACAATTTTCACCTTGGCAATTAATGGACTTGGGAAACACACAGGACAGGCATCAGGAATTCTTTGTACCGCAATTGTCGGAGGAGCTCTTTTACCTGTTCTACAAGGATTCTTTGCAGATAATATAGGAATACATCATGCATTCTTTATTCCTGTACTTTGCTATTTATACATCGCTTATTACGGGTTAAAAGGACATAAGCCAACATTTGCCGAATAAAATTTTTTTAGATATGAAATAAAAAATAAATTATAAAAGGGAGTGACTATATGCAAAAAATAAATGTTGCCGTCGGCATTGATATTGGCGGAACGAATACTGTCTTTGGTTTTGTTGATAAGGAAGGTAACCTTGTTTACGAATCATCTATTCTTACGAATTCTCATGAAAAGGCAGAATTACTTTTTGACCGTTTATTTAAAAAGATAAATAAAGATTTTGATAATTATTCATCTGATCATGAACTAGTTGGAATTGGAATCGGTGCACCAAATGCAAATTATTATAAAGGAACAATTGAGAATCCACCAAACCTAAAATGGGGAATGGTAAAAGTTATTGAGATTGTAAAAAAATATTCTGAAATGCCCGCTGCTATTACCAATGACGCAAATGCTGCTGCAATTGGTGAAATGAAATTCGGCGCTGCAAAAGGTATGAAAGACTTCATTGTTATAACTCTTGGCACTGGACTTGGAAGTGGAATTGTTTCAAATGGAGAATTGATTTATGGCAGCGATGGTTTTGCAGGTGAAATTGGCCATACAATTTATGATCCCAATGGAAGGCAATGCGGCTGTGGTAGAAAAGGGTGCCTGGAAACTTATGCCTCTGCCAGTGGAATAAAGCGAACAGTGTTTGAACTTTTATGTAATAGCAACAAACCAAGTGAATTACGTTCTATTTCATTTAACGATCTTACCTCAAAAATAATTTATGATGCGGCTGTGAGAGGTGATCAAATTGCATTGGATGCATTTGATTACACTGGAAAAGTGTTAGGCTCTCAATTAGCAGATTCGGTTGCTTATACTAGTCCCGAAGCTATTATATTATTTGGCGGACTTGCAGCATCGGGCGATTTAATTTTTAAACCGACACAAAAATATCTGGAAGAAAGTTTATTAAATATTTTTAAAAATAAAGTTAAGCTTCTTCCATCCAAATTATTAAAAGGAAACACCGCTGTTCTTGGTGCCGCTGCCTTAATATGGAACGAGCTTGAAAAAGCTCAAACATTAGAAAAAGCTATTTAATGTTCGGTCTCATGTACCTCTCCCCATAGTTAGTTAAATCCCTTTCCCCTTCAAGGGAAAGGGATCGGGGAATTTTGAAATGGAATGTTCTTTTGACCCTTAAATCTTCAAATTGGATTGAATTTTCTTTGAAACACTTGAATTGATTTATTAAAAACTGCCGAGGAATTTTTATGAAATTAGCTCTCTACACTGCTTTAATGATTATATGCATAAGTCTATTTGGCTTTGTACATGTTAATGTAAACTCCAAACAAAGCGCTGAAGCTAAAATAGATGTAAAGCTTGATTCACTTCTCTCCATAATGACTTTAGATGAAAAGATTGGACAAATGACTCAAGTTGATTACCTGGCATTCAAAGATTTAAATGATATAAAAAAATATTTTATCGGGTCTATACTTTGGGGCGGCAATTCTGAAATTGATGATATCTCTGCCAAAGGATGGTCTAAAACTGCTGATGAATTGCAGATGTATGCTTTACAAACAAGATTGAAAATCCCTGTACTACTAGGGATAGATGCTGTTCATGGACACAACAATGTTTCGAATGCAGTTATATTCCCGCACAATATTGCACTAGGCTGCACAAGAAATCCTGAGCTTGTTGAAGAAGCTGCGCATGTGACTGCTAAAGAAGTAGCCGGTACAGGAATTAATTGGACATTTGCACCATGTGTGGCCGT
Source organism: uncultured Bacteroidota bacterium (assembly GCA_963777615.1). Lineage (GTDB taxonomy): Bacteria > Bacteroidota > Ignavibacteria > Ignavibacteriales > Ignavibacteriaceae > CAVSWT01. Next base: position 148,445 of record CAVZSD010000023.1, on the reverse strand, counting down.
TGCAAGAAATGATAGATGGGGCAGAACTTATGAAAGTTTTGGTGAGGATCCAGTTCTGGTTGCTGAAATGGGTGCAGCAGTAGTTAACGGACTTGAAGGTGAATTATCAAATCAAGATGCAATTCTTTCATGCACAAAACATTTTATTGGTGATGGCGGAACAACAAATGGAAAAGATCAAGGTAATACCGAATGTGATGAAAAGACTTTAAGAGAAATTCATTTACCCGGGTATATAGCTGCAATTAAAGCAGGAACAAATTCAATAATGGTTTCTTACAGCAGTTGGAACGGAAACAAGATGCACTCCAATAAATATTTGGTAACTGATCTTCTTAAAGATGAATTAGGCTTTGAAGGATTTGTTGTCTCTGATTGGGCGGCAATTGATCAGCTTGGCGGTGATTTTAAAAGTGATGTTGAGCAATCTATAAATGCCGGTTTAGATATGATAATGATTCCTAATGGTAACGGCCAAAAAAACAATTACATTGAATTTATTAATAATTTAAAAGTGCTGGTTAAAGAAGGAAAAGTTTCACAGGCAAGAATTGATGATGCGGCTAAAAGAATTCTTCGTGTAAAACTAAAAATGAATTTGTTCGATAAGACTGCAACTGATAAAAATTTGCTTTCGCAGGTTGGCTCTGAAAAACACAGGGAGGTTGCAAGAGAATGTGTCAGACAATCCTTAGTTCTTTTAAAAAATGAAAATCATATTCTCCCATTTCCCAGAAAAAATGTTAAAATATTTGTTTCGGGAAAAGGCGCCGAAAGCATTGGTATGCAATGCGGTGGCTGGACAATCTCATGGCAGGGAAGCGCTGATCTTACTGATATAAAAGGAACAACAATTTTACAGGGAATTAAAAATTCAGTTGATGCTGAAACAAAAGTAACTTATTCAGAAGATGGTAAAGGTGCCGAAGGCAGTGATTTTGCGGTCGTTGTTGTAGGTGAAAATCCTTATGCTGAAATGATGGGGGACAGACAGGATTTATCTCTTTCACAAAAAAATATTGAAACAATCGAGAACGTTAAAAAAGCAGGAATTCCTTTTGCTGTAATATTGTTATCTGGAAGGCCATTGATTATAGACAAAGCTCTTGATATGGCAGATGCATTTATTGCGGCATGGTTACCAGGGACAGAAGGCGAAGGTGTTGCAGATGTACTTTTCGGTGATTACAATCCAACAGGAAAACTTTCTCATTCCTGGCCGAAATCAACTTCGCAGGAGCCAATAAATGTTGGTGATAAAAATTACGATCCGTTATTCCCTTATGGATATGGATTGAGTTATTAATTGAAGCTGTTAACAAGCGGCAGTCTCAAAATCACTTTTTAATGTCAAATTGAGTTTTTCAAAGTGTGGATTCATTCAAAGAAGTTAGTCTTCGACAAGCTAAGACTGACAAATATTATCTTTTGAAACAGCCTCTTGTATATGCACATATTGTTTAAAAGGCGTGTTTTGTTTTTTAACTCTGTTAGGAGTTGAATATTCGTAAATATAAGTTACTTCCAACAAAATGAACTCTGTAGGAGTTCAACAAAAACTTTATATAAAAGATATCACAAAAAAATAATTCAATCATTTCTAATTTAGCCAGAAATAAATATGAAAAATTTTTACTTCTCCCATAACAAAAAATTTATTCTCATCTCGCTACTACTGATTTTAATCTTTTCAGGATTTCAACCGACTCAAAAGAAATCTTTACTTGATAACTCTGTTCAAAAATATGAGAAACAAGTTGATTCAGTTTTATCATTAATGACCTTGGATGAAAAGATTGGCCAGCTTAACCAGCTTTCATACGGAGTAGGTTGGGGGCCGACTGTAAAAAGCCAGGTGCCTGATGAATACAAAAAATTAATTAGAGAAGGTAAAATCGGATCATTTTTAAATGCATTAGGTGCGGAGTTCACAAAAGATTTGCAGCAGGTTGCCGTAGAAGAAACAAGATTAAAAATTCCGCTTCTTTTTGGCTATGATGTAATTCATGGATTCAAAACTACATTTCCTGTACCATTAGCTGAAGCTAGCAGTTGGAATCCTGAACTTGTTGAAAAATCTTCAAGATACGCTGCTGAAGAAGCTGCATCTGTTGGTGTTCATTGGACTTTTGCACCTATGGTTGATATCGCTCGCGACCCGCGTTGGGGAAGAATTGTTGAAGGTTCCGGGGAAGATACTTATCTCGGTTCGGTTATGGCCGGCGCAAGAGTCAAAGGTTTTCAAGGTAATTTAAATTCAAACAAAAATATTCTTGCCTGCGCAAAACATTTTGCTGCTTATGGTGCGGCAGAAGGAGGAAGAGATTATAACACCGTCGATATTTCAGAGAGAACATTAAGAGAAATTTATCTCCCTCCTTTCAAAGCTGCTGTTGATGCTGGCGTTGAAACATTTATGTGTTCATTTAATGAAATCGCCGGGGTTCCTTCTTCAGCTAATGAAAAATTATTAACAGGAATCCTTAGAGATGAATGGGGCTTCAATGGATTTATTGTTAGCGATTGGAATTCAATTGGCGAAATGATAAATCATAGAGTTGCAATAGACTTAAAGCAAGCAGGTGAACTCGCAATTTCAGCCGGTGTTGATATGGATATGGAAGCAAGAAGCTATGTTAATAATTTAAGTGATCTAGTTCATGAAGGAAAAATTTCTGAAAAATTAATCGACACCTCGGTTAAAAGAATTCTAAGAGCAAAATTTAAATTAGGCTTATTTGAAGACCCATATAAATATTGTAATGTTGAGATAGAGAAGAAAACTGTTTTAAGCAAAGAAATTCAAAATGCTGCTTTAGAAGATGCTAGAGAATCTATTGTTCTTTTGAAGAACGATAATGATCTTCTTCCTTTAAAAAAAGATTTAAAAACAATAGCAGTTATCGGCCCTTTAGCTGAAAGCAAAAATGATCCGTTAGGGCCCTGGCATGCAATGGGTGATCCGAAAGATGTAATTACAGTAATTCAAGGAATTCAAGACATAGCATCCAATGATACTAAGGTTTTGTATGCTGAAGGATGTTCAATAGACAGTATATCTAATGAAGGATTTAATGAAGCAGTTGAGACTGCAAGGAAAGCAGATGTTGTTATTATGGTACTTGGCGAATCTGAATCAATGAGCGGTGAAGCTCATAGCCGTTCTTCAATTGAATTGCCCGGGATGCAAAATGATTTAGTAAAAGAAATTTACAAAACCGGTAAACCTATCGTAGTAGTTTTAATGAATGGGCGCCCGCTTGCAACAGAATGGATTTCTGATAATATCCCGGCTATAGTTGAATCTTGGTATTTAGGAATCAAGTCAGGAGAAGCTATAGCAGATGTTTTGTTTGGAGATTATAATCCAGGCGGAAAGTTGCCTGTTTCCGTTCCAAGAACTACCGGGCAAATTCCAATTTACTACAATCATAAAAGCACCGGCAGGCCCGGCGATATTGCAAACCGCTATACTTCAAAATATATTGATCTTCCTTTAACGCCGCTTTATCCTTTTGGATATGGATTGAGCTACACAAAATTTGATTACAGCAATTTAAAATTATCTTCAGCTAAGATAACTCCTGATCAAACTATAAAGATAACTGTTGATGTAAAAAATTCTGGCGAGAAGAGATGGAGAAGAAGTCGTTCAGCTTTATATAAGAGATGATTATGCTTCTGTTACACGCCCTGTAAAAGAATTAAAAAGATTTAAAAAAATATTTTTAAAGAAAGGTGAAACTAAAACCGTTGAGTTCGAGCTTAACAATAATGATTTATGCTTCTATAATAAGGAAATGAAATTCATTTCGGAACCTGGGACTTTTACGGTTTATGCCGGAACTATTCTGTTGATGTTATTCAGAATCAATTTGAATTAATAAGTAATTAATTCATTATAATCAAAAAAGAACGGTGAAAAGATAACATCTTTATTTAAAAATAAATAGTGAAGAAATGAACAAGCAAATGAATAAATCATTTAGCCGGGATATAACAAAAACTGTCTCTGCAAATTATTTGCTTTATTTACCCAAAGGATATGGTAAAGAGAAAAAAGAATGGCCTTTAGTTTTATTTCTTCATGGATCAGGTGAACGGGGAAATGATCTTCAATTGGTAAAGAAACACGGCCCGACAAAATTGGTTGAGCAGGGGAAAGAATTTCCATTCATACTCGTTTCGCCTCAATGCCCTGAAGGAAGCTGGTGGGCAGTAGATATTTTAGATGGATTATTAAAAGAAATTGAAGAAAAATATGATGTTGATAAAAATAGAATTTATGTGACCGGGTTAAGCATGGGAGGTTATGGTACCTGGTCATTAGCAATGAAATATCCACATAGATTTAGTGCTATTGCGCCAATCTGCGGCGGCGGAAATGAAAGAACAGTCTGCAAATTAAAAGATATGCCGATCTGGGTTTTTCATGGAGTTAAAGATAATGTAGTCCCAATTTATGAGTCACAAAAATTAGTTGATGCTCTTAAAAAATGCGGTAATGATGTTAAGTTTACAATTTACCCTGAAGCAAATCATGATTCATGGACAGAAACTTATAACAATCCTGAATTGTACGAATGGCTTTTAAGTCATTCACTTAAAAAATAACCCTGGTGTCATGCTAAATTTATTTCAGCATCAAATTGTAAATCTATTTGCAGCTTCATAAAACATAGTTAGTATTTATGAAATATTTTACAAACCGCCTAGTAGTAATTAGTGTATTTATAATAATTTTCATTTCTTATCCGATAAACTCTCAATCGGTTACCGGAACACAAAAAAAAGCATACAAAGGCAATGCAATTTTAGGCAATGGAAATTTGTGCGCTGTTTATTCTGATGACCCAAGAATCATAAAACTAAACGGTACAAAAGGGATTCAACATCTATATTATAAAGATTATACTGCCGACTATGTAGCTTCCACTTCTTTTGATTTATTCAATGATAAAAATGAATTATTGAGTGGAAAAGATTCTATTGGGATGAAAAATTTTTTCACCACTTTTACTACTTCAAACATCGGGAATAAAATATTTAAAGACGTAACTTGTTTTGTCCACCCTCAAGATGCTGTCGTCTTGAACCTTTCTTTAAAAGGAGATTATCAAAATCTAAGACAATATTTTAGCATCACTTTAAGAAAAAATATTATAACAGATACTTCTATCTTTTTATCTTCGATTGCCATAGTTAAAAAGTTTGCAATAGCTAACTGGTCAAATAATACTGTGCTTCTTGCAGCTTGTAAAGAACCAGGCTATTCAATAAGCATAACCGATTCCACTATTAACTTTTCCAGGAATCCTTTTTCAAGTAAATCTGTAAACGTAATAATTGTTCTTGCAAAGTCTATTGAAAATGCTCAAAAGAAAATTACAACTCTATTGGAAATGAAAGATATTTATAACTCAGCAGAAAATTATTGGAATATGTGGTTGAGCAACGGTAAGCTTCCAAATTTCGATGTTCAAGATGATGCAAGCACCCTTTATTTAGATTATTATAAAAGAACTTTATACAGCGTGAAATCAGCTGACATAGACGGACAAATACCCGCGGATATTACCGGACAATTTTTGACAAACAATATGCCCCAGCTATATCCAAGAGATGCTATGATGTGCGCCAGGGTGTTTTTATTAACCGGGCATTTGGATGAAGCAAAACAAATAATTTCTTTTTGGTGCAGGCAGGATATTCCCAAAAAGTCCCCGGGTGAATTTTACGCCAGATACGATGCTAATACAAAAGCTGTTGATGCCGGTTCAGGTGCACGTTATGATGAACCTGAATGGGATGCAAACGGATATTTAATTCAATTATTAAATCAATGTTATGATTTAACAAAAACCTGGCTGGCTGATAAAAATTTTATTTATGAGCTTGCTAATTTTTTATCAGATCATGTTGATGAATGGGGATTATTATATGAAGGCGGAATTGTTGAATGGACCGGGTATTTACCAACAACTAATATGGTTTGCGCAGCCGCATTAAAAACAGCTTACGATTTTGCATTGTCAAATGGAGATTTGACCAAATCAATAATATTTAAAAATGCTTATGAGAAAATTTCATCTTCATTACAAAAGATGTTCGATAAAAAAAGGAATGCTTATACTGATGTTAGATTTCATGGTGTTAAAGCTGAAGATAATTCCAGTATAGCAGTGCCAACTAAAGATACACTTTATCTATGGGATACTTCTTTGTACTTCGGTATACTCTGGGGCTATCCTAATCACCAGGAAATGAAAAAAACTGCTGATTTCATTGAACAAAATTGTGTTAAGTTGAATGGCGGGATTCAATATTTTGAAGCGACAGATAATGCCTGGTTAACCGAATATGGGAGCGATGCTTTTTTCTTCCCATCGGCAGCTTCGGTTCAATACGAAAGTATATATGGCAATCCGGTTGCTGCTAAGAATCATATTGACTGGATGATTCAATATTCAAATAGTTATGGATTAACGCCGGAGCGAATAATTAAAGATGGCGCTGATTGCAGTGAAGCGTCACCGTTATCATGGTGCAATGCGGAATTTGCAGCTGCAGTTTTAACATACAGTCAACGGCAAAAATAAATAATAAAAGTGTTCTCTTTTCAAAAAGAGCTCTACTTTCATATCCCTGTTCTTAATAATTTAACTTTAAAATAATAAAGACAAATTATCATGAAAAAAATATTTTTCATTTTGCTGATCTTTTTTCTCTCTAATGTTTACCCTCAATCACAATTTGTTTATACAGACGGTAAAGAAATCAAATCACCTGATGGGAAACCTTTATTACTTAAAGGGATAAATTTAGGCAACTGGCTTGTTCCTGAAGGCTACATGTTTCTTTTAAACATGCAACTTCCCCAAGATTAATCGATGAAGTATTTAAAGAATTAATCGGCCCATCCGAAACAAAAAAATTCTGGAAAGATTTCCAGGACAATTATATTACTGAAAAGGATATAAAATTCATTAAGGATTGCGGCTTCAATTCTATTAGGGTTCCGTTCAATTATAAATTATTTATTGTTGATGATTATCCTGAAATCGAACTTCAGCGCGGGACTTGAATTATTGGAGCGGGTAATTAAATGGAGTACGGAAAATAAATTATACGTAATTCTTGATATGCACTGCGCTCCTGGTGGACAAACAGGGGATAATATAGATGACAGCTACGGCTATCCATTTTTGTTGGAAAGTGAAGAAAGTCAAAATGAAATGGCTGCTATCTGGAAAAGAATTGCTGAGAAATTTAAAGATGAAAAATTCTTAATTGGATATGATTTATTAAACGAACCCATAGCTACTTATTTTGATTCAGACAAATTAAATCCTTTGCTTGAACCGCTATACAAAATAGTAACCAAATCAATTCGTGAAGTTGATAATAATCATATAGTATTTCTCGGCGGAGCGCAATGGGATGGTAACTTTGACAGTTTCGGAAAACCTTTTGATGATAAATTGGTTTATACTTTTCATCTTTATTGGTCAGATACAACTCAGAAAGTAATTCAAAAAGACCTCGATTTAAGGGATAAATATATTGCCCCAATTTGGCTTGGCGAATCCGGTGAAAATACAAATGAATGGATTGCATCATTTAGAAAATTGCTTGAAAGAAATAATATCGGTTGGTGCTTCTGGCCTTATAAAAAATTGGAATCCGACAGAGGGATTCTTTCAATAAAGAAAACGAAGGATTATGATTTAATTATAAACTATGCGAACACAAAGCGAATTTCGTTTGATGATATAAGAAAAAACATTCCCGATATTACTTTAGTAAAGAAGGCTCTAAAAGATTATTTAGAGAATTGTAAGTTCGAAAATTGTGAAATCAATTATAGCTATTTAGAGGCTTTGGGGTTTATGACAAAGAGAAATTAGTTACGAATAATTTATTCCAACAGAACTTCGTAGAAGTTTAAGTATTTAAAATATAAATAAAATCAGGACTCCGTAGCAGTTAAACAAAGACACAAATATTTTATTCACAAAAGATGTGGTTATAATGAAGCTTGTCATTTTTTCATTATCATTATTACTTCTTCTCACACTTAGTCTTCATGGACAGTACGAAGATTCAGGCAGGCGTGGCGAATATTTTTCAAAAAAAACTTATACTGATTTTCCATTGCCTTCATTTGAATCAAGCAATGACAAATTCCCTCTCCTATTATTGAAGACAAACCAAATTATGTAAAGTTATATTGGAAAGCCTGGCAGCTTGCTTTCAATCATTTCAAAAGACCTCCGGCAGGTTCGCCTTTCGTTTCAAACTATTTAGATGAAGCATTTGCACCGAACATTTTTCAATGGGATACAATTTTTATGATAATGTTTGCAAGGTATGCTCATAATATTTTTCCGGCAATTCAATCTTTGGATAATTTTTATTGCCGCCAATATGAAAACGGATACATCTGCCGCGAGATTGTTGAAGCAACCGGAGAAGATTTTGTTTATGAAGGGCGACAGAATACAATAAATCCTCCAATATTTAGCTGGGCAGAAGTTGAGTCGTATAAAATTACTGGTGACAAATCACGCTTTGCTATGGTGCTGCCGGTAATGGAAAAATATGTTGAATGGCTTGAACAATACCGCAAGAAGCCAAATACTGTTCATCAACTATATTGGCAAACCGGTTTGGGTTCAGGCATGGATAATACTCCGCGCAGCGGTTCGGGTTGGGTTGATATGTCCAGTCAAATGGTTATGCAATACAGGGACATGGCATTTATTTGCAGCGAGCTTGGATATAAAGACAAAGAAGATAAATACAATAAAAAAGCGGACGAAATCTCTGACTTAATAAATAAATATATGTGGAATGAAGATGACGGATTGTATTACGATGTTGATGACATTGGGAATCAAATAAAATGGAAAACAGTTGGATGCTTTTGGCCTCTGCTGGCAGGAGTTGCAAATACTCATCAAGCAGAAAAGCTTTTGGATAATTTGAAAAACCCTCATTCTTTCTGGAGAACTATTCCCTTCCCTTCTCTCGCTGCAGACCAAAAAGGTTTTAAAGCGGATGGAGAATATTGGGTAGGGGCCGTTTGGGCTTCAACTAATGTTGCTATAATTAAAGGGCTTGATAAAATTGCTGAGAATTCTTCTTATACAAACCCTAATTTCTTTGAAAAGCCCTAAAGTGTTTAATGAATTTGCAACGCTTGCAGTTGAAAGATATTTAGATGGACTTTCAGAAGTCTACAAAAGAACCGGTACACTTTGGGAAAATTATTCTTCAGAAGCATATTCAAGAGGAATACCTTCTCAGCCGGATTTTGTTGGCTGGACAGGCTGCGGCCCTATAGAAAATTATTAATTGAAAATGTTCTTGGCTTTAGGCCTAATGGAGCAAATAATTCTCTTACCTGGTATATAAGCAGAATCGATAAACATGGAATTGAAAAGTTAAGATTTGGCGATGTTACCGCTTCACTTATTTGTGAAAGAAGAGAAGCAGTGAACAAGCCTTGTAAAATTAATATTTCAACTAACAAGGACTTCACATTAAAAGTGATTAATTGGCAGGATAAAATGCAGGAGTTTAAAATCAGAAAAGGATCATCAAACATTGTTGTGAATTAATTTCTCCTAAAAGAGGTTATGAGTGAAACAATTAATAACATTCATTTTATTAAGCTCTATTTCCTTAGCACAGGAAATATATTTGCCGGACATTTGGCTATTCAAAACCGGTGATGATAGTTCATTTAAAAACGTAAACTATGATGATTCGAACTGGAAAACTATTGATGTACCTGCTGATTGGGAAAATGAAGGTTATCCCGATTACGATGGATATGCCTGGTATCGAGTACATTTAAAAGTTGATAAAAAATTATTAAGTATAAAAGACTATCTTCTGCTGGTTGGCAAAATTGATGATAGAGATGAATCATTTTTAAATGGAGTTAAAGTTGGAGGCATGGGACAATTTCCTCCCAACATGACAACAGAGTGGAATTCCCAGCGTATTTATAAAATTCCTCCAGGTTTATTAAAAGAAGAAAATGTAATTGCAGTTCGGGTTCATGATAATATTTATGACGGTGGAATTTGGGGAGGAACTCTCGGAATTTTTACTCAAGAAGAATATAAAAAAGAATTGAATATAGGTCCAGCTCCTAAAAAGTCTTTTAACCAGCTTAACACTTCAAACGGACTTATCTCTGCAGTTTATAATACGAAAAGAAATTTAGTTGAAAAAGTTTGGCCGCATATGTTTTTTATGTATGATGCAAATAAAAAAGTTCGGCCATTCTTAAAAAATTTGAAGATTGTAAATTCAGACGATGCAACATTAACTTCATACTTAAAAAACACACATATTATAAAAGTATCTCACAAGAACTTTGATGTTTACTATTTTGCTCCATTCACAATTGATGAAAAAATATTTTGTGTTATGATTGAAGGGAAGAAAAATTATGTTGATACTCTGCAAATGTCATTTGAAAAAGACAGCGCCGAAGTTCTTACAAAAACAATAAGTTTAATTGATAGCCGTGCTGAACATAAATATTTTTTATTTACTTTTAATGATTCATACCAAAATAATTCACAATTGATTCAGAGCTTGACCGCTAAACCTAAACTTAAATCTCTTTTAAATGATGAATTAAATTTTATGCAAAATGTATTTCATCGTTCATATTTTCCTAAAAATCTAAGTATAGATGAAAGAAATTTATATGAACAGTCAATTACAATTTTGAAGATGGGACAAGTTTCGCAGCATGAAATTTTTGAAAAATCTCGTGGACAAATTTTAGCATCATTGCTTCCGGGAAGTTGGAACATTGGTTGGGTTCGAGATGGTGTATATTCTACTCTCGCATTAAATGAATTGAAATTATTTAATGAAGCAAAATATTCTTTGAGTTTCTTTTTAAATGCAGATGCAGGTTATTATAAACATTTTGTCTGGAAAGACAGTGTTGACTATGGAGTGAAATCGGATTATCAAATATCAGTCTGCCGTTATTTTGGAATGGGGAAAGAAGAAGCTGATTTCAACGATAACGGCCCGAATATTGAACTTGACGGTTTCGGCTTATTCTTAGTGGCATTTTCGGATTACATAAATAAAAGCGGTGATTTGCAATTTCTAAATCAATATTATGAAAAAGTTTCAAAACTTATTGCCGATCCAATTTTAACTTTTGTTGACTCAAAAAATATTATTGGGAAAGAATCCGGGCCATGGGAAATTCATCTTCCAGGGAAACAATTTGTTTGGACTGCCGCAGTAAGTTCAGCCGGTTTGAGGGATTTCGCTAAAGTTTTGAAGAAAAATAATTATTCTGAGTACCAAAAATATTTTGATTGCGCTGAAAAATTATCAAATGGAATAAAACAAAATTTTGTTTATGATAACAAAACACTTAAAGGTTTCTATGCCGCTCAATCACCAAAGGAACAAGAATTTTATGACGGCGGAACTATTGAAGCTTTCACACAAAATGTTTTAAAAGACAAAAGCTTTTTTACTTCTTATTATAACGACTATGCAGAGAATCTTAGAATAAGTAAACGAAGAGGTTTTTCCCGTTTGAATAATCCTGATTGGTACACGATAAGCGATTGGCCTTTTCTTGATTTGCGAATAGCTATTGCACTTAACAACTATGGAATGAGAAAACCAGCAAAACAATTAATTGATTGGATAACAAATTACTCAAAGCTTAATTACAATCTTATAGCTGAACTTTATAATTATGACGACGAGAATTATGGCGGCTCCATTCCAATGGTTGGCTATGGTGCCGGGGCCTACATTTTAACACTAAATAATTTTTATAAAAACTAATCTGAGGGAGATATCAAATGAAAATTTTTGTAGCAATTGTTATGTTCCTATATTTAGGAGTCTATATGCAAAAGGATTCTTCAATGAAAAAAAATTCACAAAAAGCAATCGATGATCGAATAGATGATTTAATTAGCAAAATGACATTGCAGGAAAAGATAACCATGATCGGTGGCGATGAAATGGCTACTAAGCCGATTGAGCGATTGGGAATACCCGCATTAAAAATGTCTGATGGGCCAATCGGAGTTCGTTGGGGTAAAACTACAGCTTTTCCTTCCGGTATTGCCATGGCTTCAACCTGGGATACAACTTTAATTGAAAAATATGGAGAGGCTATTGGGCAGGAAACAAGAGGACATGGAAGGGATGTTATTCTCGGTCCATGTGTAAATATTGCTAGATTGCCGATGGGTGGAAGAAATTTTGAAAGTTATGGGGAAGATCCTTATCTGACCTCCCGATTCACAGTTAATTATATTAAAGGCGTGCAAAAAGAAGGTGTGGCCTCAACTGTAAAACACTTTGCAGTTAATAATCAAGAAAATGGTAGAATGTTTATTGATGCACAAGTTAGTGAAAGAGCTTTAAATGAAATTTATCTCCCGGCATTCAAAGCGGCTGTTCAGGAAGCAAATGTGCTTGCAGTTATGTCAGCTTACAATCGTCTTAATGGAAAATTCTGTAGTGAAAAGCCGAGTCTGCTTCAAGATAAATTAAGAAATGAATGGGGATTCCAAATGGCTGGTTATGTCGGATTGGGGTGCAGTTCATAGCTCAATTCCAACTTTTAATGATGGAGTTGATTTGGAAATGCCTTATGGCGATTATATGAATTATGATAGTCTTAAAACTGCTTTTGACGATGGTAGAATAACTGAATCAAAGCTTGATGAAAAAATTAGAAGAATATTAAAAGTGATGTTCAAATTGGGTTTGTTCGATTCAAATAGAACTTATGATTCCACCCAGGTAAATTCCAAAGCACATCAAAAGTTTGCACTTGATGCAGCAAAAGAAACAATTGTTCTCCTTAAGAATGAAGGGAGTATTCTTCCACTCAATTTAAATAAAATAAAAACATTAGCTGTTATCGGCCCAAATGCTGATATAGCAAGAACCGGCGGCGGGGGCAGTTCAATGGTTGATCCTGTGTTTTCAATTTCACCATTAAAAGGATTAAAAGATGCTTTAGGAATTAAAGTAAAAATTAATTTTGCTCAAGGTGTTATTATCAATGGCGATACAAAACCGCTTGAAGAAAAATACTTTTTTAAAGATGAAGGTTTAAAAGAAAACGGAATTAAAGGAGAATATTTTGATAATAAAAATCTTGAGGGCACACCTGTAAAGGTTGTTGATGAAAAGCAAATTAATTTCGATTGGGGCGGTGGTTCACCTTTTAAAAATATGTCAGATGATAATTATTCTGCAAGATGGACTTCATATTTAAAGCCTCCAGTAAGCGGTGAGTTTGAATTAAATGCTTCAACAGATGATGGCGTTAGATTATATTTAAATGACAAGTTGGTAATTGATGATTGGGTTGATCGCGGAGTTACTACATCAACCTATAAAGTTAATCTTGAAAAAGGTAAACCTTATAAGATGGCAATGGAATTCTATGAAAACAAAGGGGATGCTGTAGCAAAATTCGGATGGAATTTACCTGGTGAAGACAAAATTAAAAAAGCTGTTCAAACTGCAAAAAATTCTGATGCCGCAATAATATTTGCCGGCACTTCAAATAATTTTGAATCTGAAGGATTTGATAGAAAAGATCTTGTATTGCCCGGCGATCAAGATAAATTAATTGAAGAAGTAAGTAAAGTTAACCCCAATACAATTGTTGTACTTATTTCCGGTCGCCTGTTTTAATGGATTGGATTGGAAATGTTAGGGGAATAGTTGAAGCCTGGTTTAACGGTGAACAAACCGGTATTGCCATTGCTGATGTTTTACTCGGTAAATATAATCCATCTGGTAAGCTGCCCGTAACATTTCCTAAACGCTGGGAAGACTGTTCTGCTTATCCATATTACATGAAACATGACAGTGTAACGGAATATGGGGATGATATATTTGTCGGCTACCGTCACTTCGATAAGGATAATATTGAACCATTATTCCCTTTCGGATATGGTTTATCCTATACTAATTTTGAATACAACAATTTGAAGCTTGTAAAAGATGGTGATAAAGTTGTTGCCAGCTTTAATTTAAAAAACACAGGCAAAATTGAATGGTTCTGAAATTGCTCAACTTTATGTAAGAGATGTTGAATCATCCATTGAACGCCCGGTTAAAGAATTAAAAGGGTTTACAAAAATATCTTTAACCTCAGGTGAATCAAAAAATGTAACAATTACTTTAGATAAAAATGCTTTTATGTTCTATGACCCCAACTACAGAAAAGTGGACTTTCGAACCAGGTGAGTTTGAAATTATGATTGGCAGCTCTTCCAGGGATATTCATTTGAAACAGAAAATCACTTTATAACATAAAAATCTAATATATAATAAAATACCACATGAGGCTCACTTCCTAAGGTGAGCCTCACTTTGGAAATAAAATTCAAGTACAATTCAAGATATTCTAAATCACATATGAAAAAAATTCTTTTTCTCGTTTCACTTCTATTTTTTATTTGCGCCAATTTAATCTTGGGCCAAACCAAACTAAAACCAGTTGCAAAAGTCGGTAACGAAGAAATAAGCTCGCAGGAATTTAAAATAAGATACGAATTAATGCCGCGCCTTAGCAAAGATTATTACAACACTGATTCACTTAAAAAAGAATTTCTTCATTCCTTAATTGCAGAAAAACTTTGGGCTGAAGAGGCTGTACATGAAGGACTGGATACACTTGAGTACTTAAAATATTTTATTAAAAATATTGAAAAGCTTTTGGTGAAGGACGCATTGTATAAAAAGGAAGTCGATAGTAAAATAAAAATAACTGATCGAGACGTTTCCGAAGCACAACAGAGAAAAACTATTAAGCTAAATATGGAAATTCTCAGTTCCGCCGATTCATCGGAAATATTTAAGGCATATTCATTACTAAAAGATAAAGTATTATTTGAATCAATTGCTTCCCATGGCACGAAAGAAGGGCTTCAAAACTCAAACAATTCTGTTTCCTTTGGTGATATGAATGATGAAATGATTGAAGATTCAATATACAAATTAAAAATTGGTGAATTCACAAAGCCGATGAGAAATGATTTCGGCTGGTTTATTTTTCTGTTGGCCAACAAAACTTTAGTCGATACAAGTGAACGTCAAAACGCTACACCACTTAGAGAAATCAAAGATATTATCAGGGAAAGAAGAGCAAAAAAAATAGGCACTGCTTATTTAAATTCTCTTTTGCGCGGAGTTAAAATAGAATTCAATCAACAACTTTTCTGGATGCTGGTTGATAAGTTTACAAATGCTTTGCAGAGAAGAGAAAAAACAATTAATGATACTTCAAAGGTCGAAACATATTCTTTGGTTGAATATGATATTTTAAAACTAATTGATGAAATAAGAATAGATACTTTGAATATGACATTCATTCCTATTAAGAAAAATAATATTCCGCTAAAGGAATTTTTATATGATTTAACAATGGATGGATTTGAAGTGCCGCGCCCTGAAAAGAATTTGATAGCTTCAAAATTAAATTCGGTTGTAAAAATATATACTCAAAATCAGCTTATAACAGAGGAAGGCTATCGCCAGGGGTTTCAAAAATCACCTGAGATAAAAGCTGAATTGAAAATGTGGCAGGATAATTATCTATCAAACATATTAAGAAACAATCATTTCAAATCTGAAAATGTAAGCGATGATGAAATTCGCCAGGAATATAATAGAATTTATAATTCTTCTTCTCCTGTTACCGAAGTAAATATCATTGAAATCCTAACTGATAATCTTGATGTTATTCAATTAGTTATGAATGAATTAAAAGCCGGTAAAGATTTCAAAGAACTCGCAAAAAAATATTCCAATAGAGAAAGTACCAAAGCAGCAGGAGGTGAATTTGGATTCTTCCCTGTAACAGCACATGGAGAAATCGGCAAGCAGGCAGCTAAAATGAAAATTGAGGATGTGTATGGCCCGCTTAAATTAGCGGAGGGATATTCATTATTTAAATTAATTGGGAAAAAAGAATCTGCTGCCCCGACATCAAAAACTTATAATGAAGTAAAAAGTTCAATCAAGGAAGATTTACTTTATCAAAAATTTATCAAACATTTTTATAATTACACTGGGGAGCTCGCTGACAAATTTGGAATCTCAATAAATAAAAAAAACTTAAATGCTGTTAATGTTACGAATATCAACATGTTCACTTACAGATACATTGGTTTTGGGGGAGTTATGACTGCTATGCCGTTTACAAATTCATGGTATGAATGGTATGACATCTGGAAGAATTCTAAAAAGGTGAATCCGTAAAAAATTTCTGTTACCCTTGTGCATTAATCGCTAATAATTTATTTTAAAAATCATCACGACATCTCCAGCATAATTTGTAAATAAAAAATTATTAACATTCGATTTCCATCTAAACGAATTAAAAAAATAATAACAAAATATAAATAACTTGTTAATAGTTTAGCTCCTTGTTATTAGAGAAATTTACTACTGCAAAATATCGTTTAATAAAATTCCATTCATTAAATGAAAGGAGATATATTATGCTTGCTGATACTTTTTTTCAAAAGATAATGTTACAAATTATAGATAAAATTGCACTTGGCGGCATTATTTTAATTATTGGATATTTTGTCAATCGTGCGCTTGAACGATATAAATCGAACCAGGCTGTGCGCGAAGCAATAGAGAAGAAACGTATTGAAATGATTGCCCCATTGTGGCAAAAGTTAAATGACATTCACGTTATTATTACCAATAAGTTTAATATTGAAGGCCTTATTTCTGATAAAGAAAAACTGGATTTACTTAATAAAGAATATATAGAAAAAGAAACTTTAGCGACCGAAAGTTTAAGGGAACAAAGGTTTTGGCTTGGGAAGGAATTATATGATAAGCAAAAGAAATATTTAAATACAATTAAAAATCTCAAGCACACCGTAGAAGAATTTCAAAATGCAGTTAAAACAAAAGGTTCAGTTAAAATATTAGGAGAAAAAATGATGGCTGACCAGAATACAGCTCAAGCGGCATTTCTTGATATAGACCAAGTACTCAATATTCTAACAAACTCAAAAATATAAAAACAATTGAAATACTTATAATATAAATACGTCCGGTAGCTTGATTATCTAGCTTAATATTATACATGTTTTATTCATTCAATCGGCTACAATAAAAATTTATGGATTATATATATAAATATTTAAAGCATCACAAAATATCTATTTCAATAACTTTAATTTTAAAGTCAATAATTTTTATTTTAAAAAAGTTAATACAATTTATTTAAAAAAATATTGAGATATGAAAAATATATTAACTTCTCTTTGTCAACTTTTTATCCTATTTCAATTTTCTGCTAAAAGTCAAAATAAAAACATAAAAGATGACTGGCCAAATTTTAAAAAGTACTGCTGAATCTGATTCAATCCTCGCTACGCCACTATTGGGGAACAACGAATTGTTTTTATGGGCAACTCAATTACAGAATACTGGGTTAAACTTGACAGCAGCTTTTTTGCAAAGCCAGAATATATCGGCAGAGGAATAAGCGGACAAACTTCATCTCAAATGCTGCTTCGTTTTCGCCAGGATGTGATTAATCTAAAGCCAACTGTAGCAGTTATTTTAGCCGGGACGAATGATATTGCAGAGAATGCTGGCCCAATTGCGTTGAAAGATGTTTTAGGAAACATAATCTCAATGACAGAATTGGCTGAGATAAATAGTATTAAAGTTATTCTTTGTTCTGTCCCTCCAGCTTTTGACTTTCCATGGCATCATGGATTGCAGCCTGCTGAAAAAATTGTGAAGTTAAACTCAATGATTAAAATCTTATTGTGAAGAGAATGATATCCCTTATGTAGATTACTATTCAAAGCTTGTTGATAAAAAAAATGGTTTCGACAATAGATTTTCTAATGATGGTGTTCATCCTAACTTGACAGGTTATCAAATTATGGATTCTATAATTGTAAAAACAATTAATCTTTATTCAAAATCTAGTAAGTAAACAGAGATATATTATAATATCAACCTTTGATAGTATTTACAATACAATCTTTATCACTTCACTTTCCCCAAGCTTTTGATAAACTAAATCGCGCACAACTTCATTCGGTACTTCAACTTTAAAGTTTAAGACTGAAGTACTTTTCATTTTTACTAACATTGGAGGGTGTAATTGTGTAATTCAATCCTTTGGCCGCTTCTTCAATTACTTTAATTATGTTTTCAACATCGGAACCAATTACTTTATATTCCCATTCGCACGGGTATTCGATTTTCGGGCGTTCGCTATTATTATCTATTATCATATTTAGTTTAACTGTTTAATTCATTTTAAGAAATTAAAAATATTTTCCTTTATATCAATATTTATATTTTAACCATTTTATAATTTCAGTCCACTTTGGTTTTTTACCGGTTCTTAAAATTCCAACTCTAAATATTTTACCGGCTAATGGAAATACAGAAATCATTACAGCAATGCTTATGATTAAAGATAAAATTAATTGCCATGAAGGAACTTCCAGCAAACTTATTCTTGCCGGCATCACTATTAAAGAAGCAAAGGGAAACATCGATGCAATAGTAGCAATTGGGCTATTTGGATTCGACTGCAAACTAAATGCAATAAAAAATGGAATCATTATCAACATAAGTAAAGGCCAAACACCGGATTGAGCATCCTGGCTGTTATCGAAAATAGCACCAACAGCCGCAAATAATCCTAAAAATGTAATAAGTGCTATAAGGTAATTAAATAAAAAATATCCTATATCTATTAGCTTTAACTTTAAAATAAAATCTGCAGGAAGAACAAACCAGGTAGTTGAAATTACTAAAATTAATGGTGTAAGCCAGATTGCCATTTGCATCAAACCGGTAATCGCCGTTCCCAAAATCTTCCCTGCCATCATTTCTTTGCTGCTTATTGATGATAAAAGTATTTCAACAATTTTATTATTCTTTTCTTCAACCACAGAATTCATTGTCATCTGTCCCATAAATATCAAGCTTATGTAAAGTAGAAATGAAAATAGAAATGAAATTACAGTATTGCCAATTCCCTCCTCTTCTACTTTCTCGCTTGAAGTTACACGATAGCCTGTAAAATCCACATTGTTTCTAGCGAAATCAATTTCTCCCGGAGTCAGTTCTCTATCTGCAAAAAATAAACTAATCAATGCAGTGTTAATAGGCTGTCTTAAGTTTATTAAACAAAGAAGAATTATTCGGATTCTTTGAATAAAATTCTACCTTTTTAGTAGCTAAAGCTGAGTCAGAGATAAAAACAACTCCTGAATATTTTTTCCGAAGCAATATCTTTTTTCAGTTCATTTAACTTCTCTTTAAATTGTCCTTTTGTAATTGTTACAAATTCAAGCTTATAACTATTTCTCATTACTTCCGGCAGCTTTAATAATTCATCTTTTATACTATTATTAATTTTTTGTGATTCGGAAATGATAGTCAAGTTTAAGCTTTGTTCCTGGTTATATGAATATAGAAAAGTTTGAAAACCGATTATACCTATCATAAAAAGAGGTATAAGCAAAGTCATTATAATAAAAGTTCTGCTTAGCAGTTTCGTTTTAAGTTCACGTTTAATTACAGTTAAAGTTCTTCTATTAAACATTGCCGTTCTCCTTTCCAGCTAATGAAACAAATATTTCATGGAGAGAAATTTCATCGGCAATAAATTTGTTTACTGTAATATTATTTTCAACCAGCAGTTTTAGAAGAGTTTGAACATCAGAATCATTTTTAACTTTTATGCCTGTTGTATTTCCGAAGTCTTCAATTCTTTCAATAATTGGATTACCATTTAAGAATGAAATGCTGCCGTTATAATTAAGGCTAACATTTCTTCTTCCATAATTTGTTTTAATTGTTTTTAATTCTCCGCTAAGAATAATTTTACCTCGATCTATCATAGCAATATGGTCACACATTTTTTCAGCGAATTCCATTAGGTGAGTTGAAAAAATAATTACTTTTCCTTCCTGTTTCATATCAAGAATAATTTGCTTTAAGAAGATCTGTGTTGATTGGATCAAGTCCTGAAAAAGGCTCATCAAGAATTAAAAATTCAGGGTCATGAAGAATAGTTGCAATGAATTGAATTTTCTGCTGGTTACCTTTTGACAAGTCTTCTATTTTTGATGTTTTTCTATCGAGCAAATCAAACTTCTTCAAATAATAATCAGCTTTCTTTTGAACTTCGCTCCCGGTTTTTCCTTTTAGTTCAGCAAAGAATAAAAGCGTATCAATTACATTCATTTTTTTATATAGCCCGCGTTCTTCAGGCAGGTAGCCGACTTTCTCTTTAAACTCTTGTCCAATTTTTGTTCCGCGTAAAATCACATCACCGGCATCCGGTAAATAAATATTCATCAGCATTCTGATTGTAGTTGTTTTTCCGGCTCCATTTCTTCCTATCAATCCGAACACAGAGCCTTCCGGTACTGAAAAGGAAATATTGTCAACAGCTTTAACGGTGTTGAAATGTTTTACTTAAATTTTGGACTTCTAATGCATACATACGCTGCTCCCTTAAATAGTAACTGTCGGGATTATTCCTCAACAAATCTATTTTATTAAATTAACTTTTAAAATTTCACTTTTTTAATTTGAAAATTTTAATCAAAAAATATGACAATCGAGTCAAAACCCCAAAGAATAATATAAAAGAAGCCTCTTCCCAAATTATAACATGTTTAATAAGAGTGTACACTATAACTAATTTATAAAATAGTATTAAGTTTTACAATTATCAAGTCATTTCCATCTATTTTATAAACACAAGAATAACAATAAAATAATTACTAATAAATGACTTGCAGATTTATCTTATTTACCATAATTATGAAGTGAATTTTAACAATTCTTTTATCGCTTCATTTTTTAGGAGAGACAGTAAAAATAAATTGATACTGTAATCATAAATTACTTACAACTTCTTGAAATAAATTATGAAACCAATAGTATTAATTTTATTACTTACCGTTTACAATTTTAACTGCACAATCAAACAAACTCCATATCTTTGGAAGAGTTTTAAATTATCAAACAAATCAGCCTATTGCCGAGGTTAATGTTTCAATCCTTTCAAAAGACTGGGGAACAACTACAGACAGCATTGGAAATTTTTCCTTAAGAATTCCTAAAGGTTCTTACAAAATAAGATTCAGCTTTGTTGGATTCGAAGACTACATAAAAGAAATAAACCCGTCCAAAAACGAAAATGAAATTAAATTGTCAGTTAAATTAATTCCCACTGTATTGGTTCAAAACGAAGTAAATGTAAAAGGCGAAAAAGAAAATCTTTCTCCGGTTATCCAGGAAATAAAAGAAAAAGATCTCGACAAAATGCCAAATATGTATTCTGATGTAATGAGAAGTGTAAAAATTCTGCCTGGGGTAACTTCAAACAATGAATTAACCAGCGCTTACAATGTACGCGGCGGAAACTTTAGTGAAAATTTAATTTACTTAAATGGCTATGAAATTTTCCGTCCGTTTTTAATTGACCAGGGAGTTGAAGAAAGTCAGTCTATCATAAATCAAAATATGGTGAGCAATTTACAGTTTTACAACGGGAGCTTTCCGGCAAGATATGATGATAAAATGTCTTCAGCGTTGGAAGTGAATTATAAAAATAACAGCAAAGAATATTTAAATGGAGAAGTAAATGTTAACCTGCTTAATATGGGAATAACTTTACAGGATAAAATGAAAAATTTTAGCTGGATGGTAGGGTTTCGTGATGCTTATCCGACTTTGTTTCTAACCAAATTACAAACTGCCGGTAAATACAAACCAAAGTTTATTGATTTTCAATTTTTCGGGACATATGACTTCTCAAAGAATTCCAGCCTTCAATTATTGTTTTTAAATGCTTCGAATAAATTTGATTTGACACCCGAAAATTCGGCGGGTCAATTTCAAGTCAGCACTTTAGATATTAGACAAGTTCTCCTTAAATATACCGGGAGCCAAATATATAATTTTAATACAAATCTAACTGGTTTAAAGTATTTTCAGAATATTTCAAGAAAGGTGAAAAGCATTTCATCAGCATCATTTTATACCATTAATGAATCGGAGAACAAAAATTTATATACGAATATTTATTATTCGGATGATGCCTTCAATCCTTATGATAATCAACGGTATCTTAAAACAAGGTTGGAAAAAAGTGACAACAGTTTAAAAATAAATATATTCTGATATGCAATCTAGTATCGATTACAAAGAATCAATTCACAACATAGAAGCAGGGGTTAAATTTCGTTTATCTAAAATGGACAACTTATTAAATGAAAGCTCTATTGAATCAGCAGGTGAAGATTCGGTTTTAGATTTACCTTATTCTGCTGCTGCAAAACAAAATTTAAATTTTAACTCATTATCTTCTTATGTGCAGGATGAAATTATTTTAAATGAAAAATTGCACACAAACATCGGAATAAGATTCTTAAAATATTATTACAACAAAGAAGCTTTATTAAGCCCACGAGCCAGTATTAGCTATAATTATAAACCAGGGAAAAAGCTCAGCTTTAGCTGGGGATATTATTATCAGCCGCCGTTTTTTTATGAGCTTCGAGATAAGAACACTTCAAGCCAGTCTCCATTATTGTCGCAAAGAGCTATTCATTATATTTTAAGCTGGGAAATTGTGCCTCGGGCAACTAAAAAGTTTCTGATTGAAGCTTATTATAAAAAGCTTGACCATTTGATTCCTTATCACATCGAAAATTTGAAACTAGTTTATGGTGACAAAAATAATTATAAAGGATATGCTTACGGGCTTGATTTACAATATGAAGGCGAACTTGTCCCAGGAATGAATACCTGGATTGGCTACAGCTATTTAAATACAAAAGAAAAAAATCTTGATAACCCTTCCACCGGCTATGTAAGAAGGCTGCTTGATCAAACTCATACTATTAGGGTTTTCCTTCAAGACCGAACACCAAAACATCCAAATTTTCAATCGCACGTACTTTTTTTAGTAGGTTCAGGATTTTTATATTATCCCAGAAAGGTTGTTGCTGATCCGACTACAAATAAAAATATTATTGCGGTTGATTACACTAGAACATTTGAATACCCATTTTTCTTTAGAGTGGACATGGGGTTAACAAACAAATTTATTTTTAACAATGAAACTGAATTGATATTAACTGTAGATGTTTACAATATTTTTAATAAATATAATTACGAGTCTTATTCATGGTTTAATTTATATTCAAACTCAAAACAATTGGTTTATACACCAAATATTTTTTCAAAAAGATTTTTTAACGTCGGATTAGAATATCATTTTTAAATAACAAACCCAGTTTCTCCAAGAAACCGGGTTTGTAGAATTGTTAATGTAAATAATATTTCCCGCCGATTGTGAAATTAACTCCCCCGAAATTACTTCTAAAATAAACTATATTCTTTTTATAAAATTATATTGAGCTTCGCCAAAGACTGAAAAATGACTGTCTTCAAAAGATTTTTCTATACTTGTTCCGGCAAAATAACCGTATAAACCCTCATTATCTAAATTTTCAATTGTCTTTCCGCTTTCAAGTGAAACCTTCTGATTAACCATGGAATAGGTGAATCCGCTTGATAATCCTAATTTAATACTCTTTGAAAGATATAAATTGTATTGAAGCCCTGCGTTAAAAATTAATTGTGAGAAAGAAACGTTTGCTGCAGTTAATTGATTAATTATGCTAATGTCATTATCTACATAAGTCAAATAGTCATAAGCAGTAAAATTTGGTTTGGAAGTATAAGTTAGCCTGCCATAAAATGAAACGTTATTGAAAACCGGGAAACCAAACCCAATTCCCAAAGCAGCATGAAATGAATTGTCTTTATAATTTTCGCTCGCAGAAGAGTTTGAAACAATAAGATTTCCTGAAAGATATGGAGAGTTATTTTCTTTAGATTGAGCAAATAAGCACAGGGGCACCAAATAAAACAATGCAGCTAAAATTGTAACACGTTTCATTATAATTCTCCATTCACAAATTTGTTTAATAGTAAATGGTATATAAGAATAATTTATTTGCTATTAAAGAATAAAATTTTATGAAGCTAATTATTCTCTTCAATATGCTTCATAATCCTCTTAAAATAAGCGGCTTTCTGTCGATCATTATTTAGGAAGTTTATTTTAAATCTATTTACGATTTGTTTTAATGTAACTTCTCCTTGTGTTTTATGCTGGTTTCTACGGTCGACATAGTCTTTAATTATTCTAATTTGGTCGTCACGACGTTTGTTTGTCAAATTTATCTTTGCCATGCTATTACTTTATGGAAAATAAGGGATTGATGAATTTATATTTAATTATTAAACCTCTCCTAAAATTCTTAATCACAAACGGTATTGTCAAGTAATTAATAATATTTTTTTAACATTGAGCATTAAAAATAGCATCAATGTAGTTAAAAATATAATATTCTTCTAAATTTTTCTACCGTAAGTAATACGCAAATATAATCTTTTCTTCTTAGATGAAAAAATATAAAAAATAGATTAAGTATTAAAATAATTAACTTTTTTTTATAATAACAAAATTGTTAATATATCTTTTTTGTTGAAATCCCGTTAACCAAAGTATTGCCAGATATATTATTAAAATCAACTTTTATCCCACTTTGATTGGATACGATTATTTGAGTAATAATATTCACAGGATGATAAATTCATGTTTTAGGCAAAAATTTAAACATAAATTTTAATTTCAAATACTCTCTGTTTTTTATTTTTGATTTCGAAAACCTTTAAACTAACTTCATACAATCCATTGGGTACATCAAACTTATAAAAAGAAACACTGTCATTTGCTGTTTGATATAGAGGTTCGTCACTTGTCCCGTATATTCTACATTGAGTATTTATTTTTCTGCCGCCGATATAACCCCAATGCCCGGTTTGATTATTTTTATCTGCTTCCCATACTATATACCATATTTATCAATGTAATCGCAGTTGCTTCAGTAGTTTACTGCAATTATTTTTAATTTAAAATTAATAGAATTATATAATAATGATTTATTATCGTAACTAATAACTGTTTCATCAATTATTTCTTTATCTCCCTTATTTCCTTTAGCAGTTAAAATATTTATTCCATCTACAAAATCGGCTTTAATCGATATAATAAATTTTAGAAGGGTTTATTTTTTAAAAATCAAAGTGGGCTACTTGAGTAATATTAATTTAATTAGCAAAAAATAATCGCACTGTTAAAAAGCACAATGAAAACAAGAATGTGTTTAAGAAAATATAAAAGCTGATTTTACTTCCATTAAAATTTTTTAATTTTCTTAATATTAATGTAGAGATATAGCTTAATATAATCGGAAAAATTACAAGGTTAGTGATTCTTAATAGATTATTTTTAATAATAAAATGCGGGAATATATATAGACTAATTATTCCAAATATAAATCCAAGGATTAAAAATCTAAAGCTGGTGACAATGCGTTGAGGAAACATTTTATCTTTTAATACAACTACAATGCCGTCCAGGCCAAGTTCAACTGCTAAAAAAATAAAAAAATTTAACATATCACTTCAGTTTTTTTTTCTTTTTTTTTGTTAAGCTTAAAAATTTTTGAGATAAATCCTCCGCATTTATTAGCATCTCAGAGGGATTATCGACTTACTTAACTTTAATATTTCTAATTCGAAAATTATTAATTAGAATTATTAATTATTAGTACACAAATAAAATGTAGAACCTAATTTTATTCTTCAAAAATAATGTTGCCTTTTCTTTTATTTGCCTGCCAATTTGATGGCCTTTTAACTGTAATTTTATCTGAGTTATTAGCTTTGAGCCACTCAAATACTTGTTTGGCAAAATCATTTATCATATCCTGGTATTCAGGAAGATCAATTAAGTTATACATTTCATGAGGATCATTATTAAGATCATAGAGCTCATCCTTATCCCAGATACCGTAATAAGTCATATACTTATATTGATCAGTTCTCAATCCAAATACTGTTGGAGTATGAGGGAAGGCCCTTTCCCAATAATATTCATATACAAATGATTTCCTCCAATCAACTTTTTCGTTTTTTATCAATGGCAAAAAAGAAGTTCCATCCATGTCTTTTGGCTTCTTCATACCCCCCATCTCAAGAATTGTTGGAGCAAAATCAATATTCAAAATCATTTCGGAATATTTTTTACCAGGTTCAATTACTCCCGGGGCATAAGCCAGCAAGGGAATTCTTATTGACTCTTCATACATCTGCCTTTTATCAATTAAGCCGTGCTCGCCAAGAGTGAAACCGTTATCAGTTGTATAGAATACTGTAGTGGACTTAGAAAGATTTTGTTTGTCAAGATTATCAAGAACTTTTCCAACGCTTTCATCTAAAGAAAGAATTGTTTCACAATATCTCTTGTAAAAAGAATCAAAATCTATTTGACCTTGATAAAGGAAATCCACTCCATGCCAGCCATATCTTTGAGCATGAACCCATAAAGGTTTCCCTTCGTAATTTTGCTGTGTATCTGCCATGCTTTCAGGGTATTCAATTTTAACATTATCAAACATTCCCAAATGCCTTTTAGCAGGTTCAAACATTGCATGAACAGCTTTATGTGACAGATATAAAAAGAATGGTTTATCTCTTTTTTTATTAATCGAACTCAATGGCATATTCAGTTAAAAGATCGGTGACATAACCTTCCCTTTTAACGTGCTTACCGTCTATATTAAATTCGGGATCGTAATAAACTCCCTGACCTTTAAAGCTAATCCATTTATCAAAACCTTTACGAGGTTCATCTGAAACATCACCCATGTGCCATTTCCCAATAAACGCAGTTTCATAACCAAGCTTTTGAAGGTATTCAGGGAAATAAGTATTACTTGTCGGTTCAGGGGAATCATTATCTAAAACCCCATGCTTACTAACATATTGGCCTGTTAACATTGAAGCCCGGCTAGGAGAACAAAGTGATGTAGTAACAAAGGTATTCTCAAACTGCCCGCCTTCTTTTGCCATCCTATCCATTGCAGGTGTTTTAAGGAAAGAGGGTTTTCCCATAAAACTCATAAAATCAAAACGATGATCATCACTCAAAATGAAAATTACATTTCTCTGTTTTGTATCTGCCAATTTTTCTATCTCCAAACTATTTGCAGATTTAATATTAAAAGCGCGTAGATGCAAAAGAATTCATTAATGGAAGTGCAGCCGTCGTAGCCCCTACAGTGGAAATAAATTTCCTTCTTGTATACTCTTTCTTTTCTTTCATAAATACCTCAAGAGTTTAGTAATTTAATTTGAAATTAATTCAAAACTTTTTGAAATAACTTTATCCGAACTTCCGCCAATCATTACGTCAAACTTTCCCGGCTCTATAATTTTTTCCATCGATAAGCCATAATACGAAAGCATTTCCGGAGTAATTTTGAAATACATTTTTTTAGTCTCCCCCGGTTGTAATTTTATTTTTTGAAACCCTTTTAATTCTTTAACAGGACGAGTTACACAAGCGACTTCATCTCTTAAATACATTTCAACAATTTCTTCACCTTCAAGTTCTCCGGTATTTGTAACTTCTATATAAGCAGTTAATGTATCGCCTATTGAAGCGGTTTGCGGAAAAATATTTAAGCTGTCATATTCGAAAGAAGTATAGCTTAATCCATAACCAAAGGGATATAGAGGCGTGTTAGGTGAATCTAAATATTTAGTTGTGTATTTTTTCTCTTCTATGAACGGCCTACCGGTATTTTTATGGTTGTAATAAATTGGAATCTGTCCAACAGACATGGGGAATGTCACTGTTAATTTTCCGGAGGGATTATAATCGCCGAATAAAATATTTGCAATAGAATTACCAGCTTGATCACCTAAAAACCATGATTCAACTATTCCCTCAACATTTTCTTCAAGCCAATTAATTGTTAAAGGCCTTCCGTTCATCAACACAACCACTACAGGTATTCCTTCGTTGTGAATTTGTTTTATTAAATCTTCCTGTACACCCGGCAAATTTAAATTTGTTTTGCTTGCTGCTTCACCGCTCATATCTTTTGATTCGCCAACTACTATTATTGCCAAATCAGACTGCTTTGCAGCATTTAATGCATCTTCAAAACCGGATTTATCTGTGTTGTCTATTTCACAGCCTTTTGCATAATAAATTTTTGTATCTGAAGAAACTTTCATTTTAACAGCACTAAGCACAGAAGTTATATTGTCCTTGATTCCTTTTCCAATCCATCCGCCCTGGATATTCGATACATCATCAGCCAAAGGGCCAATGACAGCGATTGAATTTATATTTTTATCAAGAGGCAAAATCCTATCTTTATTCTTTAACAGTACAATTGATTCCTCGGCGAGCTGCAATGCTGCTTTATCTTTTTTCTCCTGGTTAATTGCATGTCTTTTGAAATAATCAGCATCAATGAAAGGGTTATTAAATAAGCCTAAATCATACTTAAGCCCTAAAACATTTTTAACAGATTGATTGATTAAGTCTTCTGAAATTTTTCCTTTTCGAACTAACTCTTCAAGATTAGGTGAATAATCATTTCCTAATGTTGTGTCGCCAACCATATCGACATCAACTCCGGCTGAGAATCCTTTCAATGCTGCTTCAGATTTATCCTCAGCAATTCCATGCGGCACTAATTCAGCAATGGAATTAAAATCACTAATTACAAATCCTTTAAAACTCCATTCTTTTTTAAAATATCAGTAAGTGTAAAATGATTCGCTGAAGACGGAACCCCATCAATATCGTTGAATGCACTCATAATAGTAGCAACGCCGCTGTCAACTGCCATTTTAAATGGAGGAAGGTAAACTTCTCTTAAAATTCTTTTGCCAATATTAACTGAGTTGTAATCTCTCCCGGCTTCAACTGCGCCATAAGCAACAAAGTGTTTGGCAGTGGCAGCAATTGTATTTTTATCTTTTAATGAATTTCCTTGAAAGCCCTTCACTCTTGCAGCGGCCATTATACTACCAAGATATGGATCTTCACCTGAACCTTCCACAACTCTTCCCCAGCGTGGATCTCTTGATATATCGACCATTGGTGCGAATGTCCAATGAGTGCCTTCAGAAGCTGCTTCGAATGCAGAAATTTTACAAGACTCTTTTACTAATTCGGGATCCCAACTGCATGATGCTGCCAATGGTACCGGGAATATTGTTGTATAACCGTGAATAATATCATTAGCAAATAATAACGGAATTTTTAATCTTGATTCATTAACGGCGATTCTTTGTAATGCTTGTGCTGTATCCAAATTCCAAACACCGGATAAATAAGAACCAACTTTACCTTTTCTAACCCAATCTTTATCAACCTTATCCATTCCAACAATCTGAACTAACTGTCCAACTTTTTCACTTAAAGACATCTTTAATAGCAGGCTGTCAATAAATCTTTCTTTTTCAGGTTTTGCTTTTTCAATTGGTTTTATATAAGCAACTTTTCTGTTAAGATGGCTTAGAATATCTGCATCAACAACTTTTTCAAAAATGATTCTGTGTCCAAAGTTGTTTAAATGAATTCCATCACCAAACGCATAAATAATGTCTTGAGTTCCATCTATATTTGCAAATGGATTCCAGAAATCAAGACTTTTACCTCCATACCTATTTATTATTGAATCACGAAATTCCATTTGTTCATTATTAATATTTATTGGAAAATCCCTTGGCTGAGGTGTGGCAATCCAAACAGGAATATTTCTTTTAGATGCGATCGACATAACAGTATCATAATTTTTCAACTGCTCTGTATTCGAGTAGCCGTAAGCTGCATCATTTGACGGAAGATTTATTATTATTGCAGAAGGATGGAAAGTAAGTGCATAAGTAATATTTTTTGTTATGCTCGGTTTGGGGCGTTCAACCGGGGCCATAAAATTTGAAGGCATAATTTGATAAGTCGAATAACCCGCCGATACCAAGATTGATTACATAATAAGATGAATCAATACTCTTAATATAACTTCTATACCTATTCACCCAGGAGCTGTCAATTGGAGTTAGCACCGAAACCTTCCGCAGTTGATGATCCTAAAACAACAATCACAACAGTTGAATCGCCGTCAATTACTTTTCCACCTGGTAATTTTTAAATCATCAATATATAAAGTATGTTCTTTGTTATCAGCATTTCCCTGTCCCCAAAATATGGTTTTTATTTTTTTTAAGATTTACATTATTAATAATTCTTTTAAACATTGAAATCGGAATTGAAACTCTTTGCCACTTTTTAAATTTAATTTTTTAACATAATCTGAAATGGTAACTTTTAAAGTTTTATTATTATAAACATCTTCAAGGTACATTATCGGCAAATCTTTGCTTTGGATTTTATTCCGGGTATAAAGCATAAATGAAATAGTATCTTTAAGAGTGAAGTCATTTGGAGCCCATCCATCAGACGCAGCAGCAATTCCCCAATCGCCGCCTTTTATAGATTTCCAGTGAAGCTTTAAACTATTTTTACCAGAAAATTTATACTTATTGCTGATTGGAAATCTTGCAAAAACTATTTCAACTCTGCTGGGAGATGTATTAAATCCCCAGCTTGACTGATACGAAAATTCATCCTGGCTGTCTAAAAAGAAAACAAAATCCTGAGAATAAATTTTTATATGAAAAGCAATGAGAAAAAAAATAAAAAGTATTAATTTATTTTTCATAAGAAAATTAATTTCGACATTTGCGATAGAGATTAAGAAAACGCTAAATAATTTTGTTATACACCCAGTTTCTCTGAGAAACTAGGTTTATCGATAACGAAACCTTCAAGATTTTTTTAATTAAATATATAATTTCCAAAACAGCATAACTTCTATATCAGAAAAACCTTGAAGATTTACATTATCACTAATTATTCGAAACAAAGCCTAACTTCTTCAAACCCCTTTTTACAATTTCATCTTTCATAAAATATTTCCAGACAAATCCATTGCGATAATTTTCAATCATAATGACGATTGGGCCCTGGTCTAAACCAAGATCATCAGTGTCATACCAATTTGCCGTGGGATTAAATGCATCAACAAAACCATATTTACCCCACAGGCCTTTACTACTGTAACGCTCGTACATCTTCATTAATGTGGGAATAACTATTTCAGGCGCAAATACAATTGAACCGGCAGCAGCAGTTGGGGCAATAGTACCATCATCAAAAGTTGAATCCGGGCCTGAAGTGCCGCGGGCCGCGTAATCCATAAATTCCCTATCATCAAAATTATATTTTGAACCCGGGCCATCGCAAGCTGTTAAGCCCCAGGTTAGAGAATCATACCCTTTCCAATTATTTGGATCATCAATTGCGTATTGTCTTTGGACATAAGTTGCGCGCCTTGAATTTTCAAAATAGTCAATTCCTTTTTCACGCATATATTGATCCGGCATTCCTTTCAAATCTAAAAACATCATTGAATATTGATGAACAAACATTGCCGGAAAAACTACATGCCCCAAACCTTTATAAGGCTCTCTCCATTGGTAAGACTTAAGCCACGATTCATAACCTTGAACAGCATTCGGCATATCCATACCGGCAGCAATTACATAAAGAAATAATGCTTCGGTATATCCCCACCAGCCAAGCTGATTATAACCGTTTTTTTGATCCCAGCCTAAAGAAATTTTACTTGGGTAATTCCCCGTGTCAGGCAAAGTAAAAAATTTCCAATCCACACGATTTAACAGTTTATTTGAAAGCTGTCTAATGTCGTTTTCAGTCTTATTATTTTTATCGTAATAATTTCTTGCAAAAATTATGGCACAATAAAGCAGCCCGGAATCAATTGATGATAGTTCACTGTTCCAAAATCGTTTCCCCGTTTTCATATCAACAAAGTGATAATAAAACCCTTTATAACCGGTTGCAAATGGATCAAGGCTTTGCTCCGAATTCCATAAAAAATTTAAAAGATTTAATGTATACTGTGCTGATTGATTTCTTGATATCCAATTTTTTTCAGCACCAATTGCCCAGGAAGGAACTGCAAATGCAATGGCAGCCGTGCTTGCCGGAGAATACCCTGTAGAACGGTCTTTAACCAACCCGTTATTTAAGTTTGCTTCACTAATAAAATAGAGAAATGATTTATACTGAAGAGTATCTAAAAAAACTTGCTCATTTTCAGTAAGTGTTAAGTTAATACTTTCCTTTTCTGAATTCTTTTTAGCACACGATAAAAATTCAAATGAAATTAAAAGTATAACGTAATTATAAAAACTATTCTCTTCATATTTTTATTTTATCTTTGTAAAGCCTAATTTATTCAAACCTTTTTTTACTAAAGGATCTTTCATAATATAATTCCAAACAAAACCATTTCGAAAATTTTCTATCATAATTGCAATTGGGCCTTCATCAATACCGAGATAATTATCATCATACCAACCAGCAGTTGGATTGAATGCGTCGACAAAACCATACTTTCCCCATAAACCATTTGAACCATATTTATCGTACATATTTTTTAATGTTGGGATTACAATTTCAGGAGCAAAAGCAATTGAGCCGCCTGCCGCAGCTGGAGCAATAGTACCATCATCGTTATCAGTATATTCCGGGCCGCTGGTACCGCGGGCAGAATATGAAAAAAATTTCATATCATCTTTATTATAATTTTCTCCCGGGCCGTCGCAAGCTGTGAGTCCCCAGGTTAATGAATCATAACCCTTCCAATCTTTAGGATCGTCAATAGCATATAGCTGCTGTGTTAAAGTTGCCCGTCTAGAATTTATAAAATAGTCAATTCCTTTTTGCTTCATGTAAGAATCAGCTATTCCCCTGAAGTCAACAAACATCTGTGAATATTGATGCCCAAACAAAGGGGGGAAAATCGCATGTTCTAATTTTAAATTTCCAGGAGAATATCTTGAATTGGTAAATGGTTCTTTCCATTTATAAAAACTTAGCCAGGTATCATATCCTTTTTGTATTCTTTTAGTATTGGAACCCGCTGCTATTACATAAAGAATTAAGCCTTCATTATATCCCGCCCACTTTCCTCTTCCATATCCTTTACCCGGCCTCCATGCCATGGATAAAGCAGAAGCAAATTTCCCGGTATCAGTTAAAACAAAAAAATCCCAATTAGCTCTACTAATAATTTTGTCTGCTAATGCTCTAATTAATGATTCTTTCGGATTGGATTTATTGTAATACTGCCTTGCGAATATTATACCTGCAAACAACAATGCAGTATCAATAGTTGAGAGCTCACTTTGTTTATAGCGCAAGCCCGTTTGCATATCCAGGAAATGATAATATAATCCTTTATACCCTGTAACTGAAAAGCCCGGCCCTTGCTTGGAACCCCAAAAGAATTTCATTGCGGCAAGAGTAAGGTCAACAGCTTTTTCTCTTGTAATCCAATTATGTTCAATACCAATAGCCCAGATTGGAAACGCAAATCCAACTGCTGCTGTACTTGCCGGAGAAGTTTCTGTTGAACGATCTTTTACTAACCCGTTTTCAGGATTACATTCATCAGTAAAATAGAGAAAAGTTCTGTATTGAAGAGTATCAAGAAATGCTGAATCTTCTTTAGTTAAAATAAAATTATTCTTTGTTGAATCATCCCCTTTATCAAATCCATTTACAAATAATAAATACGCTGCTATAAATAAAATGAATAATTTATTTTTCATCATAAAAAATTATAAAGAGAAAATCCTACAAAAATATTATCTATACTAAACGACTTTACAAAGGAGCTATATTATTTCTGCAAAATCATTTTACCGGCTAAAATTTTATTTGCTGTTTTAATTCTATAAATATAAATGCCAGAGTTTACCACATTGCCGAAATTATTTTTCCCATCCCACAAAACACTATGGGAACCGCTGCTTAGTTGTTTATTGAATAATGTTCTAATCTCTCTTCCCAGAATATCGTAAATAACAATTGATAGTTTGCTGTAATGATGGAATTGAGAATTTAATTGTTGTTGAAGGATTAAAAGGATTGGGATAATTACCTATTAACTTATAATATGATACATTATCAGTTTGAACATCATTCACATCAGTTGAGGTAGAATCAGGAACAAATCCAATTGCATCCAGCATAGGCTGAATTTCCGGGTTAGCCATAAAATTTTTCCAGAGCAATTGAGATCTATAATTTTCGATCATATCTATAATTGGGCCTTCATCAATGGCGAGATAGCTACTGGCATACCAGTTCTGTTTTACATTGAAAGCATCTGTAAATCCATATGTTCCCCAGATTTTATCGCCGTAAGAATAGTAAAAACTTTTCAAAGCATTTATTGACTGTTCAGGAGTATATGGCATTGACGAAAGTGCTGCCGTTGGAGAGATGGTGCCGTCATCATTATTTGGTTCATGTGCCGCATAACCGAAGGGGTCATCACTGGCTGTTAGTCCCCAAGTATCAGCGCTATAACCAGGAAAGTTTTTAGGATTAGCTACACAGTATGCCTGATTAATTAGAGATTGATTCCTATTATTTATAAAATAATTTGTATAGGCATCTTTTTTAAAACGAGGATCAAAACCAAGAAATGAATAATGTACAAAAAATAATGGGCCACCGTAATCCCAACCAACATATAGTGGAATTCCATAAAATGATTTTCCGTTAACATAGTTCGAACTGCTAGCCCAACCATCATGATATAATGAAGCAGGTATTGAGTGTGTTGGGGACGCAATTGCCAAAAGATAAGTTATCATTGTTTCATTGGGACCCTGTAATTTGAAATTTATATCCCACGTATAGTTTGGTGACCAATGCCAAATAAGAAAATTACCGTTATCTTTTCTATACCAATCCCATTCAACTGATTCCCAGATTGAAGTAACAAGAGTTCTTATTTGCAGCTCATCCGAGCTATTCAGGTTGAAATATTGCCTTGCTGTAAGAAGTCCTTGAATTAAAAATGCTGTTTCAACCAGGTCTCCTCCATCATCCTTTGTGCTAAATGGTATTACTTTCCCTGTAGTGCCATTAAGCCAATGAGAAAAAGCCCCATGGAATCTATCTGCTTTGGTTGATAAGAAATTTAAAATTTTTAACATCCTGTCTATTCCCTGCTGCCTTGTAATGTACCCGCGTTCAATTCCAACTAGAATTGCCATCACTCCAAAACCTGAGCCGCCGCTTGTAACAGTTTCGCCTGAGCCTAATCTGTCACGAGCTAATCCGGAAACTGGATGCCCGTAATCCCAGAAAAATTTAAATGTTGCTTCTTCCACCATATCAAGCAGAGTGCTGTCAGAAGCAGATGTCGTTGAAGCCGTAACAGCATCACTTAAAGCAGATTCATTTCCAGTTGAATCATAAGCAGATATTTTATAACTGAAAGTTTTGGGAGGAATGCCCGTATCATCATTATAGCTTGTATCAGGACTTGGAGTAAATCCAATAATTTCAAAATCTCCACCATTTGATCTATAAATTCTATACCCTGCAAGATCGGATTCAGGGTTTGGATTCCAGGAAATATTTATATATGTCTCATTTGGCGTAGCTGATAAACCGAGAGGAACTCCCGGCGCTGCTGTATCTATATCTGCTATGCTGATAATTCTAATCTCATCAAGATAAATCAAATGCAAGCTGCCGTCGGATAAAGCCTGTCCAAAATAAATTGTTTTTATTTTTGTTAGATCTGCACTTTCGGGATTTTGAACAAAAATAGAAATAGGTATTGAAATCTTTGTCCATTTATTTTTTTCAATTTTGTTTATATAGTTTGCTAAACTTTGTTTTTGTGTTTTATTGTTCTGAGTATCTTCAAGATAAATTGAAAATAACGCAGCAGAATCCACTGTTGTTCCAGTGTACACTTCAAATATTATTGAATCTTTTAAAGTAATATCATGAGCTACCCAGCCTTGTTCTGCAACTGACATTCCCCAATCACCTCCCGAAACCGATTTCCACAATAGCCTTAATGCGTTAGTCCCCGAATATTTATGATTTACATCTACAGGAAATTTATCCCCATTAGAGGTCACAACTGAACTTCCGTTTTGGCTATAGCCAAAGCTAGGATCATAATAAGTATCGTTAGGACTGTCGCTAAAAAAAATGTAATCTTGGGCAAGTCCAATGAAAGGGAAAAGCAACAGTAAAGTGAACAATATTTTCATGATTTCCTTGCGATTAAAGAATGTTCAAATTGTTTTTGTATAAGCTCAATGTTCCAGATTGTTTCAATTCGAAATGATTTGTAACAACCGAAAATCTCCCAGTCCTTCTCTTAAATAAGGAGAGATTGAGAGGAGATTGCTATGCGAAAGTTGAGGTTTTAATTCAACAAATATTTATCATTATTATTGAACTAACTTATTTTCCATGTTTTTATATTCATAGTACCATTTAGCAAATGAAGGTGAATAGGGAAACGCTAAAATACGTCCGCCAAACCCGATCATTCTATAAGTGACTGTGTTTATATTTGAGACCGAAATTGATGTAAATACATCTTGATTAATCTTTAGTCCATAATCAACAGCTAAATTAGCCACATAGTTTTTAAGCTTATCTGCAAATTGAATTTTTTTCATGGCTTCAATAATGTCATCTTTGTTTTTAACAAAAGATGTATCCTGCGGGTGGTCAGGCTTTCTCATATCAATTAATTTAATTAAAACATAATTTTCATTTACTTTTATGGGGCCGTAAACATCACCGGGTTTCATTTTTTCAGAAATCTCACCTAATTCACCGAGTTTGTTTACCGGCAAATAACCAAGCTCGCCGCCACGCTGTTTTATTGAATCTACAATACAATATTTTTCCGCAGCTTCATTAAAAGAAAGCCCATTATTAATTTCATTTAAAGCTTTTGAAATTTCATCAAGATCATTTGTAATAATTTCTTCAAGATTAACTTCTTCGGGCTTATAAATTTTCTCATGATTCTTATTAAAAAAATCAAGTGCCTGTGCATCGCTGATTACTACTGAATCATATATTACTTTTTGCAACACTTGTGAAAGATAATAACTCTCCCAAAGACTTAAATCATTACTTACATCTATGCTATTTTCAAGCCCCAATTTGAAGCCTTCTTTAACTAAAAGTTCACTCTCTATATAATTTTTCACAATTCCATTTAGGATAACTGCAAAATCATTAATGTTAGATGTATCAATCTTAAGGTTGGCATATTTAAGATTCTCTAAAAATTGCTTTGTGGTAATTGGATCGTCCTCAAACTTTACAAAGTTTGAATTCAAAACATTTTGACCAAGTGTGTTTTCAATTTTATCAATATCATTAGGTAAAAGATCAATTGATTTTGAACCATTATTATTTGTGTAATCCGCTCTCTTTGCTTTTAAATATTTCTGCACTTCATCATAAATATTGGTAAACAAATAACGGTCTACATTTATGCTAAACTTTCTAAGGAAATTGAATAGATAATCTTTTTCCAACTTATTAGTCTGCTGACTTACTATTGTATTCTTTAGTCTTTCTATGTTCTCTGAAGTATTAAAGAATGGCTGTTTCAGTATCTGATAAAGTTTAAAGATATACCAGCGGTTGCCTGTGTATATTGGTGAAGTAATTTGTCCAGGTTTTATATTATATAATGAATCTTCGACGTAACCATCCAGAGTACCATATTGAATTTTTCCAAGAGTTTTCTGCTCTTCTTCTTCGTGACGCCCCACAAGTAATGAATCAAGCGATGTACCATTTTTAAGACTGGAATATAAATTCAATATTTCATTTTTATCTGTTGAATATAAATATTTCACCAATAATATTTCCGACGAACGATTTACTGCTTCATCTATTTCTTTAGGGCTAATTTTAACTTTGTTTGTAACTTCCTTTTTATATAATGCATCTCTCACAAAAAGATTTTTTAGATGATTGAGCTGATCTCTTACATCTTTAATCGTATCAAGCTTAAGTGATTTGGATTTTTGAGCCAGTAACTTTTCAGCGATTAATGTATAAAGGTATTCTTTTTTATCAAGAGCAGAGTCAATTGATTTAGTTGTACGTGGATGCGGACTGAATTCATACCTGTTTTCAAATTCTTCGGCGGTAATTTTATAGATTCCGGCTTCAGCTACAACGCGATTATTGCTTTTAATTTCCTTTTGTGCATAAGCATCAAATCTAAACATTAAAATAAAATTCAACAGCATTACCAATTTCATAATAAAATCATTTTTCAATTCTACACGAATCTTAAAATAATTCCGCAGAGAGATAATAATATATTTAGAATCCAACACTAACTGTAAACCTGTTCACTTTAAGTAAGAGGCCAAAATCAGCCCAGGCATAATCAAAACGCAAAGTATATCCACCTAAGAAATCATAATTTATACCGGCACCAAGTTCTAGCCCGCCTTCAGAGTCAACAAGAAAAAGATTCCGGTAGCCTCCTCTTATTGAAAAGCTTTTCACTAATGTAATTTCTGCACCGGCATTTACGCTTTCATTATTATCGTTTGGATGAAGTGCATCCACAACAACTACAATTTTATTATTATCATCAAATTTATATGGGTAAGAAAAGCCAATTCTAAATAATGTAGGCATTGGGAAAGCATCGGTTCTAAGTTCAGAAGGCAGTTGATCGTTTCCACCGTGCTTTGATGGATCCTGATTATAATCAACAAACAAATCTCTTCCACTGTAGCTGGCTCTCGGCCCAAAATTTAATAAGCTTGCACCAATTGTTGGCCCATCAACCTCAATTTGATATTGTACTCCGAGATTAAAGTCGAAGTTGGTAAGAGAGTTATGCCATATATTCTCAGAGAGATAATTTATTATAAAACCAACTGACACACGATCTGTCAGCATTAAGCCATATCCTATGCCTAAAGCAAAATCTTGAACATTATAATATTCACCAGTTCCTAATGGCTCTGCAACTGTTCGAACTGCAATATCCCCAGAGTTCATTGAGATTGCCTGAAGAGAAAAAGTTCCGATATTTTCAACCACTATTCCAAGAGCAGCGTAATTATAAGTTATACCGGCAAGCCATTGCGAATAAGTGAATTGTGCATCCATTTGGGTTAACCTTCCCATGCTAGCAGGGTTATAAAAAATTGAAGATACCTCACCAGAAAGAGCCGTACCTGCGTTTCCCATTCCTGAAACCCTTGCACTAGGGTCAATCTTTAAAAGTTCCCAATGGTTGTGGCTACTTTACTTTGAGCTTCAACAGAAATATTCAATAATAATATTGCTGTAGTTATTAAAAAGATTTTAGCTATTGAAAATATTTTTTTCATTTTAAAACACCAATGGTTTATTTCACAATTGCAAATTTACCTATATAAGAACCTATCTCTTGGGCTTCAACATGATAGATATACAATCCTGGTGCAACTTCAAGATTATCTTTAGTTCGTAAATCCCATGCTTCAAAGCCTTGTAATCCATTATGATCTAGTCTTTTTACTAATTCACCATTTACAGTGTAAATCCTAATTGTACACACCTGTGGAAGTCCACGAAATTCTATTCTTCTTTCTCCCCGGCCGGATACCGCGTACCTTTGGGGCTCAAAACTTGCCTGGCCTATATAAGGATTAGGAACAACATATGGTTCTTTAAATTGTGACTGTGCTAATTGTTTATCTATCTTTTGAGCAGTAGTTGTAAATGTAAATGCATCATTACTTGAATAGGGGATATTAATATTCAAATTATAAATATCACCTTCTGCAGGTGGCTGAAAATTTACAGGAGTTGAATCTTTGTTAACTTCTATATGCCAGGTTGGAAGTAGTTTCGTTGGGGCTTCATTACTTGCAGTTAATACTTCTATATAATCACTTATGTTAGAAAAATTGCCGGAGTTATCGGGCATGCCTGAACCGGAATTTCATTTTCATATCACCATTTGAAGTTTTTCCTATTATTTTAAATTTAGTCGGCACCGAAGGCAATCCTATTGCAGCAATCGATGTATCCAATAATTGATCGCTAAAGACAATTTGAATATTATTCGGAAATCCAGTTCTTCTTAAACCGACAGGCAATGATGTAGCATAACGTGCAGTTAATACCATATTCGTTTTACTATCCACAGTAAATCCGCTTAAAACTGAATCCACTGTTGCATATTGAGGTGTAGAAATAATGGGTAAAATTCCATTTGCTACAGGGCCGATGCCCTCCCCGGTAAGATCATAACCAAGTGAAAATACCGTATCGCCTGCTGTCTCATCCACCATTGAATAATATTGTGCTCTTACTGTATCGGGTTGATTTGAAAATATAATTTTAAACATATGATTATCAGGAACAAGTGCCGGATTTTTTACAACTATTTTAATATCTCCAGTTCCAACTGTTCCATCAACTGCTTGCAAAGTTGATGTCTCTGCAGTTTTATATCCAAGAGGAAGGGCATTAGGAATAACTGAAACAACATTTTTAGGCAAAATTATACCACCTCTTAAAGTTTGACTGACTGAGATTGCATCTTCCGAAGGATATACAAATATTGAATCTGACCCCCTATCATAAGCAGCTACTGCATAATAATAAGTCTGTCCATTGGTTACAGAAGTATCTGTAAATGTATGAGTTAAACCTTTGTCATCCCCTAAATAATATGCAACTCCTTCCACCGTAACTCCCGAGTAACCAAGCGTACCGTCTTTAAGATCAAATACAGCTAATGCTTTACCGTGACCGATAGGGCTAGAACCAGTAGCAGTATATACTACCTGAGGATCTAGAAAAGTGGGATCGGTACTTCTATAAATTTTATAACCTTCGAAATCATTGGTGTTAGTTAATGGATCAAATGCGGTTTCTGCAATATTATCCCAGGTTAAAGTAACGTACCCATCACCAGTAAAGGCTTGAACAGTTGGAGCTGGGGGTGGAACTGCAAATAAATAATTTGCTTTATAAATTTGTGAAACAATTTTAACTGTGGTTTTCAGTTCATTTAAATTTGCACCCCAGCCTAATGCTAAACTAAATCTTTCTCTTGCACCAGCCGGAAGCCTAAATGGCCTTGATGCAAATAGGAAACCAATATTATAGTTATTGACGAGTGGAATATCAAAAGATGAATCGGCATTAGTGAAAAGTGAGTAAAGCCGTTGAGGCCAATGAGATCTTCCATTATCGAAAAAGACTATGTTATCAGTTGGACTAACTCCATCACCAGCTGCAATTCTGTTCATTTTAAACCCAGTCAATCCGATTTGATCAGATTCATCTATATCGGTTTTACCAAAATTAGGTTCGCCATCAGTCGGCATTCCATCATCCTCGCCAGTATCATGAGTCCCGAAAACTCCATCGGCTCCCGTGTCGTGAAACCTTGCTACCCAATCCATATCTTCATCACCAGTCCACCAAACTCCTTCTTTATAGGCTAACATGTTTTCTAAACTTCCATAAAAATTCTCAAAATTTGTCATGTTATAGTGAGACTGCACGTAAGCCTTAATATTATCCTGTCCAACTATTTTCTCCCTGGCGGGTTAGTACGGCTTTCATCTGTTATTCCATCTAGATCATTGTCTTTACCATCATAAGGATTACCTGGTGTTTCTAAATATGAATAGCCTATATAACCTGTTGGGCCTTCCATACCAATACCATCTTTTTCCCAATTATAAACTATATTAAGTCCTATTTCTTTGGTGAAAAAGGCATTATTGTGATCATTAGGTATAATACCATTGGGGGCATAGGCTTCACCTCCTACACCAGCATCATTATAAATTCCAAAAATTATATTATCTGAATAATCTGTAGTCCCTTCATTTGAAATATCATAATGTGAAAAAATAACATTGCCAGATTGAACATTTGCCCATTGAAAGTTTCTTTGTTCAACTTTTAAACCCAATCCCCTTCTTGTGAGGTCTCTATTATCGGGATTAAAGTTCCAGGCATCGTAATATTGATCATCATAAACATAATAGCTTTCCTGGTCAGCGGCATCTGATTTCTTTCCAAAATACCCATCCCACGAACCAGACCATCCGGGGTCATCAGGGTCATTCATTTTATCAATCCAGTAATCCGGCCAAGTGCGAGGGTCATTACTTAATGCCGGTGAACGGCCGGCGTTGATTGTTGGATCGGGCTGAAAATATCCAACCCATTTACCACCCCAATTATATGGGGGCCTGGGTTCAAAACGCATTACTCTATTATAAAATGGACTTTGTCCCTGCCTCTC
Source organism: uncultured Bacteroidota bacterium (assembly GCA_963777615.1). GTDB lineage: Bacteria > Bacteroidota > Ignavibacteria > Ignavibacteriales > Ignavibacteriaceae > CAVSWT01. Next base: position 106,224 of record CAVZSD010000023.1, on the reverse strand, counting down.
TCTATAACCGGTTTCCATTATATATGATTGAGTTCCATTAAGCTGTGTGATTTTTGCGAGTACATAAGGTGTGTAACCATCGCTGTTATTTTGCCCTGAGCCTTTTGGTACTTCAACTGAATGGAAAACACTTACGTCAACATTTATAGGATCAGGCGGATAATCCCCAACCATCCCATAATTGTAAAAAAATGTTCTAATATTATTTGCATCATGTGTTCCTTGACGTTCTGCACTGAAAGTTCCCCGTAAAGAATCAGGAGTTACAGGCAATAGCTGGGCAAGAATATTACTCGAAAATAATGCAACTAAAATTGCCAGAGGAATAATTTTTATGAATAACAAATTTTTCATATGAATAAACTAAATTAAATTTGAAAAAATTAATAGGAATTAAATGATATTCCGATTTCAATTCTCCTTGGTTCATAAAATCTTGAAGGATTTAGTAATTGTGCCGCATCTGCAGGAGGAGTTAAAGAATAGTCCGGACTTCCAGTAGCTGCAAAAACAAAGCCATTAACAGTATTTTCATTAAACAAATTATGCACTCGAGCAAATACGCTAAAATTCAGAAAGCTGTTATTAAAAAACTTTTCAGCACGTAAATCAACTAATATGTAGCTAGATTTACGTCCAGATTAGTCTGAAGATCAGCGGTAAAGCTTGCCGGACCTATTTGGGGAGTAAATGGCTGCCCACTTCCGAATCGAATTATGGTACTAATTGAAAGCTCATCAGGCACATAATATACAGCTTGAAGATTCAGCGTATGTCGTTGATCCCAATCAAAAGGAACATCTATTGGACGCGGATCTTTTCCAGCCTTTGCTCTATCTGCTGTTTCGCTGGGCTTACTGGCATTTCCATAAGCGAACTGAAGTGTATAATCGATATTAGCGCTAAATGGGCCTAATCTTCGCTCATCTAATGAAAGGGTAATTCCAAACACATTTCCAAAATCGACATTTGTTAATCTCGCGTATTCTGCAGCTGCATAAGTGCTTACAAACTGAACACCCAATAAGTCACGTATATCCTTACTGAAAAAAGTAAGTTGTGTCCCTAAATCTTCGGTTAGTGCCTGCTTTTAAACCTACTTCATATTGAACTGTAAATTGGGGTTTTAAGTCAGGGTTACCCAGAACACCATAGCTAATACCACCAGCCTGTAATTCATCAAGAACTAAATAGTTTGAATTTTTATAAAGGTCTCCTAATCCCGGCATCTGGTAAAAATGGCCGTAAGAAAAATAAACTGATGCGGAGGCTGTTAATGGATAACTTAAACCTATTCTCGGGGCAATTGAATGCTTAATTGTAGTTTTCTTTAAATAGGATTTTGGAACTCCCGGAATAGAATTTGCCGGATTTTCAAGATCGCTAGGTACGTAAGAATTTGCATCAAAAACCTGAAGCCTTATACCGCCTCTAACGACTAAATCACCAAGTTCAATTCTATCTTGCACATATACCACTCCCTGCCTGGGGTAATAGGTTTCAACTTTTTGATCATGTGGATCTGTTGAAATATGAGGTTGAAGTATTTGTACACCATTTACAGTTGTTTGTTTTAGAAACCCTGGATTTCCAAATGATATTTTAGTAAGCTCACCTTCCAGGCCGGCTTCAATTAAATTTGCTCTATCTGCTTGCCAGCTATAATCCAATTTAGCTATTCCATCATTGGTTTTCTGAATAAATCTGTCTAAAGAAACACCTTGAACTATAGCTCCATATTCATAATTTCCATCTCCTATCGGCTGCCCTTCTATCAAATAACGTGGATCAAAAACATCTTCATATTTATAATTCTTATAATCAAAATAATTATATCTCATGTTAAAATTATAGAACATCTGATTTGTAATTGTTTGTGTAATATCAAATCCTTGAGTTAATGAAAAAGTTTTTCTGGGAGCGATTCCATCGGGAAGAAATCTAAAATTATTATCATACCGAGTCTCATCAAAACTATTTAAGATTGCCACATAGCTTAATTGCACATTAGAAATTGAACGGTTTGAAATCTTAAATTGCCCGCTCCATTCATGATGTGTTTGCATAGGAACTATTGCATTATCACCTGTAGGGTTAAATATTTTAGTTTCAAAATTGCTTGTATCTGTTGATACAAATCTTCTTTCGCCAAATAAATAGCCGTCATTTATATATCGCCTGCCGCTAATGAAAAAAGTAGTATTGTCAAAAATTGCTGGGCCGCTTAGAGTTAATTGGTAATTCTGAATTTGAAACGGCCTGTAAATGTTATCATGCGGATACCGGCTCAAATCTTTTGTATAATAATCACCGGTATAGATTTCACCGGAATATTTAAAATTTTCTGAACCCGTTTTTAATACCGCATTAACAACACCACTCATTGCTTGTCCGTATTTTGCATCAAAAGTTCCACTAATTACTTGAACTTCCTGTAAAATAGATTTGTCAAGCTGTAAAGATGAAGAATTATCGTATGGATTGTTAACTGTAACACCATCTACCTGAAATTGAACTTCCCCGGTTCTACCCCCCCGGAAATGTATATCACCATTTGCATCTGTAATAACACCTGCCTGCAAACCAACAACATCGCTTAAGCTTTGAACAGGTAATTTCTGAATATCTTCTGTACTAACCGAAACAACCGAACTTGTTTGATTAAATTCAACAAGTGGTTTTTTGGCAACTACAGTAACCGTTTTACTTTCAACAGCTTTTTCATTTAAGGTAACATTTATTTCCGTAGATTGGTCCGGAGTTATATGAACATCCGTTACTATCTGGTTTTGATAACCAACGTAGCGATATTCAACTGAATATATACCTGTTCTTATATTTAATAAGGTATAATAGCCATCCACGTCTGTAGTGGTTCCTGTGGAAGTGCCGGTAATTAAAATATTAGCTCCTATTAATGGATCGCCATTTGTATCTACAACCCTACCTTTCAACTTACCTGATGTTTGTGCAAAAGCAGTAAAAGCTAATAAGAAAATGAAAATTAAAATTTGGAGAAGTAGTAAAAATATTTTTAGTTTTTTAAGCTCCTTTTTCAACATAATTTAATCCAGAAAAATTTTCTAAATTTGGTCAACTACCAATTATCTTGAGGTTACCTTCAAGGCTGCTTTTGCCTTTCGCAAAGCCGGCCTTGAAGGTTAACACAAACCTCATTGATTCCTAAAGCGCCTACCTTAAAATTATCTAAGGGACTGCTTTAGAATAAAAATTATTATTTGAGTAATATCATTTTAGAAGTTTTACTTAAATAATTCTGTTGGGCATTACTCGATCTAAGCGTGAGTCTATAGAAATAAACTCCAGAAGCAAGTGAACCGGCATTGAAGCTATACACATGAGTTCCGGCAATTTGCTGATATAAATTTATGTTGGATACTAATTGTCCGAGAACATTATAAATCAGTAAGCTCACATCTCCTTCTTTAGGTGTTGAGTAGCTAATTGTTGTTGATGGATTAAACGGATTTGGATAGTTTCCAAATAATTCCATTTTCTCAGGAATTATTTTGTTAGATGCATCATTTACATCTGTAAATGTATTAGGATCCATGTACATCCAAGCTGTTGGTTCTCCCCCATCGTTTTCCTTATAAAACCATGTTCTGCTTCCATAGTTTTGAGCCGGGTCGTCAAAAACATCAGCGTCAAGCACACAAATCCCTCCAAATAACAGATGATCACCCAATTCCATCGGATAACCGAGCGCTGTAAGGTCAAGCATTATTTCCACTGTATAACCATTATCAATATCCGAATTGTCATTTACAGTTCCATCAACCGTCATCGCAAGACTAGCTTTACCTTGCTTTATTAACGTGTCAAGACCTTCATCTGCTTTGGCATTTCCGCTAGAATCAAAGTCAGCTAATAGTTTTGTAAATGCCATGGCATGATCACCATTTGTGCTATCTCTAAATCCTATCGTGAAACGAACACCATCTTTATTATCTTGATTGTCAGAGCCGCCCTCTATTAGCGCATCAGATACGTTTGCTGACATATATAAGTAATTATCTTTAAAAAATATTTTGATAGTTGAAGTTGCAGGATCAAGAACATCAGGTTTAGGATCAGAAGCCGCTTCAAACCATGCGCTTAGATTTTTACCTATACCTGGATAACTTCTAATGTTTGCAGTGTCACCATAATTAATTTTAAATGTATAGGCTCCATCCCATGCATGGTCACTTAAATCACCATCAATTGTCGGATCAGTTTCACCCATTCCATTCGGAATTATAACATCCGGTACAATTTCCGGAGCCGGGCCGGAATCAGTAGTAACATCCGGTCTTATGTATATTCTTCCTGAATTTTCGCCATTATTGTTTCCCCATGGATGCTGCCACCAGGTTCTTCCAACTGCTCTCTTAGCAGGTTCACTCTGAAAATACCAATCACAATCATAAATCTGAAAACTTAATCCTACAATATCTCCATCCATTTGCGTTGTATTATATCCTAAGGAATCTAGATTTATTTTCATCTCAAATACGTAGCCGGTGTCAGGTGAACTATCATCATTTGAAGTGCCCTGAATTGAATAATTCATATTCCAAACTGCAGTGTCGGTTGCGGTAAGTTCATCTCGGTAATGTCCATTATAGCCATATCTTGGCCCTGCACCAGGTCCTCTACCACCGGTATAGGTTGTAGAAGTATCAGTAAATAAAAACGTGGGGAATATTTCAGTTGCTTTTACTGGAATAGTTCTAATATTTCTAACATTCATTAATAAACCGTCCCACCAGGCTGGTCCCGGCCAATTGTGACCACCAATTGAAGAATCAGGAATTATAAAAGCGAGATATAAATGATTGTCTTGGGACAAAAACTTTAGAGTTGCACGCGTCGAATCAAAATATCCACTAGGATTAGTAAATCCATCTGTATTCCAGCCGCTTGTTGGAAGTCCTGAGCTCATACCATATGTAAGTTGAATCGAATCAGCCTTAGCCCAGGAAGCTTCATCGAGTTTACCATCAAGCGTAATTGTTTCGGTTGTAGCGCGAGCCCAAACCGCATCTTGTCCATTTTGATTTTGACCTAAAATTGAAATTGTAGATATTAGAAAAAGGAACTGAACTATGAACAAAAATTTTAAGTAACGTCTCATTGTTACCTCCTTATAGTTAAAAAGTTTTAGCGATTTCTTTCATCAAATAGTTTTGTTAACCAAAGAAATTCTTTAAAGAAGCTCCCTCCTTTCTTTTTTAATCGTAAAATTTATTTTTTGAAATGATATTGAATTTAATACTTTGTTAATAGAAATGAATTCCCTGAAAAGAATAAACGAAAGAAGTAAAATAGATAAAATCAGTAAAAAATTAGTCATGTTGTAAACGTTTACATTTTGATTTGCTAAAGTACAAAACAGTAAATTATTTGTCAAGCTAAATCAGCTAGGAAATATATTTTTGTGATACACTCAATTTTTGTTTAATAAAATTAAATTAAATGTGATTTTTGTCTATAATCTTAGCCTTTTATACTGCCAATCATGGTTCCTTTTATATAATACTTTTGTAATGCCGGAAAAACAATTAGAATCGGAATAATGAATATTACCGAACCCGCCATCGTTAATTCCGAATCTCTGGTATACCCACCCATCAGATTTGCAAGGGAAACTGGAAGCGTATACATTGAATTATCTCGTTACTTGGATTAACCCTTGCAATAAATTCAGAGCCGTCCAAAGCGAAATGAATAAATGTTTCATTACTTATTTGTTCAGCAATATCTATTTTCACTTTTAATTCAATAGGACTTTCGTTGATTTTTTAAAATTTAAATTTCCTGTTTATAATTTAGTAGAATACATAAAATGTGTTATCAAAATAAAAAATACTTGCTGCTATTTAGTTGTCTCCACAACATCGGTAGTTGTCCTGTTTTTAATGATTTCTTTAATTTCATAAACCCGATCTTCAGTTAATGGATAACGGGAAATAGTTATTACTGCTATAACAACCAAAACTGTTGGTAAACCAATTTCCCAAAAACGCAGCCAAAATAAAGTGGAATCCATCTGCTGCGCCAGATCAGCATTGTAACCGGTCAATTCTAACAGGTAACCACTTATTACATAAGCAATGGACACAGAGGCTTTCCACCACCAGCCATAAACCGCATAATAGCTGCCTTCCCTTCTTACACCTGTATTTAACTCATCTTCATCACAAATATCAGCGTTCATGGAATTTACCAGGGAGAAACACATCACCATTCCCCAGGAAAGGAACACAGTTGGTATAACAGATAACCAGGGATAGGTCTGGCTGTAGCAGACTATTTTTGATAATTGCCCAATTGCCAATAAGGAGAATGAAAACATTACTGTTTGTTTTTTTCCTATTCGTGCTGAAATCCAGGACATCGGCAAAACACCAACCAGGCCGGTTATGGCCCAGATAGTTCCATTCCAACCCATCAACACCGAAGCAGCATCTTTATCACCAAGATAGACATAATAAATCATGATAAAATTACTGAAGCCCATCACAAACTGGAAACCGATGATGACTAAGACAAATGATATTACCAGCTTTATAAAAGTTCTATTTTTAAGTGTAACTTTAAAACTCTGAATAAGGCCAACCCGCTCCTGTTTCTGTGTTTTATAGAAATTCCTTTCTTTACAAGTTACTGCACAAATAAACGCTGAAAGTATTAAGATTAACCCCATTACGGTACATACAACACGTATCCCCACTATTGGGTTTCCAAATACTTCTAAACGTGCCAATGCATACAACCAGGGTGAGGAGATAGCTCCCACATTTCCTATAAAACTGGCATAAGCAAAAACCCTGGTTCGTTCATGATAATCAGAGGTCATTTCAAAGCCCAAAGCTCCATGCGGAACGGAATAGATTGTAACCGCCGTGTAGAAAACAAGCGACATTAAAAGTAAATAAACAAAAGTATCGTTTTTGCTGCGGCCTTCACTTGTTGGCGGCGTCATACTCCAGGCTAACTGGATTTTTTGCGGAGTTGTTATTTTGGGTGATGAAATAATAATATTCCCGCGTTCCATTTTTACCCGGGCTTGTACATAGTGGCCATCATCGCCAGCAATTTCTAACCAGGCGAAAGTCCTTTTCTCTTTTTGCAGAACATTAAATAGGGTTATTCCTGAAGTATCGCTTTCTATATTTTTTTTCTCTTTAGTTATTTCAGATAGCTTCAGTTTCGGCACATCATTGAGCTCAATTACATCATTACTGTTCTTATAACTTATTTGTATTTTATTGTTATCAATTGTATTAAAAGACGTAATAGTTTTTGTTTGCACCCAATATTCTTCTGCATTGGGCACCCAGAAAACCGCAGCAAATGCAATACCTACAAAAATACCTCCAAAAAGAATATAGGGGATGCGGCGTCCGAATCTTGATCGTGTATTGTCAGAAATCGTTCCTGCAATTGGGTCTGATATAAAATCCCATACACGCGGGATGGCTGCAGCTATTCCAAACAAAAAGGGAGCCATTTTTAACATATCGATATATACAAGGCTAGTCAGATTCATTAGAGAATTAACCGATACAATGGTTACCAGGGCGCCCATACCATAACCAAACTTCTGAATAAAAGGCAGCCTGTCTTCCGGAGCAGTTTTGTGATGTTGTTTTAATTCCATTTTTATTTATCCGATTTTATTTTTAACGGAGTCATTTTTTTCAATTTGTCATTCTTACCCTTTGTTGTCATTCCTGTCAATACAGAATTTAATTTCACCCCTTTACCAAATTCTGATCGAGTCAGGATTAATTTTCTCATTAATAAAAATTCATCTAAGTAAAACCATCTTCTTAGTTTGAATATAGTTTCCAACTTTTAATTGATAGAAATATATACCGCTTGGTAAGGGCGAATAGTTATTCGCCCCTAAATTTGAGCTAAATTCAACTTCGTTTACTCCCGATGCTTTATATTCATTTACAAGAGTTGCAATTTCATTTCCCAATACATCATAAATTTTAATTTGTACAAAAGCCTCCCCATTGGGGAGGTTTGTCTGAAGGACTCCTTTGGAGGAAGGGGCTGGAACTTCATATCTTATTTTTGTTGTTGGATTAAACGGATTCGGGTAATTCTGAAAAATTTTAAATCCGTGATTTAATTGCCCTTGGTGTTTTTCATGAACATCAGTTACATTATTTTCTTCAAGCGTGAAAGGATTGAAACCATACTTTGTAAAAATGTACCAGGCACATGCAGATGAAAAACCTTTATTGATATCTACCCAATTATATGCTCCGGTTGTATTTGCAGAGAAAGGAAGCGCATAGCTAATTTGATTCTCGATACTTCTTAGTACAAGCAATGAATCCATTTGATGTGAATAAAAATCCCCCAGGCTTTTATTTCCGGCTGCATAAAAAGCACATGACATATGCCCAACTCCATCAACCCAGATGTTTTGTATAGAGGCGTCTGCAAAAGAATAAAACCCGGTTACACTTTTATTATTGAATTTAATTTCTTTTTTAAATCTTGAATCATTTTCAGGAACCCAGACAAGATCTTTATAATATTGGCCTTGATCCACAAATGCCATTGACCTCCAGCTATATAAATCTAAAGGTAGTCCTATGTTCGCGTTTTCTAACTCAGTCATCCGGTTGTCGAGCCACACTTTAATTTTATTTGCAGTTTCATTTTCACCGCAAAGTTTTAATGATGCATAAAAATCTATATTGCCTTCTTCATGGCCGACATATTTTCCGTTGTTGTCTGTTTCATGTAAGTAAGCATCATTGTGAAGCTGTGCTTGTTCTTCAGATGTTAAATTGCTTTTTAATCTTAAATCCTTAGGCCCCCATCGCCAGCCATGCCTTACAAATCCGCCATGTCCGTTTGGGTCATCATAAAAATACTCAAACATTAAATTTTTTATTAAGTCAATTACATTTGAATATGCTGTTTTATTATCGAACCCATATTTTTTTTCATAAAGCTTGTAAGCAAATAATAACCAGGCATTATCGCCCATCCATCTGTCACAAAGAAAAGCTGAATATACAGGCTTGCCGGTTCCTTCCGATACCAATCTTATATTTTGATAAAATCCTCTTGCTTCATTATTGTAATAAAAATTTTGTTTGTTTAAATCCATGTTGGATTGGTCAACTCTATCTGAATAAAAATCCAAGATTCTTTCAGTTCTTTCTTTTTCTCCTTCAAGAATGAATGCCATAGCTGTTAAAGCATTATTAAATGTTTGCCCGGAATTATCTTCCTGAGCAGGCACAAGCATTTTATCATTAGAAAAATTGTCTTGAATGCTTTCTAAATAACTTAAAACCAATTCTTCATTTGTTTTTCCATTAAGTATACTATCCAATGCAGAATTGCCAATCATTTTAATATCATCAAGATAAAGAGTATGCTCAGTATTTTCCGCTACACTTTGACCGAAATAAATTGTTTTAATTTTTGTCAGGTCTGCATCACCTGGATTGTTTTTAAAAATGTTTAAAGGAATTTTAATATTGTTCCAGGTTTGAGCAGAAATATTTCCCGAATAATCAGCTAATAAATATTTTGGAGTTTGGGTGTTTGTTAAATCTTCTATATAAATTTTTGGCAAATCAATCGAATCTAATTCCGAATCAGAATATGCCATAAAAGAAATTGAATCTTTAAGATTAACATCCATTCCCGGCCATCCTGGAGCGGCTACGGCAGCGCCCCAATCTGCCGCCATTTTGCGAATTCCAGTGAAGCTTCAAACTGTTAGTTCCGGAATAATAAATATCTGTGCTTACCGGAAATTTTGTATCATCATTAAATCGTTCAATGTAGCTGGGAGAATTTTGATATAAATAACTTGGGTCATAATAATCTGTTGTTGGGCTATCAGAAAAGAAAATATAATCTTGACCTGCTGTTAAGCCTGTTGTAAAAAAAATAAGTACAAATAATATTTTCAAATCTTTAAGCTTCATGAACCTAATGGTTGGTAAAAATTTTAATAACTTACCTTAAGTACGATGCTTAGATAAACCCGATTTCTTTGAGAAATCGGGTTTCTATCTACATGCTTTGCATAACATGAGTTAATAATTTAACATTCCTATTTTAATTTCTTTTTTTCTGTCTTAATTACTTTACAGGAAAAAGGAGCCAAAGAAACTTCCTTGGAGTTAACTTTAAAAGTTTTTTTCTGATTATGATAGTTCAGTAAAAACAGGTATGAATACTTTTTACCGTTACGATGAACAAACTGAATATCAGGATCAGAAACCTTTGCCATCCTCTTTATTTTATCCAGCAAAACAATTTTTTCAAATAATTGTAAATGCTCCTCGCTTGTGTATCCAAATGCAAATCCAAGTACAGTAACCGAACCCTTTCCGATTTTCTTCCGGATTCCACAAACCTCATCATACTTTGTTTTTGCAATTACTTCTTCTTCTTTTGCTTTGAATATATTCTTCTCCTTAAAAACAGAGAATACATTTTTAATTCCGTATACTTCAACTGTATTAGGACTTACTGTTTTAGTTATTTGAAGTTCTAATTCATTTTGTAAAACAGTACAAGGATTAAGATATAAATCCAAAGTAGGGATTTCAGGATAAATGATTAAATGCCCGCCGGCTTTAACATATCTTAGCTAATAACTTTTGTGTTTCTTCATCCATTAATTCCGTTGGAACTACCCATAGTTGTTTATACTCAAGTAATTTGTCCAGCGAACAATTCTCTAAGTCCTGAACATCATAATTAAAATTAAGAGTCTGAAGACTACGAAGAAGGCCATTAAAAAATAATTCTTCTCTTAAAAATCGCGGGTCAAATTTTAGCCCGAGTTTTTCAACATCGAGTTTTTTATCCTTAATTAATTGCGAAGTTGTAAGCTCAGTGTAGAAATACGGCAAATATAATCCCACACAAATCTCAGCTTTAGATTCACTTAGTAAAAGATTCTCTTTTTCTTTATTTATGAAATTGTTTGTTCTCTTTATTACATCATACAAAGATGATTTAACAGCTTTAGAATTCAATGGCGTTTGGAAATAAAAAGTATCACCTAAAAATTCTTTTCCTTCAGGATTTATTCCTTGTGAAAACATATAGTAATTGAAACTTTTTAAGCCGTGTGCAAGAGATGCTTTATAAAACATTTCTAAATCAGCAGGATCACTTTTGACCTGGTGCTCACGAGTTCCAGCCTGGAATTCTGCCGCCCAGACAGGGCCGAAAGGCTGCATTGCTTTTAAAATTTTATTACATGCAAGATCCGAATGCGCATTTCTGAATGAAACAAATTCCGGAATATGATCTAAACCAAAAACAATATCTTCCCTGTTTCTCAAAACTTCTTCATAAGTGCTCATAAGCATTGTTAACTCTGCGGCATTCCCGAATATCCAGCCGGGAATATTGTGCGAAAGCTGTAAATCAATATCAAAGCTTCTTATTTTGTTTATCATTAAATCAAGATATGTTGCAAAATATTTCCGGTAAAAAAGATGAAAATCATAATAAGCACAATAGCCCTGTTTGTTTTCAATGGTACCGACCGGTGCAGGCAGCATTTCAAATGATGAATAATCCGTTCCATAAGTTAAGTTCAACGTTTCAATTGTTTTGTATTTATCCTGAAGAAATTTTTTATACATTATCATAACATTGGGATTATAGTCAACTCTTGCCGGTAAGCCATTGGAATATACCAACCTCATTGCAAACCTGCATCATAACAATCGGCCCGTTATTGCTTAGCTGATGTTGAGCTATAATAGGCATTACCTTATCGTACCATTTTAATGAATAGTCTAAATACTCATCCGACATATACGACATCATAAATGAAGAAATAATATTTCCTTTTTCATCCAATGCATGAGCATTTTTACTAATGGAATTAATTAACCATTCCGGCAGTCCCTGCCATTCATATTCTGCAAGAATGTATGGGCCTGGTTTTACAATTAAATCCAAATCTATTTTTTTACACAGGCTGATATATTTTAATAAATTCCGTCCCGGATGAGTTTCTCCTGTAAAATCAAATTTGTTTTTTTCGTGTTCGTGCCAACCCCAGGGAATATAGGTTGATGTAGTATTTGCCCCGGTATCTTTCAACAATCTCAAATGTTTTTCCCATAACTTTGGATTTAGCCGAAAGTAATGTATCTCTCCCGAGATAACAAAATGAGGTTTTCCGTTCTTAAAAAAATATCCATTTGAAGCAGTAAAGCTGACCATATATTTTTATTTCGATTTATGTTATTTGTTTTTATTCAATGGATGTTCAAGAAGTCATTTAATGATATGGTATTATTATTATTCATATTTCAAAAATTCTATCCTAAGTAAACCTTAACGTTAGCTTCTTTACTTTTAATACTTTTTAAAATATTTCCTTTAATCGGTTTGCCGTCTATTTCAATTTTTTGAACACCATTTGCAACGTGTTTGTCATTTATAACTGATATATGAAATGTTGTACCTCTAAATAATCTTTTTACAGAAAATCCATCCCACTCTTTTGGAATAGAAGGATCAATAACTAATCCGTCTTGTTCTGCTCTGATTCCAAGAATCCAGTCAACAATAACTTTTTGAAACCATGCTGCAGAACCAGTATACCATGTCCACCCGCCTTTACCATAAAACGGAGAGTTAGGGCCATCAATATTTCCTGGAGTTACATATGGTTCAGCAGAATATTCATCAGCATTCATCCCACTATCAATCGGAGAAATTCTTTTAAATACTTCATAAGCAGTTTTAGGCTCTCCTAATTTTGCAATAAGCCCAAATTGACCAGGTAGCAGCATGAGTATAAACGCCGCCATTTTCTCTTCGTCCAGGAGCATAGCGTGAAAGATATCCTATATATTTATCCGGTTTTGAATAAGCCGGATAAAGCAACAGTGTTCCATTTTTTTTCAACAAATATTTTTTAACAGAATTCATTGCTTTTTTTTGTTTATCCGGATCTGCAATATCACTGATGACTGACCAGGTTTGAGGATTTAAATAAATGCTGCCTTGCTTATTATTTTTGCTTCCGAATTTTTCTCCAGAATCTTTTGTCCCTCTATAAAACCATTCACCATCCCAGGCATGTTTTTCAAATGCAGCTTGTAATTTCTTTGCAGCATTTTCTAATTTTTTTAACTCTGGAAGAATCCTTTTTCTTTTTTGCAATTTCATGAAATTCTATTAAAATGTAATAAAGAAATTCTGCCAGCCAAATTGATTCCCCTTTCATATCAAGGCCGACAGCACTTAACCCGTCATTCCAATCACCTGCACCAATAAGCGGAATCCCTCTTTTACTTAACCTGCTTAAAACTACGGTCAATAGCTTTTAAAGAATGCTGATATAATGTTTCTTTTACTTTTGGTTTATCATAATATTCAACCTTTGAGTTTAAGAAATTTAAATTGTTTGTTTCTTTCAAATATTGAATTAAAAGAAAAGGAAGCCATAGTAAGATCATCAGTCATTTTAGTTTGCAACCCGGTTTCGGTAATCGGATGCCACCAATGCAGAACCGTTCCATCAAAAAACTGATGCCGTGCATGAAGCTTAATTTGCTTTTCAGTATATGATTTATCTATTGGAAGAAAAACAAGACTATCTTGTAATTGATCTCTAAAACCAAAAGCACCGCTTTGTTGATAGTATGCAGTTCTTCCCCACAATCTGCCGGCTATTGCCTGATACCGCAGCCATTTATTTACAAGCAAATTCATTCCTTCATCAGGTGTATTAATTTCTAATGTACCAAGCAAGCCTTGCCATTTATTTTTAACAGCTTCAAGGGCTTTATCAATTTGTTGTGATGTTTTATATTTTTTTATAATAGCGTGAAAGCTCTTTTTTATTCTTTTACAAGCCCTAAATAAAAATTAACTCTTTCCGTTTCCCCTATTATTAATTTTAACATCAACTTTTATTGTACCAATTGGATCATTCCAATTTCCGGTTTGCTTTGATCAATTTACCATTTTTCAAAGCTTTCGGATTTATCAAATCACCATATTGCCCTATAAAATTTTCTTTTTCAGTTTCATAATCAGATACGTTTTATTCGAAGTAAAATACCCGTAATACTCGTAATCAATATTCCAATGCCCTCTATCGCCAAGAGGAATTTCCCATAATCTTTTGGTTGCGAGGATTGCGTTATTTTTTTTATCAAATTCCGTTACAATAAAAGTTTTATGAAACTCTCTATGATGATCTGCAGAAGAACCTAAACACCATTCAAAGTAAGTATATAATGAAAGATCAACTGCTTCCCCCGAATTATTAATAATTTTTAAATCCCATATTTCCAGGTTGTCATCATTAGGAACAAATAAAGTAAATTCGATTTTTATTCCTTTATATTCTGAAGTTAAAACAGAGTAACCGAATCCATGCCTGCATTCATAAGCTGTCCAATTCTTTTTTTACAGGAAGAAAAGTTGGAGACCAAACTTCTCCGGTTACATTATTTTTTATATAAATATATTTACCCCAATTATCCTGAATTAGATCCTGATGCCATCGGGTAAGCCTATTGAATTCCGAATGAGTTTGCCAGCTAAAGCCCCCGCCAGTTTGAGAAACAACTAATCCATAGTCTCCATTTGTTATAATATTAATCCACGGTTTAGGAGTTTTGTAAGTTTTAATTATATATTCATTGCCATCCTCTGAGAAATATCCATACTTTGTTTCAAACTGCTTTTTCACTTTTATTCCCTGCAATAGATAAAATTATATTTGATGAATCTTTTTTTGAATGTTAAAAACATCAGCCAGCAAATTACTGCTGGCTGACTAATTTAAAATTAAATTGAAATGAAAATTATTTTAGAAGCATTAATTTTTTGGTGCTTGTGAAATTACCAGTCTTAATTGTATAATAATAAACACCGCTGCTTAATTGCTAGCATTGAAGTTTATTTTGTGACCACCGGCAGTAATTTGTTCATTTACCAAAGTTGCTACTTCATTACCAAGAACATTATATACTTTCATAGATACAAAATTATCTGTTGGAATCGAATATGAAATTGTTGTAGTCGGGTTGAATGGATTTGGATAATTTTGGCTTAAGCTAAATTGAACAGGTGCTAATGAACCTGCCTCAACTGTTTTTGAATATTTATAATGTACCGTCAAAATCGACTTGTTTCAATCGATAATACATTTTGCCATTTACATTTTTATCAACATAGGTATATGCTGAAGCTTCCGATGTGGTTCCATTTCCTTGAACAAAACCAATTTTGTTAAATGATTTACTATCAGCACTTCTTTCAATTTCAAAACCGGAATTATTTTTTTCACTTGCTGTATTCCAACTTAAATGAACTTCTTTACCAATAACTGAAGCAGAGAAGGAAGCTAATTCAACAGGAACAGTGTACTTGGGTTAAACGAAATATTATCAATATAAGCTATGCTTCCTGCAGTTCTTGTTGCTGGAAAATCTGGGATAAGAGTTAATGTTTGTGGTGCCACACCTATATCGGAAGTGTAATCAAAAGTAAGTTCTTCCCATTGCCCTCTAACTGTATTTGGAACTTTATGATCTTCATTAGGTGGTTCTAATTTAAGGTCAAAATCAGAAATAACATCTTTATATACCATACATTTTACGATGCAATTGGTATTAGCAATAGTAAACGGAATTAATCTACCATTACCTCTATATGCACCTGCACATACGATCAGCGTCTGCTATTAACCGATATATCTCATACAATAGTCCGAAGTATTTATCCCTGACTTATCAGGATTTGGAACCCTAACAAAATCGGTATCTGAACCTGTACCATTTGCAAAAACTGTCCAACCGGTATCTTGTCCCACTGTTTCAAAATCAATTGTGGACTGTGCAAACAAAGAAATAGAAAAGAGAAACATTGAAAGTAACAGCAAATGTTTCATGAAGACCTCCTTAAGTATTGTTTATGATTAATTTAATTAAGAAGAACTAATTATATATGTTCTACATGAACCGCCAATTACAAGTCCAGTAGAAACTTTTATAGATTTTAAATCTGAGTTACCATTTTCAGATTCGATTCAATCCTATCAATTAAAGAATGCTGCCGCTGCCCTGCCAATTTCAGCAATCGGAACATGTACAGTCGTTAATCGTGGAGTTAAGAATTGGGAAATGAAAATATCATCGAACCCCGCAACCCCAATATCTTCCGGAATATTAAGTCCGAAAGATTCTAATTGCTTTATAACACCCTAATGCCATCATATCATTTGCTGCAAAAATTACTTCAGGCCTTTGGCTCATAGTAAGCAATCTTCTGCAAGCATCCTTCCCGCTTTCAGCAGTAAACTCTCCGTTGATTATCCATTCATTATTAATTGGAATATTATATTTTCTGAGCGCATCCGAAAAACCATTGGTTCTCTGAATTGCATCATCATTATTATACGGGCCTTTTATATGAGCAATTTCTTTATACCCTGCTTTAATTAGATATTCACTCATTATAAAAGCACCCTGATAATTATCAATCGAAACAGTATCATGATCTAATTCGTTCACCTTTTGAATTGATAATTGTTGCTGGAATTGTACTATTTTCCAAATATCTCTTTTATCTGCTCACTTATTGTTGGTGCGATAATTATTATTCCTCTAATTAAGCTTTCACCCATAAATCTTATTAAAGATTCAACTATAGAACGCTGACTATGTGAACTTGCAACTATTGTATGATACCCATCCGGATAAACAATCTCATCAACACCATGAATTATTTCAGAAAAGAATTCCCCGTCCACTTCAGGCAAAACTACACCGATAATATTTGATTTATTTTTTGCAAGGCTCCTGGCTAAAATATTTGGCTTGTACTTTAAATCTTTAGCTATAGTAAGAATTATTTTACGCGTATCAGGCCTTACATTTTTATCGTTGTTTAATGCTCTCGAAACTGTCGCTATTGAAACATTCGCCTTTTCTGCAATTTCTTTTATTGTAATTGACATTTTTTGTATTAATTTTGTAAACGTTTACATTTGAACTTAAAATTTAATTTCTTCTTTGTCAACAAGTTTTGAAAATATATTAATCTTTTAAAATTGAATAACATAACCAAAGTGGGGTTTAATAATGAAAAGTAAATATGAATTTTTAATTATTGTTTTGTTTTTTCTTTTATCTGCTAATACATTTTCCCAATCTTACTCCATTGATAATTTCGAAGATTTAAATAACTGGCAAAAAGTTGTATCCGATGGAGTTATAATGAAAATTTCCCTCGCTGATGGATATAAAGGTAAATGCATAAAGATTGATTATGAGTTCAAAGGCGCTGGTTACTGTGGAATTCAGAAGAATATTTTAATAGATCTCCCTAAAAACTATACGTTCAATTATTATTTAAAAGCCAATTCGCAAAACAATAATTTAGAATTTAAATTATCCGATTCAACAGGGGATAATGTATGGTGGTTAAAACAGTTTAATTTTGAATTCCCTACTCAATGGCAAAAAACTATAATTAGAAAAAGAGATATCAAATTTGCCTGGGGCCCAGTAGGCGGAGGCGAAATTAAAAAAGTGTATTCACTACAGATAATTATTTCTGCGTCTCAAGGTGGAAAAGGAAGCGTTTACATTGATGAGTTAAATTTGGAAGAAGTTACTCCGCCACAAAAATCCAAATGCAAAACCAATTATTTCTGCATCATCAACTCGACAAGGCTCTATTCAAAATTTATTAACTGACAATAATCAAGAATGGCAAAGTGAAACAAGTGAAGAACAAGCTGTTTTAATTGATTTTCAATTTGTTAAAGAATATGGCGGTTTAATTATTAATTGGGATTCCATTAATTATGCAGAAAATTTTGATGTACTAACTTCTAATGATAAAAATAACTGGGACAATGTTTATTCGAATAAAAATGGAAAAGGAAATTATAACTTTATATATATTAAAAATGGAGAATCCAGGTATATAAAAATTGCAATGCACAAAAGTTCCAAACATTATGGATATGGAATAAAAAATATAAAAATTGAAGATTATAAGTTCGCAGATAATTATAATAATTTTTTTAAAGAAATAGCAGCGTATTACCCCAAAGGATTTTTCCCAAAATATTTTTATGATATTCAATCATACTGGACTCTGATTGGAGTTAGTGAAGATAAAAAGAAGGACTGATTAATGAAGAAGGAGCCATTGAAGTTGACAAAGGCTTGTTTAGAGTTGAACCTTTTATCTATTCAAATAATAAATTATTAACCTGGGCTGATGCAAATATTACTCAAAGTCTCGAAGAAAATTATTTGCCAATCCCTTCAGTAAAATGGATAACAAAAAATTTAAAGCTCGAAATAAAAACTTTTGCCGCAGGTGACACCGGCAACTCTTCAATTTATGCTAGATATAGAATTACAAATACTTCTTCTTCTCTTCAAAACGGAAGTTTCTATTTGGCAATTAGGCCATTCCAGGTTAACCCGCCATGGCAGTTTTTAAATCTTGTGGGAGGTGCATCAAAAATAAAATCTATGAATTGTAAAAATGGAATTATAACTGTTGATAATGATAAAAAGTCATTCCTTTTAATACAGATGGAATATTCGGTGCCGCAAAGTTTAATAGCGGTGAAATTATTACGTACCTAAATAAAGATAATCTCCCGGATTCAAACAACGTAAACGATGATTTTGGATTTGCTTCCGGAGCATTAAAATATAATTTCTCAATATAGAGCCAAATTCTCATAAAGATTTTATTTTTATAATTCCGTTTTACCCTAATTCAAATCAACTTAATATTATTTCATTCAGAACATAGTCATATCACCTGAAAAAATATTTGATAAAAAACTTGCAGAAGTAAAAAACTTTTGGGTAGAAAAACTTAATCATGTAAAATTTGATCTTCCCCATTCTGCAGATAAGTATATAAATACAATGCGAAGCAATTTAGCTTATATACTAATTGATAAAGAAGGCCCGGCATTCCATCCTGGTGCAAGAAGCTATGAAAGATGCTGGATTAGAGATGGTTCAATGATTGCAGGGGCACTTCTTAAGACTTGGGTATTAAAAAAGAGGTTAAAGGATTTTTAGATTGGTATTCTAAATTTCAATATCCAAGTGGTAAAATTCCTTGTGTGGTTGATAAAAGAGGCGCTGAACCAACTTCCGAAAATGATAGCCATGGAGAATTTATTTATGCTATACTTCAATATTTTATTTTTACTCATGATACTACTTTCTTAAAAGATAAATATGAAAATGTTAAAAAAGCTGTTGACTATATTGAATATTTAACCAACCAAAGAAAAACAAAACAATATCAGAAAAAAGATTCTCTTGCTTTCTACGGATTAATGCCTGAATCAATCAGTCATGAAGGATATTCCGCACATCCAATGCATTCGTACTGGGATGACTTTTTTACAATGAGAGGATTGAAAGATGCTGTAACCATAGCTCATATTCTTCAAAAGAAAGAAGATGAAAAAAGATTTACGAAGATTAGAGATGAATTTAATAAAGAACCTGTACCAATCAATTGATCTTGCAATGAAGATGCATAATATTAATTATATTCCCGGCTGTGTTGAACTAGGAGATTTTGATGCAACCTCAACTACAGTTGCATTATACCCGGGAAATGAACTTAATAATCTTCCTGAACCACAGCTTCAAAATACATTTGATAAATATTATGATTATTTTAATAAAAGGCTTGAACCGGAAACGATTGGGTAAATTATACGCCTTATGAAATTAGGGTTGCCGGAACATTTTTGTATCTTGGACAAAAAGAAAAATCGCATAAACTGTTAAAATTTTTCTTTGGTGATCAAAGGCCTTCCAATTGGAATGAATGGGCAGAAGTTGTTTGGAAAGATAAAAACACTCCAAAGTTTATTGGAGATATGCCGCATACCTGGATAGGCTCGGATTATCTTACTGTAGCAAGATCTATCTTTGGATATGAACGTGAAGGTGACAGTTCTTTAGTTTTAGGAGCAGGGATTGTTCCTGATGGCTAAATAGGCCGAAAGGAATTTCTGTAAATAATTTTGCAACTCAATATGGATTGTTTAATTATCATCTTCAAAAAAAAGATAATAAAATTTCAATTGATATTATCGGCAATATTAACAATGCCGGAAGGCTATAGTTTTTAAATCGCCTTTGAATGGACGACATTAAGAAATGTAAAAATAAATAGGATTAAACGACTAATGACTTTACTAAGGATGAAATTAAAATTAATAAGCTGCCGGCAGATGTATTGTAAATATTGAATAAAAGAAATTTTGACTTTGAAGATTATTAACAATCACTTGTCGAATTTGTTCGGCAATCAATATTCTGATACAATTATACATTACGATTATAGAAAATAATACGATAATAAAAAGTTTATTCAAACATAAATTACTAATCATTTTAAAGTACTATTAAAATGCCGGCTTTATTTAGCCGGCTTTTTTGCTTTAAAATAAAAGTGGCGTTAGAACGACAAAGAAAAAATTCTAACGCCATGAGGACCCATTCTGGGAAAAATCTAATTTTTTATTTCAAGACACAACAATCAATTAACTCTTAATATATTATCGATTTTTAATTTTGAAAGTTTAGCTCTTAAATATGATTATCATATTAATACTCTTACTAACATCTATTTTTATACTAATAAGTTACATTTACAGTAAATATTCCTTCATAATCTCCTTCTGCCTGAGTTTTATCAACATATATAGAACCCCCTACCCATAAATATAATCTTCCATCGCTTTTTACTTTTTCTAATCTATATGAATTACCGCTAATAATTTTAGAAGGGTTATAATACAAATTTTTATTCCCTGTATTTACAATTTCCGGTGTAAAAACTATTGATACGACTTCCGGCTCTATTTTGCTTTGCCCAACTTTCATTTGATAAAATAGATGGAGAATAAGTTATTGTAACATCTTTATCAGGGCCGACCGGCAACCAGTAATTCTGCTCCATTAGAAGGATTATATGGAAGCAGTTACTGCCTGTCCGCTGAACATAATTTCTCCATATTCCAATGAAGTTTTTTCTTCATGGGTTATGGAAAGGCCCTGGACAATTGTTGCCCGAATTGGAGTTGTTGAATTTACAGTCGATTGGCTGAAAGTGCTTTTGCAACAATGATGCAATAATGCATAATAGAATAATAAATTTATTCATGTAAAGACATCCTTTTCTTTTGGCAAATTTATTGCCGATATAACTTAAGATTCATTCTTAAGTGATCTTATTAGGTTAACTTTTATTGGTTCAATTCCCGTAAGATCTTTTTTATTGCCGGCTGAAATTTTAGATTCAGTCAGCTTTTCTATGAAATTAAATAAATGATTATTTATGAAATCAAACTCTGTTTTTAAATCCTCTAACAAATCCCCAATCAATTCAGTTAGCATAACTGTATTGGTTCTATTCAATTGATTTTCAATTTTTAGTGCAAATAGTCTATTAAATAATTTTTCAAGGGTTTGTAATGTAACTGTGTGAGGTAAATTATCTTCGTTAATTCCTTCAATTCTTACTTCTATCTCAACAAGCATTTGATTCCCCGATGCATCATCGGTATTTTCTTTAATAATTTTATAATCAATTGTCTTTAGAGAATCAATATTCGGTATATCAAGAACGGTTTGAAATTCAATATCAGCGGTTATAAATGAAATAGATAACTTCCCTTTTGACAAATGAGAAATTTCTTTTAACCGCCATTGAACATTTGTTAAAAATTGTAATGCCGGAGAAAATACTATTGAATCGTGGAATTGGAATGAGCTATATGCATTTCTTCTTAGAAATCTATTCTGATTCCCTGAGCCATTAGATTTTTGAAATCCGATCCGGCTGAAATATTTATTATTTTATTCAACATAATAATCCTTACTACATTATCGTAAGGAGTAAGTAAAATACTTAAGCCCTACTTAATTATTTTTTAATTTTATCATTTTATTTGTGGAAGTATAATCAATTACTTCGGGATTTTGAAGATTTGCTAAATCATTTGCTAAAAATTTTATTCTTTCTATTGATTTTGAAATTATTTCGAATTCTTCTTCAAATTTATGAGAGGTAAGCGTTTCCATTTCATCTTTTAAAGTTTGAATGGACATATCAAGGCTGCCTAAGCGGGTTATTAATTTTATGGCCAATGGTGCATGCCATTTGCAATACTGCTTTTTGATGCTCAATATTTTTCAATTCTTGCTGTAATTCATGAATTCTAATGCCGGATCTTATCCTGGCAAGAAGTTCCTGGTTTTCAATGGGTTTAACAATAAAATCATCGGCGCCAAAATCCAGCCCTGTAACTTTATCTTTTAATGATGCTCTAGCTGTAAGCATTATAAAATAAATTAGTTTATAATCTTCATTTTTCTTTAAAATTTTACAAAGTTCTAATCCATCCATAACAGGCATGGTCCAGTCTGCTAAAACAATATGAGGAGATTCGGTTTTTAAAATTTCCAGTGCTTCTTCGCCATTTTTTGATTTGATGACGGTGTAATCATTTTTTGTAAGAAGCTTATCTAAAAGAAAAGTGTATCCGGATCATCTTCTACAATTAATATTTTTTTATTCTCATTCAATTTACAAGCAGGTTAACTTTATTTATTAATATTTTGTAATCAATTATTGGTTTGGAGATATAATCTTCTGCCATGGTTTCAGTTAAAAAATATTTCTTATCAAAATCAGCAGATGCAGTAACTAATAAAATAGGGATCTTTTAAATTTCTTATTATTCTTTAAATATTTTGCGAACTCCAAACCATCAATTTTAATACCATTAAGATATGTATTTTTAAGATTTATATCTAATATTATCAAACTAATTTCTTCGGAAGATAATTTATTAATGATTAGATCACCGTCTTCAATAATTGATGGATTGTAACCGGCTTTGTGAAAAATGTAATTGTAGAATTGATATGAAAAAGGATCGTCTTCGACTAATAATAATATTTTTACTCATTACTTTTTTCCCCTTTGTCTTTGTATTTAACTATTATGCTTATTCGCCTGTTAACAACATTGTACGGATCATTCTTATCCCTTAGTCTCCTATCGGCATATCCTCTTACTTCGTAAATCTGTGAGGGTTTTAAGGCACTTTGAGTAAGTGCCCGCCTGGCTGCATTTGCTCTATCAGCACTCAATTCAAAATTTGTCATCCCTGTACCATCACCCTAAAAGGACGTGAATCAGTATGTCCTTCAACCACAATTTGATTGGGCAAAGCCCCAATGTTGTCCCCAATCTCTTTTAGAAGCAGCTTTGCATTGGATTTTAAAGTAGATGTGCCAACTTCAAAAAACAAATCTTCATTGGAATCCATAATTTCAATTCGCAAACCTTCGTCAGTTACTTGAATTTCAATGTGGTCAGACAGTTTTTTAAATTTCGGATCTGAAGCTAGCTCGCTTATTATTTTTTCCCCCATCTTTTTTAATTCACTTGTCTCGGATTTTTTCATCATTTGTTTATCATCTATCGCACTGCTTGGAGCATCGGATACACTGGTTGTATTACTAATCATAATACCCTTACCCTTATCGGAAAAGCCGATTGGATCTTTGAAATATCTGGCAACTGATTCTTTCATTGCGTCATCCTGGCTTAGAACCCAAAGCACAATAAAAAGTGCCATCATTGCGGTAACAAAATCAGCGTAAGCAACTTTCCATGCGCCGCCATGATGCCCGGCGTGTCCCTTTTTCTTTTTTATTATAATCGGATGTAATTCATTATCGCCATTCATTTTTAACTCTTTCCCCTAACGTAATTTTCTAATTCTGCAAAAGTAGGCCTTTCATCCGAAGTATATTGTTCTTCGCGCCATTTCAATTGAAAGAATAGGAGGATTTCCTTTTGCATAAGCAACTATGCATGTTTTAATTGTTTCCAAAAATCTTTTTTTATCTTCTAAAATATGTTCAATATTTTTTGCTAACGGGTTAACAAAACCATAAGCCATTAAAACACCTAAAAATGTACCAACCAAAGCAGCGGCAACATGATGTCCAACTACTTCAGCGCCTTGATCGATTGAGCTCATAGTGACAATAATACCTAGAACTGCCGCAACAATACCAATACCGGGAAGCGAATCACCCACTGTAGATATGGTTGACGTAATAGGTTGTGATTCCAGCTCAAAAGTTTCAATTTCTGCATCAATCAATCCTTCTAATTCGTGCGGGGGAATGCCGCCGGAAAGCATAACTTTCATTGTGTCTGAAAAAAAATCACGAGTAAAAGTATCTTTAACAAATTTTTCACTCTTTGAGAGAATATCGCTTTGCAGAGGGTCTTCAATATGTTTTTCAATTGCCAACAGGCCGTCACGTTGTGCTAATAAAAATAAATCATTAAATGATTTTAATAATTCTAAATAATCCTGCTTTGAAATATGATGGGACTTTAAGGTTTGTAGGAATGTATGAAATTATTTTTTTAATAAGTGGAAGCGGAGAAGCAATTAGAATACTGCCCAAGACAGTCCCTCCAATCACTATAAATTCGGCAACCTGAATTAAAAGCACAAGGTTACCGCCGGCAACTGTAAATCCAACTACAATTGAAATTACAACTACAAGAAATCCGATGATCACAAACATTTATTTTTCCAGAATAGGTTTTACATTTTCTATCTCCTTTACTATCGAAAAAATTTCTTCGCACTTTAGTTTTAATTCATCCCAATTGATTGACACATTGTCAATATTATACTCTATTTCCGCAGCAATTTTTGTAAGTTCAGGATAACCAATTGTACTGCCGGAACCTTTAATTTCATGTACAACAGATTTTAATAAAACTTTATTTTTAGTTGAAACTGCACTTGCAATTGCATTCCTTTTTAAAGGAAAGCTTGTAAGAAAAAACTTTCTGAATTGATTCAACATTTCGTTTTCATTTATTTCAGGTACGTAATTGTTTTTCTTAGCTTTGTTAAGAAATTCGCTACCAGAACTTCATTTATGTTTTTTATTATTACTTCTTTTTGAAGCGGTTTTGAAATCACTCTGTCAGCCCCAGCTTCCAGGGAAGCCAATACATTGCTTCTGTTTGTGTTGCCGCTTATTACAATCACAGGAATTTTTTTTAAGTCATCTATAACTTTAATTACCTGCAGCATTTTTATTCCATCGAAGTTCGGCATCAACAAGTCTAGAATAATTAAGCACGGTTTATGTTCAATAGCTTTTTGAATGCCTTCAAGTCCGTTAAGGCAGGTGATTACATCGAGATGATATTCACTAAAAAAATTTCTTAAAGAATTACGGATTATATCCGAGTCATCAACAACAAGAATATTAATTTTTTGTTTTGGGTTTTCCATCAATTAACTCCTAATTTTATTTAGTTTATGAGTAGGAGCAATTTTGATATTTACTTTACTTTCTTCGGAAGCTTTTTTAACATTTTCTTTAACCTGTGCGTAAATTTCTCCCCTGAAAATTTCAACATCTTTCGGCGCAGAAATACCGATTTTTATATGCCCCTCCGAGATTGATAGAACTTTTACAACAATCTCAGAATTAATTATGATTTCTTCGTCTACTTTTCTATTTAATATTAGCATAAAAACCTGCTGGTTTTATTCGATGAATAAATTAAAATTAACCTCGTAATTTTGCTCGTCCAATATTTTTTGATGACCATTCTTTGTTTCCTGGTTGATGTAGACGGGAGCTTTAAGGTTAACCGTTACCTTCAATGGGTCTTTGTTTAAAGTTACGATTCCAAACGGTTCAAAATTATTAATCTTAGGATAATTTTCATCTATAACTGAAGCACCGATTAACGGAAACGCTATTTCCGGCCGTTGAATTGAATAAAGCCAATAAAAAATATCATCATCTGTTTTTATGAGGAGATATTTTTTTAGATCTTCAAAGCCTAATAATCCTGAAGAAAAATTAATTATTAAATCTTCAGTATATTCAATTTCACCAAATTGAAATGTTTGTAATTTCATAATCTTTACTTTTTAATTATTACTATATCCACTCTTCTATTGTTAGCTCTTCCATCAGGAGTATCGTTAGAGGATATCGGCCTATATTTAGAATATCCCACTATCGAAATCTTATCCGCAGGAAGATGCTCATTATTTACGAAATAATATGCTGTGTTCAAAGCACGCATTACTGATAAATGCCAGTTTGAAGGAAATTCTGAAGTTGAAATCGGAACGTTATCAGTATGTCCTTCAATACGAATATCATTTGGTAAAGTCTTCAATAAATTTGAGAGTTTACCTAAAACCTCCACTGAATTTTTTGTTAAATCAGCACTGCCTGAAGGAAAAAGGACATCATCAAGTATATGAATAATAATTCCCCTTTCATTTTCTTCCAGCCTTACTGATTTATTAAAATTATTATCTCTAATAACCTTATTAATATTATCCTTTAGTGTTTCGCTAGGCATAATCGCATCGCTGGCATTCTTTTTATCCATGCCGACAATTTTAACTTCACTCCCGAAAACATTACCCATTGCAGAAATAAATTTATCATATTTTTTAGCATCGATTTTTGATATTGCATACAAAATAATAAATAATCCCAGCAACAGTGTAATTAAATCGGAATAGGTAATCAGATATCTATCTTTACCGCCTTCTTCTTCTTCAGCATGAAAAGGATTAGAAGTTAAATTGCTATAACTTCTAGTTGGTCTTTTTGCGGAAGCATGCTTTGTAAGCGGGCTTTCACTATTGAGGGTATTTCCCCGCTCTGCAGTGTCAATACTGCTTCCAGGGACATCTCCATCATATATTTTTCTTCTAAGTGACATTTTTTTAATCTATCTGCTATTGGTAGCCAAAAAATATTTGCGCTAAAAATTCCCCATAATGTAGCTATAAAAGCTGTTGCTATACTTTTAATTAAGCTGTCCGGATTACTTCCTGCGTTTGCAAGAGTCATTATTAATCCCATCACGGTTCCGATTATTCCCATTGTGGGTGCATAACCACCCATCTTCGTAAAAATAGTAATGTTTGAGTAATGCCTTTCCTGCAATGCCTTAATTTCCAATTCGGCTAAACTTTTTAGAGCATCTGGATCAGTTCCTTCCAGAACATATCGCATTAATTTTTTAGGAAACACATGATCGAGCCTGTACAAATCACGTTCAACAGCTAAGAAGCCTTCTTTCCTGGCTTTGCTGGAAAGATGCACAAAAGTATCTATCAATTTTTTTTCGTCATATTCCCTCGGGAAATATGCAAGCTTTATTAAAGCAAAGACATTTTTAAAACTTTCAAATCCTACTCCGATTATTGTTGCGGAAAAAGTTCCCCCGAAAACAATAAGTAAGGCAGGTAATAAAAAAAGAGCTTTAAATGAACCGCCTTCAGAAAAAAAAGCACCGAAAATTGAAAGGAGACCGAGTAATAATCCACCTACGGTTCCCATTTTCTTTATCATAAGAAATCCAGAAGTGATTTAGGTAAAATCATTGAAGCAATTTTATAGGACAATTGAAGTGAATAATCCTGTGCTTGCAAATCAACTGTAGCCTTAGCCATATCAACATCCTGCTCCTGCGATAAGAGTCCTTGCAGAGTTAATTTTTGACTGTTTAATACATCGCTTGTAGCATTAAGCTGATTTATGATATTTCCTACTTTCGAAGATTTATCCAAAATATGTTTGTTAAAATCATCAAGAGCACTTATTTGAGCATCGGTTGGTAAAACACCGTTTTGTAAATTTTCTTTAATCGAAAGTATAGTATTAAACACATCCATTTTTTGATTAGCAGAAAAACTTAATGATGTGCCTCCGCTTGTTTCTCTTAAAGAAGTAATATCTAGGCTGAAAATCTATTTTTTGTGTACCAATGTCTATTTTAATCGGTGCAGGTGATTTTCCATCCAATGTTTCCATCTGGCCTGATGTTGCGTTAAACTGTAATGTTTGGCTTGCCGGTGGAGTTGAAAAAACTGATGTACCTCCACCATCAACAATATCATAATCCATCTGATAAGTATTAGCCGCAGTTTTTGTATATGTTACATTTAAATCATATTGATTACCCAAAGCATCATAAACCTGGGTTTGATTATTTGTAATAGTACCATTAGCAGCACTTGCGTCGAAAGTACCTGTATTTTTAACAATAGTTCCGAAAACTTCAGAACCCGACAAATTTATTTTTTGAAAAATATTTTGAGATGTTTTTACAACCTGGACACCGGAAGTATCACCTACTTTTTTTTCAATAGAAGTATTCCCTGAATCAAAACCAAATGGTTCCGAACTAAAATCTGTTCCACCAAAAACATACTTGCCGTTAAATTTGGCGTTTGCATGATTGAGTATGGAATTTAATGCGAAGATCAATTTTATCAGCATAACTTTTAATATTTACCTGGTTGGTAGGATTTTGTAATTCAGTTAAAGCTGTTTGAATATCTGTAATATCACTTTGAATTGAATCTAATTCAAAACTGGTTTGATTTAAAAAAGCCAGACCGTTTTCAACATTTTTTGCATAAGTATCCTGAAGGCTCAATTGTTCATTTAACTTTAAAATTTTAGAAGCACCGTAAGGCGAATCCGAAGGATTTCTAATTTTCTTTTGAGTAGCGATGTCTAATTGCAATTTACTAATATTAGCTTTTGTTCCGTTAAGATTGGAAATAAAACTATTGTTTAGCATTAAATCTGATACTCTCATTGTTATACCATTTCAATTATTGTTTGTAACATCTCATCAGCAACAGAAATTAATTTTGCTGAGGCATCATAAGCATCGCTGGTAAGTAATAATATTGGTCATTTCTTCATCAACGGAAACACCTGAATATTGAAGATTTTTGATTTGTTAACTGACTTACAACCTAATGAATAAGATTGAGCAGAACTGTCTGCCGATTGTTTGTCATGTACCAAGTCCGCTTACTAATGATGCATAATTATCAGTAATAGTTGTTCCATTAAATATCTTTTGATTTTGCAATTCCGAAATTTTTGACGCTATATCTCCATTGCCGGATGTCCCGTCGCCCGAAATAGATATTTTATTTGGGTCATCAAGAATTAATTGATTGATTTTTAATTTACCGTCAGAATAGCTGTCAAAAAAGTTTAACCCCGTCTGCGGAGGATCATCCAAAGTATATCCTGATTTGTGTGCATCGTTTACGCTCGTAAAAAGCGTATTAACTATAGAATCAAGTTTAGTTAAATAATTAGGTATTTTTTTTGAGTAAGTATCTGACACTGCATATAATTCTCCGCTGTTCAATGTTACTTTGGATTTATTATCAGTCGTTACCATTCCTAGCTTACCGTTATCAACAGTTGTCTTAAATTCAACTGCTTGTGAAGCGTCCACAGCAAAAGCGCCGCCAATAGAAATCATTGCAATATTTTTATCGTCATAGGAGACGTTTATATTAACTAAATTACTAAGATCATCAATTGCTTTATCTCTTAAATCAAGCAAGTCGTTTGCTTCATTGCCTACAGATTCCTGTGAAAATATCTGCTGATTTAAGGATTGAATATTCTTTAATATTCCATTTACATCCGCAACCTTGCCGTTCATTTCTTGCATCAAATTAGCCTGCATTGAATTAAGATCATCATGAATGCTTTTTACTTTAGTGCTGAATTGAGTTGCTGCCTGCACAACATTATCTCTTAAAGTTGCAGAACCGGGATCACCTGAAAGTTCATTCCAGGCACTAAAAAATTGAGTTGTAAGATTAGATAAGCCTAAATCGGAAGGTTCTGAAAAAACACTTTCAACCTGGCTTAATAAATTTGATTGACGATTGCTGCTTGAAAATTTTTGATTGTTCGAACGAATTTGAGAATCAAGTATAGAGTCTCTAATTCTATTTATATCCGTGATTTTAACGCCTGTTCCCCAAACAAATCCTGCTGTAACATCAGGCGTTTCAGTTCCAAACAGCACTCTTTGCCTTGAATAATTTTCATTGGCGGCGTTGGCAATATTATGAGAAGTAACACCTAATGCGCTTTGATAAACACCAAGGCTTCTTCTTGCAATATCAAAAATGCTGCTTAGTCCCATTATGCTTTCCTATCTAATACTAAGCAATTTTCATCTGCAAGCGCTTTAACAGTAGCTTTAATAAAGCTTCTGGCATGTTCGATTAAAACTTTATTTTGCTTATTCATTTCTTTAACCTGGTTTGCTAGTTCAACTATTTTCTTTTGCAGCAATACGGTCTGATCAATTTTAATTTTATCTTTTATGGCATTTATGAAATCACTTAACTTATTTCCGTTTACTTCGATTGAATATTTTTGAATGAGGGTAGATATTAAGCTCGATGTTTTTTGCTTCACATCTTCAATACGGTTTAGTAGTTTTTCTTCTTTTGACACAGCTTCTTCCAGGCCGGAAATATTATTATCAACTAAATATTTTTGCTGCTCTGAAAGAACTTTAAGAAAATTTTCCAGGTTTAACCTGTTTTCTTCTAACATCTGATTTAATTCTGCCACTTCCATTTTATAATCCATTTAAATGATTTAAATATCCAGTTACCCTGGTTATATAATTTTTAGTTTCTTCAAACGGCGGCACACCTTTAAATTTATCAACATTACCCGGACCTGCATTATATCCTGCCAAAGCAAGATTTATGTCCCCATTATATTGTCGAAGCATTTCAGACAAATATTTAGTGCCTCCCATAATATTTTCACCCGGATCCCATATATTTTGTACCCCTAAATCTTTCGCCGTCTGATCCATTAACTGCATTAAACCCTTAGCTTTAGCAGAAGATACAGCATCTTCTTTACCGGCAGATTCTGTAAGAATAACAGATTTTATTAAGTTTTTTTCCACACCGTATTTTTGTGCAGCTTTATTAATCAAATCATCATACTTGTTTAATCTTTCAAGCGATTTAGTACCCGGCTTTATCGGGATTGTTGTATTATTTTCAATTTCAATCTCATTTTTATTTAGATTTTTTAACGATTTAGGGTTCAGCGGAAGAGATTCCTTTGATGGAAGTTTTAATTCATCGCTCATTTCCTCGCCGGTAACTTTTTTATAAACCATATCAGCAACACCGAAACTTTTGTTCTTTGAAATTTGAGATGCTAGCTCCATCTCAAAAATTGAATCATAAATATCGCCACCAAGACTATTATCGCCGAACATTCCTTGAGTGGTTTTATTCATACTTTTCAGCATCATTGAAGTTAGTAAGCTTTCAAACTGCTTGGCAGTATCTGCTATTTTTTTCTTTTCTGCATCGGAATAATTGCTGGTTGCTTTTATAGGCTGAGAAAAATGCTTTTCTAAATTCGTTATTTTTAACCCAAGATTTCCCATCAGATTATTACCAGCTCACCTATTAATGCACCGGCTTCTTTTAGTGCCTGGAAGATAGAAATTATATCCTTGGGAGAAACTTTTAATGAATTTAAAGCAGACGCAACTTCCTGAACGTTTGAAGCGCCTTGAATTGCAATTGCATTTGTAGAATCCTGTGAAGCATAAGGAACAATATTATTAAATACAGCAGTAGTTCCGTTGGAAAATGCACCTGGCTGTGAAATTATGGGATAAGATCTGATTGTTAAATTTAAACTTCCATGTGAAATTGTAACGGGTTGTATTTTTACATTACTCCCGGCAACTACGGTACCTGTTCTTTCATTCAATACAACTTTTGCAGCGTAATCTGTGGCTACATTTAATGCTTCAAGCTGAGCTAAAAATCCGACAATATTATTCTGCCTGTCAGCAGGAACTTTAATGTTAATTTGATCAGCGTCAACAGCAGTGGATGTATTTTCACCAAAAGTTTTATTGATTGCAACTGAAACATTATTTGCAGTCGTTAAATCGGGATCCTTTAGATAAATACTAATCTCAGTTTTAGAAAGAGCAGCTGTTTCTAATGATGCTTTTAACACGCCGCCGCGTGGAACCCTGCCGGCCAAAGTATGATTTTTTGAAATTCTATTTCCTGTGGTAGTTCTGTAATCATATCCGCCAACCGATAATGGCCCTTGTGCAAATCCATATACAGTTCCTTCCATTCCTGAAAGCGGAGTCATCAATAAAGTACCGCCTTGCAAAGAAGAAGCATCGCCTAAAGATGAAACTGTAACATCAAAGTTAGCTCCTTCTTTTAGATATGAATCCAAAGTTGCAGTAACCATAACCGCAGCAACATTTTTAGTTTTTAAATCTGTTTGCGGAACTGTGATTCCAAAACGTTTTAACATACTTGAAATTGATTGAACTGTAAATGAAGAACGGTAACTGTCACCACTGCCGGCAAGGCCTACAACAAGGCCATAACCGAGTATTTGTTCCGAGTTATCATTTTTTAAATAAGCTATATCTTTAATTCTTTGTGCAATACTTAAAGAATTAAATAAAAAAATAATTACGATAAAATATTTTAATTTATTTTTCATGTTAAAAAATCCAATGGAAAAATTTTGTTAACCAGCCGGGATGCTGCGCATCGTTTATTAACCCGCTTCCTTCAAGGACTATTTCTGCATCAGAAAGATTGTAAGAAAGTACAGAGTTGTCGGCCGATATATCTGAATTACGAACTATGCCTTTAATATGAATTGTTTGTTCTTCTCCATTAATTGAAATTCTTCTGCTACCTCTTACTACAAGATTCCCGTTGTTTAAAACCGAATCAATTGTTGCACTAATTTTTGTTTTGATCATTCCGGAAGTAGTGGTTGAACCTGACCCTTTAAAATCATTTTTTGAACCTATTCCAAGATCAACTGTCGGTATGGGTGATTTGTTAACAGTACCGCTGGCATTAAAGCCAAGATCACTTTCTCTTCCCGTAGTTTTTGCTGCATTGTTTGATGCCTGTGAGGATTCAACAACAATAATAGTAACGGCATCTCCAACTCTATTTGCTTTCTGATCTGAGAATAAAGAGCTGTTTGAATTTCTTCGCATGTCCTGCGGAAAAACTCTAAGACTGATCATTAAAAGAAAACTGAAAAAAATTATTTTCTTCATATAGCTACTCAATTATTAAAACATTTTTTGAATCAATTACTTTTGCAGTAAACTGTTTATTATCCTTTGTTCTAATTTTAATCACATCGCCTTCAGCTCCATCTTGTCTGCTGAAAGCATCTACTGATAACATTACTTTTCCACTAATAACCCTGGCTGATATTTTATCATCTTTATAAATAACAGGCTTTGGCTCAATTATTTCTTTAATTAAAACCGTTTCAGGCTTAATATTTATTTTGCAGCGATAATCCGAAACATTGCTTATACTGGTTAAAGGAGTTCCATGTATTCTGATTAATATCGAACTTTTCAATTTTAACATCACCGTTAGACAGAATATGATTTTTCTCCAAAGAGCTTATAACAACTAACACATTTTCATACAATTTTAATTTTAATGTTATAAAAGAATTCCGCGTTCTGTTTATAATTATCTGTAATCTCAATGGGCAGGTACAATAAATTTTTATGAATGTTTAATTCATTCTTGTGAAGGAGTTTTATACTCTTTGCTTCAGGCATTTGTAAAATTTCATAATCATACCCTTGATACTGTGATAAGGCTTTATCGAGGTAATTACTGATTTCTTTCTTTAAGTAATTATCTTGAGAATTTGTCTTTATCCCTCCAATTGGAGTTAAGATAAATGAAAATATGATTAAGAAAATTGAAAACATTTTTATCCATTATCTTTTAAGGCTGTTTGCCATCTGCATCATTTCTTCAACAGTCTGTACCGTCTTTGAATTTATTTCGTAAGCTCTTTGGGCAGTAATCATTGAAACCATTTCTTCAACAATATCTACATTTGAAGCTTCAAGATAACCTTGATGAATTTCACCATATCCATCAGCTCCCGGAGTTCCGACTACCGGTGTTCCGGATTCGGTTGTTTCTGCATATAAGTTATCACCCAATGCTTTAATCCGCCTGGATTTATAAATTTAACAAGCTCAATATTTCCTAAAGATGAGCTTCCGCCGCCTGCTTCTTCTGCTTCAACCGTACCATCACGGTTGACAGAAATTCCTAATGTATCTTCATTTACTGTAATATCCGGATCAAGAGTATAGCCGCTTGTTGTTACCAGAGTTCCATCAGCATTTATTTTAAATGAACCATCCCTTGTATAGACAAAAGTTCCGTCCGGTTTTCTAACCTGGAAAAATCCATCGCCCTTGAATAGCCATATCAAGCTGGTTGTTTGTTGCGGTAACATCGCCTTGTGCAAAATTCTTTTGTGTTGACGCAGGTTTAACCCCATCACCGATTTGAATGTTCTCGGATGAGTTTTCATAAACTCCGGGAGTTGATGTGGTAAGTGGATTAATTTGAACATCCTGGTACATTAAATCCTGGAATTCAGCTTTATTTTTTTTGAAGCCGGTAGTATTTATGTTTGCAATATTGTTGGAAATAACTTCAATGTTAAGCTGTTGTGCATACATTCCTGAGGCTGCTGATCTTAAGGCTCTTGTTGGCATTTTATTTTTCTCCTTTTTTATACTTTCCCAATTTCATTTGCATCACCTAATGATTGGTCTAAAAACTGAACCATCTTCTGGCTTGATTGATAATCATTACTGATTTTAATCATTGCTTCTAATTCAGTTATAGGATTGCTATTTGATTCTTCAAGGTAACCCTGGTTAATTTCAAATTCATTGTCAGGCAATTCTTCAAATGGGCCATCTTTATAAACCAGGTTAGTCCCATCTGCTTTTTCAATTTCTCTTGAACTGTCTAATTTTGCAATTAATAATTTATCTATTGGAGTGTCGCCAACTTTAATTTCACCATTCTTTGCAATTGATATTGATTGCTTAACCCCAAACATTTTTTCATCCAGACTTATTTCACCATTTTGCCCAAGCACGTGATTTCCCTGTTGATCAGTTAAAAATCCATCATCTGAAATTGTAAATCTTCCGCTTCTGAGTTAGCTCCACACCGTTTTCAGTTTGAACAGCAAATAATCCTTTTCCATTCAAATAGAGGTCTAAAGGATTTTTTGTTTCAACAGCGTTCCCTTCCTGGTAGTCCGTAACAGATTTCACTTTTACATCACCAAGCTGATTAATTACTTCTGAAAAAGGAATACCTCTTTTAAAGCCAGTGGTATTTACATTTGCCAAATTATTGGCAATAATTTCCATGCTTTTCATTTTACCATCCAGGCTTCGGCCTGCTAAATATATTCCTTTTATCATTTTCTATTCCTCTCCGGCAACTGCCGGATTATTTTCAATAATTTTTTCTTGAAAAGTTATTATTTAGCTGATGTGATTTTATTCTTACAGCCAAGCAACAATTCGCCTTTTGATATTTGAAGCTTTTTCGCTGTTTTAATTATTTCCTGTTCGCCGAAATTATTCAATTGATTACTGGCATTAATTTTCCTGCGAAGCTTTTCCAATTTTTTGTTTTGTTTTTTAACCACAACTTCATTCCGTAAAATGTTAATTGCGTTTTTTAAATTTTGGCTGGAATTATTTTTTTTATCTTTGATCCTTCTTATTACAATAATCAGTGCTACAAATACAGATGCATAGATAAGAATGAATACTTTACTAAAATAAACACTTGATAAAAACGGCAAAGGATTTAATCCTTTAATAGATTTTGTATTCTCTTCAATCAATGGTAAAATTGCTGCTTCAGAATTAAATTTACTTCTATATATTTCTTTTTCCCGTGCATCGGTAATTTGCTTTTGCACCATCTCACTAATGTTTACAGTATCATTAACTACCATTTGCTCTTTTTTTGCGGCTTCTGGTGTCACTTTATTTTTGTCTGATTTTCCATTTGCCAAAAGAAAGCTGCATGAAACAATTATTAAAGCTAATGTCAAAAATACTTTCATCATGCGACTTTCCTTTTAATTGGAAAAGTAAGTAAAACAGTTGAACCAAAATTTTCATCACTGCTGGTTTTAACACTGCCGTCGTGTGTCTTCATTAATTTTTCAACAATTTTTAGACTTAAACTTTCATTCTTGTTTTTCCCATTTTCAATTTTGTCTGTAGAAAGAAATTTTACAGATACAAAGTCATTCTGATGCTTGGTTTGAATCAAAATTCCGCCGCTAGTGCTTTCCGGTGATTTCAACAAGCTGAAAACATTTGTAAGAAGCTGGTGAATATTATTTGGATGGCTCAATACAGGAGGAATGTTTTTTTCAAAATCCAGTATACATTCATAGTTTTCGTTTTTTAAAAATGAAGATACCATGTTGTAATATTCTGTAATTATTTCATTTAGATTACAAGGCTGAATTTTATATTTAGCATCATTAATATTTGCAAACTTTATTAATCCTTTTACAACTGTTTCAACTTTTTTAACTTGTGAATTGATGGCATCAAGAGATGGATAATCATTTAAATTATTTTCTTTTCTTAAAAAATCAGTATAACCTAAAATAATTTGAAGCGGAGACAATATATCTTCTGCAATTCCCGAGGTTAGTTCGCCAATTGCAGAAAGTTTATAATCATTTGATAATTTTGACTGGTAAACTTGAAGCTCGTTGTAAGTTAAGTTTAATTCTTCTTTATTTTTTAATAAATCAATTTTATTAATAGTTAAAGAAATTATGGAATTGATAAAGCTGTATTCTTCACTTGATTCAGAGAAAGATAACATGCTGGTGCTTAAAGCTAAAATTCCGCGCCTTTCTTTCCCTATTAAAAGCGGAAAAATCAAATAGTTTTCATTTGTTCTTCTTTTATCTTTCCTTTGTGAAGATGGAATAAGGATTGGTAATCCTTTTTCAAATACCCTATTGAAAATTCCTTCCTTTAAACAGACATTAAAAAAATTATTTTCAAAAGTTTCTTTAGATTTATTTAGCGGCTCTAAAATATGATGATCACTATCGATAAAAAATATTTCAGCTTTATAGATATTTTTGATTTGTGTAAGAGTATTTTGCAGAACTTTGCAAATACTATCCAGATCATTCACCGAATCATATTCTTTTTGAAGCGAGAAGATCTTTTGAAAATTTTTATATTCTTTCGAATTCATTCTATCATCCTGTGCCGGTTCTGCGGCATATCTCAATTTATGACTATCAACCGAATGAAATTTTTCGGTTTCTCGCATAGCGATCGATTCCGATAAAAAGTTGAAGAATGATTCATACCTGTATGTATCTTCTTTAATTAATCTCATAAATGTTGTATTGAATCTAATTGTATTTTGAACAACTCTTCAAAAGAATCAACAAAATTTTCCAGTTTCTCAAGGCTGTGCATATTTAATATATTCACTATACTTTCATCTAATACAAAATTTTCATCCCATGATAAATTTCCGAATTTAAATTTATAAGTCATATAATCGGCAAGATGAACAATAGCTGAAAGTTTTTGATTAACCGACTTCAATGGGTAATGATGATTTGCTACTGACTTAGTAAGAGTATCGGGCAGTTTCCACTTTTCGCCTAAATAATCTCCTATCTCCTGATGAGTAACACCCAATACATTTAATTCAGCTTCAAGATGAGGAATGGATTCATTTTCAACTAAATCTAGAATAGCATTAAACTCTTTTGAAAAGTGTCTTTGAATAACAGCAATTCCCAAATCGTGCAATAAGCCGGCAGTAAATGCTTCTCCGGATTTTTGATAACCCAGCTCATCAGCAATTCTTTTTGAAGCACTTGCTACCATTAAAGAATGCATCCAATATGCTTTTCTATCCCATCTAGGTGATTCAGGGCCTTTTAAAGATTCAAGGACTGTAAGAGCCATAACTATATCTTTTAAATGTTCAAAACCTAATATGATAATTGCAAAATCAATAGTTGAGACTTTTCTAGGCAAACCATATAAAGGCGAATTTGCTACGGATAATATTTTTGCAACAAGCCCCTGGTCCTTTGCTACAAGCCTGCCAAGTTGAATTGCACTGGTACCTGTATTATCCAGCAATTTTGATACTTCAATCATCACAGTTGGAATGGCAGGTAAATTTTTTACGCCTGATAAAATGTTTTGATATGTTGGTGTTTCCATGTCCTTCTATCTCTTAGTGTTAATAAATTCTAATTATCTCTTTCTAAATTTATAAATGTTTAATTGCATCGTATTGTTTTTCCATTATTGCTTCGAAGCCGTCAATAAATTTTTCAAGCTCTTCACTATTTTCAAATTTTAGAGCACTTATAATATTTGTATCTAGTTTTAAATCCCTGTCCCACTCTATGTGTGCGATTTGGAATTTTTGAGTCATGTAATCGGCAATGTGAACAATTGAACCAAGCTTTGGATTAACAGATTTAAGAGGCTGATGATGATTTAAAATTGTGCTGGATAAAGCTTCCGGCAGTGCCCATTTTTCACTTAAGAATTCTCCAACTTTTTGATGCGTCATTCCCAGTACTTTTAATTCGGCATCAAGGTAAGGAATTGCCCTGGCATCTACAGTGTCGCAAATATATTCGAACTCTTCCGGGAAATATCTTTTGATAACCATTATCCCGAAATCATGAAGTAAGCCTGCTGTAAAAGCTTCGCCAGGTCGGGGATACTTTAATTCCACAGCAATTTTCTTTGCGATATTTGCAGTTACCAATGAATGAAGCAAGTATTGCTGTCTGTCCCAATGCTTGGAAGAAGTAGTGCTAAAAGCTTCAAGCACTGTTAGGCGCATAACAATATCTTTCATGTGATCGAATCCGAGAATCTTAACGGCAATATCACTAGTAGAAATTTTTCTCTGTAAACCGTAATAAGAAGAGTTAGCTACTGAAAGCACTTTTAATGTAAGTGCCTGATCTTTTTCAATAATGCGAGATATAAAGGAAGTATTTGAATTTTGATCATTCAGTAAATTTGATACTTCAATCATAATTGAAGGAACTGCAGGCAAATTTTTTATATCAGCTAATTTGGTTTGATATGTTAATGGTTCTGTGTTCATGATACCCTATACGTTTATAAATGCAAGTTTGTTTTTTAATTCTTTCATTATTTTAGAGTGGACTTGTGAGACTCTGGAAACAGTAATATTCAATACTTCGGCAATTTCTTTATAATTTAAATCTTCATAATAATACAAAGTTATAATCAGCCTGTCCCTTTCTTCCAACTGTTTGATAGCGCCCACTAAAAATTCTTTTGATTCAATCTTATT
This sequence comes from uncultured Bacteroidota bacterium, assembly GCA_963777615.1. GTDB lineage: Bacteria > Bacteroidota > Ignavibacteria > Ignavibacteriales > Ignavibacteriaceae > CAVSWT01. Next base: position 67,001 of record CAVZSD010000023.1, on the reverse strand, counting down.
TAAAGTTTCATCCTGTGTTTCATAATCATTGGGAATCATTTCATATAGCTGATAGCCTTCGTCATCATCGAATGAACTATTAAGCGAAACATTTGAATAATAAATTTGGTTAGGTGAGTCGGGGTTGGTCGGCCTTGGTTTAATTTGAAGCTTTCTTAATTCGTCAATAATTTTCCCTCTTATTCTTTGGATAGCATAAGTTTCAAACTTAGTTCCTACAGTGGGGTCAAAACGGTCAATTGCTTCACTCAAACCTTCAACACCAAACTGAAAATAATCCCGGTCGTCCAATATGTCAAGGTTGATGAATTTTGATTTATGAATTACATAATGAACTAGCTTAGTATAATTTTCCATTATTCTTTTTTTCATAACAGGTGTAGGACTTGATTTGTAATCTGTCCAAAGTTGAGAATTATTCATACCTTTTTACTTTCAGTTTTCAGATTAAAAAATTCTTCTTCTCTATTTTCAGCTAGTTTTTTAATTGATTGAATAAAAAGTAACGCCAAGATGTGTCCCATGATTGCAATTATTATAAAGATTGCAAATGATTTTAAAAGTATATCGTAAAATGGAATTTCACTTCGGCTAAAGAAGATTACCGAGATGCAGAATGTTAAAGCGCCGATTTGTAAAATTATTTTGTTCATAATAACACTATTTTTTCGATATAAAATTCAATTACTATACCAGTGAATAATTGAAGAGAAAATGTGTTTTTTTTGATTTTAATAAGGATTTGATTATTGGCCATGGCGATTATTAGCCATGTGTTTGTATTCAAATAACTGTTTTGAAAGTTTAAGAATTTGAAGGCTTAACTTTGATTGAGGAAATTGTTTGGTTAACAAAATTTGAGAAATTATTGATTCATTTACGGATGAATCTTCGCTAATAAATCCCAGGCAATTTATCTTTTCCTTTAAGAAATGTGCAGATGCAGAATCGAGATTATTTAAAGTATTTTCGCCTTCTGCTTCACTTTTACATTTATTGATAACAACAAATTTTTGGCCGCTGTATTTATGAAACCTCAACAACTTCAATACAACATACGCATCCATTACAGAAGTTGGTTCAGGTGTAGTTACTATAATATTGAAGTCTGATCTAATCAAGAAATTAAATATCATATCATCAGCTCCGGCACCCAAATCAAGAAAAACATAATCATATTCTTTTTCAATGATTTTAAGCTGCGTGAAAAAATTATCCACATTTGCTGAGGTAAGTGTTGGATAACTTGTTTTACCAGAATCACCAAAAATAAAATGAAAATTATTTTCAACTTCAGTTATAATATCTTTTAAAGAATCGATTCCTGTAAAAAAATTATAAATCGTTTTTTCAGCTACTACATCCAGCAAAATATTTGCATTTGAAAGATTCGCATCCAGGTCAATGATAAGAATTTTTTTATTCTGCCTGGAAATTGTATAAGCAAGATTAAGTGAAAGAAAAGTTTTGCCGGTTCCGCCTTTACCTGACGAAAAAGCATAAATCTTTAAGATCCGATTTTTCTCTTTTATTTAAGGCTAAGTTTTGTAGCTCAACTAATCTTTCAGCCTGCCCAATCATTTGCTGATCTTCCCTGTATAAATCATGTTTGCAATAAAGTCGGAATCAGCGGAAATTATATCATCCGGAATAACCTGCCCGTTTGAAATGAAACTGATGGGGGTATCAAAATTAGAAACTAGGTTAAGCATATTACCAAATGAAACTGCTTCATCAATTTTTGTAAATATAACCGAGTTATAATTATATAGCTTAAAATTTTCGGCTACATCAAATAAATTTTTTGTGGTGCTTGTTGAGCTTAAAACAAGATATGTTTCATCAACATTTACTGCTTTTAAAAACTCTTCTGTTTCTTTAAGCTGTTCAATATTTTTTTGACTTCGCCCTGCAGTATCAATAAAAATAATATCTTTCTTTTTGAACTTGTTAATTATTGAGGGCATGTCTTTTGCTTCATAAGCAACTTCCATTTCAATATTGCTTATCTCCGCAAAAATTTTTAATTGATCAATCGCTCCCAACCGGTATGTGTCAATTGAAATTAATCCTATATCAAGATTGTGAAGTATTTTTGAAATTACAGCAAGCTTGGCAATACATGTGGTTTTGCCTACTCCCGTTGGGCCGACTAAAGCTATTATTTTTGATTTATGATTTTTTGTAAGCTCTAAATTATAAGTAGGAATCATCGTTGCCATGTTTGAAATAACATAGCTGTCAATATTTTCCGAATTAAGCAGCCCTTTATATTTTTTTAAATTATCAAGTATAGTGGAAATAATTGGTTTTTGAACTTCGCGATTATATAGCAAATCGATAATTTCTTTTAATTCCTTTTGGACAGACTTGTTTACAATCTTTTTTTCTTCTACAATGTTTTTTAGTGAAGATGGTTTAGTACTTTTTTCTGAGGTAAGAATATTTACGTTTTTTTGTTTTGTTTTAGAAGCGTTAATCTTTTCTTCTAATTTCTGAAGTTCTTCATAAAAATTTTTTTGAGGATTGCTATTAACGCTTTTCGCCTCTATTTCCTGCTCTACAAAAACTTCTTCTATTCCGGCAGTAATCTCAAACATTTTTTTTATTCCAAGTTCAGCATCGCCTTCAATTATTCTTGTACCAAGTATTACTGCATCACCGCCTAATTCATCTTTCATGTTCAGCGTTGCTTCTTTTAAAGTTGATGCTTTAAATTTTTTAATTTGCATTTAACACCTCAAGCCTGTCAATAAATTCGATTTCAATTTGTGATGGAAGCTCCGAATATGATATTACGGAAAAATCCGGGAAGCTTGAATTAATCAGCCTGTAAAAATATGGACGTATAGTTGCGGAAGTTATAATTACAGCCGGATAACCAAGCAGCTTAAATTTCTCAAGATTGTTGGACAGTCCTTTATTTAATTCTTTTAAAATAACCGGGCTTAAGCCAAGCGTTTGAACAGCATCTTTTTGATTCTGCAATGATTTTGACTATGAATGCTTCAATAGTTTCACCCAAAGCAACCGCACGGATAATACCGTAATCATCTTTATAAAGATTTGCTATTGTATCACCTATTGAATGCCGGACATATTCGGTTAGTACATCTATATTTTTAGTTACTTTTGAATAATCAATTAATGCTTCTAATATTTGAACAAGATCTTTGATAGGAACGAATTCTCGAAGCAGGCTCTGAAGCACTTTTTGAATTGTTCCAATGGGCAATACTTCTTTATTTATATCTTCAACTACAGCCGGATATTCTTTCTTAACATTTTCCAATAATTGTTTTACGGATTGGCGGGATAAAATTTTATCAAAGTTTTTCTTCAAAGTTTCCTGTAAATGCGTTGAAAGAACAGAGGTACAATCAACAACAGTAAACTCCAACAATTCTGCTTTATCTTTTTCTTCTTTGTTAATCCAGTATCCATCCATATTAAAAGCAGGGTCTTTAGTTTGAATTCCATCCAGTTTTTCTGTAATTGTCCCCGGGTTCATGGCGAGAAATCTGTCCGTATAAATTTCATAATGAGCAACCACGTTGCCTTTTATTTTAATTAAATATTCGTTCGGGTTCAAGTTGAAGATTATCCCTTACCCTTACAGGAGGAATTAATAATCCATATTCAAGAGCTATGTATTTCCTGGTTGAAGCAATTTTTTGAAAAAGATTTCCACCTTGTTTTTCATCAACCAGGCCAATCAATCCATATCCTATTTCTATTTCAATAGGATCAACTTGTAGATACTGTTCTACGGATTCTTCGCTTGGAACCTCAGGCTGTTCTGTTTCTTCTATTACCGGTATTTCATTAATTTTTTTCTTAGTTATATATGAACCTACTCCAAGGGAAAGACTTAGAAGAATAAACGGAATTGTCGGCATTCCCGGAACCAATGCAAAAAGTAAAATCGCTCCTGATACTGTGGCAAGCACTCTTGGATTTTTAAGCAGCTGGGTTTTCATTTGTAAGTCCAGGGCTGTTCCGGCAGCACTTCTGGTTACAACCAAACCGGCAGCAGTAGCAATCACCAAAGCTGGGATTTGTGAAACTAAACCATCGCCAATAGTTAAAATGGTATAATTGTGTAATGCATCTGTAAAAGACATTCCTTTTTGAGCAACACCAATTATTAAACCTCCCACAATATTAATCGCATTAATTAGTAAACCTGCAATTGCATCTCCTTTTACAAATTTACTTGCACCATCCATAGCTCCATAAAATTCTGCTTCGCGGCTTATATTTTCACGTCTTTTTTTAGCCTCAGCGTCATTAATCAATCCTGTATTCAAATCAGCATCTATCGCCATTTGCTTTCCGGGCATGGCATCAAGAGTAAACCTTGCTGCAACCTCTGAAATTCTGCCTGAACCTTTTATGATTACAATAAATTGAATGATTACCAAAATGATGAATATTATAAATCCAACTACATAATTTCCGCCAACTACAAAGGATCCAAAAGTTTCAATAACTTTTCCAGCGTAACCATCGAGTAGAATTAATCTTGTCGAACTAATATTTAGTGAAAGCCTAAATAAAGTTAGTACAAGCAATAATCCCGGGAAGACTGAAATATCTAAAGGTGATTTGATATAAAGAGAGACGATTAATATCAACACAGCCATGGTAATATTAATTGCCAAAAAGAAATCAAGTAATCCGGCAGCTAATGGAATTATCATTAAACCAAGCATGAAAATCAGGCCAAAACCGAGTAAAATGTCTGTATTTTTTCCGAATTTTTTCATTTTAAATTATTGATTTCCTTTTACTTTCATCTCTAAGCCGGTAAACATAAGCCAGCACCTGTGCCACAGCCTGGAATAATGCATTGGGAATTTGATCACCGATTTCACAGGTTTTATATAATGCACGGGCTAATTGCCTATCTTCGTGTAATGGAATATTATATTCTATTGCTATTTCTTTAATTCTTTGTGCAATTAGATCAACACCTTTTGCTACTACTTTCGGCGCTCCATCTTTTTGTAAATCGTATTTTATGGCTATTGCATAATGAGTAGGGTTTGTAATAATCACGTCTGCTTTGGGGACATCTTTCATCATGCGGTTTTTAGCCATCAGGTATTGTTGTCTTTTTATCCTGGATTTAATTAACGGATCACCATCGGTTTGCTTATGCTCTTCCTTCACTTCCTGCTTGGTCATCATCATATCTTTTTTAAATTTATGTTTTTGAAAGATAAAATCGATGGCAGCAATCACGGCATAAACAAGTACAATTTTTATCAAGAGAGAGAAGGCTGAATCTATCATGAAATTCACTATCTCTTCAATGGTTAAACCCATCAATGAGGTTGATGATTTAACTAAATCTTTAATAACCAGGTAAGAAAATCCGCTGATAGCAATAAGCTTTAATAATGATTTAATAAGCTCAACAGCAGAACTAGATGAAAAGAAAACTTTTTTAACTCCCTCAAGTGGATTAAGCTTGTTAAACTTGGGTGCCATAGCTTTAGCACTAAAATTCAAACCTGTTTGCGAAACACTAGCCACCCAGGCAATTAGAAATAATCCTAAAAACACAGGAGAGATTGTTACAACAAAAAACAAAAACCCGGTTTTCGCAAAATCTTGAAAATTATTTACACTTATGTTTAATACATCAAGTGTGCTGAAAAGCTGTTTACTCATTGAAGATATTTGGGAGCTTAAAAACTGCTGGAAAATATAGAGAAGCATTAAGCCGGTAGTAAAAATAGCAAACGAGTTAATCTCTTGACTCTTTGCTACCTGGCCTTTGTCGCGACTTTCCTTAAGTTTCTTGGAAGTCGCCTGTTCAGTTTTTTCTTGTCCTTCCGACTCAGGCATATCAACTTCCCATCGCTTTAATTAAGTTGAATAAACTATTCTCATAGTCTTGTAATAGATTTTTAATTACATATAAATAAATGGGAGTGATTCCGGCAAGCAAAGCAAAACCTAATCCAATCTTAAGAGGCTGCGTTACAAAAAATACTTGCATCTGCGGAATTACCCTGGCAACAATTCCTTCTCCAATATGAATTAAAAAGAAAGAAACCAGGATTGGAGAGGCAATCTTTACAGCTATTACAAAAACTGAAGCTGAATATTTAATTAGCAATTCATAAAGCGGTTTGGTGAAGCTGAATTTACCGATACTTACAACAGTGAATGAATAAGATAATCCTCTTATAATGTAATGATGCCCATCAATTAAAAAGAAAATTAAAATTGCTCCAATATTTAAAGCCTCACCGATAATGTTTGATTGAGTTTGATCCATGGGGTTAAAAACATCAGCCATTGTTAATCCCATATCAAAACCAATTAAACCGCCGGCATACTGGATACCCCAGAAAACCAACTGAAGCATAAACCCCATTACCAGCCCGGTGAAAATTTCCTTTATAGCATTAAAGAATAACCACCAAAGATTTACTTGTACATTAATTGAAGTTGAATCAATTGTTAAAAAAATAATGTATGAAATAACAAAGGCCAAAAATAGCTTTGGTAATACCGGGAAAGCCGCACTATTAAAAACAGGCGCAGCTACAAAAGTAGAGATGACTCTCAAAAAGATTAATATCACTAATATAAAATCTGTAATCAGAATTCCGGTCATTTTAATAATGTCAAAAATATTGTGAAAAATCTGTTTGTAATTGCAAGCATTTTATCCATCATCCAGGGCAGCAGAAATATTATTGTAACGGCAGTAACCAATATCTTCGGGACAAAAGTTAATGTCATTTCCTGTATTGAAGTTGCAGCTTGAAAAATTGATATTATAATTCCAACTACCAATGAAACACCAAGTATTGGAAGAATTATTATTAAAGTTGTATAAAATGCATCTGATAAAACTTCGATTATTATATCTTCGGTCATCTAAGAAAAACTCCTTACTACTGATCCTATAATTAAATTCCATCCGTCCACCAGGATGAATAATAATATTTTAAATGGCATAGATATTAACATGGGCGGAAGCATCATCATTCCCATTGACATTAAAATGCTTGAGACAATCATATCTATCATTAAAAATGGTATGAATAAAAAGAACCCGATTATAAAGCCTGCTCTTAATTCGCTTATTGCAAAAGCCGGTACTACTATGTAAGTTGGCAAATCTTCCTTTGTTTTAGGGCGCTCTAAATTTGAAAGGCCAATAAATAATTCTAAATCTTCATCCCTTACATTTCTAAACATAAAATCCCGTATTGGTTCGATTCCTCTATCATAAGCTTCCTGAACTGTAATCTTTTTATCCATTAAAGGTTTTATTGCATCGTTATTGACTTTAGTCCAGGTAGGTGCCATAACAAAAAATGTTACAAATAAAGCAATGCCGGCAAGCAGCTGCCCCGGCGGCATTTGTTGTGTTCCTAAAGCACTTTTAAGAAAATGAAAAACTATTATCATTCTTAGGTAAGAAGTGGTCATAATTAATATTGATGGTGCTAAAGAAAGAATAGTCATCAATAATAAAATCTGAAGAGTAACGGAAATATCTTCCGGGCTATCGGATTTGCCTATATCAATTCCAATTTTAGGAAACGGCAAAGTAGTATTCGATGGCTGCTGTGCTAAAACGTAGTCTGATTTGATTATACAAATAAAGATGAGAAAAATAAAAAATGCCTTTTTCATTTCAGCCCGATATTCTTTTTAAGAATTTTAAGAAAGCTTTGATCATTGCCTGATGAATAATCATTAACTTCAAAATCTTCAATCTTCGCATCAAGCTCTTTCAATAACGAAATTGAATGTTCGCTTACACCCAATACTAAAATTTTATCTTCAACTCTTACCACTGAAATATATTTTTTAGGCATTAACATTTGAGAACTTAAAACCTTGATATTAATTAAGCTAGAACCCTTCCCTTTTATTGATACACCATATTTCCTTATAAAAAAAAGAACTCCGTATAGAAGTCCCACAATTAAGATTAAAGGAATTAGGGCTTTAAGGATAGCTAAAAAGTTCATTTATAAATTCCTTTTAGTCCTTTGCCAGGATCATTTAGATACGTTATTCTGATACCAAAATGTTTATCGATTACAACCACTTCTCCCTCAGCAATCTTTTTATTATTTATGAAAATATCTACAGGTTCACTTGCTAGTTTGTCAAGTTCAATGACATATCCTCTTTCGAGTTCAAGAATTTCTTTTACCTGCATTTGTGTTCTTCCCAGCTCTATATATACATTTAACTGAAGATCTTTTAACATATCCAGCTTGTCAGAATTTTCCGATTTCTTTTTGGAATCGTCGAACTCTTCGAACTCAGCTACATTAGTAGATATTTTTTCTTCGTTTTCAGGAGACGATTGATTTACATTTTCTTCTTCCATTGAAGTTCCTTCTACTGATTATTTTCATCTGTCCGGCCATTGCCGGATATTTTTCGTGTAATTTTAATTGCTTTATGATTATTTACAATGCCTGACCTGCCGTAAAATAATTCCTTATTTGCAATTTGAACTTTATGTTCATCGCTTATTTTTGTTTCAAGCTTAATTATATCGCCGATTGATAAATCTATTAAATCCTTCATTGAGATTTGAGCGCTTCCAAAATGAACTTTAACCGGAAGCATGGCATTATATAAATGTGAAGAAATAACTTCCTTAGATGCGTTTGATTTTGTTTTTAATTTACTAAGAGTTGATGAACGCTGAACAGTTAGCTTTGAAAGAATCTGGTCAAAAGCAAAAGTGGCAAATCCAATATTCATTAAAAATGTTTCTTCCCCAATTTTTACTTCGAAAGAAACTAATAGGATGGATTCGCTTTGTGAAGTTATTTGTGCAAAATCAATATCAGGCTCAAACCGCTCAACATTAAAGCTCATGTCATCAACAACAAGCCAGGCTTTATTCAAGCCCTTCATTACTCTTTCAACCACTACATTTAAAACTTTTTGCTCAATGGGTGTGATAACGTTTGATTGCTTTTTCCCTTTTCCAAAACCACCCAATAACCTATCAACTAAACTAAGGGCTAATTCATTGCTTAGCTCGAGAATTCCCTTAATGTCGGTATTTTCAATATCAAATGTAAAAAGACAAGCAGGGTTAGAAACTGATAAAACATACTCTGAGTAATATATCTGGTCCACAGCAGTAACCTGAATACTTACCATGGTTTGAATTTTAGAAACTAAAAAAGAAGCAAAGCTTTCTGCAAAATTTTCATGAATGTTAGTTAAAGTTCTTAATTGATTTTTAGATATTCGGTTAGGCAGTCTAAAATCGAAAGGCATAACTTCTTTATTGAAATTATCATTCGAAGTCTCTTCACCGCTTTTAACTTTGTTAAGTAGAAGGTCTATTTCTTTTTGGGATAATACTTCTGCCATGGTTATTGAATTATATATTTACTGAAATAAACATCATTTAATTCTATTGAAGGTACTTTTTGCTTTAGCTTTGAAGCAATTTCGAATTTTAAGCTGTCTCTTAAAGAAATGTCATCCAGTTGGGATAATGTTTTGCTGGACAAAGTTGAAATGACAGCATCACGAAGAAGTACTTCTTTGTTTTTGAGTTCATTTTTACTTTCTTCATTTGCTACGTCAAAACCGAGTGAAACCAATAGTAATCTTTTTCCGTCTGTACCGGAAGGATTAACAATTATATCATCTATTGGAAGAATAAATTTTCCTAATTCACCGCCGGTATTAAAAATTGCCGAAACTTTTTGCTTGCCTTCCTTTTTAGAGTTTTCTTTAACAGCAGCTTCATTCTCTTTATTCGTCCCGCCTACCAAAAAATTAGCAGTAATAAAATAAACCGCTACCAGTTGTACGATGAATATTGGTAATCCAAAAAGTATTATTTTTAGGTTGAAAGAAGATTTAGCTTTAGGGGCTTCTTCTCCTGCCTGTTCCTTCGGATCTTTTTCTTCTTTTTGGTCGACTTTCTCGACCTCTTCTGTTTTTTCTTTTTCTTTTTCTTTTGCCATAGTGGTTTACTTAATTCAATTGATATGCCATGGCTCTATTATTAAAAAATAAGAAAAACGAGTGATTTGTAAATATTCGGTGGCTATTATTCTACAGGTGGTTGGATTTCTTCCTGGTAAGTTCTATAGTATATCTGAAGTAATTTTGAGATTGCCTGAGAAATATGTCTAGTTAATAATAGAAAAATATTTAATATCCATGAAAAACATTTATATATCATTAGTGTTTGAGAAAAGTGTTTATTTAAATAAAAAAACGGGATCCATTAAAGATCCCGATTTTTATTAACTTTAATCTTTCTTTTCCTATTCCTCTCCCCTTGCGGGAGAGGTTAGGTAAGGGGCTTTTACTTTAACAGCACAAGTTTCTTTGTGGAAACAAAATCATTAACCTTTAATTGATATAAGTAAACTCCGCTTGCCAGATTCCCCGCATTAAATTCTATGTTGTATCTTCCGGTAGGTTTGTTTTCATTTACAAGCGTTGCAGCTTCTTTTCCCAAAACATCATAAATCTTAAGTGTTACAAATCCATCTTTGGGGATCTGGTAATTTATGGTTGTGATTGGGTTAAATGGGTTTGGATAATTTTGTGCAAGGGAGTATTCTTTAATCATTTCCGGCAATCTTAATGAAATTTGTTGATATTTCTGTTTATTCAAGCCAATTGAATCCCTGACTATAGAATTATATACTGTTGATATAACATTTTCATCCGATTCAAATTCTAACTTTAGTTTTACCTTCTTATTTCCAATATCTTTAACATTAACCGAATAACCTAATGATTTGTAGAAAGTATTATTTTTATTTTCTTCTTTTAGCAAATCAATTACTTTTCCACTTTCAGCATCTACTAAATTAATTTTAAATTTTACTGATGAAGTATTTGTACTTTTATTAACTTTTGAATAATAATCCGTAGTGAAATTAAAGATGGAATTATTGGTAAGCATAAATGATTCTGATTCAATAGTATTTTCTTTTAATATTGAATCCAGTTCCTCAAATGAATCATTAAAAAATATTCCAGCACCATCTACCTCAATTCCACCTAAATCAAACATGAAGAGGGATGTATCCTTATTTTGTATTGAAGTTACCACCAATCCTTTTGATGCAATGATTTCGTCTCTGTTTTTTTCTTTATATAATCCTTGTGTGACTGCATTAGCGGTAAAATCATGAACCGAACTCCATTTATCAAACGACATTATTTTCATATCTCCCATTGTTGTTCCAGCATTTGAAACCTGTACATCTCCCAGTGTATTTAAGTTATAAATAGCTGTAGTGGAATGGCTTGTCAAATATTGATTATTTTGATCATCACCTCCCCAAGCAAGTACAAATTTTCCATTATAATCGTTATTTATACTTACTGAATTTATATCATCACCTCCCCCATAATACCATATCCAAAATTGACTCCATCTACTCCCGTCGTATTTTATCCTAAGCTGAGCTTTTAACTGATAAGTAACTGGCTCCTTGATTATCCATGCTATCACCGGGCTGTTATTTGTATCATAAAAAGCAATAGTTGGCTTGGTATTAGTCGAATATCCATTCCCGCTTGATACTGTTTCTATTGAACCTGAAATTTGAGAACCTACTAACGATGCATATTTTATTGAAGAAGAATTACCGCTTCCTAATTCTTCCCATGCAAGCTTCTTTACCCAGGTACAGCATGTTTTAGAACAATTGATTGTTGGATTAATTGAATTTGATGTTGTACCCGTTAGCGAATTTGCCGAATATAAATATATGCCGTTAAATACATTTACGTATCCGTTTCTTCCATATAAATAACTAGTTCCATTTTTCCAAATTATTGTTATCTGGCCTTCATAAGCACATACTACCGGGGTGGTATTTATTGACGAATAGCTTCCGGAAACGGTTGCTACATCTGACTGATATCTATAACTATAAGATGATCCTTCTATACTTTGAAAATACTTTACTTTAACTTTTGAAGTAGACCCATATTGCTCCTGGTAAACGATGAATATTTGATTATATTCTTCTTGATCGGTAAAAGTACAGTAATCAATCGATGGATTTTTTCCTGCGCCGCTATCTAATGGTTTGCCTCCATTTTCAATTTTCCATGTTGTTCCGTTATTTGTACTGGTTTCGTACCAAACTCTGCCCAGGCTTTCATATACAGAATGCAATACTCCATCATCTGATCTAACAAATTTTCTCTGACTGTTGTTTGCATAAGTATTTGCATTATTTGATAGCTGTGTGCCTTTAAGATTAGCTTTTACGGTTACGTTATCATTTTTAAACACAACAGCAGTTTGTGCTGCATTGGCATTCTGAAATTCAGCATCCGAAGATGGTGTAGCGCTCCAATTTTGGAAATAAAATTTATGATCTTTATTTGTTTGGGTTAAATGAATTGTCTGAGGTGATTGAACACTGACAGAGTAGTAGGGTTTGTCTGACTCTATAAATTGATTCAAAAAAACACCAACATTAGCTGAAGATATACTTCTAAAATCACCGGGCTGATTTCCATTTTGATCAACCCACCATGGATCTTTCAATTTTTTATCCCCTAAATCGGTGTTTGATACTTCAGATAATATAGTTTTAATATTTGCAAAACTAAAACTAATAAAATTTGCATCCCGATTGAGGTTACCCAGGTCTATTTCTAAAGGTTCAGTCAATTTAAATTGGAAAAATGATTATCCCAATCATGGTGTTTATAGTTATTATTAATTACCTCATAATCAGTTTTACTTGTATGTGTTATTCCATATAATAGTTCTTTTTGGCTTCCAGAATTTACCAAAACACCGTCAATATGTAGTGTTGTTCCTAACTGATTTGTCTGACCAATTTTATTTGAAACTTTTAGGTTAACTTTAAATATTAAATTATACAAATAGGTTTGTAAATAATATTGCATTCGCTGTTTTTGACCATAAGTAAAATAATTACGCACACCATCCCCTGATTGAACATCCATCATATTTCCTTCATTTGGATTTGTAGTTGGATATTCGTTTCCACACTCGTCAGTAGAACTTCCATTGGGATTTCTTTGAGCCGGAGTATCACATATTCTGTCACCGGCAACATCACAATTGGGACTGCAAGTTTGATTCGGTATCCTAATAATATTTTCATAAACTGTCTCGCTATGGTTTTCACCACAAGTTTCATCGGTATGATATAAACCAAAACAGTGTCCTACTTCATGGGCCAACGTTGATAGCAAAGCACTGTTATAACTCACTATACAAACATTTCCTGGGATAGAAACGGTAACACCCTTTCCGCCTCCAGCTATGTTAGGGAAAAAATAAATATTTAATGCATCTTGCACTATGGGGTCTTTTAGATCATATGGATCGATTGTCGAGCAATCAATATAATCAAAGCCGAATGTTGTACCACCACTATTTTTAGTTGAAATTTTACTTATGAAAAACTTAATGTTCGCATTGTTATCTGTAAAGTAATTATTTAATATATCTATTGCTTCCCTCGCTGTTTCTTCAGACATACCGGTGCCATCAGAATAACGAATTATATGAACAACGGTTCTTACCGGTGTTGGCTGCGCTTTTATAGAATTGTTTAGAACCAAAACAATTGAACAAACAATTATTAAATATTTCATTTTTCCTCCCTATTTGTAATTAAGTAGTTTTTTATTTTTTACCAGTAATTATCCACGCACTTGAATTTTTCCAGCCCACTGCTACAATTGTATTTTTAGTTACTGCCAAACCAAATATTCTCCTATCAAATTGATCATTATATAAATCTGTTATCTTATACCAGCTTACTCCGTTATAATGCCATACCATTCCATTATCTCCTCCTATAAATATGTTGTTTTTTTCACTGCCTCTTACTTTCCAAATAAAATTTCCAGGCTCAAACAATATTGATCCATCAGTAATTGGAATAAATTCTGCTTTAACTTTCTTTTTATTATAAATCGAATGACGAAACAATAGACTTCCGCCAACAATAAATTCTGCTCCGTCTGTCCACAGACTATTTAATTTCCCAATATATGGTGAAATGTAATTGTAACTACTTTGATATATTATTTCTGTGGTGCTTCTACTAATTTGTAATATTACTTTATCTCCAGTTGTGTTATCCCAACCGCATGCCCATATATTTTGGCCATCAGGGGTGCTATAAATATCTTTTAAATCTATTTCAGTCCCGCTTTCTATTTTTTGCCAGCTTATGCCATCGTAATGTGCTATATTTCCTCCATTTCCTACTACATATAAGTCTTCGCTGGATGTACCCCATATTTTGTTAATTGAAAAAGACCACGGCAAACATAAAATTTGTGTTTGAATACCATTTTCTATTTTTGCAATTTGGCTCCCATCTAAGGCTATCAAGATATCATTATCATTAAAAGCAAATATGGACTTTGCTGGATATGAGGATCTGCTCTGCTGTCCACAAATTGTATAAAACATAATCCTCTTTAATTCCCAATCACTTCCGTTCCAATGTACAGCATTATATGCATTGGGGTCAGGATTGCCCAGCGAGTCCTTTAAATATATTGCTCCAACAGCCCATATGTTGTTCTCATCTATTATTGCTGCATCATTTAAGTAACTGCTTCCGGCACCTAATTCTCCGCCAAAAGTCCAACTTTGCCAGGTAAAGTTGTGGCTGGTGGTGTCAAGTGTAGTAACGCTAACCTCGTTGCTCTTTACATTTGTTTGTCCGAAGGATCCTTCGGAATTGATTGGTTGAAAGGATGTATGAATATTATAAGTTTTGTTTGACAGAAGAGAATCTATATATAGGATAGTATCATTAGTTGATATAGTGTAATTGCTTTTTAGCTTATCATCAACAAGTAAATTTATTTGTGCTGGTAAATCAAGGTTTTCTGTTTCTAGCTTTAGCCATGCCTCGGTGCAGCTTACATCTTCTAATGAAATCTTTAATGTATAGTTTTTTGCCGGCGGCAGATCTGTTGTGTTACAGTTGTAATTAAGAAACGATATAATAAATATAAATATTACTTTAAATTTTATGTTCAAGCTTACCTCCTGTTTAGGCAAATTCATTTTTGTTTTTATTTTCTCCTAAAAATCTGTATCACTCCTTCTCTTTGCGTATAGCCAACTGTTACCATCAAGTCATTTTTATAATCTAATGAAGTATAAACTAAAGCTGTTGCCGCTTCCGGGTATTCCCTCCAGTTTACGCCATTGTAATGTGCTAATAATCCGAAATGTCCAACAACAAATACATCGTTCTTTCCTGTGCCTCTGATTCTTTCAGTAAATACTAAAGGTATTACTGTTTGTTCTATCCAATTATTATCTAAAAGATCTAATAAAAACACCTCCTCCACTTGCGTATAATTTATTATAACTATTAAACCAAATTGAGTGAATCCTTCTATCTGTTGCCCAAGGAATGGTGTCAATTTTATTTATTGTCGTTATTTTTAATAATTTATGTTCACTCAGTTCAGCAACATTTGATGCTGCACAGAGTATTAAAGGATTTGAACTATCATTGTTTATACCCCATATATCTTGTATATCTGCATTTGTCCCGCTTGCTATTTTTTGCCAGCTTATGCCATCGTAATGTGCTATATTTCCTCCATTTCCTACTACATATAAGTCTTCGCTGGATGTACCCCATATTTTGTTAATTGAAAAAGACCACGGCAAACATAAAATTTGTGTTTGAATACCATTTTCTATTTTTACAATTTGGCTCCCATCTAAGGCTATCAAGATATCATTATCATTAAAAGCAAATATGGACTTTGCTGGATATGAGGATCTGCTCTGCTGTCCACAAATTGTATAAAACATAATCCTCTTTAATTCCCAATCACTTCCGTTCCAATGTACAGCATTATATGCATTGGGGTCAGGATTGCCCAGCGAGTCCTTTAAATATATTGCTCCAACAGCCCATATGTTGTTCTCATCTATTATTGCTGCATCATTTAAGTAACTGCTTCCGGCACCTAATTCTCCGCCAAAAGTCCAACTTTGCCAGGTAAAGTTGTGGCTGGTGGTGTCAAGTGTAGTAACGCTTACCTCGTTGCTCTTTACATTTGTTTGATTGATTGGTTGAAAGGATGTATGAATATTATAAGTTTTGTTTGGGAGAAGTGAATCAACATAGAGCATAGTATCATTAGTTGATATAGTGTAATTGCTTTTTAGCTTATCATCAACAAGTAAATTTATTTGTGCTGGTAAATCAAGGTTTTCTGTTTCTAGCTTTAGCCATGCCTCGGTGCAGCTTACATCTTCTAATGAAATCTTTAATGTATAGTTTTTTGCCGGCGGCAGATCTGTTGTGTTACAGTTGTAATTAAGAAACGATATAATAAATATAAATATTACTTTAAATTTTATGTTCAAGCTTACCTCCTGTTTAGGCAAATTCATTTTTGTTTTTATTTTCTCCTAAAAATCTGTATCACTCCTTCTCTTTGCGTATAGCCAACTGTTACCATCAAGTCATTTTTATAATCTAATGAAGTATAAACTAAAGCTGTTGCCGCTTCCGGGTATTCCCTCCAGCTTACGCCATTGTAATGGGCTAATAATCCGAAATGTCCGACAACAAATACATCGTTCTTTCCTGTGCCCCTGATTCTTTCTGTAAATACTAAAGGCATTACTGTTTGTTCTATCCAATTATTATTAAAAGATCTAATAAAAACACCTCCCCCACTTGCGTATAATTTATTATAACTATTAAACCAAATTGAGTGAATCCTTCTATCTGTTGCCCAAGGAATGGTGTCAATTTTATTTATTGTCGTTATCTTTAATAATTTATGTTCACTCAGTTCAGCAACATTTGATGCTGCACAGAGTATTAAAGGATTTGAACTATCATTGTTTATACCCCATATATCTTGTATATCTGCATTTGTCCCACTTGCTATTTTTGTCCACACTTCGTTCTGATAGTGGGCGATGAAGCCATTACCACTAACAGCGTAGAAATCATTACTTGATTTACCCCAAATTTTGTTTGCTGAACCATTTAATTGTGTGACTAAAGAACAATTATTAGTGAACACCTGTCCCATCGTAGTGAGAAATACTACCATCTATATGAGCAAATAAAATATCATCTGATAAAAAAGTAAAAATAGCTTTTATTGGGGGGTAGACTACGCCGCCACAAGCATTTGTCTTTATTCTCTTTAATTCCCATTCACTTCCGTTCCAATGTACAGCATTATATGCATTGGGGTCAGGATTGCCCAGCGAGTCCTTTAAATATATTGCTCCAACAGCCCATATGTTGTTCTCATCTATTATTGCTGCATCATTTAAGTAACTGCTTCCGGCACCTAATTCTCCGCCAAAAGTCCAACTTTGCCAGGTAAAGTTGTGGCTGGTTGTATCAAGTGTTGTAAGCTATACTGGTTGCTTTAGATTTGTATGACTTGATTGCTTGAAAATGCATTAATTTTGTAATTTTTATTTGGCTGAAGTGAATCAATATAAAGGATAGTATCTTTTGTTGAGATGGTGTAAATGTTTTTAAGCTTATCATCAGCATATAAATTTATTTGTGCTGGTAAATCAAGGTTTTCTGTTTCAAGCTTAAGCCATGCCTCTGTGCAGCTTACATCTTCAACTGAAATTTTTAATGTATAGTTTTTTACCGGCGGCGGGTCGGTTGTGTTGCAGCTTAAAACGAAATAAAATGACAGACAAGATATTATTAAGATTAATATTATTCTCATTATTTTCTTCCTTTTATAACCAAAGCTTTTCTCAAAATATCCGAATATCGAAACCCGGTTATTGTAATTGTTCCATTTTTAACATCAACTGCTCTTAACCTATCATTAGTGTTGAATAATACAGGAAAAGTTTGCCAGCTAATTCCATTGTAATGCCATACTGTTGAGGCATCTCCTACTATTGTTACATTATTTATTTCTTCTCCTCTTATTCTATAAGGTAAATATTCGAGTCCAAAATTTTCTTCTCTCACTATTCTCGTATCAAGAAATGAATGTTTTACTATTCCTCTTGCTGACCCAGCAACAAAAAACTCACCTCTCCCGCTTGTCCATAATGAGGCTATAAACGATCCATAAGGTTCAAAGCTACTATTACCTTTTTCATCATAGAGCTTTTCCCATCGGTTAATATTTAATCTTAAAAGTATTCTCTTTTCATCCCCCCACCCGCAAGCCCAAACTTCTTTACCATCCGGAGTTCCGAAAATATCTGTTAAGTTTACATCAGTATTAGTTTCCATCTTTGTAAATGTACTTCCGTTATAGTGAGTTATTGATCCATTGCTGCCAACAAAGAATAAATTACTTGATGATGACCCCCATATTTTATTAGTCCCGCCTTGCCTTTCTTCTACCCATTCACTGCTCCATAAATTTCCTTAAATCTTGCATAGCTTCCGGCATCAGAAAAAACCCAAATATCATTATTTGAAAAAGCTTGAATACTGTTAGCCGTGTTGGATAAATAAATCCCCCAAAGTTAGTAATTGGAATTGCAACTAATTCCCAAATATTCCCATTCCAGTGTGCAGCATTATAAACAGTGTCGCTGCCAAAGCGTTCATAAAATTGTCCTACTATCCAAATGTCATTTTCATCTATTACTGCAACGTCAAGTGCATAGCTGCCGTAATCTCCTACTGTCTCTACCTCCCAGGTAATATTGTGGCTGGTTGTGTCAAGGGTTGTAAGCTGGATACTGGATGTTAGATTCTGGATACCGGATGCTTGTGCCTTAATTGTGTAATTTTTATTTGGCAGAAGTGAATCAATATAAAGTATAGTATCTTTTGTTGAGATGGCGTAATTGCTTTTAAGCTTATCATCAGCATATAAATTTATTTGTGCTGGTAAATCAAGGTTTTCTGTTTCAAGCTTAAGCCATGATTCTGTGCAGTTTACATCTTCAACAGTTAAAGTTAATCTGCTGTTATCCGGCGGTGGGTCTGTTGTGTTACAGTTATAATTAAAGATAAAAATTATGCAGATTGGTAATAATAATTTCTTCATACTTATAAAATCTCACTTTATACAAATTCTTTTACTAAAATCTAAGTAATAAGCTATTAAAAAAATCAGTATAATTACCTAATTCTTAATAACTCACGAAATACGTTTTTTGTTA
Source organism: uncultured Bacteroidota bacterium (assembly GCA_963777615.1). GTDB lineage: Bacteria > Bacteroidota > Ignavibacteria > Ignavibacteriales > Ignavibacteriaceae > CAVSWT01. Next base: position 47,854 of record CAVZSD010000023.1, on the reverse strand, counting down.
AGAAAAATTTCATAAATATTTATTATGAAAAAAAAAGAAGAGAAATTTATGCGCTGGTTATTTTTATTCTCCCACATATTACACCCCGAGTTAGCAATAGTTAGTTTTATTTAATGCGTAATTAAAAAATATATGAAGTAAAGTCAGATTAAATTTTTGTAACGTGATTTAAGGAATTGTTAAATAATATTTTGCAGTGTAAATATATTTTAGTGTGAACTTGTTAAATAAAAAACATTATGCTTACTTTATTTTTTATTATTAAATTTGATCTCAATTGAGGAAAGTATTTAACTATAATTAAAACATAATGCCTGCACCAAAATCAATTCATAATCTTATTGAAACTTTTGAAAGAAACATTGCCTCATATAAATCGGGGAATTACAACGAGACTCAAGTCCGCCTTGAATTCATTAATCCTTTTTTTGAAGCGCTGGGCTGGGATGTTAGAAACACTTCCGGTTACGCCGAAGCTTATAAAGATGTAATTCATGAGTACTCGCAAAAAACTACCGACTCTGTTGAAGCACCGGATTACTGTTTCCGTATCGGCGGTACAAGAAAATTTTTTATTGAAGCAAAAAAGCCAAGTGTAAATTTAAAAGATGATATTCATCCCGCATTTCAATTACGCAGATACGCCTGGTCTGCAAAGCTGCCTTTAAGTGTGCTTACCGACTTTGAAGAGCTTGCTGTTTACGACTGCCGCATTCCGCCAAAGAAAAATGATAAGGCTTCAACTGCAAGGGTAATGTATTTTCATTACAAAGATTATCTGGAAAAGTGGGATGAGATAGAATCCATCTTTTCAAGAGAAGCAATTTTAAAAGGCTCGTTCGATAAATTTGCCGAAACTAATAAAAGCAAAAGAGGAACTGCGGAAGTTGATGATACTTTCTTAAAAGTGATTGAAGAATGGCGGGAATTCCTGGCAAGAAATATTGCACTGCGGAATGAAAATCTTTCCACCCGCGAGCTTAATTTTGCTGTGCAAAAAACTATTGATAGAATTATCTTTTTAAGAATTTGTGAAGACAGGGGAATTGAAGAATACGGACAATTGCTGAGCCTGCTTAACGGCGCTTCTGTTTATAAAAGATTAGTGCAGATATTTACTCGTGCTGATGAAAAATATAATTCAGGGCTTTTTCATTTTGAAGCAGAGAAAAGCAGGGCAGAAAACCCGGATGAGTTAACACCTCATCTTGAGATTGATGATAAAGTATTAAAAGAAATTATTAAGCATCTTTATTATCCCGAATCGCCTTTTGAGTTTTCTGTTTTACCCTCTGATATACTTGGACAAGTTTACGAGCAGTTTCTTGGGAAGGTTATAAGATTAACCGATGGGCATCATGCAGTTATTGATGATAAGCCGGAAGTTAAAAAAGCCGGAGGTGTTTATTACACTCCGACTTATATTGTGAAATACATTGTTGAAAATACTCTGGGAAAGTTACTGCCTGTCATTCCGGGTGAAACGAAGGAATCTGCCGATAAAGAAGGATTGCCGCGTCACTCCGCTTCTCGCAATGACATTGTCAAAAATACCGCAAAACTTAAAGTCCTCGATCCCGCATGCGGTTCCGGCAGTTTTTTAATTGAGGCTTACCAATATTTATTAGACTGGCATTTAAAATATTACACATCCGTTGTAGGGGCGAATAGCAATTCGCCTTTACAGGATAAATCGGGCGATTCGTTGCAGATAAATAATCATAATAATGATAAGGGGACAAACCGCCGGTTCGCTCCTGCAAAGGAGTTACCAATCTATCAAGCCTCTAACGGCGAATACCGTTTAACAACCGCAGAAAGAAAAAGAATTCTCTTAAATAATATTTACGGAGTTGATATTGACTCCCAGGCTGTTGAGGTAACAAAGCTTTCTCTTTTGCTAAAAGTATTGGAAGGTGAAAGCGATGAGTCTTTATCTTCCCAATTAAAAATGTTCCATGAAAGAGCGCTGCCTGACCTTGGTGAAAATATTAAATGCGGTAACTCGCTTATTGGCCCGGATTTTTACGACCAGATGGAGATGAATTTTTTAGATGATGAAGAAAAATTAAGAATAAATGTTTTTGATTGGAAGAAAGAATTTAAAGAGATAATGGATAAAGGTGGATTCGATGTTGTGATTGGGAATCCGCCTTACATACGAATTCAGATTTTTAAAGAATGGGAATCTCAAATAGAATATTTTAAAGCAACATATCAGTCAGCTCAAAAGGGGAATTATGATATTTATGTTTTATTTATTGAACAGGGATATAAATTACTCAACTATCAAGGTAGACTTGGTGTGATAGTTCCAAATAAATATATGTTGACTGACTATGGAGAATTGTTAAGGAAATTATTAATAGACTCTAAATCAATTTATGAAATAATAGACTTCGCACATTCACAGGTATTTAAAAATGCCACTACTTATACCAGTTTATTGTTCCTTTCTAAGGAAAAGAAAGAAAAGTTTATATTTATAAAAGAATTAGAACCAAAAAATATAATTACTAAAAACTATAATGCCATAGAAATATCTTTTTCAGAATTGGGATTAAGTACTTGGATAATCTCAAATAAAACTGAATCCGTTATTATTGATAAATTAAAGGCTAATTCAATTGAGTTGATTAACCTTCCAGCAAAAATCAGTCGGGGCTCAAGTTCTGGTAATGATAAGATATTTATGTTGAAAAGAAGTAATAATAAATTTTTAGATGAGGATGGTAATGAAATAGAGATTGAAAAAGAAATTATTAGGCAACCAATATTTGCTACAGATTTTAATAGGTATATTTTTAAAATTAAAAATGAATATTTGATAATCTTTCCTTATATACAAAATTTAAATGGTTATAAATTAATTGAAGAAATAGAACTTAAGAAAAATTATCCGAATACCTATGCATATTTAAATCAAAGAAAAATCAATTAGAGCAAAGAAAACAATTTTCAACTTGGTATTCTTATAGTGCACCCAGAAATTTATACGACCATGAAAATGCAAATATTATAGTCCCTCTTTTAGCAAATAAGGGATTGTTTTCATTACTTGTAAATCAGCAAAGCAAATATTGTTTGATGGCAAGTGGAGGTTTTAGTATTTGTATTAAAGATAATGAATACACGCAAGAATTCATATTGGGATTGATGAACTCAAAATTACTTTTTTGGTATTTAAGTAAACTTAGCAATAAATTCAGAGGTGGTTGGATTACATGCACTAAACAATATATTGGTAGACTTCCGATTAAAGTAATTAATGAAGAAAACAAAATGGATGTAAAAAAAATTGGATCTTTGGTGTCTACAATTATTTCTTTGAATAATAAAGAAACATCTACCAAAACCCCTCAAGAAAAAACCGCACTCCAAAGACAAATAGAAGCAACAGACAAACAAATAGACCAATTAGTTTACCAGCTTTATGATTTAACAGAAGAGGAAATAAAGATTGTGGAAGGGGAATAAGAATATAGAATATCAAAGTAGGGGCGAATAGCAATTCGCCCTTACATTACAACAAAACGAATTAATCAATTAAAAAATTCACCAGGACAATCCATTTGGCAAAGAAATTATTTTGAGCATATCATTAAGAAATGAAAAGATCTTTTTAATACAAGAAATTATATCCAAAACAACCCGTTGAAATGGAAATTGGATGAATTATTTATGGGCGAAAATAATTGAAATATATTGTTTAATTATTTGCACAAAATTATTTACACTCCTCTACCATAAAAAACGCCCCATACAATGAGGCGTTCATAATAATTTTTAAAATATTAAGAAATTATTTTACTATTGCGCTGGGGTTTGCACAGGTGCTTCAACTCCTCCATTACCGCTTGTTCTTCCCTTCGGTATCGATTTAAACTGCAAAAGTATTTCCGGGTTTTTTGCAAAGCATGTTTTTGCAAAGCTTCTGGCTTTAAACGTTAAGTCTTTAACCTTTGCAGAAGAATCGTCCCGTACAACCGTTGCAGTTGCCTGCAGCTTTTTGGCATTTTCCTGGCTTGCATCTGTTGCAACTAATAATCCATAAGATGAATTTAGCCCGTCTATATCTTCCTGTGTTAAGCCGTTTTCCAATAATGTATCATGGTATTCATTCGCAAGCTGTATTATATACTCGGTTAAAGAACGCAGCGACTTAACTGAGTTCGGAATTGTGTCCCCTACTTTAAACAGCTTTGTCTTTGCCGGGTCTTTTCCAAAGGCACTTTTTGCCGCATTCTTTACCTGCTGCACTACCAATGCTACTGCTTTTATTGCATCATCCTGCTCGGCAGTTTTTTCCGAAACTAATTTTACTGCTCTCTGCTGTGCTGCTTCTTTTTGGATTAAATCATTACATGCATTTACAAATGCAGTATATTTTGCTTCCGTGAAACCCTTGGCATTCATTGCATCCCGGTTTCCGTCTATTGCTTTCAGTAATGCATCGTTGTCCTGGATTTGATAATCGATTTTTTGAGACATTTTTTACTCCCTGTATTTTTGAATGAATAAATTAATTAAGCGAACTACGAACAATCAAAATTTAATCTGTACCCCAATTTTTTATAATAGGCTGTCTTAAAAGTAGTTTAGTCATTCTGAGTGATTAGCGAAGAATCTCTTATTTAAGCATAACAAAAAGATTCTTCGGTCGAAGACTCCCTCAGAATGACCTACTCATAACTTTTGAGACAGCCTCTTATCATTGGCTAGGTTTATTTACAATGTCATACCGAGCTCGTCGAAGTATGAGTCTGTCCAAGCATGATAGAAACATAATTTGATGGAATTGTAATTTTATCAGTTCAATTCTCCCTTTACTTGTAAATTCTACTCTCCTGTTATTAAAAATCCCCTATAATGTCTATTACTGCATAATAAGATGCCATAATTATGCCAAAAGTTCAATTTTATTACAAAAAAGCAAAAAAACTAACATTTAATCCGTTGGAAAGTCTCTTTAAGTCATTGGAAACTTTATTTAAGCCTCTGGAAATTCTCCTTAAGTCATTAGAAACTTTATTTAAGTCGCTGGCAGTTCTCTTTAACCTTCTGGAAACACTCTTTAAGCCATCGGCAGCTCTCCTTAAGTCTCTGGAACTTCTCTTTAAGTGATTGGCAGTTCTCCTTAACCCTTTAGAATTATTCTTAAAATCATTGGAAACTCTATTTAAGCCTTTGAAAAAAATCTTTAAGTCATCTGCATTTCTCATTAACCTTTCGGCAGATTTATTTGAGTCGTTGGAAAATATCTATAAATAATTTGAAATTCTTTTTAAGCTTTTGCAAGATATTTTTAATCATTAGGGTTAACAAGGGTGAGCGAATGGAAACATACACTGTAGGAATTTGATTAATCAAATTCTTACGCCGCAAAACAAAAGAGGCAGGCCAAATATTCAGCCTGCCTCAGGAATATTATGTTATTTTATGTTTTTATTATCTAATAAGATTTGTTATTTCCTGTAACAATGTATCTGCTGTTGTAATTACTCTTGCATTGGATTGAAATCCTCTTTGAGCTACAATCATTCTTGTGAACTCTTCAGATAAGTCAACATTTGACTGTTCCAATGCACCGGACTGTACCGTTGTATTTGTTTCTTCACCAAGAGAACCTATTCTTGGTTCGCCTGAGTTTGCATAAGCTGAAAATAAGTTATCGCCGTTGCTGATTAAGCCGTCTAAGTTTGGGAAAGTTGCAGTCATAATTTGAGCAAGTGACCTTGTATTTCCATTTGAAAATATACCAACTATGTTTCCATATTGATCGATATTTATATTTGATAATGAAGCAGATGCATAGCCATTTTGGCTTAAAGATGAAACAACAGAACTTGCTGATGTTTGAGTGATACCACTAAAACCATTTCCAAAATCCAAATCCATTTTAACAGGATTTGCTCCGCCCTTAGGCTGGAATGAAAAAGTTGGATTATTGGGTGAAATATTTGCAGGGTCTAATGTTCCATCAGAGTTAAAAATCATAGTCCCGGTAAATGATTCAGCCGATCCGCTTTGTGTGCTAGTGCCTGGAACTGAAATTGTCCATGTCCATTGGTTATCATCAACTTTTGAATACTTCAAAGTTGCCTGGTGAGAATTTCCCAATGAATCATAAACTGTAACTGAACCGCTTACTACGTTTGGCTCGCGGTTACCGTCAGCAGACAAGCTTAATGTTGATGAAGATGAATTCTGTGTTATTGAAGAAGAATCAAATAAGAAATTTAAGTTATCACCTGAAACAACAACATGATTATTTGTGCCGTCAAATAAAGCTTGTGAAGCTGCATCTAATTTGTAGTTACCATTTCCGTCATCCACAAATTGTAATCCGTTTATACTGCCTGTTCCTTTTGAAACAGGAGGATTTGCTGTATCGAAAACTTCATATGACAAATCATATTGATTTGGTGTTGCAGTTTTCGTGTAAGTCATTTTCATTGTGTATGCAGTTCCGTAATCATTATATACTGTAGTGTTTGATGTAAATGGACCCGGATCATTCAAATTTATATTTCCAAGTTGTGTTACCATTTCACTTCTTGTTAAGTCGGAATTACTATCCAGGTTACCGCCCCATTTAATTAATGAAGTTGCTTGTGCAGGCAGCTTTAAGTTTTTATCAACGACTATATTACTTCAAATTATTTCCAGGAGGAACAACACCGTCATCATTTGCAATTTTACCCTGAACTACAGCACCGTTTTGCGAACTTACTAAATTGCCATCAGCATCAAAAACAAAAGCGCCGGCACGTGAATAAAAATTTTGTCCGTTGCTTTTCATAATGAACATTCCGGGCCCTTGCAAAGCTAAATCAGTTGTAATGCCTGTTCTATCAAAAGTACCCTGATTCCAGTTTCTGTCGATTGAATTTATTTTCATTCCTAAACCGACCTGGAAAGTATTTGTACCGCCTGAAGTTTCTGTTGGGTTAGTACCGGCTTTTACGAATTGATTAAAAGTATCACTGAAGGTTACTCTTGATCCTTTAAAGCCGATTGTATTTACGTTAGCAATGTTGTTTCCAATTACATCCATCATTGATTGATGATTTTGCATACCGGAAACGCCAGAGAACAATGAATTAAGAAGTGCCATTTTAACCTCCTAAGGTTTTTAAGTTATAATTTATCCGGCATCAGTCAGTCAGCCGGATCAGAGCGTCCTTAAAAGGTCCCGCTCTTATATTTATTTAATAATTTTTTTATGCGAACACTACACTGTCAATATTTGTGAAGATATTATCTCCACCATTTTCAAGCGGTAAAGCTGTCACAACAGTTTTATTAGGAATATTTACTATAAAAGCTGTATCAGACATCATCACCAATGAATCTTTCGAGCCTTTCAGCTCAGCTTTTTCAACTGCGCTTTGAATTTTATTTATTTCTTCATCGCTAAGCTGAATGTTTCGTGTTTCTAATCTTTTCACTGCATGATTTGAAAACTTTATTTTTTCAAGTTCACGCTGAAAGATTGAATCAAAGCTGTTTGCCTGATTTATCAATCTGCGGCTTGCCGAAATTTTCATTGTTGCTTATCGGAATAAACGGTACGTTAATTCCGTTTATCTCAGCCATTAGTTTCCACCTCCTTCATTACTTGGGTTTAATATTTCAGAAATTTCTGAAAGTGAATACTCTACTCCACCAACTAAAAGAACTGTTCCATTTTCTGTAAACTTAACGCCGTCAATAGTTCCGTATTTAAATAAAGAAACATCTAAATTTTCTCCGGCATTGTCTTTTGCGTCAACTTCAAATGTGTAATTACCTTCAGGCAATCTGTTTCCATCATTATCGGTAAAATCCCAGGAAAGTTTATTATCGCCCGAACTGGAAGGCGCATCCTCTATAGTTCGCACAAGTGTTCCGTTTTCATCATAAATATTTACTGTAACTGAACCAGGATTACCGGTTATATTATATCCCAACGGAATATTATCCTGTCCTTTATTAGTGATATTCCCGCCGGAAGCTTAACATCTTTTCCTATCATGGTTGATGTTAAAGTATTATTGATGGATTGAGTTAGTAAATAATTAGCATCAATGCTTTGCGACATTTGGTCATTAAGATTCTGCAATTGCTCTAAAGAACTAAATTGAGCCAATTGAGCAGAAAATTGCGAATTATCCATAGGATTTAAAGGATCTTGATTTTTCAACTGTGTAATCATTAAATTCATAAAATCATCTTTTCCCAAAGTCGTTTTACCTGCGGAGGAAGACGATGTCGTGGAATAATTATTCAATAGATTACTTACGTTATCCGTAGTCATAAAATTCTCCTATGCTAAATATTCATAAGTGTTATATCCCATCTTTTTGGGTATAGCCATGGTTAATTTATCTTCCGATTTAATTTCTTGATTTATTCTGCTGTTTTCTTTTTGGGCTCGGAAGCTTTAGTATTTTTTTCACCTCCATTATTCAAGGAAATGGTTAGACCCGCAACCTAATTCCGCTTTGAACAAGTGATGTCCTTAATTGATTAAAATTTGATTGCACAGTTTGCTTAACAGCTTCATTTTCAACTTCAATATTTGCATGTACTGCTTTGTCAATCATATTAACTTCAACCCTAACCTTGCCTAAATTTTCAGGCGTCAATTTGAACACAAGAGTTTTAACTTCGCCTTTTTTTATAAAACTGGAAATTTCATTTATAATTTGTGAAGGCTTTATAAATTTAGAGGGACTATCAAAATGCCGGAAATTTTTCAACTCTTTTGATTCTGAATTTTGTCCGGCAGTTGCCGGATTTTTAAATCGGAATTGAACTGTGTACCGGGTAGTTTTTGTGAATCAACTTTTTCTTCATTTAATTCCGTATGAGTTTCATTTGCAGATAAATTCTTATTAGTCTGATTAACACTTACATTAGAAGTATTCGCGTTTTTAGGATTTTGATTTTGATCTGAAGTTTGATCATTAAAACCAGGCTGAGGGTTTGAATCGGAATTTTGAGAATTCTTTACCGCAATATCACTTTTTACATCTTTAATATTTTGATCTTTGCTTGAAGTTTGGCTATTCGTTTCCGGGCGTATTTTAACATCCGAATCCTGAATATTTTGAAATCCTTTTTCGTTTTTAGAACTCTTTATATTTTGATCGTTGGCTGAAGCTTGTTCGTTTGGTTTTGGTTCTACTTTGATGTCCGAGTTTTTAATGTATTGAACTTCTTTATAGCTTTTAGAATCGTTTATATTTTGAGCTTTAGGAGAAGTTTGTTCTTTTACCTCAGATTTTGTTTTAATATCTATTTGCTGAGTTTCTTTTAAATTCGAGTCATTTTTAAGGTTCTGCGTTGGGCCGGTTTTACCGGATATATTTTTAACTTCCTTTGGTTGGGTTGAATTTTTATCAGAAGTGCTACTATCTGTTAATTTACTTTTTGTATTTAACTCTTCTTTAGTTTCTACTTCAACTTTTTCAACCGATGTTTTTATTTTTACAAACTTTTCCGGCTGATCACTTTCCTGTTTTACTTCTGGTATAAGCTCTTTAATGCTTTCGTTTTTGGATGAATCGCTAACCGGTTTTGTTACAATTTCCTCTTTTTCAGCAGGTTTAATTTCAACATTTATGTCTTCAAATGAATTTATAATTTTAACAGATTCTTTAATATTATTTACTTCTGCTTTCGCATCCGGGTTTAAATTTTTAATATTAGCTTTTTCTGCTGTTGATGCTGAATTCTCCTGCTTAGTTAAAGGTTCTTCTTCTGCCAAATCAAATGAAGAAGAAAGAGACAATTTGGTAAACTTATTATTCTGGTTTTCCAGCTGCTTAAAATCTTTTTGTGCTTCAGTATTAAGCTTTTGATTTATTTCAAAAAATTTTTCTTCATTCTTAATAATTACATTAGAGGCTGCGGATTTAGATGCAGCAAATTTCTCTGCCGGTTTAGCATCATAAATTTTATTTTAAGAATCGAATTCTCCTGCTTAACTATTTTTATTTTATAATCTACCTCGCTAGTTTTTTCACTTGATCCATGTTGGACTTCCCTATTCTCTATTAAGTCTTTAAGATCTTTAAATAGATTTTCAGCTTGATCATCATTTAAATTTATGCTGCTGACATTTTTTGAAGAGTTGGCTTTAACTCTATCTTTTAGATCGTTATTATCAGAAGCCGCTTCCACATTTGAAAAAATATCGCTAACATTATTTTGAACAACATTTAATTTTTCTGTTGTCTTTGAATTACCTTCCGCTGGAAAAGTCTCTTCAATATTTTTGGCTGCTTGTACTGTTTCTAAACTCTGAAGATCAAATTTAAATCCTTGAAGTTTAGGAATTGTTTGATTTTTTGCAGTAAACAATAATTTATCTGACTGGATACTCTCTGCCGATAAATCAGTAATATCATTGGATGAAGGATTAGAATTTTCTTGAGAAATAGTTTCACTAGTATCTTTAGAAATCTCCAGGGAATAATTTTCATCAAGGTTTGTAAAATTAAGCTTGATTGTTTTGCCTGCTTCAAGCTGGCTCATAATATTATTTAAATCGATGGAATTATAATTTCCTTCTTTAGTTTTTTTACTTTTAGTATTTTTTGTTTTGGCGGTTTCAGAAACATCAGAAGAAAGATTTCCTAGCTTTGAAAGCAAGGCTTCTATTATATTTTTTAATTCTTCTTTACTAATAGAAATTTGACTAATGCCGTTTAAATTTTGGTTTGATTCAATTTGAGGGGAATTCCCTTCTAATCCATTTTCCTGTGCAATCCCATCCATTTTTATTTTAATAATATCTTTAAATAGATAAGATAAATTACCAAACCGGTTCAGTTTCAAATTTCCTGAACTGCTCATTTGATTATTTATATTTAAGAAAAGTGGATTAAATTCCATTATGGCATCCTCGTTATTCTTGCTGCAAACACTGGGTCAAGTTCTGCTAAGACATCTGCAGCTTTATTCTTTTTCATTGCGTAGATAATATCTCTTGCCATATTATCGGAGAAGTTCTGAATAATTTTAGCTGCTTTTTTAGGATCCATAGATTCATAAACTTTTGCGGTCGTTTTTTCCCATTTAATGTATGAGCTGTCCACTTTACTTTTATTCTGGCTTGCCGGAATTACATTCAAATTGTTAACTGTGCTATTACTAACCGGATTTCCGCTGATTTTACTATTTTCATTATTATTAACTTCTGTCACTTTTAAAGTGGAATCATTTGTGGTTTTACTTGTTTCGTTTTTCACAGCACTAACACTATCAGGCTTAACTTTATCTTTTGCGGCAGATTTCTTGCTTAACTTCTTGATTTTGTGTAACTGGTTTTTCTTGATCAGCATTATCGGAAGTTGAATCGCTTGCATTTGAATTACCTCCTTTATTTAATAAAGAGGTTTTGGAAGAAAAATCAAATTTAAAAATATTATTGAACTTTGAATTAAGTTGAATAATGCCAAAACTTGTTAAAATAAAAGCCAGTATAAAAACAACTGCGTATATAATTATCGGCTTCACTTATTATCTCTATTAAACTTTTGAGTAGCTATTTCATCTATAAAGAGCATTTCATTTTTATTCTGTTCCTGCATAAATTTTTCCAGGTGAGTTTCTTCGAGCGCATCAAACATTTTATGTTCTTTACTCTTTTGAATGAGTTCTGCAATTTTTTTTTCTCGCAATTTTTCCATCTTCAATATATTTTTTTGAATTTCAATCAGCCGGTTTTGAATTACTTTTTTATAATTAATTTCAAATTTCAATTCAGCCACACTTACATTTTTGCTTTCATTTTTTCTTAATCCATCCAGGCCTTCTTTTTCAACATCAACGTATGACTGCTTAAGTTTTTCAATTTCCAAATCAATTACAGCTACCTCTTTTTGAGCTTTCTTTTCCAGGCTTTCTTTAACCTTTTTAATTGATTCAAATTTGTACTTAAATTTTGCCATTATTTATCTAAAGTGGTTCCTCAATAATTTCTTTTAACCTGGAAACCGATTCTTCGTACAATGATTTTTCCAGCATATCCTGCTTAAGATATGTTCTTAAGCTGCCTATTTTTGATAGGGCATGATCAATTTGCGGATTGCTTCCTCTAACATAAGCGCCAATATTAATAAGGTCCTCTGCCTCTTTATATGTTGCTAATATCTCACTAAAAGCTATTGCTCTTTTACGATGATCTGTATCGACAATATCCGGCATAACTCTGCTGACGCTTTGTAAAGGATCAACCGCCGGATACTGCCCGATATTTGCAAGCTTACGGGATAACACTACATGTCCATCCAATATAGATCGAACTGCATCAGCAATTGGCTCATTCATATCATCACCGTCTACTAATACAGTATAGAATCCTGTGATTGAACCTTTATTTGTTGTACCTGCTCTTTCCAAAAGCTTTGGCAAAATTGCAAACACTGAAGGAGTATATCCCTTTGTGGTTGGAGGTTCGCCAATTGTTAAACCTATTTCTCTTTGAGCCATAGCGAAGCGTGTTACAGAATCCATCATCAAAACCACATTTAAACCTTTATCCCTAAAGTATTCTGCAATGGTAGTTCCTAGAAAAGCACCCTTCATTCTAAGAAGTGCTGGTTTGTCACTTGTTGCAACAACCACAACTGATCTCATCAATCCTTCTTCACCAAGATCTTTTTCAATAAATTCTCTAACTTCTCTTCCGCGTTCTCCAATGAGTGTAATAACATTTACATCTGCATTAGTATTTCTGGCAATCATTCCCAATGTTACACTTTTACCAACGCCGCTTCCGGCAAAAATCCCTAACCTTTGCCCGCGCCCAACTGTAAGAAGGCCGTCAATAACTCTAACCCCGGTTTGAAGCGGAGTATCAATTCTGTCTCTCTGAAGCGGATTTGGCGGCTCACGATAAATGCTTAATTGTGTAGAGCATTGAATCTCTCCTTTACCGTCAATAGGATTTCCCATACCGTCAATTACTCTGCCCAGCAGTTCATCACCGACGCCAATCGAAAAAGGTTTTCCAGTTGCTATAATCTCACAAGCAGGAGAAATATTTTGAACTTCTCCCAATGCAATGGAAAGAACTTTTCCATCTTTAAACCCGACTACTTCAGATTTACAGACTTCAATTCCTTTTTTATTTACAATGACACAAATTTCCCCGAGAGAAACATTTGGCCCGGTGCTAACAATAATTAACCCTATAACGTCCGAAACACGGCCATTAACTTTTAACAGGTCAGCGTTAATTAATCTGTTCTTATAATAATCAATATAGTTGTATAGATTATCCATTAGTTATTATCATTTAAGGGGACAGTATCCAGGATTTTTTTTATCTCATTTAACTGTGAAGAAATCCTTGCATCCACACTTCCAATTTCTGATTCCACAATACATCCGCCGGGTTCCACTCTTTCATCTGGCTCAAAAGATATTTTCGAAAATGAATTACTACTTAACAATTGCTCATTTTCTTTGCTTATTACTTCAATTTCGTCTGGGTTCAATTTTATTATTAAAGAATTTGCTCCAAGCACTTTTTTAACTGCTTCGCTTAATGAATTCTTTATAATACTTTTATTTTGAATTTCACGGCGTATAACTTTTTCGCTAATAAAAAATGAAAAGTCAATAACTTTATTTGAAAATAGATTTTCGTATTCTTTCATCTTTTCATCAATGCCTGAAATTAAATTATTAAGTTCATTATATTTTTCGGCTAGTTGAACATCATATTTTTTACTTAACTCATTTTGAGCAAGCCCATAACCATCCTGGTATCCTTCATCATATTTTTTCTGAAGCTGTTCTTCAAATCGTTTTTGCTGAAGAACTATTTCACTTTCCTCCGGTTCTAAAAAGCTATCCTCAAAATGATTCCGCAATTTGAAATTGACTGAGCCGGACCGCGAGTTGATAATAATTCTATCAGACATAAATTTCTGTTGAGTTTGTACTTAAGTTTAAAGTTATTTCGCCTGTTTCTTCAAGATTTTTAATTATGTCAATTACCTTGGCTTGTGAATCTTCAACATCTTTCAGCTTAACCTTACCCATAAACTGCAATTCTTCTTTTAACAGGTCTGCACCTCTTTCAGACATATTTTTGAATACTTTTAGCTTAAGTTTTTCATCACAAACTTTTAATGACAAAGCTAGGTCCTTTCTATCAACTTCACGAAGAATCTTTTGAATATCTTTATCTTCAATATGAATGATATCTTCGAACAAGAACATTAATCTTTTTACTTCAAGCGCCACATCAGTATCAACTCCCGACAAGTTGTCCAATATATCTTTGCTCATGGTAACACTCATTTTATTAAGAATTGAGGCAAGGCTTTTGGTTCCGCCGAGTGCACTTAATGTTTGCCCAATGCTTAAACCAGCAAGTTCATCAACTACTTTCTCAATCTGCTTTAGAGTTTGTGGTGAAACTTTACCAAGGGTTGCAATTCTGTGTACAACGTCAGTTCTTAAAGGGTCCTGAAGTTCCCGTAAGGCATCTGCTGTTTGTGAAGGAGTAAGATGAGAAAGTATTAATGCTATAGTTTGAGGATGCTCTTTATTTAAAAAATTCATTAGCTGGGATGAGTCTGCTTTCTTTAAAACTTCAAAACCTTTTAATGTGGTTAAAGTTTTTACCTTCTCAATAATTTCCACAGCTTTAGGGGTTCCAAATGTTTTTTCCAATAAGGCATGTGCATAATCCAGTCCGCCTTCAAGCATATATTCTCTAGCAGTAACCATGTGGTAAAATTCAAGCAGAACATTATCTACTTGCTGCGCCGGAACATTTTTCACCTTGCTTATTTCTGCCGAGATCATTTCGAGCTCAGCGTTATCTAGATATTTATATACCTCTGATGCTGTATCAATTTTTAAAGCAATCATTAATATTGCTGCTTTTTGAATGCCTGAAATTTGAGCAACAGGCGCTAGAGGTTTTTGAACTGCAAATCCTTCGTTAGGCTTCATCTTCGTGTAACCATGCATTTATTAGTTTTGCTGTATCTGTTGGGTTCTTAGATACATAGTTAGTTATTTTTTCGTGTTGAACTTTTTTAGAAACTGCTTCTTCAGATAGTTCGTCTTCAAGATCACCAACATCTATCATTGGTGGCCTTGGCCTTTTCACAGCAGGGATACTTCCTTTGGCGGTTTTGCCTGTTGGAAATATATGTTTCCTGGCCATTGCTATTTCCACCATCTACAGTACCTATAATAATTTTTTCGTTTTTTAGTTTGTTCATTAAACCCTTCAAGATGAAGAGTGAAGCCCCGATTGCTAGAATTGTTAAAAGGACATTTATCCATTTATCCGGACTACTAAAAACCGAGGTCTCTTCCGGTTTAATTTCTTCTATAGGTTTAGCTTCAAATGGAATATTAACAATTGAAAATTGGTCTAATCTTTTATCATCATATCCAACAGCATTCTTGATTATATTTTCCAGCTTATCTAGCTGGTCTTTAGTTCTAGGCTCATAAACTGTTTCTACGCCATCTCCCTTTTTTACTTCTTTGGGAGAATCATTTATAACAGCCGCTACGCTTAACCTTTTAATATTTCCGATTCCTTCAATAACTTTTTGAACAGTTTTGTTTATTTCATAATTGGTAGTATTATTTTGGCTTGTTTGCTGACTTGAATCACCAGTTTTATTTCCTGTATTTTCAGTTTTAATGCTTTGTTCACTTATTGCAACTTGAGATTCCGGATCATACATTTCCATAGTTTTTTCAACCTGGTTAAAATTCAAATCGGCATTAATCTGAACCATTGCATTCCCATATCCTAAAACATTGTCAAGTATGCTCTGTGCTTTTGATGTTATATAAGCTTCAACTGATTGTTTAATTTCATATTGTTTTGAGCTTGAACCACCAAATAAATCATCCGAAGATTCTTTAGAAAGCAGCCTGCCTTTGGTATCAATCAATGTTACCTTGTTGGGCTGTAACCCTTCAACACTGCTTGATATTAAATTAATTATTGCTGAAATGTTACCTTTTGTTATTGAATAATTGTTATTCAGCTTAAGTACTACTGAAGCGGTAGGCTGTTTTTCTTCATCTTTAAAAACTGATTTCTGCGGCAGCACTATATGAACCCTAACTCCTTCAACGCCATCTTGCTCGCTAATGGTTCTTGCCAGTTCCCCCTCTAAAGCACGTTTATAATTAAGCTTCTGCATGAATTCAGACATACCCATAGTGTTCTTATCAAATAGCTCATACCCTATCATTCCTGAACTTGGAATCCCTTTTCCGGCAAGTGATAATCTTGTCTCGTAAACTTTTTCTTTTGGAACTTTTATGGTGCGCCCATTATCCTCAATTTTAAATTGAATTTTTTCTGAATTAAGAACATCAAGTACTTTTGACGCATCTTCTTCGGAAAGATTTGAATATAAAGTTGAATAGTTAGGCTCGTTCAATAACACAACTAAAGAACCGATTAAAACAAAAGTTAAAATTAACGCTGCACCAAGAATAATTTTTCTTTGAAGTGTAAGACTGTTAAAAGTGGTTGCGATAGAGCCGAATTTATTTTTATCCATAGTATTTAAGGCTGCATTCTGATTAATTCTTTGTACATGTCTATTGTTTTGTTTCTTATTTCCATAAGAAGCTCTAAGCTGGTTTTAGCTTTTTCTCCTGCAATCATTACATCATGAATCTCTACATCATCACCCATAACAAAGCTTTTTGTAATACTATCTGCATCGTTTTGAGTTTTATTTACAGAACCGATAAAATCGCTAAGAATATTTTCAAATTTTGAATTCCCCGGCTTTTCTGTAGATTTTGGTGAAAGTATTTCAGGGAGTAATTCATTGATCGGTTGTATTTTCATGCTATCCTCTTCTATTGATTAGTGAACCAACTTTGACACCTGACATTTTTCCACTCTTTGAATAAAAATGATTTTCAATTTCTGTTTTATTGTTTGGATATAAACCGGCAAAAAAGCTTTTTTCGTCAGGTGTTATCATGGTTTTATTTTCCAAATTGGATGTCTTTGGCAATTCAAATTTTTCATTTGTTTTTGCCTGCTGTTGAACGCCTCGCGCTGTTTGCGGCCCGTAATTTCCAATGTTGTTAGTAGATATTCTCATTTTATATCTCCAAAGAATCTTTAGCTATTTGCTTTGATGAATTTAAGGCAGTAAGATTTGCTTCATAACTTCTTGATGCTGCAATCATATCAACCATTTCAGTAATTATATTTACATTCGACATTTGGACATAACCGTTCTCATCTGCATCCGGGCTGTCAGGCATATATACAATATCGCCGACAGTCTGGTCTGCATTTTCGTTTACTTTCATCCCATCATCAGAGTTGGATACCTGAAAAGGTGTCCCCGAAGGATTTGCAATATGATCATTGTTAGTTGTATTTAACCGGATTGTTCTTCCGGCAGAAATTAAATTATTACTGAATTGATTTTGCTGTTGTTCAACAGATAAGAATTTTCTTTGATAGGGCTGTCCATCCTCAGTACGGGTTGTATCAGCATTTGCAATATTTTCAGCAATCAAGTTCATTTTTTTTCTTTGAACACTTAAGCCCTTGGCGCTAATATTAAACCCTGAAAAATTTCCTCCGATTTTCACCCGTTACCTCCGCCTTTTATTACTTCTTGAATTAATTTGAAATAATCCCCGATCCGGCGTGAAGCGAATTTAAAGCTGAGTGAATTTTCAGCCAGATCGGACATTTCTTTGTCAATATCTACATTATTAATTCCGGAATATACTTGCTGGTCTTCATCTTTAACTATATCGAATTCGGAATCTTGAATAAAGCTTTGTGAACCAAAATGTCTTGGATCAGTTGCCTTAATTTGGTTTGATAAATTTTCGTTTAGAATTGAGTTGAACTTAACGTCTTCTCTCTGGTATCCTTCAGTACCAATATTGGAAATATTTTTACTTATTACATTATTCTTTACAGAAGTATAATCAAGTAAATTTTCCAGAAGCCTGATATTTGAAGATGTTGACATAAAAAAACCTTGAATTTTTAACTGAAAGTTTCAAATGAAATGCCATCGGTTTATTTATGAAAAATTCAGTTATTCAAGGTTTTTAGCCTAAATACATGGCTAAATATAAACAGTTGATAATTATTAATCAGAATAGTCTAGGATTATTGATTTGGACTCTCCACAAGCACAGACAAATTTAATTTCTTTAATCGCATCATTTTCGTCTTTTTTCAAAATGATCTTAACACCGGTGTGTTCATCTTCATCTACGCTTATTTTAGTTTTTCCATTTAGCGAGATGTCTTCTTTTTTGATAACACCATTGTTATGTTTTTTAGCAGTAAATTCTTTTAGAACTGTTTCTTCATATATATTGCTCATGTTTCACCATTTTATTAATTAATTCGGGGATTTTATCTAAAGGAGCTTCAATATCCGAAAGCCCGGCTTCGGAAACAGCTCTTGGCATGCCGTACACCACACATGATTCTTCATCCTGAGTAATGCAATAACCGCCTAATTTTTTTAATTCTTTTATTCCGTCAAAACCGTCTTTACCCATTCCAGTCATAATAACCCCTAGTAATTGCTTGCCGTACATTTCAACTAAGGAAAGCATCATAACATTTACAGATGGTTTATGTAAAGTATTTGCCGGTTCGTCTCCTATAATTATTTTACATTGCCCGGTAGACCCGTTTACAGTAAAGTGTTTACCTCCGGGAGCAATGTAAATAACACCATTTTTGGCAATTTCATTATGTTCAGCTTCTTTTACTTCAAGTTTACACATGCCATTTAATCTATCCGCAAGTGATTTTGTGAATTTAGGCGGCATGTGCTGAACAATAAATATCGGGCAATCTAAATGTTCCGAAAATCTCGGTAAAACTTTTTGAAGAGCCATTGGACCGCCCGTGGAAATTCCAATTCCAATAGCTTTATATGAAATCTCGGAAATTGATTTTCTTTCTGCTGCCTTATATCCATTATTTCCAGAATTATTTGGATGTTTAATTGTTACGATTCTTTTCTGAAGAGTGTGCTGCCTTAATATTTCCCTAAGCTTTTTTACTAATTCTTCTTTAAATGAAGTGAGCTCTCCCCAAAGAGAAGGGTCCTTGGGAATAAAATCTATTGCACCTAATTCTAAAGCTTTTATTGTAGCATCGGCACCTTCGGTTGTTAAAGCACTTAACATCACAACAGGCGTCGGGCATTCTCTCATTATTCTTTTGAGCGCTTCAATTCCATCAACATTGGGCATTTGAATATCAAGCGTTACCAAATCCGGTTTTAATTTTTTTACGGTTTGAAATGCTTCTTCGCCGTCTCTAGCAGTTGCAATAACTTCAAAATCATTAGCCGCATTTAAAGCCATTGAAAGAAGCTTTCGCATCGTTGCAGAATCATCAACAACAACTACTTTAATTTTATTTTGCATTATCTTTTGTATACTTTGTTAGTAATTCGGCGACATCCAAAATCATAACTACTGTTCCGTCGCCTAAAATAGTTGAGCCTGCAATACCCTTAATTACACCTAAATAATTTCCCAAAGATTTTATAACAACTTCTTTTTGGCCAATTAATTTATCCACTTTAATTCCGAATTTTCTTTCTGCTATCCCTACTACAACTATATACTGCCAAACTCTATCAGCCACTTTATCCCTTTGCTTGTATAGAATCTCGTTTATATCTATAACAGGAATTACATTATCTCTTAGCCTTATTACTTCATGACCATTTATAGTATTGATATTATCTGAATGTACCCTGACAGTTTCAATGACACTGCTTAATGGTATTACTATCGATTCATCTTTAACTTTAACAATCATTCCAAGAATAATTGCCAATGTAAGAGGAAGCTTTATTATTATTTTTGTACCAGCTCCCTTTTCAGATTCGATATTTATCAAACCTCTGAGCTTTGTTACATTAGTTCTTACCACGTCCATTCCAACGCCGCGGCCGGAGATATTTGTTACAACTTCCGCGGTTGAAAAACCCGGGAGGAAGATTAAATTAAAAATATCCTGCTTATTTAATTCCTTTGATTTTTCAATAGAGATTAATCCCTTTGAAACAGCTTTTTCTTTTATTACTTCAGGGTCAATCCCTTTTCCGTCATCTTCAATAGTAATTGTTATATTATTTCCTTCGTGATCTGCGGAAAGTTTAATTGTCCCGGCAGGGTTTTTTCCGGCGGCAATACGGTCTTCCGGCTTTTCAATTCCATGATCAACGGAATTTCTGATTAGGTGAACTAAAGGATCATTTATTTCTTCAATTAAAGATTTATCCAGTTCTGTATCTTCACCTTCAATTACAAGCTCAACATTTTTGTTTGAATCTTTTGAGATATCTCTAACCAGGCGTGGAAAACGGTTAAAAACTTTTCCAATTTTAACCATCCTGGTCTTCATGACAATGGACTGAAGCTCATTAGTCATGTGATCGATGAGCTTAACAACTTCCGACAAATCTCGTGCATGATCAGTTCCTTCAAACTGAATAGTAAAATCAGAATTAATCTGGGTGAGCCTGTTTCTGCCAAGAACCAGTTCAGAAGCTATATTTAACAGCTCATCCAGTCTTTCAATATCTACCCGGATTGTAGAATCTTTTTTAGTTAAGTTGGGATCTATTGATCTATTTTGATTTTGAAGATGCACTTCTTTCTGTTTTGTTTCAACCTTTTCCGGTTTAGCAATTGCCGGAACTTCTTCATCTTTATTCTCTGTATTTAAAACCTCAGGTTCTTTTGGGGCTGACTTTTTGTTATTCTTTTTATCAGTTGCTTTTTTATCAGCAGAGACTTTTTTTGGTTTAACTTCTTTTTTTGCAGCCGCAGTTTTTTTTGAGTTTGAAGGTGCTGATTTAACAGTTTCTGAGCCTTCGGAGAACATTACTCCTTTTTCAATTCTTTCGATAACTGAAACCAAATGAGCATTAGCTTCTTCAATTTCTATATCCTCATTATGGTTAGCTTCAATACAAAATATAAGATCTTTTAATTTATCGAAAGCAACTAAAATACCATCCATTATCTCTTCATTTAAGGCTACTTCTTTTTTCCTAAGTTTATTTAAAATATCTTCGCCTTTATGAGTTATCGAAGTCAATTTATTGAGAGATAGAAATCCTGCCGATCCTTTTATTGTATGAAAAGAACGAAATACCTGGTTTAAAAGCTCTGTATCATCAGGCCTTTTTTCCATTTCGATAATATCTACATCCAGGCTTTCTAAAATTTCTTTAGATTCAATAAGAAAACTTTCAACGATCTCTTTCATATCGGGATCGTTTAGTATGGGATTTTGTGTAATATTGCTCATTTTAAAAACAATTTATCTATTTCATCTTGTGAAGTATTTTTACTTCCTTCATTTATTAGATCATCAACTAATTTTTGGTTTTCAGTTGATTTGGTATAAACAGCATCCGGATTAAAATTCACCTCTTCTGTAAATTCAAAATCTTGTCCTTTTTCAAAGTTTGTTGTCCCTTCAAATTCCACTATTATTGATGCCAGCTTGCCCTGTACAGATTCAATAAGATGATTAACTGCTGCGAGCTGCTGTGTTGTAATATCCTGAACTTGAAGCGAAAGTGTAATATTATACGCATCATCTCTAATCTTTTTAATTGAATCAACCATTTGAGGAATTGAATTTAATCCATTTTCTATCCCTTCATATTCTTCGAATAGAAGTTTTGACTTCTTCATTATCTTTTACTAAATGTTTTATCTTATTTAAAATGTTCGTCCTTTTTTCTTCATTAGAAAGAAGTTCTCCAATAGCAACTTCAATTGCATAAATATCGTTTGAAATAATATCAACAATATCTAAAATTTCAGTAGTTGCCATTTCGGTAGCACTGGTAACATCATTTATCTGATTTGTAGCACGCGGATTTTAAACGTACTTTCGAAAATAGATTTATTAATGTTTTCCAGCATCGGAATTGTATCCCGCATAAATTCAATAAGATTTTGAATAATCGGGATCAGCCTTTGAGCATCCTTAAAAACTATGTTTAAGCTGTCAAGTTTGGAATATAATTGATTCACATTTATTTTAGTCATGATGCTGCCTTTATACTGTAGCTAAGATTTGTTCAATTTTTTCTTTAAGGATTTGCGGAGTAAACGGTTTTACAACATAATTATTCACTCGTGCATTCAAGGCTTCAATTATATCATCCTTAACGCCTCTGGTAGTAACCATTAAAATGGGTAACGAATTTAATTTTTCATCACTC
This sequence comes from uncultured Bacteroidota bacterium, assembly GCA_963777615.1. Lineage (GTDB taxonomy): Bacteria > Bacteroidota > Ignavibacteria > Ignavibacteriales > Ignavibacteriaceae > CAVSWT01. The sequence goes on along the minus strand of CAVZSD010000023.1, from coordinate 25,598 downwards.
CTTATTGCTTTTGTTAACTCAAGGCCGGAAACATTTGGCATGTTCCAATCAGTAATAACAAAATTTACCGAACTATCTACAGCAAGCTTTTCTAGGGCATCTCTACCATCACTCGCTTCAATAAAATTCTGATGACCAAGATTTTTCAGGGAATTAATTACAATTCTCCTCATGGTAACCGAATCGTCTACAACAAGAAATCTTAGCTCACTCATATTTGATTATCCTCAACTTATTATTTTATTTATATTTTTTTTCTATACGCAACAGCTTTAGGGAAATTTACACTTTTGAATTTTTGCGTTATGCTCATTAGAGATTCAGAATAACCGATAAATAAATAGCCGATATTTGAAAGTGAATTGTATAAGCTATTTAATACCTTCTTCTTCGAAACAGTATCAAAATATATTAGAACATTTGCGCAAATTATTAAGTCGTAGTTAGTCATAGTACTCATACCGGCAGCATCATAGAGATTTAGGTTTTTAAATCTCACCATATTTCTTATTTTGGGATCCAGTACGTAAAAATGATCTTCCTCCTTTGTAAAATATTTGGCTAAATATTTTGGAGGAGTATTCCTAATTGAATATTCCTTAAATACAGCTTGTTTAGCTACTTCAATTACTTTATCATCAATGTCAGTTCCCATAATCTCAAATGATAATGAAGGATATTTAGCAGCGAACAATTCATTTATCAATATTCCTAAAGTATAAGCTTCATCTCCTGTTGAAGAAGCTGCACTCCATATTTTAATTTTATTTTGTCTAGTTTTAAGTTTTTCACTAATTATTTCCGGCAAAACTTGATCTGTTATAACGCTAAATTGCTGTGGATTTCTAAAGAAGAACGTTTCGTTTATTGTAATTGCATTATATAAATGCTTCCTTTCAAAAGAACCTAAAGGATTATATTTTAAGTAATCCAAATAAGCTTCAAAAGAAGATAGATTAAGATAACTTATACGTTTTTGCAGCCTGCTTTCCAACAGATATTTTTTATTGTCCTGAAAATATATTCCGCAAATTTCATAAATATATTTTCTCCAGTTTTCAAATACATTCCTATTTAAAGAAATCCCTGCTGTCGATGTTAAACCGAGACCATTATTATAAAACTGATTCTCTTTGGTTTCGGTATTATCGTAATTGTTCATGATTCTCCATTTTTAATTCAGCATTGCTAGTTCGAAAAATTTAACAGTTTGCCAGCCTAATTATATTATCGGAACAATTTTTATTTATTTCAATTTTCAAATTAGGTGCCGTTTTTTTTAGTTATCTTTTTTAAGAAAACCGTACTTTAGCTGTATAATATTATACAACTGTAAAAATACAACCAGGTCAAAGCGTTATTATAGCCTATAGTAAAATTAAGTTAACAGTATACTTAGCATTATCTAATTCAGATAATGCTCAAAAGATTTCCCGTTTCTTTTTACGTTAACTTCTTGTAATGATGATTCCTCATCGGAATACACATTATTTCTTATTGATAGTTTCTGATCGATTTTAAATTTCGAAACTATTATTTCCAGGTTTTGCGTCAGACGGCTCAAATCTTCTGCAGATTTTGCAATCTGTTCAGTTCCTGTTGCGCTTTGCGATATTACATTATTAATGACTTCTACAGTTTTAGTTATTTCTTCTGCAGTTGATGATTGTTCCTCACTGGATACTGCAACCTGACCTGAAATATCGTCAACCTTAATTGCTTGTGTGATTATTTCTTTAAGAACATCGCCTGCTTGATGAGCTAACTTCTTTCCTTCTTCTACTTCAACATTGCCTTGTTCCATTGATTCAACAACTTCAGAGGTATCCATTTGAATTTTTTTGATCATTGAAGCTATTTCCTTTGTAGCATTAGTTGTTCTCTCGGCTAATTTTCTAACTTCATCTGCAACAACTGCAAAGCCTCTTCCCTGTTCACCGGCCCTAGCAGCTTCGATCGCAGCATTTAGTGCCAGCAAGTTTGTTTGGTCGGCGATGTCGTCTATTACCTGGATAATCTCTCCGATTTCCAGGCTGCTCCTCCCTAAAGCATCAATAGTGCTTGCGGAATGCTTAACAACATCAGCAATTTTTATCATCCCTTTAATCGTATTATTAACTGCTTCCCCGCCTTCTTGTGCCTTTGAGCCTGCTAGTTTGGCAGTTTCCGATGCGATAGATGTATTCCTGGTATTTTCAATAATTGTTTTCGTCATTTCTTCGATTGACCTGGCTACTTCAGAAATTTGCTGGGTTTGTTCATGAGCGCCGGAGGCGAGTTCTTCTGAACTTGATGAAATTTCATTTGCTGCACTGGCAGTTGCCAAAACTGCTTGACTTACATTGTGTATTGTGCTGCTCAATGATTCAGCAACTTGATTAATGCTATTTTTAATTATTTGATAATCGCCTTTAAATTCATTATTCACCCTAATTGTTAAATCTCCAGTTGCCAATACAGCCAAAACATTTGAACCTTCTTTTAACGGTTCGATTACTGAATCTAAAGTATCATTTATTCCTTCAATCAATTCTTTATAAGATCCGTTAAACTTTTCAGCATTTCCTCTTTTATTTAATAATCCGGCTTTTGAACTTTCAGTTAATTTTTTGGTTTCACTGGTTAATTGCTGTATGGTTTGCCGCACTTCTTCATAAGCATCAATTCCATTTTTTGTTAAATCTATCATCTTGTCGACAGTTCCTGCCATTTCACCTATTTCATTTTTATATTTAAGGTTTAATAAAGGAGTCACCTTTTCTATCATAACTGATGTATCACCACTTGCTAATAAATTAAGGCCTTTGCCAAGGTTGGTAATACAATTTGAATGTAATTGTAAAACTCTTTCAGCTACCCAATTTATAGGTTGAACTATACTTTTTGTAATTAAAAGGCCGAATAATATTGACATTACAATAATTAAAAATCCGACAACATAAATTACAGTTGTAGCAGTACTAACTTCATCATTTGAAACGCTAGCGGAATTGTTTACTAATTTATAATGATATTTTATTATGTCATTTACTGCGTTTAAATAACTATGCCTGGCGTCTTCAAATTCGCCAAATAAAATCTTTTTTGCTTCTTCGTTTTTGCCATCGCCAAGCAGCTTTAACAATTTATTCAATGCAGGATAAAAAGCTTCATTTCTTATTTTTGCATAGTTATTTAATAATTGTTTACCTACTTCACTTGAAGTTGTTCTATCTAGAGAATCTAACCTCGCATTAATATTTCACGGCAAGCTTTTTTATTTTTTCTTTTTGTTTTTGAACATCATTTGAAGTATTAACTAATAAAATATCTCTTATTGCCAGGCAGCCTTCATTAAAATTATCTATTATATCATTTGCCCAAATTGTTTTAGGAAATTTATCGAATGATGTATCGTTAATAGAGTTTTCTATTGAATTCAGTCTTGTTACTGAAATTATTACTATAACCAATAAGCCTATAATCAAAAGAGAAAAACTGGAAATTAACCTTACCCCTATTTTTATATTATTTATCTTATCCATATATCTTTAATCTATAACTGATGAAAATTTTTCATTGTTTATAATTTTTCCAAAATCTAATATCATAATTAATCTATTGTCAAATTTTACAACTGATGTAATAAAATCATTTTTTATATTTTTAATTAGATTGGGAGGAACATCTGCAATATTGTATGGAATCCTTAAAACTTCGCTAACTGAATCAACTACAAAACCAGCAGCCCTATTATTAACTTGAATAATAATTATCCTTGTTTCCTTGTCGGTTTCTTTTTTATTTATGCCTAACAATGATCTTAGGTCAATAATAGGTATGATTCTTCCTCGAAGATTAATTATACCTTCAACAAAGTAATGTGAATTTGGAATGCTTGTTATTGCTAATATTCTGTTTATTTCCTGAACGCAGCGTATATCCACTCCATAATGTTCTTTCCCTGCAGTAAAACTAACGAGCTGAAGTGTTTCTATAGCTACGTTATTATCAATTTCAATATTAGTCATTCATTGCCCTGGTTTATCTTAGTTCCGCAATAACTTTTATGATTTTTGTTTTTAATTTTGATTTGAACTGATGTGAGCTTAACAGGAATAAAACTAAGCAAAATAAAAAGCGTTAGAGTTCAGAATAGATTTCTTCACATTGAATCTATTAAGTTCATATCATGTGACATATCAATACTTGCTGATTTATTATCGGAGGTTAAATCTAAAAGTTGATAAGAATTAAAATTTTTTTTGAGATAAGTTATGATGAATTCTTTCTAACTTTATGAAGAGGTGAACTTGCAAATGATGATTATAGTCGGCTGGATTTATATTATTAACTTTATAAAATATATCAAAGTATTTAAAAGCTAAAATGAAAATAATTTTAAATGAATTGAAATTAGTTTTTAACTAGCCATTTCTTCTATAGCAACTGCTTCTTCCAATCCCATAATTTTATTAAGGTCTAATAGGATAAGCAAATTTTCCTCAAGCTTGCCAACTGCTTTAATAAATTCTTTATTTGCACCGCTCACTATTTCCGGCGGAGCTTCGACGATGCTTGAAGGAATTCTTAAAACCTTGTTAACCGCATCAACAATAAATCCAACTGTTTTATTTTCGAGATCAACAAAAATAACCCTGGTGTTTTTATCTTGCTGTTTTTTTTCGAGTCCAAGCCTAACTCTTAAATCAACTATAGGAATCACCCGTCCTCTTAAATTCATAACACCTTCTATATATTCTTCTGTATTGGGGACTTTGGTGATTTGTGACATCCGGTTTATTTCCTGGACTTTTAATATATCAACTCCATATTCCTCATTACCTATTTGGAAGCTAACAAGTTGAAATTCTTCGGAATTTTCGTTAGTTGATTTTTCCATTATTGGACCCTTAATTTATTTCTACAACTTTTCCATTTGCTCTCACTCCATAACGGTTGCTTGAGCTGGATATTTTAAATTTATTAATTAAATCCTGAAGATTAACAGTTAATCTGCTTAGATCTTCTGAAGCACTGGCAATTTGATGAATACCGGATGCAGTTTCTTGTGTTACATTACTTATAGATTCTATGTGCCTGGTTATTTGTTCAGCAGCACCTGCCTGAACTTCACTAGCTTCTGCTACCTGCATAGAAACATTTGTAACTTTTTCTGCATTATTAATAATTTCTTTTAACACATCACCGGCTTTATTAGCTAAAACTTTTCCATTCTCAACTTCAGTTGTACCATCTTTGATTGAATAAACAGCATCCTCAGAATCCTTTTGGATTTGCTTAATCATTCCGGCAATTTCTTTTGTTGCTTTTGTTGTTTTTTCAGCTAACTTCCTAACTTCATCGGCAACTACAGAGAATCCTCTACCTTGTTCGCCTGCTCTCGCCGCTTCAATTGCTGCATTTAAGGCAAGTAAATTGGTCTGATCTGCGATATCTTCAATCACTTGAATTATCTCGCCAATTTGGTCGCTACTTGTTCCCAATGCTTGTACAGTTGTTGCTGCTTTTTGAACAACTTCAGAAATTCTAAACATACCTTTAATTGTATCTTCAACTACTTCCCCGCCTTCTTGCGCTTTGAGGCCTGCATTCTTTGCAGTTTCAGCGGCAAGGCTAGCACTTTTAGTATTCTCCAATATTGTATGTGTCATTTCTTCAACAGCAGTTGCAACTTCTGATGCCTGAGCAGTTTGTTCCTGTGCACCAGCAGCCATTTCTTCGGAACTAGAAGAAATTTGCGTAGATGAGCTTGCTACAGCCGAAGCGCTTTCAGAAACATTCAATAGTGCAGAATTAAGTGAATCTATAACTTTATTAATATTATTTTTTATTGTTTGATAATAACCCTGGTATTCTCCGGAAATTTTTCTTGTAAAATCTCCTTTGGCCATAAACGAGAGAACCTCCGAAGATTCATTAAGAGGTGCAACCACTGCATCCAGGGCAGCATTAAATCCGCCAATAAGTTCACCCCAAACTCCTTGAATATTTTGTTGTATCACCGCGAAGTTCCAAATCGCCATGCTGATTAGCTTTAATTAATAATTTTGCCTCTTTTAACATTGCGTCAATTGTTTCAACTTCTTTATTGAATGAAATAGCCAGAGAATCTTTATCAGAAGCAGGAATAACTTTCTGAATATTTCCTATTGCAATTTGTTCTGCTGCATTTATCTTTTCTCTTTGAGCACTCTGAAGCTTAACAAACATTGAAGCAAGTTCACCAATTTCGTCATGCGAATTATTTTCAATTTCTACTTCATAATTACCCAATGCAAATTCTTTAACAATTTGTTTGAGATTATTTATTGGTTTTGTAATTGCCGGAGCTAGATAGAAGATAAAAAATGCTGCAACTAAAGTCCCGATAATTGCCCCAAATATTGAAAACCAAATCATTGTAGTAACTTCTGATTTAATTGTCGAATTTAAATTATCAGCATTATCTTCAAGCTTTTGATTTAATGATGAAAGAGCATGAGACAATTGAACACCAACTTCTTCACCATCAGTGGTTGCAACGTCAGCAGCCATATCATAATTATGGGTTGCAGAAGCACTTAAAATAGCATCTGCCACATAGGACTTATATTGAGTCCATAGTGAATCAATTGATTTTATTTCCGTGTCAATATGAAAACCAACCTGGATGTTTTTCAATGAATCAATTTGCTTCTGCATCTGTTCTTTTAAATCAGAATAATCTTTTGCGTTCTCTTTAAATTTTGATGCAAAAACAGGCATTGAAAGCTGCATCATTATATATTGAGTATTTTGAAAATCAGTCGATATTTTTTTCATGCATTTTTGAGGCTCAATATAATCCTTAAAAATTTCGTCTTTAACATCAACCATCCTATTCACTTGCAAATAAGAAAGGTAGATTACAAAAGCCCCAACTAAACCGAGTATAAAAAATCCAGCTTGAATTTTTCTTACGAATTTTAGTTTTTTAAATCTTTCCATCATGAACTGTGCTTTCTACTGTAATTTGAAACTAACGGGAATTGATAGCTTTACCTTAACTGCTGCGCCGGCATTTTTACCTGCTTTAAATTTAGTATCCTTAATTGCTTTAATTGCCGCCTCATCACACCCGGCACCAAGGCTTTTAACAACTTTTACGTCATCTACTCCGCCATTCTCATTAACATAAACTAACAAATATAATTTCCCTTCAACGCCTGCATTTCGGGCCATATCGGGGTAAACTATTTTTTTAAACATTGTATTATAACCATCAGCAGGTTCGGGCATAACTTCAGCAAAAGCTAGATAGGCATCTTCTGCGGTTCCCCCGCCTGCATATGTATTGTGCGTACTAAATAAAAAGAATATTATACTTAGCGATACAAATAAAAATGAACCAAATTTCATTTTAACATTAATTTGCTTTAAAGATTTCATTACTTACTCCACAATTAATTAAATTCAATATATAATCGGAATAATTATTAAAAAGTTGATATTCTTTGCTAAATAAAAATCACTTAAATTTTAATTTTTTAATTTTCCATAAAAAGTGTGTTTAATCAATTTCAACAACTTTTCCATTTGCCCGAACTCCATAATTTGAATTTTTCCCTTCTAATTTAAATCTCTGAATTAGAGCACCTAATCCATCAGTTAATTGATTTAAGCTTTCAGCTGATTTTGCGATTTCTTCAATCCCTGCTGCACTTTCATGCGATACATTGCTCATACCTTCTATATTCCGACTAATTTGTTCAGCTACTGCCGATTGCTGTTCATTAGCTGCTGCTACTTGATTTATTACGTCGTTAACTTTTTCCGCTTCTGTTATTATATCTTCCAGAATTTTCCCTGACCTATAAGCCAGATCTTTTCCTTTTGTTACTTCAACGGTTCCTTCTCCCATCGATTCTACTGCTGATTCAGTATCCTTTTGTATTTGCTTAATCATTTCTGCAATTTTTTTAGTTGCTCCGGTTGTTTTTTCAGCTAATTTCCTTACTTCATCGGCTACTACAGCAAATCCTTTTCCCTGCTCGCCGGCTCGTGCCGCTTCGATAGCTGCATTTAAAGCCAATAAATTTGTCTGGTCTGCTATATCATCTATTACCTGCACAATTTCTCCAATTTCATTACTGCTGTTTCCAAGAGCCAGAATTGATTTAGATGATATCTCAACAACATTAGATATTCTTTCCATTCCTTCAATAGTATCTTTTACTGATTTTCCCCCCTCCTTAGCTTTACTTCCAGCTATTTTAGCTGCTTCTGCTGCAAATGTAGCATTCTTTGTATTTTCTAATATAGTTCTTGTCATTTCTTCTACTGCACTTGCAACTTCTGTTACCTGCATGCTTTGTTCTTGTGTACCTGCGGCCATTTCTTCTGTACTAGATGAAATTCCCGCACTAGCTCCTGCAGTCGCTTGAGCAGCCTGACTTACTTGTACAATCATTTGTCGTATTTTTGTAACTGCCTTATTAAACCCTTGAATTAATTTCCCGACATCGTCATCATTTTTTTCTGCAATGGCTTCAATAGTTAAATCGCCTTCTGCAAATTGTTCCATAGCATGCATCATTTTATTAGTTGATCTGGAAAGATAATTCTGTAAATCTTTTATCTCTTTAATAGGTGTAACCAGTTCCAGAGCACCAATAATTTTGCCTTCTCTATTTTTAATAGGAGAACCAGAATACAATATTGGTAATTCAGCATCTTTAGGGTGAGATATCGTTTCGTCTATAAAAGTCGCATCATTTTTCATGGCTCTGTATAGTACACAATTGTCCGTCTTACAGTGACTTGTTTTAAATTGATCATAACATTTAAGCCCAACTAATTGCTTTTGATCTTTGCCGACAACTTCAGCGCCTTTTTTATTCATGTACTGTATGGTGAATTCAGGATCAATTATCATAACCGGGCCAGTTAAATTATCTAAATGCTGAACCTGCATAAGAATTTTTTCTGTCATTAGGTTAAACGATTTTGCAAGCTTACCAATCTCATCTTCCCCATGAACCTGAACTCTAATATTTTCATTACCATTAATAATTGAATTTGCGGCATCTTCAAGTTCTTTAAGCGGTTTAGAAATTCGTTTCCCAAAGAAATATCCAAAACCAATTGTTAGTAAAGTTATAAGCAATAAAATGATAAGTATATTATTTCTAATAGACGCTATTTCTGTTTCAACATCATTTACATATATCCCGGATCCTATAATCCAACCCCAGTCTTTAAACAATTTTACAAATGAAATTTTATCTACAGGAGAGGAAAAGCCAGGCTTGGGCCATTGATAAGAAACAAATCCTTCGCCGTTTTTCTTTACCACTTTCACCATTTCATTAAATAAATATTTGCCATTAGGATCTTTGTTTTCTTTCAAAGATTTTCCGTTCAATTCAGGTTTAATGGGGTGTAAGATCATTCTTGGCTCTAAATCATTAATCCAGAAATAATCATTTGTGTTATATCTTAATGATTTAATTAAATTTAGTGCTGCCTGCTGCGCTTCACTTTTACTCATCTCTCCATTTACACACTTATGCTGGAATTCATTTAGTATATTATAAGCTACCTCAACTGTTTGCTTTACATTATCTTCCTTATTTTTGTAATATGTATCTTTCAAAGAAGGAACTATGTAGAAGTAAATCATTATTAGAAATGGAATCACAGAAATTATTGAGTTGGTCGTAATTTTTGTGAAAATTTTCCAATCTCTAATCTTTTTAATTTTCATTTTGAACTCCAGGTATTTCTTTATTACTATTTTTAAAAGAAGTAATAAGCAGCAACTAAAAATCTAACATTAGATACTGCTTCTGAATTTATAACCTTACCTTTGTTATCAGGAACTCCATAATATGCCGAAGTGTATTCAATTTCCGAAGCAAAACGGGTATTTCCTGAATTTATTTGAACTCGCGGAGAAACTCTGAAAACTTTATCAATGTTACTGCCGCGGGAATAGTAGCTGCCATTAATTATATCATTTGATCCTAAATTTTTTGTAAGCCCGGCAAACAATCCAAATGACAATCCTTTGCCATAGGATAAGTCTGTCCATAAAGAATACGTATTAATATTAGTATAATCTTCAATCCCGGTTACACTATCTTTTGTAGAAACAGCATAACCTCCAAGCATGCACATATCGGTTAAGTTATTTCCATATACTCCTTCAAACTTTATGCAAAATTGATCTTGATGGAATTTCGCAAAACCCATGAAAGCAAAACTGTTTACTTTGCTAGTAGATTGATAATTTTTATCTGTAACCAATTTTGGCTTTAAAGCTTTATAATCACCGCCAACGCCGGCAACAAACTCTTCTGTTTTGCACATCATCTGTAAATCTAGATTAGGAATAGCTGAGTTTCTTAAGTATTCGGAACATGTTCCATCCGGACCTGTGTTTGCAAAGTCACGCTGTGAAGCCGCTGTAAGATTTACAATAACATTATTTATCTTTTGAGAAATTCGTATTTGAGGATTTCTTGAAAAAGGCTGGAAAGGTACACCTGTATTAAATGAAATAACATCAGGAAAAACTTCCGGCACAAACATTGGGTGCCAATATTGTCCAATCAATAAAGAAGTATTTTCCCAGGCAAGTTTTACAAAAGCATGCCTTAGTCTAAAGCCATCGATATCTCCATCAGATTGGCCAAAGAAAGCTCCTTCAACCATCCCTGAAGTTTTTGCACCAAAGGCATCCGGGCCAGTTACTTTTGCATTCAGCCTAGTTTGAATTGCAAGGATATTTAAGCTTGAATTTTCATTTACATCTATTCCGTTTACATCATTTTTTGCATTTGATGGATATAAAAGGAAATGGCCTTCACGGGCAGATACAACTTCATGTGTATCAAACATAATATCGGTTTTAATAAACCCGCCTAGCTTTATGCTTATATCCTGTGAATAGGCAGAATTTGTAAATAATTGAAATAATGATAATAAGCCCCATTGCAAATGAAATTGAGAAGATACTTCTCTTAACTAGTGTTTTCATATTACTCCTAAATATTCTTTCCTTACAATTTTTGTTTTTATTATTAAATGATTTAATAATAATTGTATGAATTAATAAAACTCATAAACCTAATAACCATCAATATTAATTTTACCGCCTATGTTATTATCGTTACCACTACAATATTGTTTAGAAAGAAGTTATAGAAACTGTACATTTGAATGATTTTGTTTGTTTATTATATAATTTTCGAAAGGCAAATAATATAAAAAGAGAGATTCGTTATAATTCTTTAAATTTATTTTGGGGATTTACTTTGAGGAAAATATTAATGACAATGCATTTGATTATTTAAAATCATTTTACCGCCACTATTTTCTTATATCCATTAATCGAACACTTTCTCTTTTATATAAATACAAAACAATTAAATAAAGGATGGTAATAAATAGTTTTTATAAATGGACAACAACTCGCAACATATAAGAAAATATAATTTTAAAATGGGAAATGATTTAAATAGAAAATATTTTATAGAAGAGATTAAAAAAAATAGTAATACCAAATTTACTTACGACGTGTAGAATATATTTTGACCGGTTATAAAGAGACTGTAAAATAATTAGTAACTCACCTTACGAAAATGGTTACTTGTATGAGAAGGTCGCCTCAAAACTGTGAGCTTGTCAGATTAAGTTTATCGAAGGCAGACAATATATATCAAAACCACACTTCGACAAGCTCAGTACGACAGTAAATTTTATTTTTGCGACGACTTACCACTCAACCATGGGCAAGGTGAGTTAGTAGATTAATTTTAATTTTTATTATTCCAAGCAATGATTAAAACTGATTCGGAATTTGTCATAATCATATAATAACCTTGCAGCAGTTTCGAAAAAATATTAAACTAATTCTTCAACATATTTATCGGACCATGATTCCTTGCTGCTTTTTATATTCTGAATCTTAAATTTCCTTACCAGCATTTCCAAACCACTTGTCAAATTATTTAAGCTTTCTGCTGATTTTGCTATTTCTTCTATTCCGGAAGCACTTTCATGAGATACATTACTCATACCTTCTACATTTCGGCTAATTTCCTCAGCCACTGCTGATTGTTCTTCATTAGCGGCAGCAACTTGATTTATAACGTCATTAACTTTTTCAGCTTCTGTTATAATCTCTTCTAATATTTTTCCGGACTTATAAGCAAGCTCTTTACCTTTAATAACTTCTTCTGTTCCTTCTTTCATAGAATCAACGGCAGAGTAAGTATCTTTTTGAATTTGTCTAATCATGTCTGCTATTTTTTTAGTTGCACTGGTTGTTTTTTCAGCAAGTTTCCTTACTTCATCTGCAACCACTGCAAATCCCTTCCCTTGTTCCCCAGCGCGGGCAGCTTCTATTGCAGCATTAAGCGCTAGTAAATTAGTTTGATCTGCAATGTCATCTATTACCTGTACTATTTCTCCAATTTCTTTGCTGCTGTTGCCTAACGCCTGTATTGAACCGGAAGATATTTCTACCACTTTTGATATCCTTTCCATTCCTTCAATAGTTTCATTAACAGACCTACCTCCGTCTTTTGCTTTGCTTCCTGCAACTTTTGCTGCTTCAGCTGCAAACGTTGCATTTTTAGAATTTTCCATTATGGTCCTTGTCATTTCTTCAACTGCACTGGCAACTTCGGTAACTTGCATGCTTTGCTGTTGTGTGCCAGCCGCCATTTCTTCTGTACTGCTGCTTATTCCTGCTGCAGCGCCAGCAGTTGTTTTTACTGCCTCGGAGACTTTTTGAATGGCATCATTCATGTTTTTAACAGCAAGGTTAAAACCGGTAAACAGATTAGAGATAAGTTGATCTTCCCCATCAATATTCATTTTTACAGACAAATCACCTTTCGAAAATTTATCCATCTCCTTGAGCAACAATTGAGTCATCTCGGTTAAATACCTTCGCTGGTCTTCAATTTTTTGATTAGCAGCTTTGCTATCTTGAACAGCATTTTCTGCTATCATATTCTTTTGTTCAATTTCTCGAATTTGTGTCCTTATATTATCAACCATCATTTGAAAAGCTAATCCCACTTTTCCCGTTTCATCGTGGCCATCATACAATATTTTTATGTCGAGATTTCCCTTTGCCATTTTTTCGGCATTTTCTTTTAATTCTTTTAGCGGCGCTGAGCTTTTTCTTGCTATAAAAAACCCTACTGAGATTGCCAATATTACTGCAATCGCAAAAGGCAAATTTAAACTTTTTTTGAAGGCTGATATATTTTCATTAACATCATCTATATAAACGCCGCTGCCAATAAAGCAATTCCACGGCTTAAAATATTTTACAAATGATAATTTTGGTGATGGTTTGTTTTCACCCAATTTAGGATAGTAGTATTCTATAAATCCTTCGTCTTTAGATTTCACAGTTTCAATCATTTTCTTTATGAATTTCGTTCCGTTATGATCTTGCAGGTTTAATCTATTCTCACCTTTCTTTTCAGGCGCAGAACCTAAAGCCATAACATTGCCATCAAGATCATACATAAAGAAATATTCTTTCCCTGAAAACCGGAGTGTATTTATTTCATCAATTGCTTTTTGAATTGCTTTATCCTTTGAAAGTTCTCCTGATTTTACTTTATTATTATATACAGTTAATATTCCATGAACTGCTTCGACAACATTTTTAAGAGAATTTTCTCTGTCGTTGTAATATTTTGTCGAAACATTTGGAATTACAATTGTAGAAAAAATTATTAAAAAAGGAATAATTGAAGAAACAATTAAAAATAAAAGCTTTTGAAAAACTGACCAATCTTTAAATCTAAATATTTTCATTATGAACCTTTGTTATATAAATTTCTAAAAAAAATAATAAACAGATGTATAAAACCTTAAATTATCTATACCCTTACCATTTTGAACTTTGCCAAATATATCTGGTGAACCATATTTAGCCGAAGTATATTCAATTTCTAATGATACTTTTGTATTGCCTTCTTTGTATTGTACACGCGGCGCTATACGTATAACATTGTCAATGTTTGATCCTCTAGAATAGTAATCGCCCATGATTGATTCCGAACTCCCTAGGTTTTTTGTATAACCTGTAAATAAGCCAAACTGTAAAGCGTTGCCATAAATTAAATCAGCCCAGAGAGAAGCAGTTTTTATTGGCGTGTAAGAAATTGATTTATTAAGAGTATCAATTGAATGTACCGCATAACCACCCAGCATTACATAATCAGTCAAGTTGGAACCGTAAACTCCTTCTACTTTAAAAGTAAAGGGATCAAAACCCAACTTTGCATACCCCAAAGTAGCAAAGCTATTAACCTCGTTTTCCGAGGAATAATCGGAGCCAGCTTTTGAACCTGGCTGTAATTTCTTAAATTCTCCACCAACGCCAAATAAATGCTCTCCGGTGCCATATTGAAAATTAAAGTTCAGATCAGGTAGTATTGCATTTTTTAAATAATCCGGGCTGGAACCATTTGGGCCCAAGCTCGTAAAGTCTCTTTGAGAAATCAAAGCAATAAATGTTTTAATAGAATTATTTTGATATGTGACTCTTAATTGAGGGTTTCTACCAAACGGCTGAAAAGGAGCGCCAGCATTTGAGCCTATTTGATCCGGATAATCATCCGTAATGAACATTGGAATCCAATATTGCCCCATTAACAGACTGATATTTTCCCATTTTAAATCAAGATATGCATGACGAATTCTAAATCCATTTACATCATTATCAGAGTTCCCCATAAATTCAGCTTCTATTAGACCTGAAGTAGCGGCTCCAAGAAATTTAAAACCTTCTATTTTTGAAGAAAGCCGTGTTTGGATAACTGCCATTTGAAGCTCATTAACAGCATTCATATCTTTTCCAAGATTATTTAATTGTTCGTCTTTTGGATATAACAAAAAATGCCCTTCGCGTGCCGCAACAATTTGGCGTGAATCATAGATAGCTGTCCAGTTAACATACCCGCCAAATTTTAAATTTATTTCATCTTGATTTTCACTTTGTGGATAAATTTTTATCCACTGCAAAAGCATAAGTAGAACAAACAATGATTTAATTTTCATAATTCCGCCGTTTGATAATTTATTTATTTTCCATTTTTTTATTTTAAAACATATGTAAATCTATAATCTCATAAAGCCATTCATAATTTCTATCTGTATTTTGACTTTTAAGACAAAGAAATATCAATAACATAATGAAACAAACTAAATGTTATTATCGTTAATTGTATAATATTGTTTAGTAAGAAGTTAAAGGAAGGTGTAAAATGAATAAATTGTAAATTAAATTTTAGAGGTGAAAAATTATTTGGTATTTAAATTTAGAGAATATATGAAGATAGATATTATAAGTCTGAAAATATCCTGTACTAAATAACAATATGATAAAAAAAGGAAGCAGTTTTAAGATTTTTCTTGGATGAAAATAATTAAAAGTCTATTGAACACTTTTAGTAACCTCAATTCCAAGCTGTTCCATCCTATATCTTAATTTTGACCTTGATAAGCCAAGAATTTTTGCCGCTTGCACTTGATTGCCGTTTGTAATATTTAATGTTTTTTGAATTAATGAGCGAAGCACAATATCTATCTTAATTCCGTTTTGAGGAATCTTCAATACAAACTCATCAATATTTATACTTGCTCGTTTTTATTGAATCAGTTAAAAAACTTAAATGATGTTCTTTTAATTCACTTCCTTCCATAAGCAATGAAGCACGTTCAATTACATTTTTCAATTCACGGATATTACCTTTCCATCCGTATGACTCCAATACTTCCAACGCTTTTGCATCAACGTTTAGAATATTTTTACCGAACTTCTTTGAAAATTCATTGATAAAAGTATATACAAGAATTGGAATATCTTCTTTCCTTTCCCTTAATGGCGGAACCTGAATTTTTGCTACATTTAACCGATAAAATAAATCTTCTCTAAAATTTCCTTTTTGAACTTCTTCTTCTAAATTTTTATTTGTAGCAGCAATAACTCGGACATTTACTGTAACTTCTTTTTCACCACCAACTCTATAAAATTTTCTTTCCTGAAGAACTCTTAAAAGTTTTACCTGAAGGTCCAAAGTTAATTCACCTATTTCATCTAAAAGAATTGTACCGCCGTTAGCCAGCTCAAATTTCCCAAGTTTAGTTTTTTGTGCTGCTCCGGTAAAAGCGCCTTTTTCATATCCGAACAATTCGCTTTCAGCCAACTCTTTTGGAATTGCAGAGCAATTTATTTGTACAAAATTTCCATTCCTCTGCGGGCTCTGCTGATGAATATATTTTGCAAATCCCTCTTTTCCAGACTCCGCTTTCACCTTCAATTAAAATAGTTGTATCCGGACTTGAGGCCAATTTTTCAACAGAATTAATTAGTTTTTGGATTTTTTTACTTTTACCAAAAAATTCTCTTGTTATTTCATCATCTTTTAAAAGTGTATTTAGCTTTTCTACTTCAAGTTTTAATGAAATATTTTTAGTGGCGCGTTCAAGCACAAGTTTTAACTGATCAATCTCAAGAGGTTTAAGAAGGAAATCATATGCCCCGGATTTAATTGCCGACACGGCTATGTTTACATCAGAGTATCCGGTAATCATAATTACCGGAATTTCCTGAAATTTTGTTTTTATTTCTTTTAATATTTCAAGTCCGTTATACTCATTTAAGTATATATCCAGCAAAATAATATCCGGTTGAAATTTATCAACAGAATCTAAAGCAGACCCACCGTCCATGCATATCTCAACTAGTATAATCAAGCTTTATTAAAACTTTTTTAAGCGAAAGGCAAATTAAGTCATCATCATCAATAATTAAGATTTTAAATTTCACTTTACCATAATCCATTATTTTTTATTGAATGAAAAAATTATTTTACAATTCCCTATTATATCGCCCCCAAATGAAATCCCAGTGCCTGTACTCTTTTAAATTTTCTTTTAACTCTTCAAATTCTTTTAAAAATATATTTATGTTTTCCTGAGTTAAATTCTGTCTCTCTTTACCTTCGTTTTCTCTTTTCTCTATTTCCAGGCTGAGCTGATGAGAATTATTAGCAATTACATTTAATACAATTTTTTGATTTGATATCCCGGTATCAATCAAAGAATTAATTATACTGATAACAGCCAGCGAAATTTTAGATTTATTAACTTTTAAAGTTGGAATATTTATAGCAGAAATATCTTCCAAAATAATATTATTTTTTTTTGCTTTTCCCCTTAATAGATCAATTGCAGCGGCAGCTAAAGTATTTAAAGAACACATTCTCTAAAGAAGATTCATTATTTGTTGTAAGCAATGAAAAATAGTCCAGTTTTTTCTCCAGCCGGTTTATTGCTTCCGAACAGTCCTTTAAGTGATGAAGCAATTTCATTGGGAATTGATTCTTCTTTTAAATTTAAATAATAATAATTCAGCTTAAGAACGGACAAAGAATTGCGTATATCATGGATTAAATGTGGGGTGAGATTCCCGATTAGTAAAAATTTTTCTTTATTGAAATCAGAGAACATTGCGGCTAAACTATAAAAAAGTTATCGTTTTTATTTATAGCCGCAATTTATAATAAATGTGTGATAAGTATCAACAATTGAGGAAAGAAATAAAAAATATTATAATGGGGCAAAAACTATTTTTTATTTAATTCATTTAATATTTTTTCAGAAACTTTATTCAAAACTTCATCAGAGTTATAAAATTTCTGAGCTACTTTCTGCTTAATAACATCTAATTTTGAAGTCTTCTACTTTTTCGTTCATTACTTTTGCTTCTTTAGATATTTCCAATTTATCCTGTTGTTGATTGGCAGGAACATCTTTTGAAACTTTTTCTTTATTCTTTAATATTTCATTTGAGAAATATTGATTTCCTGATACTTTTTTGATATCCATAATCTTACCTACTGTAATTAACTAATTTCTTCTTATTATTTAACTCGTTTAATTTTTTAGCGATATCTAAAATTTTTAATTGTTTTTCCTGCAATTATATTATCGAATTTTTCTTTTAATAGTTTAGTTAGAGGAAATATTTCTTTTTCAAATTCCTTTGTTTGATCTTTTGAGCATTTTTTTTCAAAATTTATTTTAATATTTCCAGCTTCTTTAATAAACCCAAAGGCTTTGGGAAATTCTAAATCAAAATTATCTTCAGAAATTAAATTTAGAATATTTAATAGATTTATCGATGTTTAATTTAATATCTCTAATAGCTTTTTGCAAAATCATTAACCAAATAAAGAAGTAATAAAAGTTTGTGTATCTAATAATGTAGCCAATTGTGCCTGAAGTTGTTCATATTTATTACGCAAAACTTCTGCACCACTATCAAGTCTTTTTTGAGCAGATGTAACCCTATCATCATAATATTGAACATTTTTATCAAAAGAAGTAATTGTGGAAGAAATGTACCCGTCACTCCCGATGTAGGCATTAAGCTTATTGTACAATACATTTGCAATTCCGTTTGTTGAGTTAAAAATATCCTCTACCTGACTGGTATTTTCCTCAAGCTTTGTTGTTAATTGTGATTCATCAGAAATGCTTAATCCGGTTGTAGGGTCAAATTTAATCCCGATTTGAGTAAGCAATGATAAATCCCCAGAAGCAATTCCACTTACAGGGGTAAGAACAGTATCCTTCATGATATTCATAATTGAACTGGTATTAGCATCCCCCATAAACAATCCGCGGGTGCCGGAAACAATTACGCTTTGATTTTTAATATTCGTGTAAGTATCGTTAAAATTTGTAATGAAACTCTTTATTTTAGCTTTGATAGCATCAACATCGGTATTAATATTTATATTAACATCCGGATCATCAGTCTTTGATAAATTTTTTAAATTAAATGTTACACCATCGACAAGATCAGTTACACTGTTTGAATTTCTTTGAATATCAAGCCCATTAAAACTTATTTTTGAATTAAGAAGATTATTATTTGAAGTAATGTCTGAATATAAAAATCCTGCCGTATCGGGGCTCTGGCTTTGGTCGAAAGCGGGCCTTGATGAACCAATATTTAAACCGATTGAACTCAAAGCAGAAGAACCTAAAGAATCGGAAATATCTTCTATTCTATAATCCAGGCCTGTTTGTTTTGCTGTTAATGAGAGCTGAGAAGTAGTTGTATCTGCAGAAAATACGGATGCATTAACTAAACCTGAAGCTCCTTTTTCTTTATCAACTGCAATATTTAAATCACCAACTAAATCAAATCCACTTACACTTGAAATTGAAATATATTTTGATGAATCATTTACAGTCAGCTTTAAGCTTACATCACCAGGGTTTGGAGAATCCATAACTTTTTCAGCCGTAACACCGCTTACGTTATCTGAAATCTGTCCGACAACTTCATCAATTAATTCTTCATAAGTTCCTCCGCCGTTAACTGTAATTTCAGTTTCAGTTCCGTTTAGATTTATTTTGAAAGTTGAAGTTCCGCCTGTATATGATGCGCTTGCTTGTTTAGTATCTGAAGTAACTTCAGCTTTATCAGCATTAATAGCGTCTCGAATTTTTTGCATTACAGTTTTGTTTGTTTCACCTGCTGAAAAGTCGACATTAACTGTACTGTAAAATTGCCCTCCTTCACCATCTCCGGTTTTAATAACAAAGCTATGAGTACCTGTAATAGCATTGCTGTCGCCTGAAGTGTAATCAGAAGAAATTAGAGTATCACTTTTAGCAAGCTGATTGACACGAAAAGTATATGCCCCGGAAACAGCTGTAGAATCAGCAGAAGCAGTAATAAAATTACTATCAGTAGAATCAGCTAGTTTTGAAGCAAAGATAGAGGAACTGCCGGTTTGCTTAAAATCAGATAAAAATGTTTTTAATGAGTCAAGTTTTGCTGAAAGAGTTCCGTATGCTGTTGAAAGATTTGAATACTTAGTTTTTCTATTTAGCAAAGGAGTAATAGACTTCGTAGTTTCAGTTTGTATATAACTGTTAACTAGGGAAGTTATATATGAAGTTGTTAAAATGTCTGACATTTCACATCTCTTTGAATGCTTTTATCCAGGTTTCTCTTAAATCAATTAATATTTTTAGAACGATATCATAATTCTTTTGACGCATCTGCTCCTGGCAAAATTGGTAAAGCCTTAAAAATCCTACCGAAATCGGCCTGGCATTTTCATCATCAAATCTCAAGGAATTAATTAATTCCTGAATTGCTTTGGTAGTTTTCGCAAGATCATGCTTCTGACAATTGACAACAGCAAAATCATAAAGCTTAATAAGCAGTTGTTGAGGAGTTGCTTCTAAAATTTCTTTAACCAGGTAGCTGTTTGTCCGGCTGTGTTTATTGTTGGCAAAAGCTGTGTTGTACATTTTATTCCTACTTTAAGATAATTGAAAAAAAATTCCCCCCGATCTTAATCGGGGGACCGCTAAAGAATAAATCTTATCTAAAGAGTGAAAGTAAATTTTGCGGATTTGTATTTGTTTGAGATAACATTGCTGTTGCAATTTGCTGACCAATTTGGCCTTTGGTTGCATTCAATTGCTCCATAGCCATGTCCGCATCAAATAATCGGCTAATGCTTGCTGAAGCGTTAGTAATAGCACTAGTCAAATAACTGTCTTTCACATCAAGTCTTTGGCTGAAATTACCAATCTTACCCAATGCATCTTGAACTGCCGTCTGAATAGAAGAAACATCAACTGAAGTAATATTTGCAGAAGTTGCTTTGCCAGTTCCGCTACTTGTGATTGAACCTAAGCTAATTGTATTCAATGTACCAAAGTTAACTGTTGTGGATTCTGATTCACCTGTTTTGAAAGCGAAATTGCTGTTTGTTGGCACACTGCTGCCGCTTAACAAGGTTGTATCATTAAATTTGGTATTTGTGAATATTGAAGATATTTCATCTCCAAGTGCATTGATATCATTAGCTAACGAAGTAAGATTTTTTGTCGGATCTGATGCATCAAGAACTTTTCCTTTTATCTGGGTTAAAAGATCATTGATATTGGAAAGAGCTGATTCAGCAGTTGACAAAATATTTTTAGCAGAACCGATGTTACCTTGAGCAGCTTTCATTAAAGCAACTTTTCCTTCAAGTTCTTTTCCAACTCTGTAACCAGATGTATCGTCAGCAACTGAATTGATTCTTTTTTGAGAAGCTAAACGAAGCTGAGCTTTGCTGGTCTGAGCATTTACAGTAGCTAAAGCATTGTATGCTTTTAAAGCATCAAGATTGGTGTTTATTTGAAAAGACATTAAGTACCTCCATGTAGTTTGTTATTATTTTTGCCGAGCGTCCTTGCTCAGCGGTTTAATTATAAGATTTACATCTTGTTATCATTATCGTCACTGCAAAATAAAAGTTTAGTTTTTTATAAAAGATATTTCCTGCAGTATTAAGCAATACCTAATTTTTGCTTTAATAAGCCTATTTTTTGTAAGATTTGGGGTTGATTTTTAAATGTTTCTTCAGCCCCAGTTATTAAAGTGGGAATTTCGGATAAGCTATTTGTCTGGATGCATGCTGAAATTAAATAAAAAACTGTGGACGGCTCATTTGAATTTGAGTTAAATGATTCATGGAATTTCTTATATGCTTCATCAAATTTATTTTGCTGTGATAATATCAATCCAAGTTTATTTAACACGGATACATTACCTGGAAATTTTTTACTTATTTCATTAAGGATTTTTTGTTGAACATCTAAATCATTGTAATTTGATATAATATTTATAAAGAGATCCATATTCTCCAGGTTTACTTCATTTACACTGGAATGCAGGAATTCATCCTCAATTGGGTGATTATTTAGTAGTCGATTAATTAACTCCAGCTCTAGGTCTTCCTTATTTACTAATTCCATAAGCTTTGAATAAAAAAAGTTAAAAAGGGCTATATCATGTGAAGTTATGGCAATATTTAAGGTATGATAAATTAATTTTTTCTCATCCATTAAAATGGCCTGGCTGGAAGTCTCTTCTCCCTTCTTTAATTTTTTATTAATGTTGTATGCATCATAACAAAGCTGAGAAGCTTCACTAACTTTCCCGACTTTTAAAAATATTTTTGCTGCTGCGATTAAATTCATGGGCTGATTTTTATCATATTCAATGCTTTTGCTTATATAATTATATGCTTCAGTCCAGTTGCTCGCCTCAGCGTTCTTTATTGCTAAAAACCTGTTGATTAAAGCTTGGTATTCCTTTTTAAGCGGCCCAAGGTTCAATGCCATTTTGAAGTAACCGATAGCTTCATCTGTTTCTTCAAGTAAAGCGTAAGTTTGCCCCAAATGATAAGCATAATAACCGGTTTTATTTTTTTCAAATTCCTTTAATAATATTTCTAAGTTTCTCTTTGCTTTTAATTTCAAGCCCTCATTCGATACATTATATCCCACATGGATTATTTCAATGCCACTTTCTTTTACTGGAATTTTATTTTTTAATAAAGAAGATTCAATTTGTTCGTGTATTGCACCTTCAAATCGGATATTTTTATCATTTGGGAAAAGACGGGCATAAGTCATTACTGAAGGTCGATTATTATGCTCATCAATATTTAATAGCCTGCAGTTGTAAGCATTTAGGTTTCTATCTTTGGTAAGAAATAATATTTCCTCTTTTGATTTCGGGGTTAATCTTTCATCGGCATCAAGATATAAAATCCAATCACCAGTAGAATGTTTGAGAGCAAAATTTCTTGCCGCTGCAAAATCATTTATCCAATCAAAATTAAATACTTTTGCATTATATCTTTTTGCAATTTCTATCGTGCTGTCAGCAGAACCCGTGTCTACAACAACAATTTCATCTACAACATCTTTAGCAGACTTCAAGCAATCTTCTAAATATTGTTCTTCATTTTTTACAATCATGCTAAGCGTGATCATTTTTAATCTACCAGCTCCATTTTATTTGATTATTTTCAAGAGATATTTGATGCAGCATATTGCTAACACCATGCTCAACTTCAAAAAAATTCATGCTATTCCTGTGAGGCTTAAATATCCTGAAATTTTCTCCGATAGCCTTGCTTGCAGCTTGATCCAAAGCCATGTTTCTATTAACATCTAAAGTATTTGCCCATGCAGGCTTTCTTTCCAAATATTCAAACTGCTCTGAGTTTAAAAAGAAACACCCTGAATGAGGATGTGTGGTAGCAGAGATAATTACTTTAGAATCCAGGATATCTAGTTCATATCTATCTATGTTATCTTTGGTTTTGAATATTTGATAATCCATATATACTTTAGTTAAAAAATCATTTTTTAAGTTGCCATTGCAAATAGCTGATTCATATCTTTGCGGCTGCATTAAATGCAGCGGGCTTGCTACCCGGTTAAACATATCTAATTTCTTAAAAAAGAACTGATCATGAATAATTATATCATCTTCCAGGTAACAATAATAATCGTAGCGCCCTTTAAGCTCGCTCATAATTGCCTGAGCATAAAAACCCAATAGCAATGGATCTGCCTTTAAGGGAATATGTTCAAAGCTTTCCTTACCAAATTCAAGATCATTTATCAAATGATCGTTTTCATTAGTACAGATTTTTATATCAAAATCAAAAGCAAACTGATTGACTAGTTTTTCCATCTCCACTGTTTTATGCACCGCTCCAAAGTGCTTCTCACCAAAGAGCGCATTAATATTGTATATAACCGTATTGAGTGCCTGCAGTTTTATGTTCATGGAAGAAGCTGAATGGCTTGCATATCGACTTTTGTCGGCAAGAGGCTTAAAATAATGAGGTATGACAAATAGTACTTTCATAAACTATGCATTCCTTAACAATTCTACTGAAGGTTATTCTACTTAATAATTACTATTTAATTACAGGTTTATTTAATTTTAACTCGATTGATGCAAGAAGATTTTTTGCTGTATCTGTCCATGTATAATATTTCATATATTCTCCAGCATTTCTTCCAATTTTTTTTATACTATCTCTATTCCAGTAAGCAAATTCTACAGCTGCAACAATTTCATCAATGCTTGCTTCTTCCCATTCAGCATAAAGTTTTTCGTTTTTATAAAGATTAAATTCTTTTAAATCAGTGAGCATTAAAGAATTTTCGTTGTTAATAATGTCAGTATGGCCGGATGAATATGAAGCAATAACCGGCCTTCCGCTCGCCATGTATTCCATTAAAACAAGATTGGTACCTCCTTCGCATCTATTTGGAAATAAACCGATATCTGTTTTTGCATATAGTTCCAGTAGCTTTTCATGCGGGATAATAGGAAGAGTAATTATTTTAGATGGATCCAAACCATTGATTTTATAAATATGGTTCATTTGCTCTTCCCATGAACCATTTATCAATTCAAAATTTATATGTTTTGAATCTTTCATAGTCTCGGTAGAAAACTGGAAATAATTATACCATGAATTGATTAGCAAAATGTTTTTGTATTTAGTTTGAAGAATTTTAATTGCCTTTAGAACTAAATCCTGCCCCTTGCGAAGCTCAAACTTTCCACCAGAAAAAATAATGAATGGGCTGTCTTCATGCTTCGGTTCAATATAATGGAATAATTCAGGATCAATACCCTGAATTAGTATATCGGTATTATAAATCCCAGACTCAAGCATTTTATTTTTACACCATGAAGAACCCGCAAATATCAAATCATATTTTTTAGCATTCTCAATTGATTTTTCAGTAAGTGAATTTTCAAAAAACGTATAACCAATATTGATATCAGCCCTGTGAGGGAAAAGCGGATTAAGATTTATATCTGTTAAAGCATTAAATAAGATTCCGGGAACTTTCTTTTCAACAGGATAATTTTGATCAATATTTTCTGTACCGCAAAATTTTGGAAGTTCTTTCCTTAAATATTTACTGCAAACACCCCATCCAAAATTCTCTCCTGAAGAAAGTCCAAGATAAATTTGTTTCGAAGATTTATTGTGATTTCTTATTTCATCTATTTGTGGATTTAGATTTGACTGGTAATCGTTGAATTGCTGATTGTTTGAATTATTGAAATCTGCATTTGATGAAACTACAGTCTTCTGATTTTCTTTTGTATACTTTGAATTAATTAATTTTTGTAATTCGAAAATAACTTCATTAAAAACACCCTTCCAATCACCCGCTGTTTTTTGCCGGAATAATTTCATAGTTGGGTACCAAGGCGTATCATTTCTATTTAACATCCATCTCCAATCCGGCAGAAAAGGCAAAAGAAGCCAAACATGTTTTCCCATTGCGCCGGCAAGATGTGCAACAGAAGTATCAACCGATATAATCAAATCAAGATTTTCAATTATTGCTGCTGTATGAGCAAATGTTTCAAGCCCTTTGCTGTCAAGGTCTATAACTGGTAATTTCTGTTGCCTTAATTGATTTATAGCTTTACCCTTCTGTAATGAAAAATACCGCACTCCTCTTAAATCAAAAATGCTCTTAAAATTTTCCAATGAGCAAGAACGATTCTTATCATTAGTATGGTTAGAATTTCCAGCCCAAACAATCCCGACATTTAAAATGTTTTCATTGTTTATTACTTTTGATAGTTCGGAAACAAGTTCTTTATTAGCATTTAAATAAGAAGTTTCAAATGGAATGGAGTTAATGTCAGTTTTAAAGTATCGAGGAAGACTAAGTAAAGAAAT